>CAWCAL010000005.1:0-333498 GCA_963793475.1 uncultured Acidimicrobiales bacterium
CGCAGTTTGGGAAACCGCTTTTCGACGCTCAGGACACGCCTCCTGGGTCAGATGCGCGGCGCGATGATCAACCACACCCCGGCTCTTGAATCATTCCACTCGTTTGGCCGTGGAGGCAAGCATGGAGTGACGGTTGTTACTTCGCGGCATATCCCGCGGAATGGCCTGGCAGCCTACGGAATCCGTAGCCACTGGAAACGCAGTGCGAGCTTTGGCGTTCACAAATCGTAGGCCAACGGTTGAAATTAAAATGCATGAAATAATTACGAAATAGTTGGCATCATCGTTGCTCGACCGGCCAATAGGGCTCAGAATTATTGGCATCTGCCTGGGATAATCCAAGCAACATCAACGTGGGGACGAAGCAATGACGAATGATCGACATCAGGAAGCGAAGGAAATACGCGAATCCGCGAGCCAAATGGCATATGACCGCGAACACCCTCTACATCAGAGCAATGGCGATGAACTGCGGTATGCCAGTTTGAATTTTGCAATGAGCTTTACCAAAGGCCTGCAGCACAATAGCGGTAATGGACTGATTCAGAATGCAAACGACTTCAAGGCGTTTCGTGCTGCCGTCGACAACGGCTATATCGACGCTTTTACTACTTCTGTTCCATCCGCTGAAAACAAGGCGAGGGCGTGGGAAGCACCCACCGCGGGGCTTGTCTACGACTTGCAGGGACCTGACTCGCAGGCAGTGACCATGGCGCCGGCGCCTGCGCTCGGTTCCAGCGAACTGGCTTATGAGATGGCCGAGGTTTATGAACTCGCGTTGTTGCGCGACGTGCCGCTGTCCGAGTTTAATGACACATCGGGTAGTGCTCAGATCGCCGCATCGATCAGCAGGCTTAACAATATCAGTTACGACATCACTGGTAGTGACGGTCGCTCTCGAAAAAACGTCAACGGCAATATCACTGCCCAAACTGCATTCCGGGGCTCTTCCCCAGGTGTTGAGCAGGGACCCTACCTTTCTCAGTTGATGTTGTTGGGCAACAAGAGTGTTGCTGGAGATGGCGACGCTAAGAATGGAATCGTTCAATACGGTGCATTAGGTATCGATCAACGTGTTCCCGTTGCCATGGCGGGCACCGATTTCATGACCGATTGGAATGACTGGCTGAACGTACAGAACGGCACAGCCCCACAAATCGGGAATGAATCGGCTATTTACGGCCCCCCGCCTGTTACCAGGCGATTCATCTCCACTCCCCGGGACTTGGCTACCTACGTACATTACGACGCTCTTTACGAAGCCTACCTGAACGCCTGCCTGATCCTTCTCGGGATGGGCGCACCCACAGATCCCGGTTTTGACAACCTCTCCGGCAGTGGCTCCTTGTATTTGAACAGCTTCAATCCTGAGGCCGAATTTCTTACACGCACTTGGGAAACCCACGAACGCGAAGCAGCTGGTTTCGCGCTCTGGGGTGGCCCGCATGTCCTGACCCTGGTGACCGAAGTGGCCACACTGCGCTCTCAAGGCTGTCCGTTACCAGAAGTTCAATGTGCACTGCAGGCTACGTCCTGAGGCACTGTCGGGACGAATCGAGAAAGCGAGCCAGATCGAATCAGACTTCCCTTCCCTAGGCGGTGGGTTCTTACAGCTGGAAGGCGAAATCCTAGATACGGTCGACGCCATTCGTGCACATAATGCGTCGGGCACCAAACTCTTGCCGATGGCTTTCCAAGAGGGCTCGCCGATGCATCCAGCCTACGGCGCCGGGCATGCGACCGTGGCAGGCGCCTGCGTGACGATGCTAAAAGCCTACTTCGACACCAGCGCAGTACTCGTTCGTCGCGGCAGTGACATTCTGTTTTCGACTTTCCAGAACGGGGACGCCCCGGTCTCGTTTGTTCCGGACGGCTCCATGAATGCTCTGACTGATGTCACGGATGGCTCGTATCTAACTCTGGAAGGAGAGTTGAACAAGCTAGCCGCCAATATCTCGATCGGTCGAAATATGGCAGGGGTCCATTACTATTCCGACTACTACGACAGTCTGCGCATGGGCGAAGCGATCGCTATCGGCATCCTGGAAGAGCAAGCTCTTTGCTATAAGACAGATCCGTTCGTCCTCTCGGTGCCGACCTTCGATGGCGAAGTTCGTCGCATAGGCAGGCGTTAAACGTCAGGTTGTAAATGAGGTAGGCTCGGCCTTATGACGTGCCATCTGAATCTATCCGGCCAGATGCCGAGCCAACGCGATGATTGGAACGCTCTGGAATCATCATGCCTGCCTACCTCGACGATCCAGATGTCGAGTTGCGTCAAACGGTGAGTGTTCGCCGTGCGGTGATTGTCGTCGGCAGCGGTTTGTTGATTGGCGCGAGCTTCTGCGACCAAAAGTTCGCATCCCCAAGCATCGTGGCCGGGACTCCTGGAAAGCGGACTTGCGTGGCCCCAAATGCATTTAAGCGGCGTTCAATGGTGGTTTAATCCACGCCGCAGGAGCTTGGGAAGATAGCTGCCGGTCCGGGTCTACCAAAAACAATCTCGCAGTTAGCGACTTCCGCACTTGCCAACTTTTTGAAGGGCAAGCCGAATTCAACGTCAAGCACGTCCATGGCCTCGACTCCGACCCGTCTGGTCAAAATACTCAGCCGACGTTCAGAAGCCATGAAAAGCGAGTCTTACTGAGCATGCATGCCGAGCATCTCGGCTGAGATCGAAGTCCAATTGGCGCCGGCAAGGTTTCCGCAATCAGTAATTCTGGAACAGCATTGGCGTCCGACCGTGTCGAGTTTGGCCGCGCTGATTTACTTATCGGTTAGCCTCAAGGATCGTCTCGGGTTTTCTCGATCACCGAGACGCCGATGCAATTCATTCTCCAGCCTTGGCAGTTGTTTCTTCTGATCCTCGCCAGTTGGGTCAATCGAGAGCAGCAACAGCGGATTGAGTACTTGCAAACTGAGCTTGCGGTATTGAAAGGTCACATCGGTAAGAAACGAATCCTATTGACAGACGAGCAGCGCCGCCGCTTGGCGGTGAAGGGCCAAGCGATCGGCCGCAAGGCACTCAATGAAGTCGGCTCGTTGTTCACGCCAGACACCATTCTCCGCTGGCATCGTCAACTCGTCGCACAGAAGTGGGATTACTCTGATCGCAAGAAGAAGAGTCCGGGGCGGCCACGCATCCGTCAGGTGATCGTCGACCTAACTGTGAAGTTCGCCAAAGAGAATCCGACCTGGGGCTATGATCGCATCCAAGGGGAACTTGCCAAAGTTGGCTATAAAATCAGCGACACGACAGTTGCCAACATCCTCAAAGCACACGGAATCGAGCCGGCACCAACACGCAAACTCACAGGATCGTGGGAGACGTTTCTGAAAGCCCACTGGGATGTGATGGCCGCGATCGACTTCACTACGGTGGAGGTCTGGACGAAGAACGGCCTTGCAACTTTTTACCTTCTGTTCGTCATGGAGTTGAAGACTCGCCGCGTCTACTTCGCCGGCTGCACGACCAACCCGCACGAGGCGTGGATGAAAAACATGGCCCGTGAGTTAACCAACCATGAAGATGGCTTTTTGAATGGCAAGCAATACTCTGATCATGGACCGTGACACGAAGTTTTGTCAGACGTTTCGTGCGTTCCTGAAAAACGAAGGCGGGAAGCCGGTCCGCTTACCGCCGCGAGCACCTAACATGAATGCGCACCTTGAGCGATTCTTTGGATCGCTGAAGTCCGAGTGCTTGAACAAACTGATATTGTTTGGTGAAAAGGCCATGCGCAACGCAGTTCGGGAGTACCTTGATCATTATCACACGGCGCGTTGTCAGCAGGGCTTGGGTAACAAGTTGATCGTTCCGATGGAGCGTCCGCCGGACATCAACGCCGAGATCGAAACGACCGAGCGTCTCGGCGGCTTGCTGCGATCGTATCGACGCGCGGCCTGAACTCGGCAATCTCTCACGGCTCACCAAGCCGATTGAGTAACAATCGGCCTGGAGACTGCTGCGCCCATCCTCGGGTTTACCTGGTTTTTCACCGCCGGTGTCGAATATTGGCATTCAACTCGACCGAAAACCTGGACCTGCCAAGCGATGCATACTCGCAAATTGTTGGCTAAAGTGCTCGTTTCAGTTTTTTGACCACACATGGTCGGCACAGCTTGGGACAAGTCTTTGGGGCTTCTTGCTTGTTCTCGACGGAGAAAAGTTCATCCCCAAACCGCAAGAAATCGCAATCATCAATCCTTCGGGCGACCGGCCTTTTGCTAGCGGATCATTTCTCGTACCGAAAGACTTTCAATGCCTTCAGATCACGGACCAGCAAGCCTCCATCAAAAACACCCAAATACGCCCAGGAGTCGACAGCGACCCTTCGGCGACTTGTAATCGTTAATGCGTCTCGGACAGGCGCAACCGACAAGAGCTCACCTTCGTCGGTAAGCGCAAGAATGACATCCTTGTTGCGGACGAGACTCTGGTACTTGCCCATGGGTGTACCTGTCCAAAGAATGTCGCCTGTTGCAAAATCCAACGCCGTCAAACGCCCGTTGCTAGAGTGTACGAAAATGCTTTCCCCATCGGTTACAGGTGAAGACATGTAGGCTTGCGTCCTCTGATTCCAGACTTCCTTCGACTTCCACCGCGGACCATCTTTGGCAACTTTGAAACACTGCGACTGTCCACGGGTCGCCGCCGTGTAGACATAGTCACCGACCACCGTTGGCGTCAGCACATTGGAATTGCGATAGGCTTCGATTCGATTGGACCACAACAGTGTGCCGGAATCGAGGTTGACACCGCAGAGGCGGGTCCGTGTCTGAACGACCAGTTGCCGCAGACCATCGATCGTTTGGATGACCGGGCTGCTCAACGCGTCATCTTCATCACCTTCATCGTCCAGCGTTTTCCAAATCGTCGAGCCGTCGGCGAGCGAGAGCTTGACCGTCGCTCCGCCGGCCATCACATAAACAGCCCCATTGTCGATGATGGGTGAACAGACTCCACCAAATGGCGGCCTTCGTGCGCCAAACCTTTCGGCCAGGTCCGCTTTCCAGCGAATCTCGCCGTCGTCGGGTTCCAGACAAACGACTACGTCACGCATTCCAAGTACCACGAACGAATTCTCGCCCAACGCGGGCGTTGACTTGATCCATGAGCCGTTCGCCCTTGCGTAACCCGGCACGGTGATCGCACCTTCCCATTGCTGCGTCCAACGAACTTGGCCATTGCCTAGATCAAACGCCGTAACTCGCTCGAAGGTTTCGTCGACGGTTTCGGTGGTGTAGACGACTTCGCCGTCGGTAATTGGGCCGCTGTAGGAAACCTCTAAAGCTGTTTCCCATGCGAGCTGGAGCTTTGTCAAATCCTCGGCAGTCTGCCGGACCAATTACCGTTTCGCTCCGGCCCACGCCACTGGTTCCATTGGGGCGACTCAGTGTGGGCAATGGAGGCAAGGAAGAAAAGTAAGATGATGGCGGAAATGAATCGCATGGGTGTTACCTGAGAGGATCCTTAACGAGTGACGATCGAAGCTCCTTGGTGAAGCGTCACTCTATGGTTGTGCTTCGACAAGAAGTTGCGATACCCCCACACTGGTGCTTACAGATGGAACAGATAGAAATGGGAAAGTGCCTGGGGGGCCTTGAACGCGGTTCAAAAGTTATTTCTTTCCATCTTTCTTGGGGCCTGCCATTGCGGCTTCGCCAAGCCGTCGATTTGCAATAAGCGGATGACAGAGATGATGCGTGTGAAGTGATCGACTGAGGAACGGTTGGCTGTGTCAGGATATAACTGGTTCATCATCGTTTGAGTGAACCTCAACTACCCGACGAAACTGCACCCGTGGGAGTCAAGCAGCGGGCAGAGCTCATAACACTCGGCTGTTTGGATCAACGGTACGATCTGTGACCTTGACAGCATTCGGTACATCTCCCTTATTTGCTTTCGGTTGCATCGACAACGTGGAGTTCGCCAAATCGCTTCGCTGCAGTCTTCTTGAAATCTCGGACCCGAATTCCGGGAAGACGCATCTAAGTCTCGAATACGCGCTGAGCACTACGAGAAAGTGACGGGCCCTTTGGCGTAGCCACAGTCGAGAAGCGTTAATCGTCACCTCAGGTGTCGCGGGCTAAGCATGTTGCCACGGATTTCGTGGGTTAATCAGCCGCTGGGCGTTAGCCCACGGTCCGCGAAAACCGAACGCTAACGCGTTGCGGCTGATTGCTTAAGCCCTGATCATTCCAGCAAAACTGCTTAGTGCTTTGCACTGAAGAATCGTGGTGATTTGCGATGAAGCCCTTACGTCCAGCCCCTTTCAGCACGGCGCGATTCACAACGAGAATGCGCCCTCTGCCCCGAAGAAGAGCGGGGGGCGGTGTGGTCACTTGAGGCTAGGTGGCTAGGCCGTGGGGAGGCGGCTTACTTTTGCTTGACGCTTGAATGATTCAGCCATACCCTGTCTGGCACAAAGAGATTGCTCATCCTGATCGACAAACTGGAGAGTCACCAATGTCAGTACGCCTTCTTCCGCTAATTCTGCTTATCGCATTGATCCAGTCGCCTGCCTACAGCCAAGAGCGACTTAAGACACTCGAGTTTCTGATTGGAGAGTGGGAATCGACCGCGCAAGTAAATGGCCAGGACATCAAGTTCGTCGCCAAGCTGGGATTGGTCGTTGAATAACAATTTTGTTGCATCCGAGATGAGTATCATCGCCAATGGAACCGCCGTTTATAAGACGAAGGGCATGAATGCTTGGGATGCCAAGGACCAACAGCTCTTAGGATGGGCGTTCCATTCCGATGGGAAGTACTTCCGATCCAAGGTGATCACGAAGGGGAAGGGTGTTGCGTGGGAATCGACCGGCTCTGACGCAGCCGGACGCACCGTTGCAGAGACGGTGACGATTGTTCCGAAAGACAATTCCGAGTTTGAAATGGTCGTTTCCGGTCGGAAACAAGGTGACGAATCCATGCCGGACATTAATCTCGTCTGGAAGCGGCGGTGAACAACGAGGACTGCGTCAGCGGGAACCGAAAGCGTTGCTCATCAAGGGTGCATTAGCCGCCTTTAACGCCTTGTAGCTTGGCATCTTTTCGTGCGGCGGTTGCATCGACCGGCATCGACCGCCCGCACGAAGAATTTCGGCTAACTCGCGTCGGTGTCTGAACGTCTGACACACCGACGCGCCGAATCGCAGCCAGAATTAGGCGCTCCGGCTTCATCGACCGGAGCGTCGAAGCGGGCTGGCGGCTTGCACCGAAAAACGTTGGTCTGATGCGGTGGTATCCGCCCGGATTCCGCCGGCGGGCCGGCTCTCCAGACGGATATATCGGGTTCTCGCCATTGCAAGAGCGTACGGCTACCGCGCGTTGGTGCTCGGAGCCTGGGGTTGCGGCGCTTTCGGGAATGATCCGCACAGCACAGCTGCCGATTTTCGAGAGGCTCTAGAGACCGATTTCAGGGGTGCGTTCTCCGATATTGTTTTTGCGATCACAGATTGGTCACCAAACAGAAGATATCTTGGTCCGTTTCGCGATGTTTTTGCACAGTGAAAGTTAACGTGATCACTCCGACGAGATGAACGATGACGACAGTTGATCGACAACGCGGCTGCCTGTACGGCCTGGCAATCGGTGACGCACTCGGTGCCGCGATCGAGTTTCAACCCCCGGGCACGTTTGAGCCTGTTAACGATTATCGTGCCGGTGGTCCTCACGGCCTTGCACCTGGCGAGTGGACGGACGATACGAGCATGGCACTGGCACTGGCCGACAGCATTGCCACGGTTGGCTGGGATCTCAACGATCAGGCAAAAGGCTATGTCGCTTGGTGGCGTACAGGAGCCTATTCGGTCAATGGAACCTGTTTTGATATCGGTAATACAACGGTTGCCGCACTGCGCCGGTTTGAAAGAACTGGCGATGCAAACGCTTCAGGTGATTCGTCTCCGCGGGCGAGCGGGAATGGCTCGATCATGAGATTGGCACCAGTGCCGATTCATTTCCTCGATGCATTCAACCAGATCGACCGATTCACCAAGTTGGCGGCCGAATCGAGTCTTCCAACGCATGCCAGCCCGCAATGCCTCTCCGCGTGCCGCTACATGGCGATTGTTTTAGCCGGACTGATGCAAGGTCTTGATCGTGAAGAAGTGTTATCACCGACATGGGAAGCTCTGCAGCGGTTGAGGGAGTTAGAACCGTTGCATTCCGAAGTGGACGCAGTTGCTGCAGGTAGTTTCCGCAACAACGAACCTCCCAACATCAAAGGGAGCGGCTACGTCGTCAAAAGCCTGGAAGCTGCGTTATGGGCCTTCCACAACGCCCACGATTTTCGCGAGGCGGTCCTTAACTCGGTTAATCTTGGTGACGATTCCGACACGACTGGCGCCGTGTGCGGACAGCTGGCTGGTGCTTACTGGGGCACAGCTGGAATCCCAGAAGAGTGGCTTGAGGGACTTGCGAATCGTGAAATGATCGAAAAAGCGTTGGGCGGTCTCATTTGAGATAGCGACAAGGGTGGTCAGCCAGCTAACCGCGCATAAAAAAGCCGAGGTGACCGGGGCAGGTGGTCACACTCGGCAACGGGTGGAATCCGGGGCGGGACTCA
This sequence comes from uncultured Acidimicrobiales bacterium, assembly GCA_963793475.1. GTDB lineage: Bacteria > Actinomycetota > Acidimicrobiia > Acidimicrobiales > CAWCAL01 > CAWCAL01. The sequence goes on from CAWCAL010000005.1 coordinate 8,573, forward strand.
CCCGACACTGACGGGGCACATCAGTATGTGAAATCTTAAAACGAGCCACATGCACCGTCAACTCGTCGACACAAAGAGCGTCCGTTGTGGCAGCCTTTTCGACGGTTTGGTGGCACTCGCCTCTACTTCTGAGCCTTGTCCCTATTCAGACCAACGTCGTTTAGAATTGAATGCGATGCATTCAGATCGGCACCAGTGACAACGGGGCGCAGATGCCCGATCCGCCTGTGCGTTGTTTCGGTCTTGGTGGTGAATCCCCGATTTTTGCTGATCGTCGATAGTCGACATAAAGACGAGCGGCCAACCTTCTGATTGGAGTGTCGGCCGAAGCCCGCCTGTGTGGATGAAAAACCTAATCGCAACGAGATGCGAAATGGCAATCGATCGACTTACCACATATTCCCGGGCGCCCGGGAGCTACACAGAAGTAGAGTTCCTCAATCGCTTTCGTCAAGAGCGACCCCAGGACCCCCCAGGACTCTCTCAGCAAGACGAGCGCTGCGTCTACTTAATGCCGGTCGCTAAAGCGGTTAAAGTATCACTGGCGAAGTGATGCGGTTTTGAGTTTCGACAAAGTCGCGTTGGCGGTCACGTCGATTCGGCGCACGCACTTGAAATGCGACTCAGTGACCAATGGTGTCTGCCCTTTTGGGACAAATAGGAAATCTCGTCCGAAAAAGTTGACACCACCGATTGGGCACCTTATCTTCCCCCCGTTCGGATCATCTTGAGTTTTTTGGGACCGGGCATCTCGGGGCACCGGGGCGCCGAGGTGATCTGGGGCCGGGACGGGCCGATGCCCCAGGACCGGTTCGAGTCGGCGCTCCGCGACGCCACCGCCGTGGTTTTCGGCACCTGGCACTACGGGCCGTCGGCCATCGCCGGGGCGGGGCCGTCGCTGCGCCACGTCCTCGAGGTGGCCGGCGGCCACGAGCACCCCGCTCTGAACTACCCGGCCTGCTTCGAGCGGGGACTCACGCTGGGGAGCTGCGCGCCCGCCTTCGGTCCGGCGGTGGCCGAGATGGCTCTGGCCCTCAGCCTCGACGCCGCCCGACTGGTGACCCAGGGCGACGCCGCCTTCCGGCGCGGCGACGAGCGATGGCTCCACGCCGGCACCGTCGGCGCGTTCTCGTTCCACGGACGCACCTTCGGGTTCCTCGGAGCGGGCGGTCTGTCGCGCGAGCTCGAGCCGCTCCTGCGCCCGTTCGGCGGCACCTTTCTCGCCTATGACCCGTGGCTTCCGGTCGAGCAGCTGCGGCAGCGTGGCATCGAGTCGGTCGATCTGGAGACGCTCTTCCGGCGCAGCGACGTGGTGTACGTGCTGGCCGTGCCCACGCCGGACAACCGCCATCTCGTCTCGCGTGCCCTCATGGAGCTACTCGCTCCCCAGAACGTGCTGGCGGTGATCAGCCGCGCCCACCTCGTCGACTTCGACGCGATGACCGAGCTGGTGGTCGACGGACGGTTCCGAGCGGCCGTCGACGTCTTCCCCGAGGAACCCCTCGACCCGGCCCATCCCATCCGCCGGGCGGCGGGGGCGGTGTTGAGCGCCCACCGGGCCGGGGCCATCCCCGAGGCGCTGCTGGAGATCGGACGGATGGTGGTCGACGATCTCGAGGCGCTGCTCGACGGTCGCGAGCCCACGCGGATGCAGTACGCACAACCCGAGATGATCCGTCGCCTCGGCGTGACCATCCCGGACGACGGTTGACGAAGGGCACGAGCGGAGCGCGGCCTCGTCAGGCCATGATCCGGTAGCGAGCAAGGGCGGTGCCAGGCACCCTGTTTGCTCGCTGGCGGGTCAGGCCATGATCCAGCCGCCGTCGACGTTCAGGGTCTGCCCGGTGATGAACGAGGCCTCGAGCCCGATGAGGAACGAGACCGCGGCGGCCAGCTCCGCTTCGGTGCCCCGGCGCTTCATCGCCTGACTGTCGATGATGCGGCGTTCGTAGGCCTCGTGGTCGGCGTGCTGAGCGCGCTCGGCCTGCGTCGGGAAGGCGCCCGGCGCCACACAGTTGACCCGAATCCCGTACTGACCCAGTTCGGTGGCCAGGGCGCGCGTAAGCGCAGCGGCCGCTCCCTTGGTCACGACGTAGGACGCCATGTCGCCCCAGCCGCCGTGCTGGGTGATCGACCCGAGATTCACGATGGCGCCGCCGCCGTGGTCTCGCATCAGCCGGCCCGCGCTCTGGGCCGCGAAGAAGTAGGCCCGCTGGTTGACGGCGATGACCCGGTCGTACTCCTCGGGGGACGAGTCGAGGAACGGGCCCGACGGGAAGACAGCCGCGTCGTTGACCAGCGCTCGGACGGGTCCGACCTCGGCGTCGACGCGACGGATCGTCTCTTCGATCGCGGCCTGGTCCCGCAGGTCGAGGCCGTAGGAGCGGGCGGTTCCGCCGTCGGATTCGATCAGCCGCCGGGTCTCGGCCAGTCCGTCGGTGTCGATGTCCAGCAGGGCGACGGCGAAACCGTCGGACGCCAGCCGGCGGGCGATCGCCCGGCCGAGCCCCGCCGCAGCGCCGGTGACGACGGCGGCACCAGGAGGGTCGGCGTGATCCGGCGGAGACGTCGGTGGTGCAGCCATCAGCCGACACGGTAGATCGCGCAGCGACTCCCCGTGGGGCCCCGGAGTGCCAGAATCACGGCATGACCGAGTCGTCGGAATCCCGGGTGGTGATCGTGACCGGCGCCGCCGGTGGCATCGGCACCCACATCGTCGAGGCGTTCGAGCACGAAGGCGACACCGTCGTGGGGCTCGACATCGAGTGGGGGTTCGATCTCCGCGACCCTCAGGCGTGCCGGGGCGAGGCCCGCCGCATCCACGACGAGCACGGACGCATCGACGTCCTGTGCAACAACGCGGGCGTCGGAGCGGTCGGTGACGTGGTCGATGCGCCGGTCGAGGACTGGGAGCGGGTCTTCGCCGTCAACGTCTTCGGTGCCGCACACCTGTCCGCTGCGGTCCTGCCCTACATGCGCGCCGCGGGGAGCGGCGCCATCGTCAACACCTGCTCGGTCGTTGCCGACGTCGGCCTGGTCGAGCGCGCGGTCTACACGGCGTCGAAGGGCGCGGTGCTCGGCCTGACCAAGGCCATGGCCGCCGACGAGGCCCGTCGCGGGATCCGGGTCAACTCGGTCAACCCCGGCACCGTCGACGGCCCGTGGGTACAACGGCTGATCGCCGAGAGCACGGACCCCGACGCCACCCGGGCTGCGCTCGAAGCCCGCCAACCGCTGGGCCGCCTGGTCGGACCCGAGGAGGTGGCCGCCGCCATCGTCTTCCTGGCCGCGCCGACCACCTACACCAGCGGCCAGGAGCTGGTCCTGGACGGCGGCATCTCCGGGATCCGGCTCGTCGAATGAACGACGAGGCGCCCGCTGAGACGCCGGTCCGGCTCCGCACCGAGCACTGGTACCGAGGCACGAGCCGGGACAACTTCATCCATCGCAGCTGGATGAAGCGCGGCCTGCCCGACGACGCGTTCTCGGGCAAGCCGATGATCGGCATCTGCAACTCGGCCTCCGAGCTCACGCCCTGCAACCAGCATCTCGACCAGGTGGCCGAGCACGTCAAACGTGGCGTCTGGGAGGCCGGCGGCGTGCCGCTCGAGTTCCCGGTCACCTCGCTGGGTGAGACCCAGCTGCGGCCCACCGCCATGCTGCTGCGCAACCTGATGGCCATGGATGTCGAGGAGTCGATCCGCGGCAACCCCATCGACGGCGTCGTCCTGTTGGCCGGCTGTGACAAGACCACGCCGGCCATGGTGATGGGGGCGGCGTCGGTCGATCTCCCGGCGTTGATGGTGTCGGGTGGGCCGATGCTGACCGGCCGGATCCAGGGCCGCCCGCTGGGCTCGGGCACCGACGTGTGGCGGATGAGCGAGGAGGTGCGGGCCGGCACCCTGAGCGAGGCCGACTTCCTGGCCGCCGAGGCGACCATGACCCGCAGCGCCGGCTCCTGCAACCCGATGGGAACCGCCTCGACGATGGCGTCGATGGTCGAGGCTCTGGGGTTCACCCTGCCCGACAACGCCGCTATCCCCGCGCCCGACGCCCGCCGCAACCGGCTGGCCCACCTGAGCGGGCGCCGGATCGTCGAGATGGTCCGGTCCGACCGGCGACCCTCGGCGGTGCTGACCCGTTCCGCGTTCGAGAACGCCATCCGGGTGCTCTCGGCCATCGGCGGCTCGACCAACGCCGTGATCCACCTGCTGGCCATCGCCGGCCGGGTGGGGGTCGAACTGACGCTGGACGACTTCGATCGGGTCGGGTCCCACCTGCCGCTGTTGGTCAACCTCATGCCGGCGGGGGAGTACCTGATGGAGGACCTCTTCGAGGCGGGCGGTATCCCCGCGGTCATGGCCGAGCTCTCGGACGAGCTCGACGGCGACGCGCTCACCGTCACCGGCGAGATCATCGCCCAGAGCTGGCAGGGAGCCACCAGCTGGAACCGCGACGTGATCCGGCCGATGGCCGATCCGTTCGCCCCCGACGCCGGGATCGCGGTGCTGCGGGGCAACCTCTGCCCTGACGGCGGCGTCATCAAGCCGTCCGCTGCGTCACCCGAGCTGCTGACCCACACCGGGCCGGCGTTGGTGTTCGACACCATCGAGGACTTCAAGGCCCGCATCGACGACCCCGATCTGGACGTCACCCACGACACCGTCATGGTGCTGCGGGGCTGCGGGCCCAAGGGGTACCCCGGTATGCCCGAGGTGGGGAACATGCCACTGCCGCCGAAGCTGCTGGCCGCAGGGCGTGACCGACATGGTGCGCATCAGCGACGCCCGCATGAGCGGCACCGCTTACGGCACCACCGTGCTGCACGCCGCCCCCGAGTCGACGGCCGGCGGACCGCTGGCGCTGGTGCGCACCGGCGACCCCATCACGCTGGACGTGCCGAATCGCCGACTGACCCTCGACGTCGACAACGCCGAGCTCGACCGCCGACGAGCGGCCTGGGCCCCGCCCGAACCGGTCGCCGTCCGCGGCTGGGCCCGGCTCTACATCGATCACGTGACGCAGGCCGACACGGGCGCCGACCTGGATTTCCTGATCGGCTCCAGCGGCTCGACGGTCACCCGCGAGAGTCACTGATGCAGTGGGGTCTGCTGGGGTGAGCGGCGACTGGGACGTGGTGCTGGAAGCCGGGGCCGACCTGGCCGAGGGGCCGGTGTGGACCGGCGACTCCCTGTGGTGGGTCGACATCGAGGCCGGCCTGGTGCACCACACCGATCCGGATGGTGGTGACGACGAGGTCATCGATGCGGGAGAGCCGGTCGGGGCGGTCATCCCGCGGGTCGGCGGGGGAGCGGTGCTGGGCGTGCGTGACGGCATCGTGTTCTGGGACGCCGAAGGGCGGGAGGAGCGGCGGATCCCGATCGAGGCCGACGACGACGAGAGTCGGATGAACGACGCGAAGTGCGACCCGGCGGGCCGTCTGTTCACCGGCACCATGACCCATGACCACCGGCGCTCGGCCCTGTACCGGGTCGATCCCGACGGCGCGGTGACGACGGTGCTCACCGGCCTCGGCATCTCCAACGGGCTCGGGTGGAGCCGAGATGGGGCGCGCCTGTACTTCATCGACACGCCGACACTCCGGGTCGACGTGATGACCTACGACGTCGCCACCGGCGCCGTCGGCGAGCGCAGCCTGCTGGTCCGGGTCGGCGACGGTGAGGGGTTCCCGGACGGCATGACGGTCGACGCCGAGGGCTGCCTGTGGGTCGCCTTCTGGGATGGCGGCTGCCTACGCCGCTACGACCCCGAGGGGGCGCTGCTCCGCACGGTCGAGCTGCCGGTCGACCGGGTCACCAGCTGCACGTTCGGCGGCCCCGACCTGGACCGGCTGTTCGTCACCACCGCTTCGACCGGCCTCGACGCGGCCCAGCGCGCCGCCCAGCCCCTGGCCGGCTCCATCCTCGTCGTCGATCCCGGCTGCCGAGGAATGCCGGTCAACCGCTTCGCCGGCTGAGCACTCTGGGGGGTCAGACCCCAAGGGTGAACCCTCTCGGGGTCAGGCACCGAGAGGGTTCACCCTTCCACCGGCACGTGCTAGGGATGTCGCATGGCGATCTTCGAGCACGACGGGGCCCGGCTGCACTACGAGGTCGAGGGTGACGGCTTCCCCATCCTGGTGATCGCGCCGGGCGGGATGCGATCGGCCAACGATCTCTGGGCCAACATGCCCTGGAATCCGCGCACCGCGCTGGCCGACCGGTACCGGGTCGTCGGCATGGACCAGCGCAACGCCGGCCACTCGACCGCCCCGGTCTCGGCGACCGACGGGTGGGCCACCTACACCGCAGATCAGCTGGCGCTGCTCGATCACCTGGGGATCGGCGAGTGCCACGTGCTCGGCATGTGCATCGGCGGGCCCTACATCTTCGGTCTGCTGACTTCGTCCCACGATCGATTCCGGTCGGCGGTCCTGCTCCAGCCGGTGGGGATCGACGACAACCGGGACGCCTTCGTCGAGATGTTCGACGGCTGGGTCGATGAGGTCGGACCGGATCATCCCGAAGCCGGCCCCGAGGACTGGGCTGCGTTCCGGCGGAACATGTGGGGCGGCGACTTCGTGCTGACCGCGACCCGCGAGCAGGTCGCTGCATGCGAGACGCCGTTGCTGGTCATGATGGGCGACGACCTCTACCACCCTCAGTCGACGTCGCGCGAGATCGCCTCCCTCGCCCCTGACGCAACGCTGGTCGAACGCTGGAAGGACGACGACGTCCTGCCCGACACCGACGCGACGATCACACGGTTCCTGGCCGAGCACACGCCGTAAGGTCAGCGGGCGTCGATGGCGGCTTCGAGGACGGCGAGCACGTCGTCGCCGTAGGTCTCGACCGCCTGGGGACCGAACTGCACCACGGCCATCAGCAGCGTGATGAAGATGCTGACCGCGCCGCCGCCAATGACGGCCGGATCGATGTCCGGTCGGACCAGCCCGGCCTCTTGGTCGGCCCGCAAGCGGTTGCCCACCGCGGTGCGGAGCTCCTCGAGGGCGGGCAGCTCGGTGATGCGGTCGGTCACCCGCGGTTCGAGTCCGGCCAGCATCCGGCGGGCCAGCGGATGGCGCTCGACCGCCTCCATCAGCGTGAAGACCAGGGTGCCGCGCCAGCTGTCGTCCCCGGCCGTCTCGAGCACCGAGGTCACGCCCTCGTCGATGACCTCGGCCACGTCGGTGTCCAGCGCCGCCAGGAACAGTGCCTCCTTGTTCTCGAAGTAGGCGTAGGCCAGGGTGCCGCTGACCCCGGCGTCGCGGGCGATGTCGGCCACCGACGTGGCGCGGAACCCGTCGCGGCCGAACCGCTCGATGGCCACGGTCAGGATCGACCGGCGGGTCTGCTCGCCCTTGGCGGTCGGCGCGGATGCGTCGTCGGTCGAGGTGAGCGAGGCCATGTGACGAATCTAACAGAATTGAGGGATTGAGAAAATCCTCAACTCCTTTACTCTCGGAGCAAGCGACCGTCGCCCGAGGACCCACGATGCCCACCGCCACCCCCGCCACTCCCCCCGGACCAGGACACCGTCCGCCGCCCGATCCCACCGTCCGGTGCCCACCCGGCGCATCTCGTTCGAGGAATCGCTCCGCAACCTGCCCAAACACTTCGCCGGCGAGGGCGACCTCATCATGAGTCACGTCATCGCGTCGATGTCGTCGGTCTTCCCCGACGGTGAGGACTTCTTCGTCCGTTCGGTGCGCCACTACCGCGACCAGATCACCGACCCCGAGCTGAAGGAGCAGGTCCGCGGGCTTCATCGGTCAGGAGGCGATGCACGGGCGGGAGCACCGGGCTCTGAACGATCGGCTCGACCAGCTTGGCTACCCGGCCAAGCGAATCGAGCGGTTCACCCGGTGGGGGCTCCGCACGCGCGAGCGGATCCTGCCGCCCATCTCCAACCTGGCCTCGACCGCCGCCCTCGAGCACTACACCGCCACCCTGGCCGAGGTCCTGCTGAGCGACCCCGAGGCCCGACGCGAGATCGGCTCGCCCGAGGTGCTCGAACTGCTGCTCTGGCACGCGCTGGAGGAGTGCGAGCACAAGGCGGTCGCCTTCGACGTCTACCGGGCCGTCGGCGGGTCCGAGCGCATGCGCACCGTCACCATGGACGTCACCACCGTGGGATTCATCGGTGGGATGACCGTCCAGGCCGTGCTGTCGGTGCTGGGTGACCGGGACACGTACCGGCGCGGGAACCTGCTGCGAAGCCTCCGTCGTATCCCGCGCTCGCCGTTCCTCCGCCGATGGGTGTGGCGCCGCCTGCGCGACTACAACCGACCCGACTTCCATCCCGACGACCACGACACCGACGCGCTGCTCGAACGGTGGCGTACCGATCTGTTCGGCGCCGACGGCCGGCTCAACGACAAACTCACCGGAGCGGCATGACCGAGACCGAACACGTCGATGTCCTCGTCGTCGGCGCCGGACTCTCGGGCATCGCCGCCGGCCACCATCTCCAGGCGACGTGCCCCTGGGCCAGCTATGCCATCTTCGAGGCGCGCGACGCCATCGGCGGCACCTGGGACCTGTTCCGGTATCCGGGCATCCGCTCCGACTCGGACATGTACACGCTGGGCTACCCGTTCCGGCCCTGGACCGGCGAGAAGGCCATCGCCGACGGACCCGACATCCTCCGGCTACATCGAGGACACCGCCGCCGACGAGGGCATCGACGGCACATCCGGTTCCGCCACCGGATCATCTCCGCACGACTGGTCGCAGCGCCGACGCGCCGCTGGCACGTCACCGCCCAGCGGACCGACACCGACGAGACGTTCGAACTCACCTGCGGCTTCTTCTTCTCGTGCACCGGCTACTACCGCTACGACCACGGCTACACCCCCGACTTCGACGGCATGGACCGCTTCCGGGGCCAGCTCATCCACCCCCAGGCCTGGCCCGAGGACTTCGACGGGGCATGGCAAGAGGATCGTGGTCGATCGGCAGCGGCGCCACCGCCGTCACGCTCATCCCGTCGCTGGCCGAGACCGCCGAGCACGTCACGATGCTGCAGCGGTCGCCCTCCTACATCGCGGCCGTGCCCCCGAAGAGCGCCGGTCGCCCAGCTGCTCGAGCGGGTGCTGCCGCTGCGCTGGTCGGCCCCGCTGACCCGCTGGTTCGCCGCGCTCGGCTCCCAGGCGTTCTTCCGCTGGTGCCAACGCTTTCCCAACGCCGCCCGCAAACTGCTGCGCAAGGGCGTGCAGCTCCAACTGCCCGACGACTACGACATCGACACCCACTTCACCCCGCACTACGACCCGTGGGACCAGCGGCTCTGCGCCGACCCCAACGGGCTGTTCTTCAAGGCGATCAAGCGGCGGGACCGCCTCGGTGGTCACCGACCGCATCGACACCTTCACCGAGACCGGCGTGCTGCTCGAATCGGGCGAGGTGCTCGATGCCGACGTCGATCGTCACCGCCACCGGCCTCGAGCTGCTGTTCATCGGCGGCATCGAGATCACGGTCGACGGCGACCCCGTCGACCTGGCCGAGAAGCTCACCTACAAGGGGATGATGCTCGAGGGCGTGCCCAACCTGGCCATGGCCGTCGGGTACACCAACGCCTCGTGGACGCTGAAGTCCGATCTGACGTGCGACTACGTGGCCCGCCTGCTCAACGAGATGCGGCAGGCGGGGCGGCGCGCAGGCCACCCCGCGCAACCGTGACGGCTCGGTCAGTCCCGAGCCGCTGCTCGGGCTCTCCGCGGGGTACGTGCAGCGGTCGGCGCACCTGTTCCCCCGGCAGGGGAGCGCGGCCCCGTGGCGGGTGCACCAGAGCTACCTGCGTGACTACCGGGCGCTGAAGATGGACGAGGTCGTCGACGACGCGATGGAGCTGACCAACCCGCCGACGCCATGCCGTGCGCCGCGGTCCGACCGCGCACACGACCGCCGCCGCGGCGGCCGGCTGAGTCGGCGGAAGCGAGCGCGACGTGCAGAACTTCGCCGGCCGGGTGGCGGCCATCACCGGAGCCGGGTCCGGGATCGGACGGGCGCTGGCGCGACGAGCTGGCCGGCCGCGGCGCCCACCTGGCGCTGGCCGACATCGATCCGGACGGCCTGGCCGAGACCGTCGGCCGATGTGCGAGGGCGCCGGGGTCAAGGTCACGACGCGCCGCGCTCGACGTCGCCGACCGTGACGCGGTCTTCGCCTGGGCCGACCTCGTCGTCGAGGAGCACGGCAAGGTCAATCTCATCTTCAACAACGCCGGCGTGGCCCTGGGGGCCACGGTCGAGCGAGGTCGACTACGACGACTTCGAGTGGCTCATCGACATCAACTTCTGGGGTGTCGTGCACGGCACCAAGGCGTTCCTCCCGCACCTCGAAGGCTGCGGGCGAGGGGCACGTCGTGAACCTGTCCAGCGTGTTCGGGCTGCTCAGCGTGCCCGACGCAGTCGGCCTACAACGCGGCCAAGTTCGGCGTCCGGGGGTTCACCGACGCACTGCGGATCGAGCTGGAGATCGAGGACTGCGGCGTGTCGGCCACCACCGTCCACCCCGGTGGGATCAAGACCAACATCGCCCACCGGGCCCGGCTGAGCGAGAACCTCGCCGCCCTCGGCGACGGCCGGGCCGACGGACCCGGCGACTTCAACAAGGCGCTGCGCACGCCGCCGGAGAAGGCGGCCCGCCTGATCCTCCGGGCCGTGACCAGGAACCGCCGCCGCGCCCTGATCGGCGGTGACGCCGATCGTGTTCGATCTGCTGTCACGCCTGCCGGCCGGCGTGACCCAGCGCGCCATGGTCGCCGGGGCAAGACGCCGAACCTGAACCCTCTCGGGGTCAGGCACCTTCCGGGTTCACCTTCCCAGACGGACCAACCTGAACCCTCTGGGTGCCTGACCCCCGGAGGGTTCAGGTTGCGGGGGTGCCGCCGGTGCCTTCGCCGATGAGGGGGACGAACGCCACCGCACCCAGATCCTCGACCGCGGTCTCGTCGCCGGTCCGGCGCACCCGGAGCAATCGCTGGTGGCCGCCGCGTCCGACCGGGACGATCATCCTCCCGCCCTCGACCAGTTGATCCGCCAACGTCGACGGCACCTCGACGGCCCCTGCGGTCACGACGATGGCATCGAAGGGGCCCCGGTCGGGAAGGCCGAGCGTGCCGTCGCCCTCGATCACGTGGACGTTCCCGTGGCCCAGTTCCTGCAGCCGCTGTCGCGCGTCGGCGGCGAGCCTCTCGTGCCGCTCGATCGTCCATACCTCGCCCGCGATCGTCCCCAGCACTGCGGCGCCGTACCCCGAGCCCGTCCCGATCTCCAGCACGCGGCTGGTCGACGTGAGCTCGGCCGCCTCGGCCATGGCCGCCACGATGAACGGTTGGGAGATCGTCTGGCCCTTCCCGATCCGGAGGGGATGGTCCTCGTACGCCACCGGGTCGAGGCGGTCGGCGACGAACCGCTCGCGGGGCACGGTGCGCATCGCCCGCAGCACCTCGGGATCGGCGATCCCGCGGCGGCGCCAGATCGCGCTCGACCATCCGCTTGCGATCGGCCCGATGATCGGCGAGTCGTCCCACGGTCCCGACGCTACGCCCCGACGCGGGCGGGTGGAAGGGACCAAGGCCCCAGGCTGTGCGTAGGCTGGCAGGAGCAACGGGGGAGCGACGCGTGACCAAGTGGGTGCTGGACCGGACCGTCGACCTGGTGGCCGCCGCCACAGCGTCGCCCGTGACCCGGAGAAGGTCACAATCATCGGCGACGAGGCCGGATCGCCCATCGTCGCCGACATGGTGTGGGAGCGGGTCGAAGCCGTCTACCGCAGCGGGATGCACCCGGGGATCCAGTTGTGCATCCGCCACGGGGGCGAGGTCGTCATCGACCGGGCCATCGGCCACGCCCAAGGCGTGCGTCCCGGTCACCGGTTCGATCCCGACCAGGCCGTCCCCATGCAACTGGACACACCGGTCAATCTGTTCTCGGCGGCGAAGGCGGTGACCGGCATGGTCCTGCACAAGCTCGAGGAGATGGGTGCCCTGTCCCTCGACGACCGGGTCAGCGACCACGTCCCCGACTTCGCCCGCCACGGCAAGCAGGACATCACCCTCGAGCAGGTCCTGAGCCACCGGGCCGGCATCCCGACCCTGCCGAAGGAAGGCTTCGAGCTGGACAACCTGACCGACCCGGAGTGGATGGAGGCCATGGTCTGCGAGCTCGAACCCTCGGGCGTCGTGGGCGGTTCCCCGGCCTATCACGCCGTGGTCGGTGGCTTCGTGATGGAGGTCGTGGCCCAGCACGCGGCCGGACGGAGCCTGCGCGACGTGCTCGACCGGGAGATCCGGCGAGCCGCTCGGCCTCGAGTGGCTCCACTTCGGCGTCGATCCCGCCGACGCCGAGCTGGTGGCGCACAACGTCGAGACCGGGTTCCCGCTGCTCCTGCCCCTGGAGATGGTGTTCCGCCGGGCGCTCGGCACCCGCTACGGACACGTGCTGCACCTGTCCAACGACCCGCGATTCCTCACCTCGGTCATCCCCTCGGGCAACGTCATCACGACGGCCCGGGACATCGCCGCGTTCTACCAGTGCCTGCTCGACGGCGGGGAGCTCGACGGCACGCGGGTCTTCGAGGAGGAGACCGTCACCCGGGCCCTCCAGCATCGGGACGAGGGCACCCCCTTCGACCGGATGCTCGGCATGCCCATCAGGTACAGCGCGGGCTTCATGCTGGGCAACGAACAGGTCAGCCCGTACGGATGGGACCATCCCAACGCCTTCGGTCACATCGGGCTGTCCAACATCTTCACCTGGGCCGACCCGGACCGCGATCTGGTCGGCGCCTTCCTGACCACGGGCAAGCCGGTGCTGGGCACCCATGTGCTGGCGTTGCCCCAGCTGCTCATGGAGGTCAACCGGGCCTTTCCCGCCGGCTGAGCCCGCGCCGGCTCACGACGCCTCGGCCAACGCGTCCGCAGCGAGGTCGGCCATGACGGCGGCGCCGGTCACGTTGGGATGCCACGGGATGGCTCCCGGGATGGGATCGGCGCCTTCGATCCAACGCTCCTCGGCGGGGCGGCAGGCCCCGTGGCCGCGGAACCCCTCGTAGGCGTCGACGTAGGTGACACCGGTGCGGTCGGTGGCCTCGACGAAGGCGGCCTGCAGCCGCTCGCCGACATCGAAGAGGAAGTCGGTCTCCTCCTGGGTCAGCGGAGCGCACGGCTCGGACGGGTCCTCGATCACGACGGGGTAGCCGACGAACACGATGCGGGCCTGCGGCGCACGGTCGGCGAGCAGCTCGAGCATGGCGACCAGTTCCTCGGTGACGGCGGCGAAGCGCACGTCCCGCGACGCCTCGTCGTCCAGGCGCTGGGGTGGGCAGCCGTTCCGACAGTCCATGAACGTCCCGATGTAGTCCATGTCGTTGCCGCCGGCCGTGACCGTGGCCAGCGCGGCGTCCTCGGTCACGGCTTCGATCTGGGGCGGCTGCTCGGCGTCCCCGAACCGTTGCGGCGTGTCGACGACATTGTCGATGGTGGCCGCGCTGCAGCTGGCGTCGATCAGCTCCAACCCCAGCCGAGCCGCCAGGATCGCGCGGGCAGCTCTCCTCACCGCGGCAGGCATGGTCCCTCCAGCAGAGCGCCGGCGCCCGGTCCGGCGGCGTTGGAGCTCCCCAGCGCCACGTAGGTCCCCTCCTCGGGGAGTGCTGCGGGCCCGGAAGTCGGGACCGCGTCGTCCGGCCGGTCGTCGCCATCGTCCGCGCCGCACGCGGCGAGCACCAGGCCCAGGGTCAGCAGCGCGACGATGGCACCGAGGCGCGGAGCGATGGGGACAGCCACCGGTGTCGGCATCGGGCGGGTGCGGGTGCCACGACCGGCGGCGCGGAGCGCGTCGAGCGTCTCGTCGACGTCGTTCCCGGCCGTTGGTCGAATGGAGATCGTCCTCCCACTGGCCATTCTCCCCGACAGCAGCGTCGGTTTTCGACGCGAACGGACGGAATTTCGGCGGGAAGGGGGCCGGTGGTCCTCGGGATCGGCGGCGACCGGCCGATAGTACGGTGGACCCCATCCTCGATCGGAAGGTGCCGCCATGAGGCGCAAGCTGACCCTGTTGTTCGTCGTGCTGGCACTGATCGCGGCGGCGTGCGGAGATGACGACGATGGGGCCGAACCGTCGGACTCGACGCCGGTCGTCACCGCGTCGGGGGCCGAGACGGCGGGCGGCGACACCGGCGACGTCCCCTCCGACGGATCGGTCAGCACGCTCGACGGGGTGCAGTCGGCCGTCGTCCAGATCGTGGCCAAGGGCAGCTTCGTCCAACCCGAGGGGAGCCTGGCGTCCTTCGCCGAGGTCGAGGGCGCCGGCTCGCGGCAGCGGCTTCATCATCGATCCGTCCGGGATCGCGGTGACCAACAACCACGTCGTCACCGGCGCCGCCACCCTGGAGGTCTTCATCGAGCGGCGAGGACGAGCCGGTCAACGCCAAGGTCCTCGGCGTCTCCGAGTGCAGCGACCTCGCCGTCATCGACATCGACGGCGAGGGGTACCCCTACCTCTCGTGGTACGACGGGTGAGGTGAACCCGGGGCTCGAGGTGCGGGCGGCCGGATTCCCGCTGGGCGATCCCGAGTACACCCTGACCAGCGGCATCGTGTCGAAGGCCGAGGCCGACGGCGACACCGACTGGGCATCGGTCGAATCGGTCATCGAGCAGGACGCCAACATCCAGCCCGGCAACAGCGGCGGCCCGCTGGTCACCGCCGACACCGGCCAGGTCGTCGCCGTCAACTACGCAGGCGGCGATCCGGGCACCGGCACCTCCCAGTTCTTCGCGATCGGCTCCGACCTCGCCCGTCCCACGGTCGAGGAGCTCCAGACGGGCGACGTCCTCTCGCTGGGCGTGAACGGCGTGGCCGTCGTCGACGAGGAGTCCGGGATCCAGGGCATCTGGGTCTCGTCGGTCGACACCAACAGCCCGGCCGGCGAGCTCGGGCTGCAGGGCGGCGACATCATCGAGCGAGTCGAGGGGTTGACCGTCGGCGCCGACGGCACCATGAAGGACTACTGCGACATCCTCCGCTCGCACGAGGAGACCGACAAGCTCTCGGTCCAGGTCCTGCGCTTCGAGGAGAACGCCCGGCTCGAGGGTGAGTTCAACGGCGACGAGCTGGCGGCGGTCGAGTCGCTGGTCAGCGATGTGGTCGAGCAGACCGGCGGCCTGGCCGCGGGCGGCGCCGAGTACGCCGAGTTCGTGCAGGTCGAGGACGACAGCGGCACGGTCGCGGTCGAGGTCCCCGCCGAGTGGTCGCAGGTCGACGGCTCGCCTCGCGAGCTGGACGACGGCACCACGTTCCCCAGCGTCGTCGCCGCACCGGACCTCCAGGCCTTCTACGACCTGTGGACCGAGCCGGGCGTCGAGGTGATGGCCATCCAACCCGAGATCAGCTCCGACGTCACCTTCCTCCTCGACGAGCTGGGCGCCGGTGCGGCCGCGGCGTGCACCGACGCCGGCCGGGAGCCGTACGAGGATCAGCTCTACGTCGGTGAGATCCAGTTCTACGCCAATTGCGGTGGTGGCGAGCCGGCCGTGGTGCTGATCGCGGCCCAACCACCCGACGGGCAGTTCACCGCGGTCGTCATCCTGCAGCTGGCCACCGAGGCCGATGCCGCCGTGCTCGACCGCGTGGTACAGACCTTCATCGTCTCCGTCTGACCGTGCTGAGCACGCTCGGGGTCAGGCACCGAGCGTGCTCACCACGCCAGCGCGCCGGGCGCGCCGAGTGAAGCCCCTGGCGCTGTGGGCCACGCCGCGCACGGTGTCCACCGCGTTCGACAAGATGATGCGAACCCGCGGCGATCACCGGGTCCGGACCGAGCCGTTCTCGATCGCGTACTACCTGGGTCCGGAGCAGTGCTCGCCCCGCTTCCCGGTCAGCCGGCCCGAAGCGACGTTCGACGGCGTGCTCGAGGAGGTTCGCCGTCAGGCCGCAGCGGGCCCGGTCTTCGTCAAGGAGATGCCCCACCATCTCGGGCCGCTGTTGGGTCCCGAGGTCCTGATCGCGTTCCGCAGCACCTTCCTCATCCGTGATCCGGCGTTCGCCCTGCCGTCGCTGGCCGGTCACTGGGCGGACTTCACCGACGACGAGGCCGGGTACGTCGCCCAGCATCGGGCCTGGACGATGCTGCGGGAGCAGGGCGACGAGCCGGTGGTGATCGACAGCGACGAGCTCCGGGCCGAGCCCGAGGCGGTCGTCGGCGCCTGGTGCGACGCGGTGGGAATCGTGCGGCGCCCCGACGCGCTCCGGTGGACACCGGGGATGCCCGACGAGTGGCGCGGTGGGAGTCGTGGATGACCCGGGCCGCCGCCAGTACCGGGTTCGCCCCACCCGACGACGCGGCGCCGCCGGTGGTGGAGGCCGACCTCGCCCACCGGATCGATGCGTGCCGACCGCTGTACGACACACTGGCCGAGCACCGGCTCCGGGTCTGAGCGTCAGGCCGGGTGGGCCAGCGCCACCGCCACCGATGTCGGCAGTCGGTGAGATAGAACGGTGGCCATGGCCCAGTACGTCGTCCACGTCCGATCCCCGAAACCTCCCGCCGAGGCCTTCGCGTACATGGCCGACCTGCGCAACTTCGCCCGGTGGGATCCGGGAGTCACCGAGGTGCAGCAGGTCGAGGGCGAGGGTGGTGGGCCCGACGCCTCGTTCGACGTCAGCGTCAAGGGTGTGGTCGGCGACCTGACCCTGCGCTACGAGACGACGGTCTACGAGGAGCCCGAGAAGGTCGTGGCGCTGGCGAAGAGCAGCATGCTCAGGTCGCTGGACACCATCACGGTCGTCGCCGACGGCGACGGCTCGGTGGTCACCTACGACGCGCAACTCGATCTCAACGGGCCGCTGCGCCTGGCCGACCCGCTGCTCCGCCTGGCCTTCGACCGCATCGGCGACCGGGCCGCGGCCGGCTTGATCGAAGCCCTCGACGGCGAACGGGCCCCAACCTGAACCCTCTCGGGGCCAGGCACCCGGAGGGTTCAGGTTCGGCGCTGTGGCCGGTGTCGCCGCTGTGGCCGGTGTCGCTCAGCGTGCGAAGCGGTCCGAGGTCTCGTAGGTCCAGCACGAGTCGTCGGTCCCGTGGACCTGCATGATCGCCACCGGCTGCTCGGGCGCGCACGCTGCGGTGGTGGCGAACTGATTGGTGCCGCCGACCGCGGCGATGGCGGTGACCCGATCCGAGAGCTCGCACGCCAGCCGGTGGCTCATCGCCCCACCGTTCGAGTGGCCCACGACCGAGATGTGGCCCGGGTCGACGTCCAACCAGCCCTCGACGTCGTCGAGCACGGCTTTGATGTAGGCGATGTCGTCCACGTCGTCCTCGCAGGCGCGTCCCGACGTGCAGTCCCAATCGCCCCCGCCACCGGCGTTCCACACGCGCCGCCGGCGGAAGGGGAGGAATCCCGAGCCGTTCGGGTAGACGACGGCGAACCCGTCGTCCTCCGCGATGGCGTGGAGGCACGAGTCGTCCGACCGGTCGCCGTCGGCGCAGGTGGTGGTGATCGCCACGTCGGAGCGTCCGCCCGCACCGTGGAGTGCGAGCACCAGCGGGACCGCTTCGGAGGCGGCGCGGTTCGGGACGTAGATGTCGTACCCGCGGTCGTCGTGGCCGGTGACCTCGCAGTCGCCCCATCGGCCCGGCTCGGCACAGCCCGCCGCCCCGGCGGTGCGGGCGTCGTCGGTTCCGGTGTCGCCTGCGCCGCACCCGACCAGGGTGATCAGCGCCAGTGCCAGGATCCCCAGGATCGTGGAGGGGCGGCGCAGGCGGTGGGCGGTGGCAGGGGGAACGGTGTCCATCATCCTTCTGTCGTGCGAGGGGTCCCGATCGGTTCGACGCTGGCATGCTGGCGCGGTGTCCGACCCGTCGCCGCGCTTCCCCGCCTCGGTCCCCGGGCGTGTCCTGGCCCAGTTCGATCTGGCCGAAACGATTCCGGTGGCGCCGTTGGGGTCGGGCCACATCCACCGGACCTGGCTGGCCGGGGGCCACACGGTGATCCAGCGGCTGAACGAGCGGGTGTTCCCCGACCTGGGCGTGCTGATGGAGAACCGGGACCGCATCACCGCACACCTGGCCCGCCGTCGCCCGCAGTGGGTGGATCGCTCGCCCCGCCGGACCCGTATGGGGACGCCGTGGCCTCGGACGATCTCGGCGGGAGGTGGCGTGCGCAGCCGTTCGTGCCGGGGGTCGTGCCCGGACCCGACGCCGACCGGGGCGATCTCCGGGCGGCCGGGAGCGCGTTCGGGTCGTTCCTGGCGGCGCTGGACGATCTGGATCCACCCCCCGACGAGACGATCGCCCGGTTCCACGATCTCGGTCGGCGACGGAGCGAACTGGCGGCGGCGGTGGCCGCGGATCGGGTCGGTCGGCTGGTGGGATGCGCCGGTGAGGTCGATCGGGCCCACGACCTGGATGCGGTGATCGGCCCGATGGCCGCCACGATCGCCCACCTGCCGGTGCGCACGGTGCACAACGACGCCAAGCTGGCCAACGTCGTGCTCGATCCCGATGATCCGACGAGCCCGCGCCGTCCTGGATCTGGACACCACCATGCCGGGCATGGCTATCGCCGACCTGGGCGAACTGGTGCGCAGTTCGGTGGCGGCCACGACCGAGGAAGGGGCGGCGGGTGCGGGACCAGTGCGGTCGATCCGGCGCGGTTCGTCGCCATCGTCTCGGGGTATCCTCGCCGGCTGCGATGATCGGCTGACCGGGGACGAGCGGTCGTTCTGTACCTGGGCCGGACCCTTGATGAGCTTCGAGAACGCGATTCGATACCTGGCCGATCATCTGGACGGTGACCGGTACTTCGCCATCGACCGTGTCGGCCACAACCTGGTGCGGGCTCGGTCGCA
Organism: uncultured Acidimicrobiales bacterium; assembly: GCA_963793475.1. Lineage (GTDB taxonomy): Bacteria > Actinomycetota > Acidimicrobiia > Acidimicrobiales > CAWCAL01 > CAWCAL01. The sequence continues at coordinate 27,426 of CAWCAL010000005.1, forward strand.
GTTGCGGCTCACCGAGGATCTCGTCGAGGCCCAGTCCGAGCTTGCCGCCGCCCTGGCCGGCACCCCCTGACCCGGATCAGCTCAACTCACGAGTTCGACGGGGTGGTCAGCGGGAGCGCGCTTCGATGGCGGAGATGACCAGATCGACGGTGGTGGTGAACGACTCGTCGATGTCGTCGGGCAGGCCGAATCCGCCACCGAACTCGATGTCGACGAAGCCGTGGATCGATGCCCGAAGCGCCCGGATCAGCGGGATCATGTCAGCGAGGTCGATCCCCATAGGTTCCAGCACGGACGCCACGACCGTCACCGGCTGGGCCAGTGCGTCCGCCACCTCGGGATCCTCGCGGGTGGGGGAGCGGGGAGGGTCGAGGCGTAGAGGCCGGGGTGCGCGAGGGCGAAGCGTCGATAGGCGGCGGCGATGGCCCGCAGCCGGTCGGTGGGCGAGTCGGTCGTCCCAGCGACCGCCTCCGCCATGTCGGCGGCAATCACCTGACCGGCGCGGATGGCGAGCTGGCGGCGGAGCCCCGGGAGTCCGTCCACGTGGTTGTAGAGCGAAGGGGAGCGGACGCCGAGTCCCGACGCGACCGCCGCGAGGCTCAGCTGGTCGAGACCATCACGGTCGGCGATCTCGGCCGCCTTCGCGACCACGTCGTCCAGCGTCAGTCCCAGCTTGCGGCCCATCAGGGGGCGACGGTACCCGCGGAGATGGCTTCGGCCCGAGTCTTCAGCGCGGCGTTCATCGCCTCGAAGCCCGGCTTGGTCTGCGAGTCGAGCGAGCTGCGCAGGACCCGCACGAGCAGCCCGGTCATCTTCTCGCCGTGGACGAGGCGGGTGCCGGTTGCGGTCGGCTCGAGCTCGAAGCGGTGGCGGCCGTCGAACACGCCGGGGACGCCCAGGCGGCCGAGCCACTCGAAGGTCGAGGTGGCCTCGACCTCGGTCACGCGGGGGCGAAAGGTGATGGCCCTGCCGCCCGGCGGCTCCATGCGGTTGGTCAACTTCTCTCCGACCTCGACGGTGCCCTCGGCCGACGTGATGAACGGGTTCCAGGCGGCGTACCCGTCCAGGTCGGTCAGAACACTCCAGACGACGTCGGGTGCGGCGTCGATCTCGATCTCGGTGTGGAGGTGGTGGTGCATGATGGGCCCCTGCGGTTGTGACTAAGTATGTTAGTCACTATGACGAAGGCTCTTCGTCTCGTCAACCCCCTCAGGACCCGTCGTGAATGGGTGGGCGCCGGCGGAGCGCTCACGCGCCGCGCTCCCCGTCGTCGACCGAGTCGGCCAGCCGGTCGATCAGCGGGCGCACGATCAGCGTGAACGTGTCGGCGACAGCGGTCTCGCGGTGCTCTCGCTGGGCGGCGAGCCGATCGGGGTCGAGGACGACGGCCATGAAGGCCTCCCGGCTGGGGAAGGTGTTGAAGCGAACCTGATCCCAGGCGCGGCCGTCGCCGAGGATGGTGCCGTCCACGCCGAACCATCCGGCGATCCGGACGCCGTCGCGCGATCGCGACCGGCGCCGCGCTGCGCTGGTATGCGGCCATGTGGTCCTCGTCGGTGCCATCCAGGCCGGGGGTGTCGACGCCCTCGGCCTCCTCGAACCGCAGCACGTGGAGGACCTGGACGGGTCCGTCCTCGTCTGTGGGCGGGTGGGGGACGTCGGCCCAGTCCGGCCCGAGGGTGGCGGTGTCCCCGGGGGAGGGGAGCGGGCGGCAGCCGATGACGATCGTCTGCTCCATGCCGGCGTCCTTGTGGGCGTGTCTGTCGGTGAAGCCGGGCACCGACTGCAGGTCGACGAACGAGCGGCGGGTCGGGTACTTCACGACGGCGACGCGGTCCCACTGCGGTTCGCCCAGCAGCTGGGTCTCCACATCGCCGACGAAGACGATCTCGGCCCCCACGGCGGCCAGCTCGTCGATCGGTGCGTAGGCATCGTCGGCCTCGCGCCCGGTCAGGTCCGTCGCGCGACCGTCGGCGTAGTCGGCGCGGTCTCGATACCGCATCAGGTTGACCATCCAGACCGGGCCGTCCTGGTCGGGCGGCGTGGTGGCCAGCACCATGCCGTACTCGCGGTCCAGCTGGGCATACCGAGGGCTCGGACGAGTGGCGTCGCTCATGGGTTGCTCCGGAGCCGAACGCCGCAGGGGAGCCCGGCGTGGGGTCGACGGTGTCGAACGAGACCCTAGGAGCTTCAGCGGATAGGTACGGAGCGAAGCTCGAATCCGCTGAACTCCCAAGGTGCGCTCTAGGCGCGGAACGCCCATCCGCGCAGCCACGAGGGCGAGGCGGCGGATCGCGTCAGACGTAGTCGCCGTGTTGGAGCCAGGTGAACGCCAGCCAGCCGGGCAGGATCGGGAGCCAGAAGGTGAAGAGGCGGAACAGGAAGACGGCCGGCACCGCGACCGCATGGTCCAGCCCGGCGGCGACGAGCCCTCCGATCAGAGCCGCCTCCATCGCGCCGAGGCCACCAGGGGTGGGGGCGACCGTGGCGATCGCCGAGCCGACCAGGAACACCGCGCCCACCGCGGCGAACGTCAATCCGCCGCCGAAGGCCTCGACGCCGAAGTACAGGGTGACCAGGTTGCCGAACGTGATCAGGATCGAACCGCCGAACAGCAGCGCAAGCTTGCCCGGACGTCCGGCCAGGCTCGCAATGGAGCGAGCACCCCGCCGCAAGGTCGGGAGGACCCGTTCGGCGAACAGATGCCGGATCCAGGGAATGGCTGCGCCGATCGCCGCCAGCACGACGGCGACGGCCGCGCCGACGAGGAACCAGTGGGGGTCGGGAAGCTCGAAGCTCCCGAAGGCGCTGGGTCCGGCCCACAGGAGGAAGACCACGATGAGCAGGAGATGGCCGACGAATCCCGCAACGGTGTTGAGCCCGACCCCGGCCGTGGCGACCGCCCGGTCCAGACCCTGCTTCTGGAAGAACCGGATGTTGAGCGCCATGCCGCCGACCGTGGCCGGGGCGAGCATGGTCGTGAAGGACGAGGCCACCTGGGCCGCGAAGAGCGGCATCGCCGGCAGTCGCCGGGGGACCGAGCCGGCGATGCCCATGGTGGCGGCCACATAGGTCAGGGCCGCGGCGACGAACATCGGTGGCGCCCAGGCCCAGTTGGCGTCGCGCACCTGGTCGACGATGCCCGGAAGATCGCCGAGCTGTGGCAAGACGAAGTAGGTGGCCAGGGCCAGCACCGCGACGGTCACCAGGGTTCGGGTCCGGACCCTCTCCAGTTCGGCGAAGTGGACGTCCTCGATCCCGCATTGCTCCATCACCTCGCGACGGAGCGTGTCGAGGAGCTCCGGCCGGTGCTCGAGCGCGGTCTGCGTCGCTCCGCTGAGCGCCCGGATCTGGAGCCGGGGGAGCGCGGCTGCCACTGCGTCGGGGCCCAGCGCCGCGATGGCCGACGCCACGGTGCGACCGGGATCGGTCTCCACGGTGAGCGAGGCCAAGAGCTGGGCGACATCGGTGTCGAGGATCTCCTCGGCGACGGCGACCTCGGCGAATCCGAAGTCGATGAGCCAGGGCTCCTCCCCTCCGGCGACCACGACGTTGGCCCGGCGCAGATCTCGGTGGGCGATGCCGCTGCCGCGGAGCCGTCGGACCTGTTCCCACACGTCCTGCAGCAGCTCGTCGGGCATGTCGTCGTCGGCGTGCGCATCGAGTGAGGGCCCGTCGATCCGCTCGAAGGCCAGCAACATCGAGTCGGTTCCCACGGTGACCACTCCGAGGAGCCTCGGGGTCCGGACGCCGATGTCCCGCGCCATCAGGGCGACCAGCGCCTCGTGTTCGATCGTCCGTCTGAGCGAGGAGAACGGGCGATCGTCGCCGACGTTCCTGACCCGCAGGTAGCGGTAGAGCCGGAAGAGCAGGTCGGCGGCCCGTTCGTCGGCGCCGAGGATCTTGACGAAGACGCGTCGCTCGTCGGTGAGGGTCGCGAAGTAGGGCGTCGAGCCGCGTGCGTCCACCGTTGCCGGATGGATCTCGGTGACCGACAGGCCGGCGTCGGCCAGCCCGGACGCGATGGCCTCGATCGTCGGCCGCCGGTCGGGTCGCCCGAAGGCGAGCAGCACGGCGGCGCCACAGGTGGCTCCGACGGGGAGCGCCAGGAGGAGATCGGCGGGTAGCCGGGTGGCGACCAGCAGGCGTACCAGCGCCACCGCCGTGATCGCGACGGCGCCGGCCCGGCGCCAGCGGCGGCTGGCCCACGGGCCCATGACGACGAACAGCGCCGACAGCAGCGCAATGACCCTGGCGGCGTCGGTGGGCGAGTCGTCGAGACCGGCCCGCTCGGCGATGAGGTTGTCCAGCTCGGTCAGGGTCTGGCGGTCGACCTGCGAACCGATGGCCGCCATGACCACGACGGCCGCGACTCCGGCCACGACGAGGTAGCCGACGAGCCGGTAGCGCCCGGTCGCCAGTGGGAATCCGAGGAGGGCGACCAGGATGGCGACCTGGAAGACGACCACGGCACCGTGCAGGACCCGCTCGGCTTGGGGGCCGAGGAAGTCGAAGAGGTTGACCAGGTCGAGCTCGAAGCCGAGGACGGCGTCCTCGAACGCCAGGGTGACGCCCAGGACCACCAGGCCGGTCAGCAGGAACGAGGCCAGGCGGAGCGCGTCCCGAGGCGACCGCACGTAGTCGACGGTCGATTCCTGGGCCGCGCCGGTCCCCGTGACATCGTGCGACCGTTCGTCCCGTCCGAGGTCGGACTCGATGTCGCTCGAAGCGGTGGGCATGGCAGCGATGCCGGGGACGATAACCGGGCCCGCCGCGCCCCGTTCCGGCCCGTGGGATCAGCGGGTGCCGATGGGGACGGGTTCGGGGTGGTGACGGTGCGACCCGGGCACCTCGGGCTCGTCGTCGTCGAGGTCGGGCTCGCCGCTCCCTGCGACCATGGCCGGCAGCAGGACCAGCGTCGTCAGCCAGCTGAGCAGGATGATCGACGAGAGGAACGCGCCGACCACCAGGTACGGCATGAGGGAGGCGAAGAACAGCGGGGTGAAGCCGATGGCGATGACCAACGCGTTGCGGGTCAGCGCCCGGGCCGGCTCCTCGAAGAAGGCCCGCACCGCGGCGCGGCGGTCGCCGAATTCGGCGTCGAGCTCGCGGAACCGCTGCACGAAGTGGATGGCGAAGTCCACCCCGATCCCCAGGACCAGTGTGGACAGCACGGCGATGGGCATGTCGTAGTCCTTGCCGACCAGGCCGATGACGCCATAGACGACCATCACCGTCCACAGCACCGGCAGCACGCTGACGAACGCCCACTTGATCGACCGGAACACGATGGCCATCAGGACGATCACGACCAGCAGCGTGGACAGGAAGGCCTCGAGCATGCCGGAGACCATCTCGTCCTGCCAGACCAGGTTCAGGTAGGTCTCGCCGGCCCACTCGGCCTCGATGCCGTCGGGAAGCGGCGTGGCGGCCAGCTGGTCCTCGGTGCCGTCGACCACCGACCGCATGGCCTGGTTGTCGCCGTCGCTGAGCTGGAGCCGGAGGTTGGCCCGGGAGCGGTCCTCGTCGATGAGGGTGGCGACGACGGGGTTGGCGCCGTCCAGTTGGTCGAGCTCGACGTAGGCGGCCGAGCTCCCGACCACGTCCGAGCTCTCCCAGTCGGCCTGGAGGGCTTCGACGGCGGCGACCGCGTCGGGCTCCAACAGGGCGCCGGGCTGGTCGGCGGTGAGGATGAGGCTGGCGCCGAACGTGCCGGGCAGCCGTTCGTTGAGGGCCGTGGTGGCCTGGCGGATCTCGCTGGAGGACTTGAACCAGTTGACCGGGTTGTCGTTGACCTGGATGGCGGCGATGGCCGGAACGGCGGCAACGGCCAGCAGGCCGAACCCGATCATGACGGGCACGCGGCGCCGCACGCTGAAGCGACCCAGGCCGCGGAGCCCATCGGTGAGCAGACGACCCTTGCTCTCGGGTCGGTCCTGGAGGGCAGCGGCGAGGCGGGTCTCACTCATGGTCATGATGAACGCCGGGATGAACACGATGGTCGCCAACCAGGCGACGGCGACGCCGAAGGCGACGAAGAGGCCGAACACCCGCACCGGGGGGATCGGGGCGATGGCGAGCGAGGCGAAGGCGACCGCCGTGGTGAGCGAGGTGTACGCCAGTGGGCGGAAGAGCTCGCCGTAGACGACGCGGAGGGTTTCCTTCCGATCGAGGTGGTGGGGGTACCGGTCGAAGAACTCGGACAACACGTGGATGCTGTCGAGGATGGCGATCGGCATCAGGAAGATCGGGATCATCGAGCTCATGATGTGCAGCGTGTTGCCGGTGCCGATCAGCAGGCCCATGGTCCAGACCACGCTCAGCATGGCCACCGCCATGGCGGCGAGCACCAGCGCAACCCGTCGGAAGAACAGGAGCATCAACCCGAAGATGAGGAGCCCGGCCAGGGGGGCGAAGATGCCCATCTGGATGAACATCTCCTGGCCGAACACCTCTTCGGCCAGGGGCAGTCCGGCAACGTGGGTCTCGAGCTGGGCCAGTGTGGGGGACGCGTCGATGGCGTCGTTCACGGCGTCCTGGACACCGTTGGCCTCGGACTTGTCCACCAGGGGGATGAAGACGGCGGCGGTGGTGCCGTCGGCCGCCAGCACGTTGCCCCCCATGATCTGGTCGGCTCCCACGGCGGCGACGGTGGCGTCCACCGCGGCCTGATCGCCCACGTCGGCCTCGCCGCCGGTGGTGCTGGCGAACCAGGCGATCTCGTCGCCGATCACGCCGTTCTCGGTGGCGACCGTGCGGGCCAGCTCGTCGACGGCACCGAGGATTTCGGGGGTGCGCACGTCGTCGGCGATGACGCCGAGGACGATCATGTCGTGGGCGCCGAAGTCGTCGCGGATCTCCTCGTTGACGGCGCGCACCGGGTGATCGGCGGGGAGCATGTTCTCGGGGTCGGTGTCGACCTCGAGGCGGACGGTGAGGGCGGCGAAGAGCAGGGTGAGGAGGGCGGCACCCCAGAGAATCCTGCGGGGCTGGGCCATCGCGAACTCGACGACCCGGTGCTTCGGCAAATGTACGGACATATGACGATTCTGACCGGTGTGGCGCCGGAACGTCAACCCGTGGTGGCGAATGTCACGGGCGGCGGCCGTTCGGATTCGATGTCACACCCCCGCCATAACCTCTCGGGCATGGGGAAGAACAACAGGGCCCGACGGGCCGCCAAAGCCCGGAAGCGAGCAGCACAGTCCCGGCCGACCCGGGCCCAATCGACCGGGTCAGGACCACGACGACCACCGCTCGACGAAGCGCCTCGCCTCGGTCACGACGACGTGTGCGACCTCCTGGTGGCGGCGACGCGGGATCGGGTCGACGGACGGCCGGACCGGGCCGAGGGCCGGACCCTGCTCGCCATGCTGCCCGCAGCGCTCGTCGACCGCGCCGCCGAGGTGCTGCTGGTCGACCTGGTCGACTCGCTGTGGGTCAACGGGTGGCAACCGGCCGAGCTCGAGCGTCAGGGTCGGCGGCGCTGCGCTGCCGCGGTCGGCGGCCGACTGGTCCAGCGCGCCATCGTTGCCGACGATGTGACCCGGCCCGCCTCCACCCTCGACCACCGGTGGATGACCCAGGTCGAGGAGCTGGACCTGCCGCCGACCGATGGCTCGCCCGGGTGGATCCAGGCCTGGGTCCGGACCGAGGGGCTCGATCGGGCCGCGATGGTGGACACCCTCATCGATGTGCTGGCCGCCCTCCGGGTGCTGCCGCCGTTGGAGGCCATCATCCCGCCCCCGGGGGCCGACGTCTCGTCCCCACGGGCCGAGGCGGCGGCCTGGTCGGCGTTGCTCCCGGACGATCCGGCCGGCGGCCGCGTCGACCCGGTGCTCGGCCGGATCCGGAGCCTGCTGGCCAAGGCCGAGTCCACCACGTTCGAGGCCGAGGCCACGGCGCTCACGGCGAAGGCTCAGGAGCTGATGACCCGACACGCCATCGATGCCGCATTGCTGCAAGGACGCTCGGGTCACTCCGGCGAACGGCCCATCATGGTTCGTCTTCCCGTCGATGCCCCGTACGTCGACGCCAAGTGCCTCCTGCTCCAGACCGTCGCCGGCGCCGGTCGGTGCCGGGCGGTCGCCATGGTCGAACTGGGCATGTCGACGGTGGTCGGCTTCGCCGACGATCTCGCCGCGGTCGAGCTGCTCTTCACGTCGTTGCTGCTGCAGGCGCAGACCGCACTGGCCGAAGCGGCCCGACAGGCGCCGGCCGGCACCCGGGTCCGCAGCCAGTCGTATCGGTCCGCGTTCCTCCAGGCATACACGGATCGGATCGGCGAGCGGCTGGAGGAGATCAACCAATCGGTGTTCGCGGCGGCCGGTCCGGACGAGGCCGAAGCCTTTCTGCCGGTATTGCGCTCCCGTGCCGACCAGGTCGACGGCGTGGTGGACGACCACTTCGGCAACCTGACCTCCTCACGGGTCCGGGGCGGCTTCGACCCCGCCGGATGGGCCGGCGGCACCGTCGCAGCCGACAACGCGCGCCTGGATTCCGGACAGCTCGACGACCCCGCGACGTCGCGAGTCTGACGGTCTCACCCCCGGGGCTCTCGGGCCCCACGGCGATGTCCCTGCAACCGGACCACAACCGCCGTGGCCGACGATCAGTCCGAAGGACGAGAACGTAAGGAGGAGTCGAATGAAGACCTCAACCCTTCGACGCTTCGTGACGGTGACCGCAGCCCTCTCGCTTCTGGTCACCGGCACCGCCGTAGCGCAGGATCAGGTCGAGATCCCTCAGACCCAGCAGGAGTGCGAGGCCTCCGGACGTACCTGGGTCCCGGCGAACGCCTGGGACACGGGCAACGAGGCCTTCTGCGGCCCCGGCGTGAACGAGGAATGGGGCGTCGGTGACACGGTCGGTGTTCGGGTTGGACCCACGCCGGCCGAGCCGGTCGGGACCGAGCCCGCCGTCGGGGAACCGCTGCCGCCGTCGCAGCCCGCTCCCGCTCAGCAGGGCGCCCCGCAGTACACCGGATGACCAGCCCACCCGTTCTCCCCCCGAGAACGCGTCGGATTCCGACCCTTTGGGACGGAATTTGGTCTTGGGGGTGGGGTCGGGAGCCCTAGCCGGCCGGGGCGTCCCGACCGACGCTCGGTGCCGTACCGGGCCAGCCGATCTCGCGTTCGGCCACCAGGGCCAGGTCGAGGAGCAGTGCGTCGGCGTGGTGGCGGGTCAGGACCTGCATCCCCACCGGAAGCTCGTCGACCAGGCCGGCGGGAAGGGAGACGGCCGGGTTGCCGTAGATGTTGGACGGAATCGTCAACCCACCCATGTCGAGGAGGTCGGAGAGGCGCTTCTCGGCCTGTCCGAAGAGGCGGAGGGGCAGACGCGGCGCGACACCCGTGGCGGCTCGCAGCGTGGCGAGACCGGCACCGAGCCCCTTGCGCGCTGCGGGCGAGGTCATCACCTTGTCGAGCGCCGGAGGGGGAGCGCTGGACATCTGCGACTCGGCGGCGAACGCCGGACCGGGGTTGGTGGCGGCGATCACCAGGTCGGCGTGGTCGAACATGGCGGCCATCGCGGCCGTCAGTTCCAGCCGCTTCTTCTCGGCGACGGCGGCGGTGTGCAGGTTGTAGAACGTCTGGCTCAGTCGCAGTCCGTCCTCGATGGCGTCGGTGAGATCGTCGCCGCAGTCGGGCCAGAGGTCGCCGAGCTCGGCCAGCACGGTCGAGACGTTGCCCAGCATCCATTCGATGGTCAGATTGGGGAGCTCGATGGGCACGTCGACCTGCGTGAGTCCGGCGGCGGCGATGAGCTGCTCGGCGGCGGCGACCACGGCCTGCTCGACGCCGGGTTCGAGGTGGACCCCACCGAGCCCGGGGACGACGGCGACCCGCAGGCCGGCGAGGTCGCCGGTGCCCAGATCGGCCTCCCAGGTGCCGTGCGACGGGAGCGACCAGGGGTCGTTCGAGTCGAACCCCGCCGCGACGTCGTAGTGCCGGGCGGTGTCCCGCACCGACCGCGCCAGGCAACCGAAGACTTCGGTGCTCGGTCGCGAATAGGCGCTGGGGCCGCGCGGGATCCGCCCGTAGGTCCCCTTCATGCCGATCAACCCGCAGTACCCGGCGGGGATACGGATGGACCCGCCTCCATCGGCGGCGGTGCACAGGGTGAGGAGACCGCCGGCGACCGCGGCCGCGCTCCCGCCCGACGAACCTCCGACCGTCCGGCCGTGGCGCCATGGGTTGTGGGTCACGCCGTTGAGCTTGGTGATGCTCACGTTGAGCCCGCCGAACTCGCTCGCGGTGGTGAGCCCGACCGGCACGGCGCCGCCGCCGTCGCGCAGGCGTTGCACCGAGGTGTGGGTCGTGGTGGCGATGCGGTCCTTGAACACCAGTGACGCCTCGGTGTCGGGCCACCCCTCGTGACTGTCCAGCTCCTTCAGCCCGACCGGGACACCGCCGAACGGTCGGGAGACGTCGGCCTGCTCGGCGGCGGCGATCGCCCCGTCGGGATCCAGGAACGAGAAGCAGTTGAGGTCGGTGGCGTCGATGGCGGCCAGCGAGGCGTCGAGCTCCTCGCGCGGTGAACGTTCGCCGCGGCGGAACGCGTCGACCAGCGAGCAGGCGTCACCCGTCCAGGGTCGGTCGTTCGTGGGGGTGCCGGTCATGGGTCCTCGGTTCGGGGGAGCTGGGCCACCAGGTTCTCGAGGATGCCCAGGCTGACGGTCATCTTCCGGAAGAACGAGGCGGTGTGCGGGATCAGGGTGAACTCGGGATGATCGGACCACATGGCGCGCAGCGAGGCGTCGAGCTCGATGGCCTCCTGCTGGGACTCGGTCCGGAACCGGTTCTCGCTCTCGAACCCGTGGCCGCCGGCCGCAGCGGTCTCGAAGAAGATCACCGCGTCGTACCGGTCGAGCTCGGCCGCATGGGTGGAGCCGACGCTGGTGAAGAAGCTCTCGGCCCCGTCGGGCCAGTACGCGCCGCCGTCGACGGTGCCGCGGTCGCACAGCAGGACTCGGTCGGGATAGTGCGTGGCCTGGATGTCCTCGAGGCCGCGCTGGACGTGGTAGATCGCGTTCTGCGCGCTGCGGATGGCGTGGGGCTGGCTGGGCCGGGGGAAGCCGCCCGAGAACAGCAGGGTCGCGGCTTCGGGGACGACGATGACACCGTCGCCGATCTCACGCCGGAAGAGGTCGGCGGCCGTCGTCTTGCCTCCGCCGGGCCCACCGGTGAGCACCACTCGGAACGGGTTCCCGTCACGGGGGAACAGGGAGGGGGGAGATGACGAGGGTTCGGTCATGTCGCAGTCAGTCGAGGGGGACGCAGTCGAAGAGGGCCGGGACCGTTGCCGGCCAGCCCAGGTCGGATTCGATGGCAGCCTTCAGCTTCTCCGATCCGGTCGACTCACCGTGCACGATCAGCGTCGTGTCCGGCGGGCGGGTGGCGGCGCCGAGCCAGGCCAGCAGCTCGGCGTGGTCGGCGTGGACCGAGAACGACCGGATGTTGGCGACGTCGGCTCTCACCGGGACGAAGTTACCGAACATCTTGATTTCCCGATTGCCTTCGGCCAGGCTCCGACCGCGCGTGCCGGCGGCCTGGAAGCCCACCAGCACCACGGTGTTGCGAGGATCGGGCAGCACCCGGGCCAGGTGGTGGAGGACCCGCCCGCCGGTGGCCATGCCCGAAGCGGAAACGATGATCGCCGGATGGGGCAGGCTGGCCAGCGCCTTCGAGTCTTCGACGTCTCGGATCTCGTGGAGCTGGCCGGCATTGAACAGGTCAGGCACACCGTGCAGGTCGGGTCGGATGTCGGCCGAGCCGTCGGCGATGGCCCGCGCGGTAGACGGCCAGAGCCCGGAGGGCCATCGGGCTGTCCGCGTAGACCGGCAGGTCGGGAACGGTGGACGATTCCATCAGCTCGCGGAGGCGGAACAGGACCACCTCGGTCCGGTCGACTGCGAACGCGGGGATGACCACGGTGCCGCCCTGTGCTGCGGTGCGACGAATCGCTTCGGCCAGCTGGTCGATCGCTCCCTCGTCGTCGTGGAGGCGGCCGCCGTAGGTGGACTCCATCACGACGATGTCGACGCCGTCGGGTGGAGCCGGCGGCTGGAGGAGCGGATGGTCGGGGCGGCCCAGGTCGCCGCTGAACAGGACCGTGCGCCCGCTGGGCTCCAGTTCCAGCGTGATCGTCGACGACCCCAGGATGTGCCCGGCCGGTCGGAATGTGGCGGTGATGTCGTCGGTCAGCCGGGTGGATCGGCCGTAGTCGGTGGGGCGCAGGTAGTCGAGTGCGACTTCGGCGTGCGCCTCGGTGTAGAGCGGCAGGGCCGGGGAGTGTTTGGAGAACCCCTTGCGGTTGGCGTAGTTGGCCTCTTCCTCCTGGAGGTGGCCGCTGTCGGGGAGCACGATCCGCGCCAGATCGGCGGTGCCCTGGGTGCAGACCACGTCGGCCCCGGAATCCGAGTCGGACCAGCCGGGGCAGGTAGGCGATGTGGTCGACATGGGCATGGGTCACCGCGATCGCGTCGATGTGCGCCGGGTCGTACGGGAAGTCGTCCCAGTTGCGCAGGCGCAGCTCTTTCAGGCCCTGAAACATGCCGCAGTCGACCAGCACGGTGGAGCGCGGCGTCTCGACCAGGAACCGACTGCCGGTAACGGTGCCGGCGCCTCCGAGGAAGGTGACGGTGGGTCGGTCCGGACGGGGCGGCCCGGCCGGATCGTTCACGATGACGGGGGCTGGATGGGGGACACGAATCCCGGTGGCTTGACGGCCATGAACGAGCATCGGACCTCGTCGAGCACACGCTCGGCGGTGTTGCCCATGACCAGACCGCCGATGCCGGTGCGGGCGACGGTCCCCATGACCAGCAGGTTGATGCGCTTCCGGGCGACCACCTCGGGAACGGCCTCCGCGGGGTGGCCCTTCACCACGTGGATCTGCCAGGGGTCATCGGCCACGCCTGCGGCTTGCAGCACGTCCCGCAGAGCGTCCTCGTGGGCGTCGTGCGTGCTCGTCACCATCGCGTCCAGGTCCCCCGACTGGATGTGCATGAACGAGGACGTCCGCATGGTGGACTCGCCGTAGAGCTCCCAGGCGTGGACCACGTGCAGCTCACCGCCTTCGAGCTCGACCAGTGAGGCCGCCAGCTCGAGGATCGTGCGGTTCAGTTCGGCCTCGTCGGGTTCGGGGTTGATGGCGGCCAGCACCCGCTGTGTCCTGGCCCGCGTCGGGCGGATCACCCAGACGGGGCAGGGGCACTTGCGGAGCAGACGCCGGATGGTGGCGTGGTCCTCTCGGTCCTCGTCGGTGGTGACGACGACCAGGTCGTGGTCGTTCGCCAGGACGTGCTGCACGATGGTCACGGCCCTGGCGCCGACCTCGATGCTGGTGTCGGCATCCGGTGCATCGTGGGCGGCCCAGCGCCGGAGCTTCTTGTCCAGCTCGTCGCGGTGGGAGGCAAGGAGCTCGTCGACCAGCGCCGGCTTCTGGAGCACGCGCTGCAGCATCGGCGGCTCGGGGGTGACCCCCAGCAGGGTCAGGCGTCCGCCGTTCTCGCCGGCGAGGCGGGCGACGCGCCGGAGGGCGGCCGGGTTGTCACGGTCACCGAGCGGGCTGAACAGGATGTTCTTGAATCGACGCATGTCACGACTCTCTCCGAGGGCCTGTCCAGAGCGTAGGTCCGGCGGCTCCCGTCGCTCTGATCGGAGCTGAGCACTCTGGGGGTCAGGCACCCAGAGTGCTCAGGACCCGCCCCGGCGCGCAGCGCCTCTCGTCGGGTCCCGGCAGGCACCCAGAGTGCTCACCTTTGGAGGGCCGCGCCCGTGGACCGACAGCGGTAGGTTGACCGCCGTGAATCGGCTGGTCGCGCTGGCGATGCCCGCGGGGGAGGGGTTCGTCACCGAGCTGCGGCGGGCCTGGGACCAGGGTGACGCCGTGCTCCCGGTCGACCCTCGGCTCCCGGCTCGAGCCCGCGAGGGGTTGCTCGACGCGCTCCGGCCCGACCGGGTGATCGAGCCCGGTGCCGACCATGGGCGGTCCGACGGTGTGCCGGTCGAGCCGGGCGACGCGCTCGTCGTCGCCACCAGCGGCACCACGGGCGAGCCCAAGGGCGTGGTCCTGACCCACGAGGCCGTTGCGGCGTCGGCTCGGGCCACCAGTGGCCGACTCGCCGTCGACCCCTCCCGGGACCGGTGGCTGGCCTGTCTTCCGCCGGCCCATGTGGGTGGGCTGTCCGTGATCACCCGCGCCCTCGTGACCGAGACCCCGCTCGAGGTGCAGGCCGGGTTCGATCCCTCCGACGTCCTGCGGGCCCAGCGCGATGGCGCCACCCTGGTCTCGATGGTGCCGACCATGCTCCGGCGGATGGACGTGAGCGGGTTCCGCACCGTGGTGCTGGGCGGCGCCGCCATCCCGCCCGACCGGCCCGCCAACAGCGTGGCCACCTACGGCCTGACCGAGACCGGCAGCGGCGTGGTCTACGACCACCGGCCACTGGATGGCGTCGAGGTTCGGGCCGTCGACGGCGAGCTCCAGGTGCGGGGACCGATGCTCTTGCGCGCCTACCGCGACGGGACCGACCCCAAGGACGCAGACGGCTGGCTGTCGACCGGCGACGCGGGCGCCGTCACGCCCGGATCCGGCCCGGGCGGTGCGGACCACGTCGAGGTGCGGGGACGGATCGGCGACCTCATCATCACCGGCGGTGAGAACGTCTGGCCGGCCCCCGTCGAGGCGGTGCTGCGGGAGCTGCCCTCGGTCGACGAGGTCGTCGTCGTGGGGCGCCCCGATCCCGAGTGGGGTCAGATCGTCACGGCGGTGATCGTGGTGGCGGCGGGACGTGACGAACCGACCCTGGACGAGGTGCGCGATGCGGTGCGCCGGGTCCTGCCGGCTTTCGCGGCGCCGCGCCGGATCGAGCGGATCGATCGGCTGCCGCTGACCGCGTTGGGCAAGGTCCGGAGGGGCGCGTGGTGAGCCTGCGGACCGAGGTGCGTCTGTTGGAGCTGCCGATGGTCGAATCGCTCGACGCGGCGCACGGCACGACGGGCGATGCGAGCCGACCGCTCACCGTCGTGGGCCTGAGCGACGAGGATGCGATCGGATGGGGGGAGTGTGCGGCGCTCGGAGCGGCCGGGTATACGGCGGAGACCGCCCGCTCGGCGTTCGAGCTGTTGTCTGCCGGCGGGTCGGTCGATCCGGCCCGGTCGCCGATGGCGGCCGCGGCACGGGAGATGGCCCGACTCGATCTGGATCTCCGCCGGGCCGGAACGTCGCTGACCGTCTCGCTCGGGGTCGAGCGCCCCGAGGTGCCGGCCGGCGCCACCGTCGGGCTGGGTCCGATCGCCGAGGTCGTGGGGCGTGTCGACCAGTTCGTCGCCGACGGGTACCGGCGGGTGAAGCTGAAGATCACCCCTGGGCACGACGCCGACGTCCTCGCTGCGGTGCGGGCGCGTCACCCCGATCTGGAACTGCAGGCCGACGCCAACGGGTCCTACAGCGCGGACGATCTGCCGGCGCTCCGGGCCCTGGACCAGGTCGGGCTGACCGTCATCGAACAGCCGGTGGCGGCGGGCCGGGAGGCCCTGGCCGCGCCGCTGCTGGACGGCGCCGCCCCGGTGATCGTGTGGGACGAGTCGGTCCGGACCCGCCAGGACGCCGAACGGCTCCACGAGGCCGGATTGCTCCAGGGGATGTCGATCAAGCCGGGTCTGTGGGGCGGGATCGCCGCCGCAGCCGACCAGGTTGCGTGGGCCGCTGACCGGAACGTCCGGGTCATGGTGGGCGGCCTGCTGGAGAGTGGCCTGGGTCGGCATGCGCTGGCTGCCACCGCCGCGCTGCCCGGGGTGGACCTGGTGGGCGATCTCTCGCCCGCCGGCCGCTGGCTCGCCGACGACCCCTGGCCCGACCTGATCCTCCGCGACGGACGGATCGAGGTGCCGTCCACCCCCGGCGTCGCACCACCCCCCGACGTCGAGCGGCTC
This sequence comes from uncultured Acidimicrobiales bacterium, assembly GCA_963793475.1. GTDB lineage: Bacteria > Actinomycetota > Acidimicrobiia > Acidimicrobiales > CAWCAL01 > CAWCAL01. Next base: position 43,367 of record CAWCAL010000005.1, read on the forward strand.
GACGCCCTCACGGTGGAAATCGCCCGAACCTGAACCCTCTGGGGGTCAGGCACCGAGAGGGTTCACCTTCGTGAGCACGCTCGGGGTCAGACCCCCAGGGAGCTCACTTCTCCGATCCGAGTCCGGTGGTGAAGGCGAGCACGGCGTCGGCGGTCTCGTCGGGCCGTTCCAGATGGGCGCTGTGGCCGGCGCCGGGGATGATCGCCGTGGCGGCAGCCGGACCGATCGCCGCCGCCAATCGCTGAGCCACCGCGGTGAACTTCGGGTCCTCGGCTCCGGCGATGGCCAGCGTCGGTCGGCTCATCCCCGCCAGATCGTCCCACGACGGTCGCTGGGTGCCGGTCCCGCAGTACCACAGGCTGGCGGCCAGGCCCTCGGGCCGATTGCGAAGGCGAGCGGCGCGGTGCTGCGCCGCGGGCGGGAGGGTGGCGAACATCGGCTGCGCCAACCACCAATCCAGGAACGCTTCGAGGCCGTCCCCATCGCCGAACTTCGGGGGATTCTCTCCACCCCCTGGTGAGAATCCCCCCGAGTTCGGGGCGTGGTGGGGGGAGAGGTGGTCGGCCAGGGCTTCGTCGGCCCGGCGGCGGGCGGCTCGCTCGGCCGGGTCGTCGATTCCGGCAGTGGCGCCGATCAGTACGAGCGCCCGGATCCGGTCGGGCTCGGCCAGAGCGGCGTGCAGCGCGACCCGGCCCCCCATCGAGTAGCCGACGTAGATCGCGTCGCCCCCCACCTCGACGCTCAGCCGGGCGGCCTCCTCCAGGTCGGCGGTGTCGTGACGGGACTCCCCGTGCCCCGGCGCGTCGACCAGGATCACCTCGTGGTGGGTCGCCAGGCGGTCGGCGAACGGGCCCCAACACGCGGAGTTCTGGCTGAACCCGTGGAGCAACACCAGCCGGGACCCGGATCCGATCGTGCGAGAGGCGAGCGACACGTTCACCAGGATGCCGCGGCAACGGTGTGGTGTGGTTGGCTGGTTGGCCGTGACCACCGCCGCCACCTTCTGCGCCACGCTCGTCGACGAGTGGCGTCGCGCCGGCGTGACCGATGCCGTCGTCGCTCCGGGTTCGCGATCGACCCCGCTGGCGCTGGCGCTGGCCGACGCCGCCGACGTGCGGGTGCACGTCGTCCACGACGAGCGGTCGGCCTCGTTCACCGCGCTGGGCCTGGGCCTGGCCACCGGCCGGCCGGCGGTGGTGCTCTGCACGTCGGGTACGGCGGCCACCCACTTCCACGGCGCGGTGGTCGAGGCGCACCTCTCGGCGGTCCCGATGCTGGTCTGCACCGCCGATCGTCCACCCGAGTTGTGGGACATCGGCGCGCCCCAGACGATCGACCAGACCGGGCTCTACGGCACCGCCGCCCGTTGGTTCTGCGAGCCCGGCGTTCCCAACGAAGCGGCAGCGCCGTCGTGGCGGTCGCTGGCGTCGCGCGGCGTCGCCGAGGCGAGGGGTTGGTCGGGATCCCCCGGCCCGGTGCACTACAACCTGTCGTTCCGTGATCCCCTGGTGGGTGAGCCGGGCGAGCCACCTCCGGGTCGGGTGGACGATCGTCCCTGGCACCAGGTGGCAGCGCCCGCAACGCCGACCCCCGACGTCGGCGAGCTGGCCAGCCGGATGGCCGGCGCCGACGGTGTGATCGTGGCCGGTCGTGGCGCCTCGGACCCGGCTGCCGTCGTCGAGCTGGCCGAGCGGTTGGGTTGGCCGCTGCTGGCCGACCACCGATCCGGCTGCCGGGTGCCCGAGCGCTCGGTCGCCTACGGCGACCTGCTCCTGCGCACCGAGCGCTTCGCCCGCCTCCGTCCGGGCTACGTGCTGCGACTGGGGCAACCCCCGGCGTCGAAGGTGGTCGGTCAGTGGCTGGCCGGGCTCGACGCCGAGGTCGTCGCGGGGATGCCCCTCGGGCAATGGGTCGACCCCGAGCGGATCGCGGCCCGGGTGATGCCCGAGCCGGGCCTGGCAGCAGCGCTGCTCAACGCACTCGGCGCCGGCGAACCGGCGAGCCGGGAAGCGACCGCGTGGGCCGCAGCGGACCAGCGGGTGGACGCGCTGCTCGACGGGCTCATCCCGGCGACCGAGCTCACGGAGCCGGCCGTCGCCCGAGCCGTGGTCGACGCCGTTCCCTCCGGCGGCGCGCTGGTGGTGGCCTCGTCGATGCCGGTGCGCGACGTCGAGTGGTTCGGCCGGGCCCGAGCCGACATCGAGACCTTCGCCAACCGCGGCGCCAACGGCATCGACGGCGTCGTGTCGACCGCGGTCGGTGTCGCGCTCACCGGACGGCCCACCGTGTGCCTCCTGGGCGACATCGCCTTCCTCCACGACAGCGCCGGTCTCACCGCGCTGGCCGATCGCGCCATCGACCTGACCCTCGTCGTCGTCAACAACGACGGCGGGGGCATCTTCTCGTTCCTGCCGCAGGCCGACGAGCTGCCTCGTCCCAGGTTCGAGCAGTTGTTCGGCACCCCCCACGGGACCGACCTTCCGGCGCTCGCCGCGGCGCACGGGATCCCCGCATCGCCATGGGGCGAGACCGACGTCCTTCTCGACGGCGTCCGCCTGGTGGTGGCGAAGACCGACCGCTCGGCGAACACGATGACCCACCGGGCGCTGCAGCATGCCGTGGCGGCCGCGGTCGCACCGTCCCCGTAACCTGCCCTCATGGCTGACGCACCCGTCTCGGAGACCTTCGACCCCGATGCCTGGGACCCGGTGGTGAGCTTCGACTTCACCGACATCACCTACCACCGGGCCCGCGACGTCGCCGCGGTGCGGATCGCGTTCGATCGTCCCGAGATTCGCAATGCGTTCCGGCCCCACACCGTCGACGAGCTGTACACCGCGCTGGACCATGCTCGGCAGAGCTCCGATGTTGGCTGCGTGCTGCTGACCGGCAACGGGCCCTCCCCGCGGGACGGGGGTTGGGCGTTCTGTTCGGGGGGCGACCAGCGCATCCGCGGCAAGGACGGGTACCGGTACGCCGACGGCGAGACGGCCGACACCATCGATCCCGCCCGTAGCGGCCGGTTGCACATCCTCGAGTGCCAGCGCCTCATCCGGTTCATGCCGAAGGTGGTCATCTGCGTCGTGCCCGGTTGGGCCGCCGGCGGCGGGCACAGCCTGCACGTGGTCAGCGACCTCACCCTGGCCAGCCGCCAGCACGCCCGGTTCAAGCAGACCGACACCGACGTGGCCAGCTTCGACGGCGGGTTCGGGTCCGCCTACCTGGCCCGCCAGGTGGGACAGAAGTTCGCCCGGGAGATCTTCTTCCTGGGCCGCACCTACACCGCGGACGAGGCCCACGCCATGGGGGCGGTGAACGCGGTGGTCGACCATGCCGACCTCGAGACCGAAGCGTTGCAGTGGGCCCGGGAGATCTGCGGCAAGAGCCCGATGGGCCAGCGCATGGCCAAGTTCGCCTTCAACCTCATCGACGACGGGCTGGTGGGCCAACAGGTGTTCGCCGGCGAGGCCACCCGACTCGCCTACGGCATGGACGAGGCGCAGGAGGGCCGGGACGCGTTCCTCGAGAAGCGCGATCCCGACTGGAGCCCGTTCCCCTACTCCTACTGACGGGCGCCCTTCGGGCGCCTTGGGAGTTCAGCTTCCGCTGAACTCCGGGAGCCCGTCGAGCGGCCCAGTGAGCACGCTGGGTGCCTGGCCCCGAGGGTGCTCAGATCTCGAGCAGCGCCCCGAGCATGGCTTGGAACTTGGCGCGGGTCTCGGCGAGCTCGGCCTGCGGGTCGGAGTCCGCCACCACGCCCACGCCGGCGAAGACCCGGGCGGTGGGTCCGCTGATCTCCGCCGATCGGATGGCCACGGCGAAGGCGCCGTTGCCGTCGCCGTCGACCCAGCCGACCGGACCGGCGTATCGACCGCGGTCGGCGCGCTCGTACCGCTCGATCAGGTCGAGGGCCAGGCCCTGCGGGTCGCCGCCCACGGCCGGCGTGGGATGGAGTGCCTCGACGAGCTCCAGCACCGAGGCAGGCGGCGAGGACAGCCGTCCCTCGACTCGGGTGCCCAGGTGATGCACGTTGGCCAGGGACACCAGCGTCGGATCCGGTTCGGCATCGACGTACGAGCAGAAGGGGAGCAGGGTGTCGAGCAGCCAGTCGATGGTGATGCGGTGCTCGATGTGGTCCTTGTCCGAGGCCAGGAGCCCGGCGGCCAACCGGCCGTCGACCTGCGGATCGGACGACCGTGGTGCGGTCCCGGCCAGAGGGTGGGCCTTGACGACGTCGCGGGAGCGTGACACCAGCAACTCGGGCGACGCGCCGACGAACCCGTCGAGGGCGAACACCACGGCGGTGCCGAACCGTTGATGAAGACGCCGGATCACCCGCGCCGTGTCGATGGGCCGGTCGGCGGTGACGACCAGCTCGCGGGCCAGCACCGCCTTCACCAGCTCGCCGGCGCGGATGCGGTCGCGCACCGGGGTGACGACGTGGTCGCGCCACTCGTCGGGAGCCAGCACACTCTCGAGCTCGACGCGGGAGGGTTCGGGGCCCGCGTCCGCCTGGTCGGTGAGGTCGCAGAGCCGCTGGATCGCATCGTCGACCGAGCAGTCGTCGACGATCGTCAGCCAGCGACGGCCTTCGGGGCCGCGGCCCACCAGCAGTTCCGGAACCACGAGCTCGCCGGGCAGGGACGGGTCGAACGGGAACGCGCCGAACGCGACCGGACCGGACCCGGGCACGTCCAGCTCGTCGGGACCCGCCAGGTCGCCCAGCCGGGCCTGGATCTCGGCGACTCCGCCCGGCCGGCCGACGGGGAGGCGCAGGGCTGCTCCGACCCCGGCGAGCGCAATCTCCTCCCGGGCCCACAGCATGCCCGAGTGCGCACCGATGGCCACCGGGTCCAGGTCGCGGTCGAGCCGGATCGTGCGAGTCTTCACCCTTCGCAGGGTAAGTGGCTGCGCGAGTAGGCGCTGCGCGCCTGGAGCGCACCTTGGGAGTTCAGCGAATTCGAGCTTCGCCCTGTGCCTATCCGCTGAAGCTCCAAGTGGCTGCGCGAGAGGCGCTGCGCGCCTGGAGCGCACCTTGGGAGTTCAGCGAATTCGAGCTTCGCCCTGTGCCTATCCGCTGAAGCTCCAAGTGGCTGCGCGAGTAGGCGCTGAACTCCCGAGCGGCCGGCGGGTGGGTGAGGACCCGGCGACTTTGCGGGCAGACTGGAGGGGTGGAACGCACCGCCACCACCGTCACCACGGCCGACGTAGCCGATCTGTTCGCCATCGTCGCCGATCTCGCCACCTATCCCGAGTGGATGGATCTGGTCACCCGGGCCGAACCGGCCGAACCCGACCCCCGTGACAACGGCTCGGCGTGGCTGGTCACGCTGCGGGCCCGGGTCGGACCGTTCGCCCGGTCCAAGCGACTGCGCATGGTCCGCACGCGGCACGAACCCCACGAGCGAGTGCGCTTCGAGCGGTGCGAGGTGGACGGACGGCAGCACTCGTCCTGGGTCCTCGACGCGACGGTCCGTGGAGCGGCGGGCGGAAGCCAGGTGACCATGGGCCTGCGCTACGACGGTTCCATGTGGTCGGGTCTGTTGGACGCCGTGCTGGGTTCCCAGATCGAGACGGCCATCCCTCGACTGCAGGGTCACGCCGAGGCCTGACCCCGCCCACCACCAGCCGAAACTCCGTCCGAAAGGTCCGGAATCCGACCCTTTCTCGGGGTGAGAACGGGCCTGCTTGGCCTCAGGCGTAGTCGCGCAGCATCTTGCTCAGCTCGAGCTGGTGCTGCTCCTCGTCCGAGATCTGGCCGCGAGCGAACTCCTCGAGGAACACCGAGCGATCGCCGACGATGTCGAGGAGGTTGCGGTAGAGGACCACCGCCTCGCGCTCGTGGTCGAGCGCCGCCTGCAGGATCTGTTCCATCGAGTGGAACTCGTCGGGTCCCCCCTCGGCGATCCTGGTCGACGGCTGCCCGCCGAAACCGGTCAGGATCTCGCCGACCTGCTGGGCGTGCAGGAGCGACTCGTCGGCCTGTGCCTTGAAGAAGTCGACCAGCGGGATCCGGTTGGGACCTGCCACCATCAGGGACGAATGCGTGTAGCGCACCACCCCCGACAGCTCCGATTCGAGAATGCGGTTGAGGGCCGCGACGACGGCCTCCTGGTCGAGGGATTCATCCATGTGGTCGACCCTACTCAGCGGCGCCGCGGGCAGGGGCGAGCTCGTCGGCTCCGTTGCCCTCGTAGAACTGCTGGTACCAGTGGCGGAACTCGGCGATGGGGCCGTCGCCCTTCACCAGCACCGGGCGCTCGCGGTAGACCTTGTCTCGCCAGATCGGCACATCCGCTTGCAGGCCGTACGGGCCGGTGACGCCGTCGATCAGATCGTCGGCCGCATCGGCCATGGCTTCGGGGAAGAGGAAGTGCCAGCGCAGGCGGCAGGTGCCGCGGTCGATGGGCGTGGTGGTGGCGATGAGCGTCATCAGGTCGGGGACGCGCAGCAGTGCGACCCCAGGGCCGAACGTGTCCCTGGTGAAGGTCGGGCCGTCGGGGATCGACTCGACCACCCGGGAGAACGGACCGTCGGTGGTGAACACCGACGACTCGGCCGGCACCTCCTCGCGACGGTGCACGTAGCGAAGGTGCGCATAGTCGACGTTGTTCTCCGCCATCTCCTGGAGCGCAGCCACCAGCTCGAAGTGCCACGGGTGCGCATCGGTCCAGGCCGGATGTCCGACCTCGTCGACCGCAGGGAGCTGGTAGTCGGGCGGCTGATCGGCGGCGTGGTACCAGGCGTGGACGAACCCGTTCTGCTCGTCGACCGGGTAGCTGCGGACCCGGGCCTTGGCGGGGATGCGCGCGTCGCAGTACGGGATCTCGACGCACTGCCCGTCCGGTCCGTAGTGCCATCCGTGGTAGGGGCACTTGATCGTCTCGCCGGACACGACACCGCCGCCGAGGTGGGCGCCCAGGTGGGCGCAGTGCGCGTCGAACACCCGGGCGGTCCCGTCGGCGTCGCGGAAGGCCACCATGTCCCGGTCGAGCGCAGTGAGCGAGATGATGTCGCCCACCCCGAGCTCGTCACTCTCGACGATGGCGTACCAGCCGTTGGGGACCGGCAGCGGATGGGAGCGGGGGGCCAGCGTGCGCTCGATCACCCGCCGGGTCGGCTCCGGCCCGTCGGAGCCGGTGTCGGCCTCCGGGCGCGGGGTCGTCCGCTCACCCGGGAGCACCATGCGCGAAACCTGCTCGTACCCCGTGGGGCGCGGCTCGCCTCCGTCCTCCGTGTCCGGTGGTGTCGCTTCGCCGTCAGCCACGGCTGCCTGCGGAATCGCCGGCCTCGACCGGGAGGAGGCGCCCGTCGTCGACGTCGTACACGAACCCGCTGATGTGATCCTTGTGCGGGAGGAAAGGCGTGGCGACCAGTCGTCGGATCGACTGACGCACATCGGCATGCGGGTCGGCGAAGCCCTCCACCGCCCATGCCGGCTTCACGCCGAGGTCGGCTTCGAGCTCGGCCTTGAACGCGGCCTCGTCGACCGTCTGGAGACCGCAGCGGGTGTGGTGGACCAGGACGATCTCACGCGTGCCGAGCAGCCGTTGGGACAGGCAGAGCGATCGGATGACATCGTCGGTGACCACGCCGCCCCCGTTGCGGAGGATGTGCGCGTCGCCGTTCTTCAGACCCAGCATCCGGTAGGGGTCCATCCGAGCGTCCATGCACGCCACCACGGCCAGCCGGCGGGCGGGTGCGACGTCGAGGTCGGCTCCATCGAATGCGGCGGCGTAGCCGGCGTTGTTGGAGACCAACTCCTCGACGCCTGGGGTGAAGTCTTCCGTGGCCATGTGGTTCCTTTCTTGGTGAGCGCCAGCATCATCGCAGCTCCCGATGGTCCGGTCCCGATCCCACCGTCCCGTAGGGTCCGGACGTGAGCCGTGCCTGCGTCGCCCTCGGGAGGACCGTCGTCGCTGTCCTGCTCATGCTGGTCGTCCTGGTGCCGGGCGCGCCATCCGCAACCGCTCAGGCGCCCGACGGACCGGCCGAGCAGCTGGCGGAGCGGTACGCACCCGTGCTGAAGATCAGGGAGCAGACCGGGGAGTGCGACACCGGAGGCGAGCGGTTCGGGCCGGTGGCCGTCGACAGCGTGCTGGAGAACGATCAGATCCTCCTCCGTCAGGTGGGAGCGAACAACCCGGTCATGATGCGGGGTCCCGGTGCAGCCGATCTGTTCGATCTCGGTGAGGGGTTCTACCTCGACTTCCCCGGCGACGCCTTGGCACCCGAGTGCGTGTACGAACGCGACGCGCGCCGGTACACCCGGGACCTGGAACCGGTCGTCTACGCGCACATCGCAACGGAGTCCGGTGAGTCCGGACGGCTCGCACTCCAGTACTGGTTCTTCTGGTACTACAACGACTGGAACAACAAGCACGAGGGGGACTGGGAGGGCATCCAGTTGCTCTTCGACGCGGACTCGATGCGTCAGGCGCTGGCGTCCGAGCCGGTCAGCGTCGGCTACGCCCAGCACGAGGGCGGCGAGCGGGCCGATTGGGACGACGCGAAGCTCGAGCGGCAGGGATCCCGGCCCGTCGTCTACCCGTCGGTGGGGTCGCACGCCAGCTACTTCAGCTCCGCGCTCTACCTGGGGCGCAGCGGAAGCGAGGGCTTCGGCTGTGACACCACCGACGGACCCAGCATCGAGGTCGATCCGGCTGTCGTCGTCCTGCCCGATGAGGTCGCCGACCCCGACGACCCGCTGGGTTGGTTGGAGTTCGAGGGCCGCTGGGGTGAGCGACAGTCGGGCCCGTTCAACGGTCCGACGGGACCGACGGACAAGGAGCGGTGGACCGAGCCGATCACCTGGCACGATCAGCTCCGGCCCGACAGTGTCATCATCCCGGGCGGCGACAACGCGGCGGCCTCGGTCGCCAACGGATTCTGCGGCGTGGTCGACTGGGGATCGCGCCAGCTGATCACGCTGACGTTGAACCCCGTGGTCTTCTTCGTCGGCCTCGTGCTGTTCGTGGCCGTGCTGGGTGCGCTGTTCCGGCGCACGGACTGGACCGCGGTCGCACCGCTGCCGATCGTGCGGCGCCGCCGGGCCGGACAGATCATCAAGGCGGCGGCCCGGCTCTACCGGTCGTCGGCCGGACGGTTCCTCGAGGTCGGACTGATCTATCTGCCGATCGCGTTGGTGGTGGGTGCGATCGTCGGTCTGGCCGCGCAGCTGCCCGTCGTTCGATCGCTGGTCGACGGTGACATCGAGATCGGTCTCGTCGGTGTGGTGCTCACCCTTGCCGTGGGTGGCCTCGGGCACGCGGTCGGCTTCGTGATCGCCACGGCCACGACGGCCACCCTCATGCGCGGGATGGAGACGGACGACCAGCTCTCGGCCCGGGCCGCCTACCGCAGGACGTTCCGGAGGCTCGGCGACCTGCTGAGCGGATTGGCCCGCTCCCTGGGCTTCGTCGCGCTGCTGCTGGTCAGCATCGTGGGAATCCCGTGGGGTATTCGCCAGCTCGTCCGCTACCAGTTTCTCGGCCCGGTGGTGGGGCTGGAGGGCGTCGGTGGCCAGGCTGCGCTCGACCGCAGTTCGCTTCTGGTCCGCGGTCGTTGGGTCCACGTGGCCGGGGTGGTGCTGCTCCTGAACGGTGTCGTCTACCTGGTCAACGCCGTGGTCGGGCTCCTCCTGCTCGTTCTGTTGAGCGGCGTCCCGTTGTGGGCGTTCTCCGTGATCGTCACGGTGTTCGGTGCGCTGGTCGTGCCGTACGCTGCGATTGGACTGGTTCTCCTGTACGGGGACGCAGTGGCACAACGGGACGGGATCGAGGCGGCCGAGGAGTTGGAATCGGTCGGGGGAGCACGGGCGCGATGAGCACCTACGACGGTCGCATCTTCGACTGCGACAACCACTACTACGAAGCCGAGGACGCCTTCACCCGGCACGTGCCCGAGGCGATGCGCCGGCGCTGCGTGCAGTGGGTCGAGCTGGATGGCCGTCGGTACCACCTGATCGCCGGGCGGCTCGATCGTCAGGTGACCAACCCCACGTTCGATCCGGTCGCGAAACCGGGCGTGCTGCGCGAGTACTACCAGGGCAATCCCGAGGGGAAATCGGCCCCCGAGCTCATCAGGTCGGCCGTCGAGCCGATGCCGCCCGAGTACATGGACCGCACGGCCCGCATGGCCCGCATCGAGGAGCAGGGCTTGGAGGGCGCATGGTTGTTCCCCACGCTCGGCGTGCTCTACGAGGACCGGATGAAGGGGGACATCGAAGCCGTGTGCGCCACGTTCGGGGCGTTCAACCGATGGCTCGACGAGGACTGGGGCCTGTCCTATCGCGACACGATCTTCAGCGCGCCGTACATCCCGTTGGCCGACGTCGACTGGGCCTGCCGCGAGCTCGAGTGGGCGCTGGACCGCGACGCCCGGATGATCGTCATGCGACCGGCCGCGGTGTGGACCGCATCGGGCCCGGTCTCGCCCGCCGACCCGACCTTCGATCCGTTCTGGGCCCGCGTGAACGAGGCCGGCATCGCGGTGGTGGCCCACGTGAGCAATTCGGGGTACTCGACCAACGGGTATCCGCGCGGTGGGCTGATGGACGCCATTGGAGGCGGGAAGCGGCCGACGGTGGCCAGCCTCAATCCGGAGCGCGCCATCTACGACTTCCTGCTGACGTTGATGTACGACCGGCTGTTCGAACGGTTCCCCAACCTGCGGGTCGCCTCGATCGAGAACGGGTCCGAGTTCCTGGCCGACCTGTTCCGCAAGCTGACACAATCGCGCAACCGCCTGCCGGGCTACTACGCCGAGGACCCGGGCGAACTCTTCCGGCACCACGTGTGGATCAACCCGTTCTGGGAGGACGACGTGGCGGAGGTGATCGGCCACATGGGTGCCGACCGGGTGATCTTCGGATCGGACTGGCCTCACATGGAAGGCCTGGCCCGGCCCCGGGACTTCCTGGACGAGCTCGACGGGGTGGCGGCGGCCGATCAGGCGAAGATCCTGCACGACAACACGGCGGGGCTGAACGAGCGCCGGCCCGCCTGACACGTTCTCGGGTCACGCCGACTCCGGCGCGGGCCCGTCCGGCGGGGCGTCGAGGCGTCGGCGCTGCTCGGCGTGGCAGGCGCAGAACAGGTGCTTCGGCGGCAGCACCTGGAGGAAGTCGCCGGCGTCGGGGAAGCGTCGGTACCGGTGGCTCCACTGGGCGATGAGCCCGCCGGTGAGCTGCTCGGGGTGAACGGTCAGCAGCTCGATGTCGTTCTCCTCGAGCACCTCGCGATCGAGCTCACCCTCCGCGCTGACCATGTCGGCCAGCCAGCCGATGATCCTGCCCTGGATGCCGATGGGGGCGTCGATGATGATCAGGTCCGGATGGTCCAGCTCCTCGTTCATGCCGAGGGTGTAGGTCCAGCCCTGCTCGCCGTCGTCACTGATCTGGGTGGCGGTCCAACCGTTGACCCGGATCTGGAGATCCAGAGCACGTTCGACCTCTTCTTCGGAGTATCCGTCGCATCGTAAGCACATGTCCGCACCCTCGCGCCGGGGGTGTGACAGTGGCCTCGGTGCCACACCCCTGGGTGCCGCATCCCCAACGTTGCCGGTCAGGGCATCGACCGGCGGCTCGCCATCGTGTCGGCCAGGAAAGTGGTGACCAGCGGGGCGATCTGGTCGGCGTGGTGCACCCACGGTGTGTGTCCGCCGTCGACGAGGTGGAGCGTCGCGTCCGGGAGCGCTTCCACGACCCGTTCGCCGACCGGGGCGGCACCCATGGGATCGTTCGTTCCGAGGATCAAGAGCGACGGCTGGTCGATCCGGGCGAGTTGGTCGCTGGTCAAGGCCATACGGGGACGGGCGCCGCGCAGTCTGATGAGCGTGTGGAGCGTGGCGAGGAACGTGTCCTCGAAACCCGGGAGCTGCTCGGTGGCCAGGAGCAGGTCGGCGATCTCGGGAGGGAGTGGATGCTCGTTGACCATCTTCGACAGTTGTGTCACCTGTTGCGGCGACGGGGGCCGGAGCCTCATCATCGATCGCCCGAGCGGGCGGGCCGACAGGAGGCGCATGGGGAGGGGAGCGGACGTGTCCAGCACGATGGCGGGGCATCCGATGTGGACCAAGGTGTCCACACGGTCGGGTCGATCGGTCGCACACCACATCGCCCACAGCGACCCGAGGGAGTTCGCCACGAACGCCGGCCGCGTCAGCCCGAGCCCGTCGAGCACTTCGTCGAGGAACCGGACGGCGGCCGATCTGAAGTCGCTGGTCAGGCCGGTCGTGCCGTCGGTGAGTCCGTAGGCAGGGAGATCGACGGCGTACAGGGTGAACCCGTCGAGCCGAGCCATGAGCGGGGCCCACATGGCCGCCGGGGTGCCGATGCCGGCGACCATTACCACCGGCGGCCCGTGTCCGGCGACGATGACGTGGGCCCGTCCGTCGACGGTGGAAGCGTCGACGAACACCTCCTCGGCGTCGACGCCGAATCTGCTCAGCGCGGCAGTCTGGGCATCGATGAATGCTTGCCTCGGCATGACGCCCTCCACGGTCGAAGTGGTTTACGCTGTGTCAAGCAGCCTAGGACGAGGTTTACGTCATGTCAAGCGAAGCGGCCTACGGTGATCCGGGGACCCGAACCCGCCTCCTGGAGGTGACCCGGGAACTGGTCGCCGATCGCGGCGCGAGCCTCAAGTTGAGCGAGGTCGCCGAGCGAGCCGGAGTGTCGCGCCAGGCGGTGTATCTCCACTTCGGCGACCGCAGCGGTCTCTTGCTCGCCCTGGTCCACTTCATGGACGAGACGCTCGATCTGGGCCGGTCGCTCGCCCATGTCGAGGCCGCGCCGACCGGTGCCGAGTTGCTCGAACGAGCCATGCGGCTCAACGCGCGGTTCTGGAGCGCCGTCGCTCCGGTCGCCCAGGTCCTCGTCGCAGCACAACATGACGACGAGGCCTTGGGTGCTGCGTGGCGAGATCGCATGGAGTTCCGCCGGATGGCCTTCGGCCGGATGATCCAACGGATCGTCGATCAACAGGAGCTCGCCGCCGAGTGGGCTGTCGAGGACGCTTCGGCTCTCCTGTACGCGGTGGCCCACCTCGATACGTGGTGGGCACTCACCGACCAGCTCGGGTGGAGCGAGGACCACTACGTCGAAGCGATGTCCCGGCTGCTCGGCCGGTCGCTCCTCGCCACCTGAGAGCTGGTGACGCGAACCGGTCTGACCCGGCCTGTGGGTTTGGGCTGAGGTCTCAGAATCCGAAGGTCACCCGCTGGCTCTGCTCACCGTCGGGAAGGGTCCCGCCGTCGCCGCCGGCGCGCACACCGTTCACCAGGATCGTGAGGGTGAAGGGGACACCCTCGCCGGTGCAGCCGCCCAGGTTGGTCACGAAGGCCTGGTACTGACCGGTGGGGGCGCCGCCCGCAGGCCAGAAGACGTTCTCGACGTGGGGCCCCGTGTCCCCGCAGTCGGGGATCTTGTCGGCGTCGAGCTGACCTCCGCTCGGCGACTGCTTCGCGCCGAAGTAGAGCTCGAACCCGGAGGGGTCGGTCACATGCAGATCCAGGTCGGCGTCACCGGTCCAGTCGAGGGTCACCTGCACGTCACCGGTCCCCAGATCGGGCGGCCCCGGAGTGGGCGGAGCCGTCGGCAGCGGTGCCGTTGGCTGCGGAATCGGTGGCGGCAGGGGGATCGTGGTCGGCGGGGTGGTCGTGGTGGTCGACGAGGTCGTCGTGGTGGTCGTCGGCGACGCATCCTCGCCCCCGGCCGTGCCCGCCGGCCGCTCGAGCGGTTGCCCGGTCAGCAGGTCGACCAGGATGAAGATGTCGATCGCCACGGTGACCTGCGTCACCACGACCACGTTCACCGGATTCCATCCGGGCCACACGGGACCGACGTAGGTCGGCCGGACCCGTACCTGGGCCGGCGGGATGAGGGGGTTCCCGCAGCCGCACCGCGCCCGGGGCACGCCGTAGGGATCGACCAGGACGGCCGACCCGGCCTGCAGCACCGACTGGCGGGGTGTCGGCCGGCCGTTCACGTAACCGTGGTTCGTCACCCACGTGTCGCGGGTCAGGGTGACGGGCGTCAGCTCGCGGATGTAGGCGCCGATCTGGTCGACGCGGACCTGGGTGCCCCCGCTCCACCGGAGCGTCGGGTCGGCGTTGAGCGCGGCAACCCAGGCGGCGGCCTTGGCGGGATCGGCCTCGAGGAAGCGGATCATCCCCTCGCGGTCACAACGGGCGCTGTCGCGGGTTCCGCCGTACAGTCCCGGCGCGCCCGCCCTGCACCGAGGCCACCGCGGCCGTGGGCGCGGGCGTCGTCGTGGTCGTGGAGGTCGTCGACGAGGTCGTCGTGGGGATGGGATCGTCCTCCAGCACCTCCTCGGAGAAGGGTCCCGGGCCCAGGGATGCCGCCGGCTCGAGGAAGATCTCCCCTGCCTCGTCGCCGGTGGCGACGACGTTGTCGCCGTCGTCCCGGTTGAGCAGGACGAGCCCGGCGGCGAAGAGGGCCAGCGCTGCGACCACGGCGGCGATCATCATCGTTCGCTTCGAGATCCGAACCGAGTCGTCCGGGGGTGCCGCAGCGACGGGGGAGCCGGGCGGCGGGACTGCGGCCGCGCCCGCTGCAGCTGCGTCCGTGGCAGCGGAGCTGACCGCCGGCGCGATCGCGGTCCCGCATCGGCCGCAGAAGTGGTCGGCCGGACCGAGCGGTGCTCCGCACTGGGGACACGTCGTCGAGGGCTGATCCGCCATCATTCCTCCGTTGACTCGCCGAGCAACGGGCAACTCGAAGGACACCGTTGCACGACCGGTTTGTCGTCCTTCCGATTCGACGGTACGGAGGTCCGGCACGGCCAAGTAGGGCCGAACGTCACAGCCCGGGGTCGGCGTCGGCGAAGGTCCGAGCGCCGCGGCGGGCACGGGGGCACTGTCACACCCCCCGAGGACAATGGTGGTGTGACCAGGACGACCGACGATCCCTCCCTCCACGAGATGGCCGCACAGCTGCGGAAGCTGGCTGGACAAATCGCGGTGCTGCAGGGTGAACTGGCCGGGAAGCTGGCGGAGTACGACGCGGCCGGCGGCTGGTCCGGATACCAGTCGCTGGCCGCGTGGGCCAGCTGGCACCTGGGCCTCCCGCCGAGCGAGGCGCGCCGCCTGGCCAAGGTGGCCACCAAGCTGCCGGAGCTGCCCGTGCTCACCGAGGCATGTGCGACCGGAGCGGTGCCGCTGTCGGCCGCAGCCATGTTGTCCGACGTGGCGACGCCCGAGAACGAGACCGAGATCGTCGAGGTCGCTCGCAACGCCACCGGCAATCAACTGGCCAGGATCTGCCGCGACTACCGGGCCGCCACCAAGGATGATGACGACCAACCCGAGCCGCACGTCTCGCTGCGGAGCGATCGAGGCGGCTACCGCCTCGGTGGCTGGGTTCCGGCCCTGACCGGCGACCGCATCCGCAATGGCCTCCAGGCCGAGCTCGATCGCCTGTTCGCCGAGCACGACCGGAGCGGCGGGGAGGATTCCTGTCCCGAACCGGAGGGCGACGCGGCTCGCTCCGACGACACCGACCTTTCCCACGGCCAGAACGCGGCGCCGAAGCCGCACAAACCCACGCGCGTCGATGCGCTGATGGCCTTGGTCGAGCGGGCGCTCGCCGACCCCTCGATCGGGCCGGAGCGGGCCGAGCGGTATCTCACGATGATCCACGTGGATCTGGACGGCCGGATCCGACTCGACGACGGGACGTCGATCGACATCGACTCGTTCAAGGAGGCGCTGGGGCTGTCCTCCTTCTCCTGGTTGCTCACCCTCAGGGGCACACCCCTGTGGCAGACCCACAAGACCCGAACCGCCAACCGGACCATGCGCCGGGCGCTCCGGGCCCGCGATCGATGCTGCGCCTACCCCGGGTGTGCCAATGCCGGGTACCTCGAGAGCCACCACGTGGTCCCGTTCGCACAACAGCAGGAAGCCGGTCTCGATGGGCTGGCCCTGCTGTGCGGGTTCCACCACCGGTGGCTCCACCACCGAGGGGAATCGCTCGCCCGCGACGAGCACGATCGGATCGTGGTGAAACGATCGGACGGAAGCGTCTGGACCGGCAAACATCCACCGGCCGAGGCGCCGGATCCACCCCGGGTCGATGACGACGTGGGACCCCGGCCGTGGGCGGGCGATCGGCTCACCCACGACGCCCGTGATGTCATCCTCGACCACCTCCTGTCGGCGTCAGCGGCGGCCTGATAGACCGACACCATGACCATCGACTCCGCCGCGGTCGACGCCGCGCTCAGCACCACGCGAGCGGTGCGGCTCCGCCTCGATCTCGAGCGCGAGGTCGACGATCAGATCCTCCTGGATTGCATCGACGTCGCCGAGCAGGCACCCACCGGCGGAAACCAGGGAAGTCGCCGGTGGATCATCGTGCGCGATCCCGACGTGAAACAGCAGTTGGCCCAGCTCTACCTCGACGCGGCCGGCTCGTGGATGATCGAAGCCCGCGATCAACTGACCGGTACCGGCCACCCTCAGGAGAAGACGGTGCGCTCGGCCGCACACCTGGCCGAACATCTGGCCGAGGTGCCCGCCATCGTCATCCCCACCATCATCGGAACCCACGACGGCAGCGGGCGCCCGGGCCTGTTCGACTCGGTCATCCAGGCGGCGTGGAGCTTCTGTGTCGCGCTGCGAGCGCGTGGGCTGGGCACGGCGTGGACCACGGCCATCCTGGCCAAGGCGCCCGAGCTGAAGGAGCTGCTACGCATCCCCGAGGGCACCACCGAGATCGCCATGTTCCCGGTCGCCTGGACCAAGGGCACCGAGTTCGCACCGGCTCGGCGCCATCCGGCTCGCGCCATCACCTTCTTCGACCGCTACGCCCGGACCTACGAATCGGGCCCCAGCACCCCGGTCACCATGGCCGACGGCCCCGGCACGGTGGTGGAGATCGACATCGATGCCCCGGTCCAGCGGGTGTGGGAACCGGTGTGCGACATCAACCAGCCGGCGGCGTACTCCGAGGAGTTCCTCGGCGCCGAGTGGGACGACCCCGCCGCCGGCCCGGACCTCGGAGCGCGATTCGTGGGAACCGAACGAGAACTCCTTCATGGGGGAGTGGCAGGTCCCCTGCTTCGTCGACGCCTTCGAGGAGCACCGAACCTTCGGGTGGTGCACCTCCGATCCTGACCAGCCGGGCGCCCGCTGGCGCTTCGAGCTCGAACCGCTGGCCGGCGCCATCCGGTTGCGGTACCGGGTCACCCTCGGGCCGGGCCGCTCCGGACTGAGTGTGGCGATCGATCAGCGGCCCGACGACGAAGCTCGCATCATCGCGGGTCGGTTGAGCAGCCTCCGGTCGAACATGCAGCGGGTGATCGAAGGCATCAAGGAGCGGGCCGAGTCCGACGATCCCCAGCCCGCGGCCGGCTGACGTCATGGCGCCGTTGAACGACCTGTTCGACGGCGAGCCCGCGTTCGAGCGTCGTGGCTACATGCTCGACGTCTCCCGCGACCGGGTACCGACCCGGGCCACGATCGACTGGTTGCTCGATCTCCTGGCCCAGCTCCGGTTCACCGAGCTGCAGCTCTACGTCGAGCACACGTTCACCTACACCGGACACCAGGTGGTGTGGCAGGACGCGTCCCCGCTCACGCACGACGACATGGCCTGGATCGCCGCGGCCGCCGCCGAGCGGGGCGTCGAGCTGGTGGCCAACATGAACGGGTTCGGCCACATGGAACGCTGGCTGGAGCACGACCGCTACCGCGACCGGGCCGAGTGCCCCGACGGCGCGCCGGCGCTGTTCGGAGACGGGGTCACCCCGCCGACATGCCTGGAGCCCACGGCCGAGAACGCGGCACTGGCCGGGGAGCTGGCCCGGGAGATGCTGGCTGCCGTCGGTGGCGGTCGGATCCACATCGGGGGCGACGAACCCTTCGAGCTGGGCGACTGCCGGTCGGCGCCGCGGGTGGCCGAGGTGGGCCGGGACCGGGTCTACCTCGACCATCTCCTTCGGATCGTCGAGCCGCTGGTCGCCGACGGGAATCAGGTCCTGTGCTGGGCCGACTTCTTCCGGCGCGACGCCGCGTTGCTGCGCGACCTCCCATCGGGGGCCCGTGGGGTGGTGTGGAACTACGAAGCACCGTCGGACACCAGCTGGCTCTCGTTCCTTCCGCCCTCGCTCACCGAACGACTGGGGCTTCCCGACGACGCCCACCTCGGGTTCGCTGCGCACTGTCGGTGCTTCATCGAGACCGAGACGCCCTTCTGGGTTGCGCCGGGCACGGCCACCTGGAACACCATCCTGGGCCGCAACCGCAACGCCGCCTCCAACGTGGTGGACGCCGCGGTGGTCGGAGCGCGGGCCGGCGCCGAGGGGTTCCTGCTGACCGACTGGGGCGACAACGGTCACTGGCAGCCGCTGGTCGTGTCGTTGCCTTCCGTAGTGCGGGCCGCGGTGGCGGCCTGGAGCGGCGGGACCGCCGACGTTCCGGTGGGCCCGGTGATCGACCGCCTCCTCGAGGCGGCCCCCGGCACCGGCGAACTGATCGATCGGCTCGGCGGGCTGGGTGAATCGTTGGGCGCGGTGACGCCCAACGCGTCGCCGATCTTCACGGCGCTCGTCGGCACCGGTATCCCCGACCTCGGCCCGCCCGATCCGGAACGGGTCGCAGCGGCACGGCAGGTGGTGTCGGAGGCGACCGCCGTGTTCGCCGAGCAGCCGTTCGGCGCCGATCGGGGCGACGTGCTCGGGGCCGAGATGCTCGCCGCATGCGGGCTGGCGCGGCTCGGCCTTCGTCGCCTGGCCGGCGACCCACCGGACGCAGACGACCTCGACGCTGCGCTCGGTGCGCAGCGGGAGGCCTGGCTGGGCTCCAGCCGGCCCGGCGGGCTGGACGACTCGCTCGCCAAACTCCGTCGGGACTGACCGACCCGATTCGATCCGACCGGGCCACGGGGGTGGGATCGGTCAGCGGTTTCGGGCTCGTGCCACCAGCCATGCGCTGAGGAAGTAGGCGATGGCCACCAGGTTGCCGGCCAAGAGGAACCGGTTGAGGTCGAACGCCGGACGCCACTTCCACTCTCCGCCCTCGTGCACCCACGCGCCCACCGGTCGGGCCGCGACCGTGTAGCCGGCTCCCTCGCCCTCGTCACCTTCGGCGGTGCTGCCGCCACCACCGCCCGCCCCGCGGACGGCCGCAGCGGGGATGATCGTGACCCCGTCCTTCTCGAATGGTTCGCCGAAGACGGTGCTGGCGGTGAGCGCGTCCTGGGCTCGGCGGAGGAGACCGTCGCTGTCCGTCATGTCGACTCCTCGGGTTGCGTTCTCGCCATCCTAGAGACGACCGGGCGGCCACTCTGCTCAGAGGTCGACGTCGACGGTTGCGCCGCCCCAGCCGTGGGTGGAGTCGCGGGCTTCGACGGTCACCCGGGCAACGTCGGCAGGAATGGCGACACCGTCGAGCGAGCGGGTGAACGGCTGCTCGTTGGCATGGTCGTGAGCCAGCTCGCGCACGCCGAGCTCGACGCCGTCGGGTCCGACGATCCGCCAGGCGTCCGCGTACCGCTCCGGGGTGTCGTAGGGCGAGCTGACCGTGACATCGAATCGAGCCGTGCCGTCGGCGGACCGATCGACGTCGACGTCCACCACGTCCGGGAACCGCTGCTCGTCGGTTCCGGTCGGCACCGTCACGCCATCCTCCGCGCCCGTGTCGTCGTCGGAGCATGCGGCGAGCGGCGCCAGTGCCGCGATCAGGACCACCAGAAGGGAGCGAGGACGCATCTGGATATGGTCGCATCCCCACGCCGAAAGGACCCAGCATGCCCCCGGCCACCCCAGCTGACGACGCGGTTCCACCGTACGACATCGAGTTCTTCTGGGACCCGGTCTGCCCGTTCGCCTGGATCACGTCGCGTTGGGTCCAGCAGGTGGCCGACCAGAGTGACTACCGGGTCGACTGGCGTTTCATCTCGCTCCGGCTGCTGAACAAGGACAAGGACTACGCCACCGAGTTCCCTCCCGAGTACGAGACCGGTCACACCGCCGGGCTCCGCATGCTGCGGGTGGCGGCCGCAGTGCGGGCGGAGCTGGGTCGCGACCCGATCGGTCCGATCGTCACCGCCTACGGGCAGAGCCTGTGGGATCGGCCTGAGGGCTCCGACGTCTGGGCCGACCTCAGTACCCCGGATCACGCCGCCGCCGTGCTCGCCGCTGCCGGCGTGCCCACGACGTTCGCCGACGCGCTCGACGACGGGTCGTGGGACGCCGCCCTCGACGACGAGACCCAGCTGGCCCTGTCCCGCACGGGTCACGAGGTGGGAACGCCCATCATCAGTTTCCGACCCCCGGACGGCCCATCGTTCTTCGGGCCGGTGATCTCCCGTGTGCCCGACGACGATGACGCCATGCGGCTCTGGGAGTCGGTGGTCACGCTGGCCACCTTCCCGGGATTCTCCGAGCTGAAGCGCAGTCTCCGCGAGATGCCCCAGTTGCCGCTGTTGGGTGGCGTGGTCGCTGATCCGACGATGGAGGACTGGGAGGGCGGACACCGGCGCGGCCACCTGGCGTCGGATCGGGACTGAACCGACGCTCCGGGCACGGCCGTCCGGCTACGGTTCGTGGTGCGGGGTCGTGCGAGCGTTCCGGCCCGCTGCAGGAGAGACCATGAGCCTGATCGACGAAGCGGTGAGTGGGGCCGAGGCCCTGACCGAGGGTGCCGGAGACGTCGCCATGACGCTGGCCGGCGACGTGGCCTACCAGTCCATCGAGCTGGCCGGCGATGTCGCCGACCGGGCGTGGGACGTCGCGGCCGACACCGCCGACGAGGCGGTCGAGGTGGTGAAGCGGGTGGGACTGCGGCGCCTGCTCGCCCTCGGGCTGGTGGTGGCGATCCTCCTGGTGATCGCGAAGGTCATGAAGGCGTCCTCTCCGCCTGCCCCCGAGCCGGACACCAGCGGTACCGTGGAGGTATGAGAACTCCCCCCGCCTTCCTCCGATTGCTCGCCGCACTGCTCGCCCTGGCCATGGTCGCGGCGGCCTGTGGCGACGATGACGACGCCGACGACCAGAGTGGTGACGAGACCACCCAGGACGAGACCGGCGGCACCGACACCGGTGGCGATGGGGATGAGGGTGGCACCGCCGAGACCGGCACCGAGCCCGACGGCGACGCCGCCAGTGGCGACCTACCCGACGAGTTCTTCAGCGAGGACTGCCAGGACGCGTACAACTCGTTCCTGGGTGCGCAAACCCAACTCAGCAGTGCCTTCACGGGTCAGGCGGGAGACGTCGAAGAGGCGCAGGCCGCCATCGATGCTCTCGCCGACAACGCACCCGACGAGGTAGCTGACGCCTTCGAGACGTGGGCCGCCGAACTGTCGGTGTACTTCGACGCCCTCGCCGACCTCGGGTTCGACGGGAGCAGCCAGCCGACAGCCGAGCAGATGGCGCAGCTGGGGCAGCTCGCCGAGACCGTCGACGAAGCTGCGCTGGAAGAGGCGGGCGAGGAGATCTCCGCCTACTTCGAGGACGTCTGCGGCCAGTAACGGTCAGGTCGTTCCAGCTCAGTTGATTGTGTCAAGCGCCCGGTCGACGGCACCCACGTAGCCCCCACCGAATTTGATGGCATGCACCACGAGCGGCGAAAGCTGGTGGAGGGGAACACGCTCGGGGTGGCCCTCGGCGAGTGGGTATTCGGCCTCGTAGGCCGCGAAGCAGTCCGGGCCGAAGCCTCCGAAGAGCCGCATCATCGCCAGGTCGAACTCGCGATGGCCACCGTGCGCCGCCGGGTCGATCAACCAGCTGCGGCCCATGCTGTCCACCAGCCGGTTCCCGGCCCACAAGTCGCCGTGCAGTCGCGCCGGCGGTTCGGTCGGGCCGCCCAGCTCGGTGAGGCGTTCGGCCACCTGCTCCAGGCGCCGGATGCTGGGTGCCCGCAGCGCCTCGGCCTCGGCGGCGAGCCGGGCCAGCGGGAGGAGCCGTTGCGTCGCGTAGAACTCCTCCCACGTGTCGCACGGGTCGTTCGGCAGCCTCCGGCTCCCGGTCGTCCGCCGGTCGGATCGACCGAAGCACTCGGCGCCGGTCCGGTGGAGTCGAGCCAGGGCGTGGCCCAGGTCGGCCTCGGTGGTGGCGGTTGGTGCGCCCTCGTCGATCCACTCCAGCACGAGGAGGCCGTCGTCCACCGCCAGCACCTCGGGAACGGCGACGGCGCCACTGTCGCGGAGCCAGCTCAGCCCGGCGGCTTCGGTCTGGAAGAACTCCGGTGGCGGGGATCGATGGCTCTTGGCGAACACGATCCGACCGTCGTCCAAGTGCATCCGGAACGACTCGGCGACATCGCCGCCGCCGAGCCGGGTGGCGTCGACCACGTCGGCGCCCAGTGCCGCGCCGACCTTCCCGGCGAACTGCTCCACGTCGAACACGGCGTCATCCTGGCAGGTGATTCTCGGTCAGCGAGAGGAGGTCGGCCTCGATGATCAGATGCTTCCTGGTGGCCAGGCTCATGAACTCGGGGACGGGCACGGGGCGGCTGACCAGGAATCCCTGGACGACGTCGCAGCCGATCTCACGGATCAGCTTCAGGGTCGGGAGGTCCTCGACCCCCTCGGCCACGACCGTCAGGCCCAGGTCTTTCAGGAGCCGGGTGGTCGAGCGCACGATGGCTTCGTCGTGCAGGCTCCCGGCGATTCCTGCGACGAAGGAGCGATCGATCTTGACTTCGTCCAGCGGGAGGCGCTGGAGGTAGCGGAGTGAGGCGTACCCGGTGCCGAAGTCGTCGGCCGAGGTGCGACACCCGAGCTCGCGTAGTGCGGCGAGGTTTCTGATCGCCTCGTCGATGTCGACGATGAGCGAGTGCTCGGTGACCTCGAGCGTCAGGACCGAGCCGGGGAGCCCTCGTTCGGTGAGGGCACGTGCCACCCGATCGGGAAGATGGCGGTCGAGCACGTCGCGGCTGGTGAGGTTGATCGAGCACGGGATCCCGAGTCCCAGGGCCCCCAGCTCGCCGGCCGCGTCGAGCGTCGCGCCCAGGACGAAGTCGGTCAGGTCCCGAGCCACCGCCGAGTGCTCGGCCATCGGGAGGAAGTCGGCCGGCGGCACCATTCCCCGCCTCGGGTGATTCCATCGCACCAGCGCCTCGGCTCCGACCAGGTCGAGATCGAGCGAGCGCACCTGCGGCTGGAGATGAATGGCGAGCTCACCGGCAGCGATGGCGTCACGGAGCTCGCCCATCAGCCGCAATACGTTGGGACTGGTGTGACCGATGGTCGGTGCGTACCGGACCCACGGTTGGTGGGTGCGCTTGGCCTCGTACATGGCGATGTCGGCCATGCGGAGCAGGTCGCTGCTGGTCTGGGCGTCGCCGGGCCAGGCCGCCACGCCGACGCTGATGCCGAGGTCCAGGGCAATGCCGTCGAGGTCGAGCGGTCGGCCGACACGGTCGACCAGGCCGTCGATACGTTCCTCGAGATCGTCTGCCGACTCGACCTGGCCGAGCAGGACGGCGAACTCGTCTCCGCCGAGGCGGGCCGCCAGGTCCTCCGGCCCGAGCAGACCGGAGAGACGACCGGCGACCGCGCACAGCATCCGGTCGCCGAACTGATGTCCCAGTGAGTCGTTCACATCCTTGAACCGGTCCAGGTCGAGCACCACGACGGCGCCGGGCCGGCTCAGGTCGCCGAGCCGTTCGTCCAGGGCGGACTCGAGGGCGTTGCGATTGGCCAGCTGGGTCAGGTGGTCCACGGCCGCCTGCCGTTCGAGCCGCTCGAGCAGGCGATCGGCCTCGAGACGGGCACCGAGCGTCGAGGCCAACGACGCGAAGAGTTGATGGTGGTCGGAGCGGAACGACTGGCGATCGCCCAGCCGATCGAAGACGACCAGGATGGAGCGCTCCACCGACGAGTCGACGATCGAGACGCCGAGCCCATGGCGACCGCCCAGCTGGGCGATGAGCGACGCGATGGTGTCGCCCTGGGGATCCGCGTCGATCTCCACGACCGTGGTGAGCTCTTCGGTCGGCTCCGGCGCCGAGATCACCCGGCTGAACTGCAGCCGAGGGGCGTACCGGTCGTCGATGAGGGCACGGACCGTGCACCCTCCGTCGGGGAGGGCCACGGCCAGGGCTGCGCCGCGGGCTTGGAGCCGCGTTGGTCAGCTCCTCCAGACCCTGGTCGAGCGGATGGCGACCACCGATGGCCTCGGAGAAGCCGTGGAGCCTGCGGAGGTCGTCGTGCTCACGGCCCAGGCGGTCGTGGGTCTTGAGCAGCGCCGCCACGGCCAGCATCGGCATGAGCGCCACGACCAGGGCGCGGGCTCGGCCACCATGGCCATGGCTGCGACGACCGAGTACGTCGCACTGACGGCCGCCACCGTCTGGCCCCGCCCGATCTGCGCGAAGGCCGAACGCCGGAACCCTCCTTCGTAGATCATGATCACGACGGGCACGGCGACGAGTCGCATCAGATCGGCGACCAGCAGGGCCGCAAGGAGGGTGACCCAGTCGCTCATACCGCCGACCGTGCCGTCGGCGAACGCCGGGCGGGCGATCGCAGCGGCCACCGAGGTCTCGGCGGCGAACAGCGCCAGCGTCCACGCGAGCTTCAACCCGCTCCGACGTTTGATGACGACCAGGGCGAGCCCGCCCCCGAGCAGCCGCGACAGCACGAGCATCGGTGGCGACAGTGACAGGAGCCCGAGCACGAGTGGGAAGGCGGCCAGGCTGAGGCTGTGCTCCTGGCGCCGCACCTCGACGTGGAGCCCCGAGGACTCGACGGCGAAGAATCCGATGGCGATCACGGTGAACCCGAGACCGAGGGCCGGGGTGGGCCAGGTGGGGCCCATCCACTGCAGGAGGGCGATCGAGATCGCGGCCAGCGCCGCCGTGAAGCCGACCACCACCGACTTGCGACGGCGACGCGTGCGACGCACCGCGATCCCGTCCCGGAGCGAGTCGATCTCGCCGGTCGGGCCCGGCGAAGCACGGAGCTGGTCGGCCGCGGCTGACGCCGCGGTGGTGCGGTTGGGGATGAGACCGGCTCCTCAGGGAGTGATCGGCCGGCTGACCCGGCCTCGGGTACCACGACTCCATCGGCGTGACGAGGAGCGGTCTTGAACCTCCGTGTTGGCACTCGAAGGCGTCAACCGGTCTAGGCTCTCGGGGTCGGGCAGTCCTTTGTCCGGACACATCTCACCTGGGAGAGGTACCCCATATGTCCAAGCGATTCCTATGGCTCATCGCCATGCTGTCCGTCTTCTCGCTGATCGCCGCCGCGTGCGGTGACGATGATGACGACGACGGCACCGAAACCGGCACCGAGACCGCCGAAGAGACCACCGGTGGCGAAGACACCGCCATGGAAGACACCGAGGGTGACGCCGCCGCCGGCGGCGAAGGCAGCATCTGGGTGCTGCTCCCGGACTCGGCCACGTCCGACCGCTGGGAGAAGGACGACCGTCGCTTCTTCGGCGAGGCGTTCGAGGCCGCCGGCCTTGCCGATGGCACCGACTTCAACATCGTCAACGCCGAAGGCAGTGGCGAGACGCAGATCAGCCAGGCCGAGCAGGCCATCGGCGAAGGCGCGTCGGTCATCGTGCTCACCAGCAACGACTCGGGCTCAGGTGCCACGATCATCGATCTGGCCAAGGACGCCGGCGTCAGTGTGGTCGAGTACGACCGGTTCAACACCGAGGGCAGCGCCGGCGGCGACGTCTACGTGAGCTTCGACAACGTCAAGGTCGGCGCCACCATGGCCGAGGTGCTCAGCCCGGTCATCGACGAGCTGGACGCCGATCCCAAGCGGGTCGTCATGCTCAACGGTGGCGAGACGGACAACAACGCCTTCCTGTTCCGCGACGGCTACGACGACCACGGTCGAGGAGAAGGTTGCGGCCGGCGAGTGGGAGCTGGTCGACGACCAGTTCGTTCCCGAATGGGACAACCAAGAGGCGCAGGACCTCATGGAGCGGAATCCTGGTTGCGGCCGAGAACGACGTCGACGCTGTCTTCGCCGCCAACGACGGGCTCGGCGGTGCAGTCATCGCTTCCCTGGAGAACGCCGGGCCTCGACCCGACGGCCATCCCCGTCAGTGGCCAGGACGCAACCCAGGCCGGGATCCAGAACATGTTGCTGGGCACGCAGACGATGAGCGTCTACAAGCCCATTCTCGCCGAAGCCACGGTCGCCGCCGACGCGGCGCTGGCCCTGCGGGCCGGTGAGGACGTCACGGCGCTGACCGGTGACTTCGTCGTCATCGGGATCAACGCCGACGGGCACTCCCGCCGAGGGTCCCGAAGGAGACGGTGTCGTGCCGTACATCGCGCTCACGCCCGATCGGTGTCACCGCCGACAACGTGGCCGACACGGTCATCGCCGACGGTTTCCGGACCGTCGAGGAGCTCTGCACCGGCGACGTCGCCGAGACGGACTTCTGCCAAGAGAACGCCTGATCCGTACGGATCACGGTCCGCCTGATCGGGCCTGACGGCTCGAGGATGTGCAGTGAAGATGCGGCGGGGGCTCTGCGCCCCGCCGCATCATCGTTCAGGCCCGGTGTCCATCGGGCCGGTGAGGGGGACACGTGACCGACAACGGCGAACCGGATGGCGACGCGCTCCTGTCCTGTCGAGGGGGTGTCGAAAGCGTTCGGTGCGGTGCACGCGCTGTACAGCGTGGACTTCGAGGTGCGGCCCGGCGAGGTCATGGCGCTCGTCGGCGACAACGGCGCGGGCAAGTCGACGCTGATCAAGGGCATCGCCGGTATCTATCCCTTCGACGAGGGTGATGTCTACTTCGACGGCCAGACAGGTCAAGATCCACGGCCCGCGCGATGCGGCCGCCGATCTCGGGATCGAGATCGTGTACCAGGACCTCGCTCTGGCCGACAATCTCGACGTCGTCGCCAACATGTTCCTCGGCCGCGAGCAGGTCACGCAGTGGCGTCGTGCTCGACGAGCTGCAGATGGAGCATCGGGCCCAGGAGACGCTCGAGAGCCTCTCGGTCACCACGCTTCAGTCGGTTCGACAGATCGTGGCCGGCTCTCCGGTGGGCAGCGCCAGGCCGTCGCCGTCGCCAAGGCGGTCATGTGGGACTCGAAGATGGTCATCCTCGACGAGCCCACGGCCGCTCTCGGCGTGGCCCAGACCCGGCAGGTGCTCGACCTGGTCCGGCGCCTGGCCGAGCAGGGGTTCGGGGTGGTCATCATCTCCCACAACCTGCACGACATCTTCGAGGTGGCCGATCGGGTCACGGTGCTGCGCCTGGGCCAGCAGGTCGGCGGTCGTGGACCGACGCGGGAGCGACCCAGCAAGAGGTCGTCCAGCGATCACCGCCGGCGACCTGGCCTACGTGCCCGGAATGGACGAGGGGGCGGTATGAGCGATCACGACCGACAACGCCGGGGCCACACCCGACGAGGCTGCGACCGACCGGCCCAAGAGCAGCGGCATCGCGCACGGCCGGGTTCGATGCACCGCACGCGAGCGTCGGCGACTACCTCGAGCCATCGCGTGGACGCGGTGAAGGCCGGCGAACTCGGGCCGCTGCCGATCATCGTCGGCCTCATCGTGATCGTCGTCGTCTTCGGCATCGCTCGAGGAGCAGTTCCTGACCGCTCGCAACTTCACCAACCTCCTGCTCCAGATGGCACCTGTGGCCACCCTGGCCATCGGCATCGTCTTCATCCTCTTGATCGCCGATGGTGAAGTGGTCTCGATCGACCTCTCGGTCGCGTTCGTCGGCGCCGTCGGTGGCGACGTGCATGACGCTGCTGCAGCGACCCGAGCGACCCGGGCTGGCCGTGGTGGGCTTGCATCCTGGCCGCCGTCGCCGTCACCACGGCGATCGGGCTGATCCACTCGCTCATCATCACGAAGCTCGGGTATTCCGTCGTTCATCACCACGCTCGCCGGATTCCTCGTCTGGTCGGGCGTGGTGCTGATGCTGACGACGCAGTTCTCCAGCGCAGGAACGATCCGGATCCAGGACGACACGCTGATCGACATCGCCAACAACTTCCTTCCCGAAGGCTGGGCTGGACCCTGGGGATCGTTCTGGTGGCCTTCTACGCCGTGTCCCAGCTCCGCAGGTACGGTCCCGCCAGGCACGCGGCCTCGACGCCAAGCCGCTCGCAGTCGTCGTCGCGCAGATCGCAGCGGTCGGCGTCGTCACGCTGTTCGCTGTCGCCATCGCCAACCGCGACCGCGGCGTTCCCCGGTGACCGTCACGCTGGCGGTCTTCCTCGCGTTCTGGACCTTCGTCGCATCCCGGACGGCGTTCGGCCGGCACGTCTACGCGGTCGGCGGCAACCCCGAGGCGGCCCGTCGGGCCGGTATCAGCGTCGACGGCATCCGGATCGCAGTGTTCATGATCAACGGGTTCATGGCCGGCGTCGGTGGCATCATCCTCGTGTCGCGCCTGCGCTCGGTCGCCACCAACACCGGTGGCGGCAACCTGCTGCTCAACATCATCGCCGCCGCCGTCATCGGCGGCACGAGCCTGTTCGGCGGGTCAGGGTCGGGTCGTGCTCGGCCTTCTACGGCGCGCTCGTCATCACGGCGATCCAGAACGGCATGGACCTGCTCGGCATGGCCTCGGGGACCAAGTTCGTCGTCACCGGCATCGTGCTGCTGCTGGCCGTGCTGATCGACTCGGTGTCCAAGCGGCGCCGTGCCGCCGCGGTCTGGCCTGACGTGGAGACGGGCGCCGCCGGCGCGGCGGCGCCGCCCTCCCGTCCGGATCGGCGTGCCGCTC
Organism: uncultured Acidimicrobiales bacterium; assembly: GCA_963793475.1. Taxonomy (GTDB): domain Bacteria; phylum Actinomycetota; class Acidimicrobiia; order Acidimicrobiales; family CAWCAL01; genus CAWCAL01. Next base: position 72,064 of record CAWCAL010000005.1, read on the forward strand.
GTCGCCGCCGTCGGTCTCGTCGCCGCCGCTTGCGGGTCGGGAGGCGACCGCGCCGAGGATGCCGACGTGGACCGCCCGGACGAGCCGGCGATCGAGAACGTGCAGCTCATCGACGTCGCCTCCGAGGTGGGCCTGGACTTCCGCCACGGTGCCTTTCGGTGGGGACCGCCGGGCGACCCCGACGCGATGATGGGCGCCGGGCTCTGCTGGATCGATCACGACGACGACGGCTGGCTGGACCTGTTCGTGGTCAACACGTGGTCGGAGGGCGAGTGGGGTCGTTGGCGACGACGAGGGAGGGCTACCGACCGCTCGTCTCTACCGCAACGACCGTGGCCGGTTCACCGACGTGACCGCCGAGACCGGTGTCGGCCTCGAGGTGCGCGGCAATGGCTGCGTGGCCGCGCGATCTCGACGGTGACGGTCTCACCGACCTCTACGTCACCACCGAGCGGGAGAACGTGCTGCTCTGGAACGAGGACGGAGAGCGGTTCGTCGCCGACGACGGGTCGGCCGGCGTCGACACGCCGGGATGGCAGGCCGGGGCCGCCATCGGTGACGTGGACGACGACGGAAGAGCTCGACCTGTTCGTCGCGGGGTACGCCAACCAGAACGGGCCGATCACCGGCGCGGACAAGGGGTTCCCCAACACCTTCCTGGCCGAACCCGACCTGCTGTTCCTCAACCAGGGTGCGGAGCCCGGCCAACGGCCCACCTTCGTCGACGTGGCGGCGGAGGTGGGGATCGAGGCCGACCAGATCGACTACGGGCTGGGGGCCATGTTCACCGACGTCGACCGCGACGGGGACCTGGATCTCTACGTGGCCAATGACACCCACCCCAACCGTCTGTACGTGACCACGCTCGACGACGGCTCGCCGCTGGGATTCGCCATGGCCGAGCAGGGTGAGGCCGCCGGCGTGGCCGACGAGAACGCAGGGATGGGGGTGGCGTCCGGTGACTACGACGAGGACGGCCGGCCCGACCTGGCCGTGACCAACATGGCCCGGCAGGGCCACGCCGTCTTTCGCAGCACGGGGGTGAGGATCCGCCCACGTTCGCCTTCTCGCTCAACGAGATGCGCCTCGTCGACCTGGGCCGGGGTCGCACCGGGTGGGGGGCCACGTGGGCCGACATCGACCTCGACACCGACCTGGACCTCCTGCTGGCCCACGGCTCCATTCCCGTCCAGGATCTCGTTGACGACCGGGAGCAGCTGCAGGCGTTCGAGAACCTGACCGCCGACGACCAGCGCGGCGCCTTCACCGAGGTCACCGACACGGTGGGCCTCGACCGCAGCGGCCTCCACCTGGCCCGTGGGCTCGCCGCCGCCGACTACGACAACGACGGCGACGTCGACGTGGCGGTCGGGACCATCGGCGGCCCGCTGGCCCTGCTGCGCAACACGGGCGCCGGGGGGCACAGCCTGGTGGTGGCGCCCGACCCAGCCGTCCCCGGCACCATCGTCTCGGTGACGACCGCCGCCGGCGCCACCGTCGAACGGGAGCTCATCGCCGGGAGCAGCTACCTCTCCAGCGAGGACCCCCGCGCCCACGTCGGGCTCGGGGAGGAGGAGACCGCCACCGTGCGGGTGACCTGGCCCGACGGCCGGCAGGCCGTGATGGCGGACGTCGATGCCGACCAGGTCCTGACGGTGGAGCCCTCAGACCAGTAGCGGGTCCCCTAGTGCTCGTGGGCGGCCTCGAGTAGCTGTTCCAACACCACCATGTTTGCCACACCGTCCGCCGGCGGGATCGGTACCTCGGTCTCGCCCAGGATGGCGGCGGCGAACAGCTCCGCCTCGATCCGGTACTGATCGGCGGGGTCGAAGGTGAACGTCTCGACCGCCGGTGCCACCGGCGGATTTCCTCCGCTGGTGAGGTGGATCTGCGTCGGACGGTCCGGTGGGATGTTGAACGGGATGTCGATGGTCACCCGGCCCTGGGTCCCGTGGATGTCCACCCGCTGATGCGGTTCGCACCGCGTCGAGCAGGTGAAGTTGGCGGTGCGGTTGCCGAACTCGAGGATCCCCGACGTGAGGATGTCGACCCCCGACGTCGGGATCGCGGGTGATCGGTGGCTGCGACCCGATCGGGTTCGGCGCCGAACACCAGCCGGGACAGGTTGATCGAGTAGCAGCCGATGTCCATCAGCGCGCCGCCGCCGAACTCGCGGATGTTGCGGATGTTGGTGGCATCGTCGTTGAAGTACGAGAAGTAGCTCTGGACGGTCACCAGGTCCCCGATGCGACCGGAGCGCACCATCTCCAGCGCCGCCTGCCAACTGGGGTGCAGCCGGTACATGAACGCCTCCATGAACTTCACGTCGGCCTCGGCACAGGCGTCGACCATGCGCAGCGCGTCGGTCGAGCTGAGGGCCAGCGGCTTCTCGCAGAGCACGTGCTTGCCGGCGTAGGCGGCGCGGATCGTCCACTCGGCGTGCAGGTGGTTGGGCAACGGGATGTAGACCGCCTCGATCGCCGGGTCGTCGAGCAGGTCCTGGTACGACCCGTGGGAGCGTCGGATGCCGAGCTGATCGGCGGAGGTGCGGGTCACGTCGATGTCGCGCCCGGCGATGGCCACGACCTCGCAGTTGGGCGCCGCCTGAATGGCCGGGATGACCTTCTGGGTCCCGATGTTCGCCGTGGACAGTACGCCCCATTTCACCGTCGTCGTCACGCTGGAACCTCCGTTCCGGTCGGCCCGAACGCCGACGTGACCGCCAGTCTTGCCGTCCGGGTGCCCGAAGGGAGAGCCGGGGAGGTGCGGCGCTAGATTCGACGTCCGCGACCAGGAGCGTGTCCGTGTCGACCGTGCCGAGTACTGACCCACGAAGCTGCATCCGAGGTGATCGCCGCGGTGCGGGCCGTCCTCGAGCAGAGCGGTGACGGCGCTGCGGCCGCGGTCGTCGACGACCACGGTGAGCTGATCGCGTTCCTTCGCACCGACGGCTGTCCGCTGGCCTCGATCGACAACGCGATCCACAAGGCGTTCACTGCGTCGCGGGAGCGGGTCGAATCGGCGGTCATCGGGGAGAAGTCGCGGGCCGAGGACTTCGCCATCACCAACTTCGGTGATCTCCGCTACACCGGTTGGGGCGGCGGCGTCCCCATCGCCATCGAGGGCACCGTCGTGGGCGCCGTGGGGGTCAGCGGGCTCCCCGAAGCCGACGACATCGCGCTGGCCCGCCTGGGCGCGGCCACGCTGGCCAGAGGCTGAGCGCCGGTGGAGCCGACCTCCCGGCGGGCGCTCGCCCTGGGCTTCGTCGGGCCGCTCCTGGCCTTCATCTTCGGGATGACGGTGGTCGTGGCCGCCAACCAGCGAGGCGACGACGCGGCCTCGGCCTCCCTCGCCGACTGCGAGCGAGCCGTCCGATCGGACTGGTCGATGGCCCGCACCTGGAACGAGGCGCTGCTCGAGGCGGTGCGGCTGGACGTGCCGTCGCCGACCGTGCACGCTCGCAACCTCTACCACAGCTCCGCCGCCATGTGGGACGCCTGGGCCGCCTACGACCCGGTCGCGACGGCGGTGTTCGTGGACGAGGACCGGACGGTTGGTGGCGAGCGGTCGCTGGGGAGATGGTCGAGGCGGTGACCGCAGCCCGCGAGGAGGCGATGAGCTTCGCCGTCTTCCGCATCCTCGTCGAGCGGTACCTGCTGTCGCCGGGGGCCGAGGAGTCGGTCACCAACTTCGAGCAGCTGATGGACGACCTCTGCTACGACCGTTCGTTCACCTCGACCGACGGCGACTCGCCGGCCGCGTTCGGCAACCGCATCGCCCGGACGATCCTGGCCGAGACGATCGATGACGGGTCCAACGAGGCGGACGGGTACGTCGACGAGTCCTATCGTCCGGTCAACGAGCCGTTGCTGGTGGCCCTCCCCGGCACCGAGATGGTCGACCCCAACCGGTGGCAACCCCTGGAGCTCGAGGTCATGGTCGCCCAGAACGGCATGCCGCTGGACGAGACCGTGCAGACGTTCGTGGGGCCGCACTGGGGTGGGGTCACGCCGTTCGCGCTGGACCCACCGGCACCGGGTCGCCCGGCGCTCGACCCGGGCCCGCCTCCCTACCTCGGTGATCCGGCGACCGATCAGGCCTTCAAGGACGCCGCGGTCGAGGTGATCGGTTTCAGCGCCGTGCTGGACCCGGAGAGCGCCGAGATCGTCGACATCGGTCCGGCATCGACCGGCAATGCGCCGCTGGGCACGTACGACGACCGCGGGTCACGCCGAGAACCCCTTGACCGGCGAGCCGTACGAGGCCAACGAGGTCGCCCTGGGCGACTACGGACGGGTGGTCGCCGAGTTCTGGGCCGACGGACCCTCGTCGGAGACACCACCGGGCCACTGGAACACCATCGCCAACTCGGTCACCGACGCGTTCGATGGCGATCTGCGGCTGCGGGGCGAGGCGGCGGTCGATCCCCTGGAGTGGGACGTCAAGCTCTACCTGGCGCTCAACGGCGGGATGCACGACGCCGCGGTGGCGGCGTGGGGATCGAAGCGGTTCTACGACTACACCCGCCCGATCTCGATGATCCGGTACATGGGTGGCCTGGGCCAGTCGAGCGACCCCGACGGTGCGGCCTATCACCCGGACGGTCTGCCGTTGCAGCCGGGTCTGGTCGAGGTGATCACCGAGGAGTCCGCCGCCCCCGGCGGCCGCCACGAGGAACTGGCCACGCATGTCGGGTGAGATCGCCGTCTACTCCTGGCTGGGCACGCCCGACTTCCCCGACGTCCAGGTCGGCGGGGTCGGGTGGATGCTGGCCATCGACTGGGTGCCCTACCAGTTGTCGACCTTCGTGACCCCGGCCTTCGCCGGGTACATCTCCGGGCCACAGCACCTTCAGCCGCACCGGGGCCGAGGTCCTCGCCGCGATGACCGGCAGCGAGTTCTTCCCCGGCGGGCTGGGGGAGTGGACCATCCCGGCCGATTCGCTCGAGTTCGAGGCGGGTCCCGCCGAGGACATCACCCTGCAATGGGCCACCTACGCCGACGCCGCCGACGAGGCGGGCATTTCCCGGCTGTACGGCGGCATTCACGTGCTGGGCCGACGATCTTCGTGGCCGGGTCGTCGGGTCCGGGGCGGGCACGGGCGCGTGGGAGCTGGCCCAGCGATACTTCGACGGAACGATCGACGACGAGAGGTGACCACCATGGACGGCAACCCGGTGATCGAGATGCTCGGCCGGCGGCTGCGGCTGGCGGTGATCGGCGGTGGTCCGGGCAGCTTCATCGGGGCGATGCATCGCACCGCGGCTCGCCTCGATGATCGGTACGAGTTGGTGGCCGCCGCACTGTCGTCGCATCCCGAGCGGTCCCGGCGGGCGGGGATCGAGCTGGGGATTCCTCCCGACCGCAGCTACGGCAACGGGGTGGTGCTGATCGAGGCCGAGGCGGCCCGGGAGGACGGTGCGGACGTCGTCGCCGTGATGACGCCCAACGACTCGCATCACACACTGGCGCTGGCCGCGCTGGACCACGGCTTCGACCTGATCATCGACAAGCCGCTCACCAACACGCTGGACGAGGCGCTGGAGGTCCGCGACCGGGTGCGCATCGACCGGTCTGGTCTGCTGCCTGACGCACAACTACACGGGGTATCCGCTGGTCAGGCAGGCCCGGGCCATGGTGGAGGACGGACAGCTGGGCGAGATCCGACTGGTCCAGGTCGAGTACGTCCAGGGCGGGAAGGCCAAGCCGGATCCCTTCGGTCCCGACGACGAGCGGCCGTGGCGGTACGACCCGGTGCGGGGTGGACCCTCGCTGGTGATGGGCGACATCGGTACCCATGCCCACAATCTGGTGCGGTTCATCACCGGCGTCGAGGTGGCCGAGGTGGCCGCCGAGGTCGGCACGATCATGCCGGGCGGCGAGGTCCACGACTACGCGGGCGCGTTGCTGCGCATGGAGAACGGGGCGCGAGGAGCGTTCTGGGTCACCCAGGCGGCCGCCGGGGTGGAGAACAGCCTGCGCATCCGGGTCTCGGGCGCGGAAGGCACCCTGGAGTGGGCGCAGGAGCAGCCCACGCAGCTGCTGTTCAAGCCGCTCGAGGGCCCGGTGCAGTGGCTCACACCGAACGGTCCGGCGTCACTTCCGCTGGCCGCCCGGGCCAGCCGGATCGTGGCCGGCCACCCCGAGGGATTCCACGAGGGGTTCGCCAATCTGTACGCCGACGCGGCCGAGGCCATCGCCGCCCGCCGGTCCGGTCAGTCGGCCGATCCGCTGGCGTTGCACTTCCCGGATCGCCGACGACGGGGTGCGCGGGCGTGCGGTTCGTCGACGCGGTGATCGCGTCCGATGCCGCCGATGGCGCCTGGACCCCCTGCGGCTGAGTCAGGCGGCCGGCTGGATCCGGGTGGCGACGAGCACCAGGTCGCCGGCGAACAGGGTCTCGCCGGGGGCGAGCTCGACCTCGTCGGCCGGGACCATCTCGCCGGTGACCTCCACCGGCTCGGACGTTGCGCCGGACATGGCGTCGGCGCAGTCCTCGCAGTCGGTCGATGACTCCACGACCTCGATGGTTTCCCAGTCGGCTCCGAGCACGGGAATCGGCTGGGCCTCGCAGTGCCGACGCGACCAGGGTCGTCTCGTCGATGCCGGCGATCCCGCCGGTGACCCGGCCCAGCGTTCCCTCGATGACGATCGGGCCGGCGACCAGCTCGCAGTCGTCGAGGTCGGTGTCCCCGGGAGCCACCGTCGGTGGCGGAGCCGTCGGCAACGGGATCGTCGTTGGCGGAACCGTGGGCACCGGCGTGTCGTCCGGTGTCGGGTCGGCCGACTCGGTGTCGTCGCCGCAGCCGGCAGCTGCGAACGCCAGCGCCAGGACGAGGGCGAGGAGCACGACGGAGAGGCGGGACGACGGGCGGTGCGGTCGGGTGCGCATGGTCATGGGACGCACGCCGAGCCGCTGCGGTTCCCGCTCAGGACTCGTGGAACGTCCTGATGCCGCCCGGCGCACGGTAGTCGCCGTCGAGTGCCGGGTCAGCCGCTGCGCTCCCTCCCGATCTCGCGGCCACCAGACCCAGTTCTGGGCTTCACGGCCGCGAGTTCGCCGGTCGGTCCGGTGGGTAGGTCACACCCAGCTCGTCGGCGATCGAGGCCATGTCCCCGGGCCCGACGCCGATCCCGTCCAGCAGGCGGTTCATCATCTCGAAGTTGCCGGCCACAGCCGCGGCACGGACCGCAGCGGGTTCACCGGCCGCCCGCACGAGTGCGGGGAGGGCCAGGTTGCGTTCGTGGGGGTCGCGCAGGACGGCCGCGTCGGTGAGGTCGCGTAGCTCCCGGCCGGCGGGGAGCAGGGGATCGCGGGTGACGTCGGCGATCGAGCGCAGGTCAGCGGGCTGACCCGTTCGGCGCACGCTCGCACGGAGCATGCCGGCATGGGCGAACAGTCAGAAGAAGCAGTCGTTGAGCAGCGAGGTCCGCGCCGCCACGAACTCGATCTGGGCCCGGTTCAGATCGAGTTCGATCTCGAGGTCGCCCATCTGCTCGATGGTCATGTACAGCACGCCGTGCAGATCCTCTTGCGCGTGCTGTTCGGCCGCGACGGCCGAGAGCGCACTGGTGGGAAACGCCGGGCCCACGGTGGGGACGAAGCCTCCGTCGAGCCGTGCTTCGGGGACGGGGACCCGGCTGGGTTCGCCCGGCCGAGGGTCGGGGAGCGGTCGCGTCGGTGCCCCGATGCCGAACAGGAACGTGTCGACCGCGTCGAGCCGGGCCACGACACCGAGGATCTCGACGTAGCGCCGGGCGGTCGAGCCCGCGCTCTTCCAGGTCCTCGACCCAGGCGAGATCGACATGAGGGTCGGCCGACAGACGGGCCGCGGCCTCGACGGCGGGGGTGGGGAGTTCGGTGACCGGGGTGGCGTCACCGGCCCGGGCCGCCCGGGCGACGGAGGCGAGCTCGACCCGCTGTCTGCCGCTCCACCAGGTGCCGGCCGACGCCAGACGATCCCACTCGCGCTGGAGGCCGGCCCGGTACGGCTCGGAGAGCGCTAGTTCCATGGCCTCAGTCTGCACCGTCTCGCCCGGCGAGGTCCCGCTCGACGTCGTGGGGCACGATCACCCGGTCGGCGACGTCGCCGATGTGCGGGTACAGGAATCGGATCAGCACGACGGCAACGCCGGTGGCGGCGACCTGGGCGGCCACGAATGCCGGTGCACCCGACGGCTCGATTCCCGCGAACGTGTCGGAGAACATCCGGGCGATCGTCACCGCCGGATTGGCGAAGCTGGTCGAGCTGGTGAAGTAGTAGGCGCCGGCGATGTAGCCGCCGACCGAGAACGCCGCCACCGATGCCCGACCCGAGCGCACCACGCCGAAGATGACCAGCAGGAGCCCCAGCGTGGCGATCCCCTCGGCGAACACGAGATGTCCGGCGGAACGATCCTTGGTGGACCAGGTGACGAGGTCCAGGTCGAACATCACATTGGCCGTCATGACCCCGACGACGGCGCCGGTCACCTGCGCGGCGATGTACGCGACGGCCGTCGGGGTGTCGATCCCGCCGAAGACCCGATCAGCGATCGTCACCGCAGGATTGAAGTGGGCCCCCGAGGCGGGGCCCAGGGCCAGGATCAGTGCGGTCAACACACCGGCCGTTGCGAACGCGTTCTGGAGCAGTTGGAGGCCCACGTCGTCGGTCAGGCGCTCGGCCATGATCCCCGAACCCACGATGGCGGCCAGCAGGAATGCGGTGCCGATGAACTCGGCCGCGACGGCCCGGGTCGACGGCGGATCGGTCCGGGACCGGGTCACGTCGCGACGTCCTGCAGGTCGGCGATGAGGGTCTCGACCCGCGCCCTGATCTCGTCCCGGACCTGGCGCACCACCTCGATCGGCTGGCCGGCGGGGTCGGTCAGCTCCCAGTCCTCGTAGCGCTTGCCGGGGTAGACCGGACACACGTCGCCGCACCCCATCGTCACGACGACATCGACGGTCCGGACGATGTCGTCGGTCCACGGCTGAGGCCGGAACCCCGAGATGTCGATGCCTTCCTCGGCCATGACTTCGATCGCGGTCGGGTTGGTGTCGGGCCCCGGGTTCGACCCGCCGGAGTAGACCATCACCCGGTCGCCGGCGAGGTGCCGCAGCCACCCCGCCGCCATCTGGGAACGACCGGCGTTGTGGACACACAGAAACAGCACCCCCGGGCGGGTCGTGGACTCGGCGCGGCCCGCGCCTCGTTCCTGACTCACGGAACCATCTCCCTCTGCCGTGCTCGTCCTGGGCTCAGCGTATTGCGGATCGAATGCGCGCCCGTGCCGTTGCCGATTCGGTCGCACCGGAGGCGATAGGGTGGCGGGCCGTGAGCGGCGTCCGGCGATGAGTGAACCACGAGCGGGGGGCGCCTCCACCTCGATGGGAACCCGTCTCCCCGCCGCGGTGATGACCGTCAGCCTGCTCGCTCTGGTGGTGGCGACGATCGTCGGCGTCGTGACGGGACGCGATCTGGGCGAGGACCTCAACGACGACCAGCTCGTCGCGCTCCGCTCGTCCGGTGCGATCGACGTGACCAACCACATGGGCAGCTTGAGCCGCACGGCCGAGGCACTGGCCTCGAGCCGGCAGGCCGTGGTGGCGGTCGAGGAGTTCGCTGCCGCCCACGATGAGCTCCAGGCGCTGACCCCCGAGGAGAACGCGGACCGGGTCACCGCGCTGGTCGATCACCATCGGGCCGAATACATCGAGCCGCTCACCGAGGCCGGGCGGACCGTCGGCCTGCGCGACATCGTGGGGACCAACCCCGCGGCGATCTATCTCCAACACGAGTACGCGGTCGACCTGGGTTCGGTCCGCGACCCGGCCGTCGTCGACGACGCCGGCGACGGCAGCACCTGGTCCGAGGTCCACCGGGTGGTGCATCCGGTCTACCGCGACGTCGTCCAGCGCCGAGACCTGATCGATCTCTTCCTGGTCGAGCCCGACGGCGGGCACGTCGTCTATTCGGTCAACAAGCGCCCCGCGTTGGGGACCAGTCTCGACGTCGGACCCTTCAGCGGTTCGGTCCTGGCCCAAGCAGTCGACGAGGTCCGTGACGATCCCGACGCCGGCGTCATCACCACCGACCTCGCCGCCTACGACCCGGCTCTGACCCTCCCGGTCGGAGCGATCGCGGCTCCCGTCCTCGACGGTGAGCGCCTGGCGGGGGTGCTCGTCCTCATGTACGACAGCGACCCCATCACCGACATCCTCACGGCCGATGAGGACTGGGACGGCGGCGGTTTCCCCGAGACGGGCCAGAGTTACCTGATCGGCGAGGACGGAACGACCCGGACCGAACCGCGTTCCTACCTCGAGGATCCGGTGTCGCACCTGGATCGTTCCGAGGAGATCGGTCTGTTGAGCCAGCAGGATCGGGTGGCCATCGAAGCCGGGTCGACGACCGTCCTGATCCAGCCGGCCGACGAGGAGACCATCAACGCGGCGGACGAGAGCGACACGTCGGTCTCCGAACACGCCTCGATGGTGGGCGAGGACTCCTTCGCCGCGGTCGCTCCGGTCCCGTTGGAGGGGCTGGGTTGGTCGGTCGTCTCCGAGGTGACCGTCGCCGCAGCCGAGAACGGCCTCGACGACTTCGAGCAACTGCTCATCGTCGGAGCCGCGACGTTCATCGTCGCGCTCACCTTCCTGGCCGTGGCCTGGGCCGCCCGCATCGTTCGTCCCATCCGTGCCATCAGCGACCGTCTCGGGTCGGACGCGATCAGCCACCGCATGTCGACCGAGCAGCGCGAGCCGATCGAGGTTCCGGCTCGTAGTCCCATCGAGTTCCATCGGCTGGCCGAGAGCTTCGAATCGATGGCCAAGGTCCTCGCGGAACATCGAATCCAGCTGACGGCGGCACGTGACGAGCGACTCCGGCTGCTGCGCAGGATGCTCCCGCCGGCCGTCGCCGAGCGGGTGGCGCGCGGGGACGTGCAATCCCTCGAAGTGATCCCGCAGGCCACCGTGGCCGCCGTCGTCGTGCTCGGACTGGGCGAACTGGTGCGGGTCGGGGAGACCAGCACCGAGCGCGACCTCGTCGACCGCCTCCATTCCGATCTCGACGAGGCGGCCGAGCGGCACGGGCTGGAGCGGGTCAAGGTGGTGGGCGACGCGTACTTCGCCGCCTGCGGTCACGACCGACCATTGATCGACCATGCCCCGCGAGCGGTGGCCTTCGCCGCAGATGCCGAGGACGCCATCCGGGCGATCGGCGCCGGCTCACCGGCCGACCTCGACGGCGCGGTCGGCGTCCACACCGGCCCGCTCACCGTCGGCATGAGCGGCGGGACGCGCCTGCTCTACGACATCTGGGGCGAGACGGTCACTGCGGCCCACTACCTGGCCCGGCAGGCGCCCCGAGGGGCGATCGTCGTGTCCGAGTCCACGCGCACGCTCCTGCCGGATTCGGTCGAGACCACGCCGATGCCCGAGGACGACGATGGCGCAACGTGGGTCGTCGCGACGAGTTCGGTGGGGGGACCGGCATGAACTCGCTCACGGGGACCAACGCGATCTGGGCCGGTGTGATCATCCTCGTCGTCCCGGTGCTGATCATCGCCGCGGCCGAGCTCGACGAGCGTCTCCGTCAACGGGAATCGCGGCTGCGGCCGGCCGTCCGGATCCTGCGGTCGTGGGCGCTGCCGTTCTTCGCGCTCTGGGCGATTCTCGTGCCGGTGCTGGGGATCGACGGGGAGTCGCCCGTGGTCCGTATCGCCGCGACGGGGTTGCTCCTCGCCTGCACTGCGGCGGTGCTCAGCGTCCTCAAGGTGTGGATCACCAGTCTCCGGAGCCGGCCGCGCGACGACGACCGACGTTCGATTCCCCAGCTCCTCCTCGCGATGCCGCGGATCGGCGTCTTCCTCCTGGCCGGCTGGATCCTGCTCAGCGGCGTCTGGGGCGTCGACCTCTCGTCGGTGCTCGCCGCCGCGGGGGTCACGTCGCTGGTCGTCTCCTTCGCGCTCCAGGACACGCTCAGCGGCCTGGCTTCCGGCGTGCTGCTGGTGAGCGACCAGCCGTTCAAACCGGGCGACTGGGTCAGGCTGGGCGATGGTGACACCGCGCTCGTCGCCCGGGTGATCGACCTCAATTGGAGGACGACGCGGGTCCAGGACCGCAACGGCGACCTGATCGTCATCCCCAACGCCCAGCTGGCCGGGGCGGCCATCGTCAACCACAGTGCGCCCGAGTCCCTGCACCGCGTCGTGGTCGATCTGCAGGTGGCCTACGCCAATCCTCCGACGCTGGCCAAGGCCATGCTGCTCGATGCGGCGATCGGGACACCGAAGGTCCGGGCCGAGCCGCCGCCCAACGTCCGGGTGGTCCAGATCGACGATCCGCTCATGGGCTACCAGGTCGACCTGTGGATCGACGACTACGGCGACGAACCGCAGGTGCGCAGCGACTTCGGCTCGCTGGTCTGGTACCAGTCGAATCGTCATGGGGTCCCCCTGCCCAGTCCGGCCCAGGATCTCTACCTCTACGACGGGGTGGCCAACAACGAGTCTCAGGTCCCCACCCTCGCCGAGATCCGCACCGGCCTCCAGGCGTCGCCCCTGGTCGCCTCCCTCGACGAAGCCGACCTCGACCGGCTGGCTCGGGCGTCCCGCCCGGCCCGATATGCCGTCGGTGAACTCATCATCGCCCCCGACGAGTCGAGCCGCGATCTCATCGTCCTCGTCGAGGGCCGGGCCCAGTTCCTGTTGGGCGACGGTGACGAGCAGACCGTGAGCGCCGAGGTGAGCGAGGGCGAGATCATCGGGATGCTTCGGACCAGCCGTCGCGACGGCTACGACATCAGCGTCCGGGCCATGGCCGACTGCGAGGTCGTGGTCGTCGACGCCGACGAGGCGGGCGAGATCGCCAGTCGCAACACCGAGCTCGCCGCCGCGCTCAACCGGGTGGCGTCGGTTCGGCGACGGCGCATGGAACGGGTCGCCGGGCGCCGTTCGGCCCCCGAGATCGAGGACGGATGAGGTCGCGGATGAGGAACCGTCGTGACCGATCAACCGCTGGAGCCCGACGACGCCGGAACGCTCGACACCACCTGGAGCGAGACGATCAGGATCGACGGCGTCGACGTGGCGGCCGCCGATCTCCCGTGGTGGCGCCGCCCCCGCCGGCTCAGGCGACAGCTCATCGGGACGCTCGTGTTCGTCGCCTTCGCCTCGGTGGCGCTGGTCGGGGGGCTCAACTTCGTCGCTGCCCGGCGCCTCCTCGACGAGGGGACCAGGGACCAGCTGGCCAGCATCGGTGAAGCGCGGGCCCGGAGCATCGAGACCGGCATCGGGCGAACCGAGAGCCAGGCATCAGCTGCTGCGGCGGATCTGACCGTCGTCCAGGCCCTCGAGGATCTCGCCGCCGCCTTCACCACCCGGTCGACCGGCCGGCTCGACGACGTCGAGCTCGCCGAGCTCGACGAGTACTACGAGGACACGGTGCTGGCGCCCGTCGAGGCCGCCGGCCTGGAGCCGGTGACCGTCGATGAGGTCCGTCCCCGGTCGCCGGCCGGACAGTACCTCCAGTACCACTACACCCTGCCCCTGGCGGATGACCCCGACGCCCGACGCGAGGTGGTCGACCCGGGCGACGGCTCGGCCTACACCGCAGCGCACATCGAGCATCACTCCCAGCTCTCGTCACTCACGGATTCGCTCGGTTTCGGCGACCTGCTCCTGGTCTCGGACGAGGGCGACGTCGTGTACACGACGGACAAGCGCGTCGATCTGGGAACCAGCCTGGTCGACGGCCCCTACCGGGACAGTCCGCTGGCCGAAACGGTCAGGGATCAGCTCCCGCTGGTCCGCATCGGCGAGGGCGTGATCGCCGATGTCGAGCTGTATCTGCCCGACGAGGGTCGGCCGGTCTTCTTCGTCTCCTCCAGCGTGCGCCGGGACCAGGAGGTGATCGGTGCCCTCGTGCTGGAGATCCCGGTCGAGGCACTCAACGCCGTCACCACGGTCGGCGAGCGATGGGAGGAGGTGGGCCTTCGCGACGGGGAGAGCTACGTGGTCGGGTCCGACCTGCTCCTGCGCAGCGAGAGCCGGCCCTGGATCGAGGATCCGCAGGGGTACCTCGATCGACTCGACGATCCGGAGTTGGCCGGCCTGATCGACACCTTCGGCTCGCCGATCGGACTGCAGCCCGTCGACACCGAGCCGGTGGACGAGGCCGTCGCCGGGCGCACCTTCAGCGGCACGGCCAGCAACTACCTGGGTCAGTCCACCTACAGCTACGCGACCCCCATCGAGGCGCCGGGGGTGGACTGGGTGGTCGTCGCCGACGTGCCGTTGTCCGATGCCCGCGAGCCGCTGTTCGACTACGCCAAGCGCCTGGGTCTGGTCTTCCTCTTCTTGCTGCCGCTGGCCGGTCTGGTCGGCTACGTCCTCGCCGGCCGTCTGACCCGGCCGATCCGGCCGGTGATGCTCGCCGCTCGCGAGGTCGCCGGTGGCGATCGTGATCCTGACCTGCCGGAGCTGGGCCGCGACGAGTTCGGTGACCTGTCGCGACGGCTGCGGTCCATGGCCCAGAGGCTGGGCCGGCACGAGGCGGAGCTGGCCGAAACCTATGAAGAGCAGCGGCAGCTGCTGCTCGCGATTCTGCCACCCCGAATCGTCGAGGCAGGCGGGGACGGGACCGGTCAGGACCAGATCGCCGATCGCGCCACGATGGTGGCGGTTCGGGTCCATCTCGTCGGCGACGGGGTGCAGTCCGCCGACGACGAGCTGGGCGATCTGCTCGCCGGGGCCGCCGAGGTGGCCGAAGCGCTGGCCACCGCTCGCGGCCTCGATCGGATCCGGGCGGGTGCCGAGGCCTATCTGTTCCTGGCGGGCGTCGGCGAGGGTAGCGGTGCCGACGAGGGCCTCGGATTCGCAGCCGAGCTCGTCTCGGCAGTCTCGGCGCTGGCCGACGGCGAGGAGTTCGACCTCGCCGTGCACGTCGGTCTGTCGACCGGACCCGTCGCCACCGGCGTGCTCGAACGCGGCAGTCTGGCGTTCGCCGCCTGGGGCGAGCCGGTCCGTCGTTCCCTCGCTATCGGAGCGTTCGCCTCCGCGGACGAGATCCTGGTCGACCGGTCCACCGCTGACGCGGCAACCGAAGGCCGCTGGGATCTGCGGCCGGCGCAGGACGTCATGGATCTGGACGGCGAGCCGATGGACCTGTCGAGCCTTCGGGACTCTGGCTGACGTGACAAACCGTCGGATAGGTTCGATCGGCGCGCCGAGGCCGGCCCCCGCCTCCGAAGGAGACCGATGACACAGCTGACGCAGACATCGACCCGCCGGGCGAGCTCACGCCGCTCTCGTTGGTTGGCCGTCGGGCTCACCGTGTTCGTGTTGGTCGGCGCCGCCGTGGCGCAGGCTGCCGTTGCGGACGCCGCGGTCACCGCGCCCGATGCAGCGACGCAGGACGACGGTGGTGAGGGTGACGGCGGCGGCGGTGGCGAGGGTGGCACCACGGGCGGCGACGGAGGCACGACCGGCGGAGGCGAAGGCGGCACCGGCGGCGGAGAGGGTGGAACGACCGGCGGTGACGGCGGTGACGGCGGAGACGGCGGAAGCGACCTGACCAACGAAGACTGGATCCTGCTCGGCGTCGTCGGCGTGCTCGCCATCGGCCTGATCATGGGCGTGACGTCGGTGGCCTCGCGTCACTCCGAGACGAAGGCGGCGGCCAAAGCCGATCTCAACAGCCGGCTGGGCGAGATCGTCGGGTCGGCCCGGTGGGTGCACGATCAGGGGAGCATCGAGATCCTGCGTCAGACCGACACGCGGCAACTGGCCTCGTCCTGGAACGGCGTGCGCGAGCGGATCGTCGACCTCGAGGCCAGGATCTCGGTCCTGGCCAGCGAGACCGGCGACCGTCGGCTGGAACAGGCCCTCACCCGGCTGGGTCAGACCGCCGCCGGACTGCGCGGTGCGCTGGAGAGCTCGGTGTCGCTCCGGCTGGGGGCCGATGCCCCCGAACAGACCGATCTGATCCAGGACGCCCGGACCACGGTGGACGAACGACGGCGCCAGCTCGGCCAGGCCATCGACCCGGTCGCCGCCGCCCAACGATGAGGAGCAACCAGCCATGACGAGTACACAGACCGACCGAAGCCCGTCCGTACGCACCAGCGGGTGGGTGGTCTTCGCCGGAACCGTGACGCTGCTGGCCGCAGCCGCCAATCTGCTGTACGCCCTCACCCTCCTGGCCAAGGACGAGTGGATCGTGATCGCACCCGAGGCGCTCATCCGGTTCGACCTGACCACGGTCGGCGTGATCTACCTCATCTTCGGCGCCCTGCAGCTGTTCATCGCGATGGGAATCTTCCACGGCGACCTCTGGGCTCGGCTCCTTGGCATCGTCGGGGCGACCCTCAACATTCTGGCCCAGATGGCCTTCCTCTCCGTCTACCCGGCCTGGTCGTTTCTCGTGATCATCATCGATGCCCTGGTCATCTACGGGCTCACCGTCCACGGAGACGAGGTCGCCGAGCTCTGAGAGCTCAGCCGGTCGAGGCGCCGCCGGCAGCCCGGGCTCAGACCGAGCGGAGGGCGCTGCTGAGCGCGGGGACCGCTTCGGCCACGTCGGCCACGATGCCGTAGTGGGCGTACCGGAAGATCGCCGCCTCGGGGTCGCGGTTGATGGCCACGACCGTCTTGGCGGCCCGCATGCCCACGACGTGCTGGAACGATCCGGAGATCCCACAGGCCAGGTAGAGCTCGGGTTCGACCGTGGTGCCGGTCTGGCCCACCTGGAGCCCGCGTGGCGCGAGCCCGGCCTCGACGGCGGCGCGTGAGGCGGCGACCCGGCCGTGGAGGGCGCCGGCGAGCTCCTCGATCAGGTGCCAGCTGTCGGCCGAACAGCCGGCCCCGCCGGCCACGATGATCGGTGCATCACTCAAGCTGGCGTCGGCAGGTCGAACCGTTCGTTCCTGCACTCTGACGCGGCCGTCATCGATGTCGATCGCGACCGGTGCGACCTCGACGCGGGACCGCCGGGGCGCTTCGAGGGCCGAGAACACCCCGGGGCGGATCGTCGCCATCTGCGGGCGGGTCCGGGGACAGACACACGTGGCGAGCACGCTGCTCCCCATGGCGGGACGGATCTGGTGCAGGAGGTCCGGGAAGGTCTCGCCCCGTCGCTGCCAGTCGGCGATGGTCAGGTCGGTACAGTCCGCAGCCAGACCGGTGTCGAGCCGAGCCGCCACCCGTGGGGCCAGATCGCGTCCGGTGCTGGTGGCCCCCAGGAGTACGACGTCCG
The DNA here is from genome assembly GCA_963793475.1 of uncultured Acidimicrobiales bacterium. Lineage (GTDB taxonomy): Bacteria > Actinomycetota > Acidimicrobiia > Acidimicrobiales > CAWCAL01 > CAWCAL01. Next base: position 89,303 of record CAWCAL010000005.1, read on the forward strand.
GTTCGAACCGGCGCAGTGCGTCGGTCAGCACCCGGGTGTGCGGCAGCGTCGCGTAGGGCTCGAGGCGCTCGTCGTCGGCCAGCACGATCAGGTCCGCTCCGAAGCGGGCGGCGTCCTCTCGGGCGCGCTCGAGCTCGTGGCCGGCGAGGTAGGCCGCCACCGACCCTCCCAGGTCGTGGGTCAGGTCGCGGGCCCGCGAGAGCAGCTGGGCGGAGACCCCGGCCAGCGCACCGTCCACCATCTCGCAGACGACCCAGATGCGGGCGGTGGTCTCGTCGGCATCGACCGGCTCGGTCCGGATCGTCGTGCCCTGCTCGGCGGCCCGGTTCGTTGCGGCGGTGCCGGGTACCTGCAGGCGGCGAGCCAATGCCTCGTAGCTCAGGTCGGTGCCCACCCACTGCGTCTCGACCGACGGAAGCGGGACGCTCTCCATGTGGGCGACCTTGGTGGGGGACGCGGCCAATCCCACCCGGTCGGCGGCCAGCCCCAGCGCGTCGGCGTCGACCCGGACGATCTCGGCGGTTGCCGCCCGCCGGCGCCGCGGGAGGGTCGGATAGTGGGGCGTGAACCCGGTCTCGGTGATCGTCACCAGCGCCGGGACGGCCACGGTGACGGTCTCGTAGCCCCCCTCGACCACACGGCGGGCGGCGACTCGCCCGTCGTCGCCGAGATCGAGGTGCTCGCAGCCCGTCACCTGGGGCCAGTCCAGGCGTTCTGCGATCTGCGGGCCGACCTGGCCGGTCTCGCCGTCGATGGCCGACAGACCGCAGAGGACGAGATCGAAGGGCCCGGCCCGTTCGATCGCGGCGGCCAGGATGTTGGCGGTGGCCCAGGTGTCGGACCCGGCAAACACCCGGTCGGTCACCAGGTGGGCGTCGTCGGCCCCGTAGGCGAGGGCATCGCGGAGGGCCGCCTCGGCGGCCGGGGGCCCCATCGAGATGGCGACGACCTCATCGGCCAACTGGAGCGCCGCCTCCAGCGCATGGAGGTCGGCCGGATTGACGATCGACGGCGCCGAGCCGCGGTCGATCGTGCCGTCGGGCCGCATCGCCACGGAACCGGCCCGCAGGTCGGGGACCTGCTTGATCAGCACCGCGGCGCGCATGCCGACGATCATCCCACGCGGCGGACGGTGCTGGTCGGGTCGGACGGCGCCCGAGTCCCGGGCGCCGTCCGATCAGCAGGTGACCTCGGTGGTGCCGTCGAGCCAGCCGTCGGGCACGGTGTAGGCATCGGCGGTGAAGTCGAGCTCGCCGATCGTGCCGCTGTCGATGGCCGCTGCGCTGGTTGCGCCGATGACGGTGTCACCGTCGGCCTTCTCGATCGAGCCGTACAGGTTGCCGGTGGAGCCGTCGACCGGGATGATGGTCCGGTAGAGGACGAGGCCCTCGCAGACGCGGGCTCCCTCGTCCCCGGACACGAGGTTGTTGAAGGCGTCTTCGGGGTCGCATCCCCCGTCGCCGGCCGGCGAGTTGGAGATGAAGTCGAAGGCGCCGCCGCTCTCCAGGGAGTTGCCGGGGCAGAGCGGCTCGGTCGCCGTGGCGTCCCATCCCGCGTAGACCACGACGAAACGGTCCTCCCACGTGTACCAGTTGGCCTCGATGTCGCCGTCCTCGAACGGGAGGTCGGCGTCAGGGGTGATCTTGACGATTGCGGCCTTCACGGCGCTCTCACTGATGGCCACCGGCGTGACACCGGGTTCGCCGGTGTCGGTGCCTTCGGTCGTCGTCGTGGCCTCGGACGGGGTGGAGGTCGAGGTGGTCGAGGGCGGCACGCTCGAGCTGGTGGTCGACGAGACGGTGGACGAGCTCGTGCTCGACGACGACGACGGGATGGCGACGTCGTTGCTCCCGCTGTCGTCGTCGTTGGCCAGGAGGAACACGGCCAACAGGGCGGCCAGCAGCAGGACCACCCCGACCCAGGTGGTGGGCTTGGAGTACCACGGGGTCTCGTCGCCGGCCGCTTCGGGGTCGCCTCCGGTGGCGCCACCTGCGGCGCCACCTGCGGGGGGAGTGGGCGTATCGGACATGGGCGCCTCGATTCCTCGGCTTCGTCAATCCGTTCTGAGCCAGAACGTAGCCGGGCTCGGTGCCCGGACGGAGTACCACCCATCTCATCGGCGGCCGGCTGCGGTTGCTGAGGGATCGGGTGGCGTCAGTCGTCGAGGGCGCGGGCGATCGCTGCGCCCGTGACCGCCGAGTTGAGGTACGGCTCGGGGTCGTGGGCCCGATGTCCGTTGTCGATCAGGTGGTCCTCCACCCCCGGGCCGAACTTCTCGGCGAGCCGGTGGACACCGGCGGCGCGGTCGCCGTGGGCGGCGATGTTGACCCACCGTCGGACCCCGCCGGGCCACGGGCCCAGACCGTCGGACCGCTCACCCTCGAGCGAGCCGAAGATGGTGTCCGTGCCGAGAGGTGAGCCGATCGTGACCAGCGTGTCGACCTCGACCTGCGGGTTCGCCACCAGCGCCTGGTGGGCGATGATCGTGCCCATCGAGTGGGCTGCGATGACCTCGGTGTCGGGTGCGATCAGATCGAGCAGCCGTTGTCGCGCCTTCATGCGGACGTCGGGATCCCGGGTCATGATCGCCACCATGTCGATGGTCCGTTCGTAGGCGGCGCTGCCCGCCGCCTGGCTGAGGAACTCGACCGCCTTCTCACCGCCGATCTGGGCCATCATGTCGGCCGCCCCCGCCCGGCTCTCCTGCCACGCATCGAGATCGAGCGTCCGGGGATCGAGCCGGAAGAGGTCTCCGTAGAAGCAGACGGCGACGTCGTCGGCGTCGATCGCCCGCCCGTGATGCCACAACCCGTCCTGGACGCACGGCAGCCATCGGGCCTTGAGCTCGTGGGGGCCCCACAGTTCGTTGAAGGCTCCGTGGATCATCACCAGTCTCGCCATGGGCACTCCTGTCCTGGGCTGCGACGAGCACGATACGGTCTGCGCATGGCCGTCGCTGAGTTATCCGCCGACGAGGCGTCGTTCCGTCGATTCCACACGGTGGATCTGCCTCGGCGGATCGCCTCCGGGAATGGTCCGCTGGCGTTCGCCGACGTCGAACGACTGGGTGCGATCGGGCTGCGCACGCCCGCCGGCAGCTACACCTACCGGCCCGATGGCGGCTCCGTGTCGGTCCTCCCGGGTGAGGACGCGGCCGACACGGTCGTCGAGATGGATCTGGACGCATGGCACGGTCTGGTCTCCGATCTGGACACCGCACCCGGGCTCTTCTACGGGGGCCGCGTCACGGTGGTCGAGGGCAAGCCCCTGCGATTCGTCCGATGGGAGCCAGGCCTGCGGGCGTTGTTCCACGGGGTGCCGGTCTTCGATCCCGAGACGGCCGACCTGCGCGATCGCTCGGGTGCACCGCTCGATCCCACTCGGTCCTTCACCTTCGACGATCTCGGCGCCGACGTCGGGGGCGCCCGGCACCAGTTCGACACCGCCGGCTTCCTCTGGGTGACCGGGGTGTTCTCTGCGTCCGAGGTGGCCGGGCTGCTGGCCGACGCCGATCGGTTGGAGTCCGAGGCCCGTCCTGACGACGAGGCCTCGTGGTGGGGCCGCAACACGAACGGCGACGACGTCCTCACCCGCGTCCTGCGGGCGGCGAGCCGGCCCCGCATGCAGGCGCTGCGCGTGGATCCTCGGGTCCAGCGCATCGTTTCCGTCGTGCCGTACCCGCTGCGCGAGGACCTGCGAACCGGTCGGGACGCGGTGACGGTGCTCTGGAAACGCCCTGCGATGACCGAGGGGCTGGCCGATCTGCCGTGGCACCGCGACTGCGGCATGGGCGGGCACGCCACCAACTGCCCGGCCATCGTCATGACCATCTGCCTCACGACCGGTGCGCCCGAGGCCGGCGAGCTCCGCTTCCTGCCGGGTTCGCACCGCGGTTCGTATCCGTTCGTCGATGGTGGTGACACCCGGGCACCCCGCGGCGTCAGCGTGCCGGTCACCGCCGGCGACGTGACCGTCCACGCCACCGACGTCATGCATGCGTCGATGGCTCCGACGTCGGAGATCGGACCGCATCGCATCTCGGTGCTCATGGCCTGGGTCCCGCCCGAGGCGGGCCACCATCTCGGCGGCCGCCACTACAACGACGTGCTGCTCGATGGCGAGGACGGTCAGGTCGAGCATCTGGGCCAGAAGCTGGGCGAATGACCCCCCGCCCCTTCCTCACCTCGAAGCTGGCCGGGTTCGGCACCACGATCTTCGCCGAGATGTCCGAGTTGGCCGCGCGCCACGACGCCATCAACCTCGGCCAGGGTTTCCCCGACGAGGACGGGCCCAGCGAGGTGCTCGACGCCGCGGTCGAGGCGATCCGTTCCGGCCGGAACCAGTATCCCCCCGGAGCGGGCGCGCCCGAGCTGCGCCACGCCATCGCCCGTCATCAGCAACGGTTCTGGGGTATCGATCTGGATCCCGAGACCGAGGTCCTGGTCACCGCCGGAGCGACCGAAGCGCTGGCCGGCGCCATGCTGGGATTGCTCGACACCGGCGACGAGGTCGTCATGTTCGAGCCGATGTACGACTGCTACCAGGCCGGTGCCGCAATGGCGGGAGCGATCGTGAGAACGGTGACGCTACGGCCACCGGACTACCGATTCGATCCCGAGGAGCTGCGGGCGGCGGTGTCGGCCCGCACCCGGATGATCCTGCTCAACAGCCCCCACAATCCCACCGGAGCGGTCCTCTCCCTCGAACAGCTCGGTGCGATCGCAGCCGTGGCGATCGAGCGCGATCTCATCGTCGTGACCGACGAGGTCTACGAGCACCTCACCTTCGACGGAGCCCGGCACATCCCCATCGCCACGCTGCCGGGCATGGCCGAGCGCACCGTCACCATCGGCAGCGGGGGCAAGATCTTCCGGGTCACGGGGTGGAAGGTGGGATGGGCCACCGGGCCGGCGGCGCTGATCGCCGCAGTGCGGACGGCCAAGCAGTTCCTGACCTTCGTCAGTTCCGGTCCGTTCCAGCCCGCCGTCGCGGTGGGCCTGGACCTGCCCGACGCCTACTTCCGGTCGGTGGCCGACGACCTGGCCGCGAAGCGCGATCGCCTGGTGGTGGGCCTGGAGGAGATCGGTGTCGAGGTGTTCTCGCCGGCAGGCGGCTACTTCGTCACCGTCGACATCCGCCCGATCGCTCCCGACGGCGACGGGCCGGCGTTCTGCCGCACGCTGCCCGAACGGGTGGGTGTGGCCGCCGTCCCGACCCAGGTCTTCTACCACCCCGATCACGTCGAGCGGGGCCGCCCGCTGGTTCGGTTCGCTTTCTGCAAGCGGCTGGACGTGATCGACGCCGCGGTCGCCCGGCTCGGCGAGTTCGCACCATGAGGATCGCGGCGGTCCAGCACGACATCGTCTGGTTGGACCGGGACGCCAACTTCGAGCGGCTGGCCCCGATGGTGGCCCGTGCCGCCGACGAAGGGGCGGGCCTGGTGTTGCTCTCCGAGACGTTCTCCACCGGGTTTGCCACCGACGGGAGCAAGGTGGCCGAGGCGCCGGGCGGCCCGTCCGAGCGGTTCCTGCAGGACGAGGCCGTCGCCCACGGCATCTGGGTGGGGGGAACGTTCCCCCAGACCGGGGAGGGTCCCCTCCCGTACAACACCTTCGTGCTGGCCGGGCCCGACGGGACCACCCATCGCTATCGCAAGGTGCACCGTTTCGGGTACGGCGGAGAGGACGAGGTGTTCGGCGCCGGCGACCGGCTGGTCACGGTCGACATCGGCGGGCTCCGGGTGAGCCTGTTCGTCTGCTACGACCTGCGGTTCGCCGATGAGTTCTGGCAGCTGGCTCCGGACACCGACGTCTACCTCGTCCCGGCCAACTGGCCGGCGGCCCGGAGTGCGCACTGGCGGCAGCTGTTGATCGCCCGGGCCATCGAGAATCAGGCCTACGTGGTGGGCTGCAACCGGGTCGGCCGCGGGGGTCGGCTCGCCTACCAGGGCGACTCGTGCATCATCGACCCGCTGGGAGAGGTGGTGGCCCGAGGTGCGGACGGGGAGATGGTGGTGGCCGCCGAGGTCGACGCAGCCGTGGTGGCCGCCGTGCGGGAGCGGTTCCCCTTCCTGGCCGATCGGCGATAAGGAGGTTGGGGCATCCGGGTGTCCGAGTCAGCGGGACGCGGCGTCCCGGCTGCTGAGCTGCCCCGACTCGAGCACGAGCTCACGGTGGGTCAGGTCGAGGTGGGTTGCGTCGTGGGAGACCACGACGGTTGCGAGGTCGCGATCGGCGGTGACGGTGGCCAGCAGCTCCATGATCCCACGGGCCCGTTCGGGGTCGAGCGACGACGTGGGCTCGTCGGCCAGGAGCAACGACGGCCGGTTCATGAGGGCTCGTGCGATGCCGACCCGCTGCCGTTCGCCCCCGGACAGCTGGCCCGGGCGATGATCGTGCCGATCCGCGAGACCCACCTCGTCCAACAGGTCGCAGGCCCGGGCCCGGGCGTTGCGGTCGAGGTCACCCTTGATGTGCGCGGCCAGCTCGAGCTGTTCGAGTGCCGTCAAGGAGGGGAAGAGCTCGGCGCCCTGGAAGATCATGCCGATCTGCTCCCGCCGGAGCCGGGTGCGGGCCGACGAGGACAGGCCGTCCACCGCGGTCCCCGCCACCACGACCTTCCCGCGGTCGGGGGTGCGCAGCATGCCGGCGACCGCCAGCAGAGTGGACTTGCCCGAACCCGAACGGCCCGAGATGGCGATCAGCTCGCCGGCCCCGACCGAGAGCCGGGTGTGGTCGAGGATGGCGATCTCCCGCTCACCGTCGAGGATGGTGACCACGATGCCGTCCATCGCCAGCACCGGCCCGCCATCTCCTGCCGTCACGGAGCGCCCCTCACGGTGCCGAGCTGAGGGAGATGGCGGGATCGACGCCGGTGATCCGGCGGAGCGCGACCAGGCTGCCGGCCATTCCCACGACGGCGAGGACCACCGCAGTGACCAGGGTGGACCGGGCGGTCAGGTTGAAGGGGACGTCGTCGCCCACCAGCGAACCGGCCAGGACGGCGATGACACACCCGATCGTGATCGAGATGGCGAGCAGGATGGCCAGCTGGCCCAGTGCGTCCCGGATCACGTACCACGAGCTGGCCCCCAGCGCCTTGAGCAGTCCGATCTGACGGGTGCGCTGAATGGTCCAGACCGTGAAGAAGGCGCCGACGACCAGTGCCGAGATGACGAGGAGGAACCCGCGGATGAGCGTCATCGTGCTGCTCTCGGCGCTGTAGCCGGGCGATCCCGCATAGGCGCCCGTCTTGGTGAAGAGCTCGACGCCGTCCTGCTCGCCGAGCTCGTCGAGAGTGCCGCCGTCGGCCCGCAGCGCGACGGCCGAGAAGCGGCCGTTGGCGTCGTCGCCGTAGAGCAGGGTCTGCCAGGTGTCGAGGGAGGTGTAGGCGATGGGGACGTGGCCGAACGTGCCGGCGAACGTGAACCCGACGACCGGCAGGGTGACGTCGGTGCCGACGATGGTGAACTCCTCGCCCACGGTCACCTCGTCGCTCAGCTTGTCACTGAGCACCAGGCCGCCGTCGATGGCGTCGCCCAGGTCGCCGGTCTCGCCACCGGACGAATCCTCGGCGAGGAAGCCGTCGCCGTCGACGCCGAACAGGGCGATGTCGATGCTGTTGCCCTCGCCGTTCGCGGGTGAGGCGTTGAAGAACGAGACACCGATGGGGGTGGCTTCGACGTCCGCGGCCGCCTCGTACGGCTCGAGCGTGTCCGGGGTCAGGATCGAGCGGCTGAAGACGGCGTGCGAGTTCTCCTGGAACGCCAGGTGGGTCAACGGAAGCGCCCGCATGCCGGAGATGCCGTCGTCGACGAGACCGTTGGCCAGGCCCGACAACATCGTGGCCAGGAACGCGACCAGGGCGATCACCACGCCCACCAGGACGTACCGGCCCTTGGCGGCGATCAGGTCACGGAGTCCGAGGAACACCGGCGACAAGATAGCGACTGCGGGTGTGATACCGGAGGTCGTGGTGGACCCCGGCGCTCTCGACCAGCGCCACCTCCTTCACCGGGAACGTCGCCCGGAACGGCGCACCGGCGATCCCGCACGCGGCGCGCTGCTTCAGCCGGGCCAGGGTGAGGTGGCCGGCGAAGGGTCGGGGATCGGGCGGGCGGCCGATCCCGGAGGTGGCATTGCGCACCGCAGCGGCCAGCTCGTCGAGCCCGGCGGCCGGGAGGACCACCACGTTGCGCCCCAGCCGACCGACCACCGGCCCGAGGGTGACCCGGGCGGCCGGGAGTTCCAGGTTCGTGAGCGCAGCGTCGACCACATCGGGGTCGGCCTCGCCGAGGAAACGGAGCGTCAGATGCAAGCGCTCGTCGGGCACCCAGCGGACGCCGGGTTCGTCGGGCCGGGGAAGGGCCGCCAGCCGTTCGAGGACATCCCGGGGCGGCCATACGGCGAGGAAGAGTCGAGCCACGGATCCATCTTTACCGAATCATGATCTGTCGATGACCGGGGTCTGACCCCGCGGTGGTTGGCTTCGGGGCGAGGAGAGCCCGCGACGGAGACCGAGATGGTGCCCACCGACCTGCCGATCAACCCCGACCGACCGCTCAGTCGGCGCGCCATGCTGCTGGGCACGGTGGTCGTCCCGGTCCTCGTGGCCGCCTGTGACGCCGCCTCGCCACCCGGGCCCCGGGTCGGTGCCGCCGCTCCGGTCAGCTCGCTCCCCCCTGCGCTCGACGGTGCGGCGTTGGCCGATCACGTACTGCGCCGCGCAACGTACGGCATCACGCCGGGGGACCGCGTCGACATCGCTGCGATGGGGATCGAGGCCTGGCTCGACCGCCAGCTGGACCCGTCGTCGATCGACGACTCGGCCGTCGAGGAGCGGCTGGCCGGACTGGCGACGCTCTCGATGGAGCCGGCCGACATCCGGGCCACGTACGAGAACGACCGCGGCCTCATCATCGGCGAGCTGACGGTCGCCCGGCTGGTCCGTGCCGTCCACACCGAACGACAGCTGCTCGAGGTGATGGTCGGATTCTGGACCGACCACCTCAACATCGACATGGCGGTCGGTCCCATCGTCTACCTGAAGGGCACCGACGAGCGGGAGGTGATCCGGCCCTTGGCGCTCGGACGCTTCGCCGACCTGCTGGTCGAAGCCACGGCCAGCCCCGCCATGCTCCGCTACCTGGACAACGCCTCCAGCCGGGCCGACGGCGGGAACGTACCCAACGAGAACCTGGCCCGGGAGCTGCTCGAGCTCCACACGGTCGGGGTCGACGGAGGCTACGACGAGGACGACGTGGTCGAGGTGGCGCACGTGCTCAGCGGTTGGACCATCGACCGTCGCACGGGGCGGATGGTCTTCCTCGACGGGTGGCACTCGATGGATGGCGTCACCGGGGTGCTCGGCTGGCGCCCCGACGGGCTGACCGGGCGGGCCGCCGGAGTGTCACTCCTGGACCATCTGGCCCGCCTGCCGCAGACAGCGGAACATCTGGCCGCCAAGCTCTGCCGGCGGTTCGTCGCGGACGAGCCGCCGGCGTCGTTGGTGGAACGAGCCGCCGCCGCGTACCTGGAGCACGACACCGAGATCGCACCGGTCGTGCGGCTGATCCTGACCAGCGACGAATTCGCGGCAGGCGCGTCGACCAAGACCCGGCGACCGTTCGAGCTGTTGGCTGCGCAGGGACGCGCCCTCGGCTTGGACTTCGACGACCTGTCGGGGTCGCCCCTGGTCCAGCGGATCCCGCAGACGCTCCGCCTGCTCGGCGAGCCGCTCTACACCTGGCCGTCACCGGACGGTCCACCCGACGTCGGTCCCCCGTGGCTCAACGCCGGCACGATGCTCCAGCGGTGGAACGTCACCCTCACGCTGACCGGGGGAGACCGGCGCGAGATGACCACCGACCTGGAGCGGCACCGACCGGCCGACGCCGATGACGCCGGCGAGTTCGTCGAACGGTTCGCGACCGCCCTGGGCCTCGAGATCGACCCGGTGACCATCCGAGCCTGCCTGGACCTGTTGGACCTCGACGCCACGACGTCACCCGCACCCGATCCGTCCGCCGACGAGCTGGCCGACCTGGCCGCGCTCGTCCTCATCGCCCCTGCGGCTCATCGCCGCTGAGGAGGAGCGTTCGCCGTGACCGCATCCGATCACACGATCGTCAGCATCTTCCTGCGGGGGGCGATGGACGGTCTGAGCTATCTGGCTCCGCACGACGACCCCGACTACCAGCGGGCGCGGCCCGACCTCGCCATCCCGGGCGCCGCCGTGCTGTCCCTGACCGACACCTTCGGTCTGCATCCGGCGGCCGCCCCGCTGGCCGACCTCTGGGAGGCCGGACACCTGGCGCTGGTGCCGGCGAGCGGCTCGACGGACCCTTCCCGCAGCCACTTCGACGCCATGGCGATCATGGAGGCCGGTCTCGGCTCGACCGGGCAGCGGGTCAGCGGATGGCTGGGCCGCTACGTCGACGCGACCTCCACCGGAGCCGATCTGGAAGCCGTGGCGATCGGACGGTTCGTGCCCCGGTCGCTGGCGGGACACGCCCGGTCGATCGGCCTGGCCGACCTGGCCACCTTCCAGCTGGGTCCGCTGGGACCGGGAACGGTGCCGCCGGACCTGGCCGCAGCGGTGCGGGACATCCATCCGGATCCGCCGGCCGATCCCATCGCCGAACAGGGTCGGGCCGCGTTCGCCGTGCTCGACCGGCTGAGCGAAGCGGGACTCACGGGCGCACCCGTCCCGGCCGAGTTCGGTGCCGGCACGGTGGGAGCCGACCTGTGGCAGGCCACCCAGCTGATCCGCGCCGAGGTCGGCGTACGGGCGATCACGGTGGACTGGGGCGGCTGGGACCACCACGACGACCTGGGGACCTACGAGGGCGGTCGTATGGTCGATCAGCTCGACGCCCTGGCGACAGCGGTACGCGCCTTCTGGGACGCGGTGACCGACCACCATGACCACCTCACCGTGGTGATCATGTCGGAGTTCGGCCGGCGCGTCGCCCAGAACACCAACGGCGGGACCGACCACGGCCACGGCGGCGTCCTCACGGTGCTGGGCGGTGGGCTGATCGGCGGAGTCCGGGGCCCGTGGACGGGGCTGACGCCCGACGTGCTCGACCGCGGCGACGTCCCCGTGCTGACGGACTACCGGCACGTCCTGGCCGAGATCGTCGACCGCAGGATCGGGTTGGGTGATGTGCTGCCCGACGTGTTCCCCGACTTCGCCACGGGTCCGTCGGAGTACGTCGGGCTCGCTGTCTAGGGGCGGGGAAGACGGACGGTGAATCGGGCGCCGATGGGACCGTCGGCGGCCTCGACGGTTCCCCCCATGGCCTCGACCAGGCCGGCGACGACGGAGAGGCCGACCCCGAGGTTGCCCTGCCGATCCCTGGGTCGATCGGTGGTGAACGATCGCTCGAACACCGATGCCGCGTCGGATCCCAGCCCCGGTCCGTCATCGGCGACGACCAGCACGGCGGCGCCATCGGTCTCCGCCACGCTGACGTCCACCCGATGGGCCGCGAAGCCCAGGGCATTGTCGAGCAGGTTGGCGATCACCTGATGCAGCCGGCCCGGATCGGCGTCGACGGTCACCGGCCGGGCGTCGATCACGAACTCCACCCCCACGCGCTCGGCGTCGGGACGGAGCGTCGCAGTCACCTCCTCGACCACCGCCGCCACCTCGACCGGCTCCATCCGCACACCCATCTCGCCGGCGTCCAGGCGGACCTGCGTGAGGAGATCGTCGATCAGCCGCTGCAGCCGGGCCGCCTCACGGCCCATCACCACGCCGGCCTCACCGACCTCGGTCGGCCCTGCGATCTGCCCGTCAACCAGGAGTTCGGCGTACCCGGCGATCGACGTCAGCGGCGTGCGCAGCTCGTGGGACACGTCGACGAGGAAGCGCTGGCGATCGCGCTGCGAGTCCTCGAGCGCGCTCGCCATCGCGTCGACGGTCCGGGCCACGTCGGTGAGCTCCCGATCCGCGCCGGCCGGGAGCTCGACGCGAGCCGACAGGTCGCCGGCGCTGATCGCACCCGTGGTCGATGCGACCGCTTCGAGCGGCCGCCGCATCCGGCGGGCCAGCAGCTCGGCCAGGAGGACCGAGGCGCCCAGGGCGACGACGGCGGCGATCAGGAGGGCCGGCCCCGAACTTCCGAGACCTGCCGGTCCCAGCTCTCGCACCGCCACCACGGCGACCACGTCGTCGTCCAGGCGGAGGGTCTCCTCGTTCGCGACGCCGAGCGGGACCGGGGCCGCGGCGACGACCACGTCGCCGACCCGGCGGGCCATCGGGACTCCCTCGCTCAGTTGCGAGCTCTCGAGAACGACGACGGGCACGCGGGTGATGGCGAGGCGCCGCCCCGGGTCGGTCCCGTCGGCCCTGAGGGCCACCACACCGGTGTCGTTGATGCGCACGATCTCCGCATCCTGGATGGCCAGCGACCGCTGGAGCAGCTCGATCAGCACCAGCAGGGACGGAACGTTGGTGCCGTCGCCGTCCAACTGGGAACCAACCTGCGCCGACACGGCCCTCGCTCCGGCGCGCGCCGTGGTCCGAGCCTCTTCGATGGTCGCGTCCTCGTTGGCCCGCCGGACGAGGACGATCGTGACGGCCGCCGCGATCGCCGTCACGGCCAGGATCACGGCCAGGAACGACCAGCGCAGCCGCGAGGCGATGGACCTGGGGGAACGAGCCGAGCCGCTCACTCGAGTCGGTATCCCACGCCGCGCACCGTGCTGATCTCGACCGTCGATCCGAGCTTGCGTCGGAGTTGGGCGACATGGACATCGACGGTGCGGCTCTCGCCCAGCCAGTCGTGACCCCACACCTCTTCGAGGAGCTGCAGCCGGCTCAGTGCCAGGCCCCGATTGCGGGCGAAGCACTCCACGAGATCACGTTCGATGGGGGTCAGGGCCACCGGGGCGCCGTCGACGCGCACCTCCTTGCGCGCCGTGTCCACCACCGCGTCGCCGATCCGGAGCTTCTCGCCACCCGGCTGGTCCTCACGCTGCACCCGGCGGCCCAGGGCGCGGACCCGGCCGGCGAGCTCGCGGGGAGAGAACGGTTTGGTCACGTAGTCGTCGGCACCCATCTCGAACCCGAGGACCCGATCGATCTCCTCGGACCTCGCCGTCACGCAGATGATGCCGACGGGATGACCCTCGCCGCGAAGGGTGCGCAGGATGCCGGAGCCGTCCTGATCGGGGAGGCCCAGGTCGAGGAGCAGCACGTCCGGTGCGCTCTCCCGTACGGCGGTCAGCCCATCGGCCGCGGTCGTGGCGGCGACGACGGCATGGCCGTCGGCCTCGAGCGTCTTGCTGATCAGGCCGGCGATGGAGGGATCGTCCTCGATGACGACGACGGTCAGCGCAATCGGTGGACTCACACCTCCAGTCAACCCCACCCGAACCGGATCTCGGCAGATTCCCGCACCGGCATGGGTCCATCGCCGTAGTTCCGCCGGGAGGGAGGGTGATCCGGCGCCGGGACCTTCGGCTCTAGGACCCAGCCCCCGTCGGCGCGAGCCTGAGGGCATGGTTCCTGCCGAAGGTGAGCCCGTTCTGCCCGTCGACGCCTCCCCGGGGGGTCGGGCCGGGGCCGGTTCCTCCCCCCGGATCCGACTGGACGGCGTCACCCGGCGCTACGTCGTGGGTGATACCGAGGTCACGGCCATCGAGGACATCACGCTGGATGTCGGCGAGTCCGCGTTCGTGGTCATCCTCGGTCCGTCGGGGTGCGGCAAGACCACCCTGCTCAACATGATCGGCGCGCTCGACACGCCCACCACGGGCTCGGTGCGGGTGGACGGCACCGACCTCACCGGCGCGTCCCGCAAGCAACGCGCCGAGATCCGCCGGCACGCCGTCAGCTTCATCTTCCAGACGTTCAACCTGTTCCCCGGCCTGACCGCGTTCGAGAACGTCCAGTTCGGAGCCGATGCGGCCCAGCGGGACGACGCCGGCGAGCGGACCGCCGAGGCCCTCCGACGGGTGGGGTTGGGCGATCGACTGCGCCATTTCCCTCATCAGCTGTCGGGCGGTGAGCAGCAGCGGGTGGCCATCGCCCGGGCCCTGGCCACCGGCAATCCGATCCTGCTGGCCGACGAACCCACCGGCGAGCTCGACTTCCGGACCGGTGTGCAGATTCTGGAGGTGCTGGAGGAACAGGCGGCGGCCGGCATGACGGTGCTGGTCGTCACCCACAACCGGGAGATCTCCCGCGTCGCCGATCGGGTGATCGAGCTCTCCAGCGGCCACATCGTCGCCGATGGTCCTCCCCCCGAGGGCAAAGCCGCCATCGGCGACCTGCAATGGTGAGCGGATCCTCACACCAGCGCGTCCGGGCGCTCTGGCTGCGCTGGTCCTGGCGCGACCTGCGTTCGCACTGGGTGGCGGTGGTCGCCATCGCCCTGGTGCTGGCGATCGGCTCGGGTGTCTGGGCCGGATTGGGGAGCACATCGACCTGGCGGCGCGAGACCAACGACGCCAGCTTCGCAGCGGTGCACATGCACGACCTGCGGGCCACGCTGAGTCCCGGCACGTTCACCGATGCCGGCACCCTGGCCGAAGCTACCGCCGGGATCGAGCACGCCGAGTGGATCGACGGGGCGGTCGAACGGCTGGTGGTGGACACCCAGGTCGACGCCACCACACCGTCCGAGAAGATCCTGGTGGCGGGCCGGATCATCGGGATGCCCTTCGATGCCGAGCCGCCGGTGGACAGTGTCTGGGTTCGGGACGGATCGGCACCGGCGACCGGCCCGGAGACGGTCGGCTCCGATGCCGTGCTCGAAGCGAAGTTCGCCGACTTCTACTCGTTGCCGCCCACCGGCTCGGTGACCGTCGCCGGCGGCAACGAGGTCGGCTACGCCGGGCTGGGGGTCGCCCCGGAGGACTTCTACGTCACCGGGCCGGAGGGGACCATCTTCGCCCAGGGTGAACTGGCGATCCTGTACCTGCCCCTCGCCGATGCGCAGGGACTCGCCGATCAGCCCGGGCAGGTCAACGACCTGGTGCTCACCCTCGTCGACGGCGCGGATCGCGACCTGGTGGAGCAGGAGCTGGGCGCTGCGATGGACAGCCTCGAGGGGATCACCGCAACGGTTGCGAATCAGGATGACGACGAGG
Source organism: uncultured Acidimicrobiales bacterium (assembly GCA_963793475.1). Taxonomy (GTDB): domain Bacteria; phylum Actinomycetota; class Acidimicrobiia; order Acidimicrobiales; family CAWCAL01; genus CAWCAL01. The sequence goes on from CAWCAL010000005.1 coordinate 104,404, forward strand.
CCTTCCGCGTGCTCTACGAGGACATCGAGAACGACCAGCAGGTCTGGAACGCGATCGCGGCGCTTGTCCTGTTCGCCGCAGCGCTGGCCGCCTCCAACCTCATCGGCCGGATCGTCGAGGCGCAGCGGCGGGAGATAGGGATCGGCATGGCGCTCGGTGTCGATCGCTGGCGGTTGGCCATCCGGCCACTGCTCGTGGGCATCCAGATCGCGATCCTCGGGGTGATCGCCGGGCTCGGCGTGGGGTATCTCATCGGCAACGCAATGGGGAACCTGCTCGAGTCGTTCCTGCCCCTGCCGGAGTATCGGTCGCCGTTCCAGTACGGCGTGTACGCCCAGGCTGCGGTGCTCGGCATGATCGTGCCGATCGTCGCGAGCGCCATCCCGGTGTGGCGAGCGGTGCGGGTCGAGCCGATCGAAGCCATCCGGACGGGGCACCTCGCAGCCAAGACCAGTCGGCTCACCGACTGGTCCAACCGCATCAGCCTGCCGGGTTCCACCCTCACCCAGATGCCGCTGCGCAACGTGCTGCGCACGCCCCGTCGCACCGTGCTCACCGCCGTGGGCGTGGGCGCCGCCATCACTGCGCTGGTCGCCGTGCTCGGCATGCTCGACAGCTTCACCAACACGATCGACGAGGGGAGCGCCGAGCTCACCCGAGGGGACCCGGACCGGGTCATCGTGCAGCTCGACACCTTCTATCCGGCCGATGCCGACGTGGTCACCCAGCTTGCTGCCACACCCGACCGTTGGCTCGATCGACACCGGGCTGCGCCTGCCGGCGACCGCGCCGGGTGAAACGCCCGAGGATGACATCGAGATGTTGGTCGAGCTGGTCGACTTCGACACCGCGACATGGTCGCCGTCGGTGAGCGGTGCCGGAGTCGATGCGGCGAGCACCGAGGGCCTGCTGCTGGCCCGCAAGGCCGCCGTCGACCTCGCCGTCGACGTGGGTGACACCGTCCTGCTGCGGCACCCGGTGCGCGGTCCCGACGGTGGGTTCGCCTTCGCCGAGTCCGAGTTTCCGGTGGCGGGCATCCACGGCAACCCGATCCGCAACTTCGTCTACGGCGACCTGAGCCAAGCCGAACGGTTCGGACTGGTCGGCGCCACCAACGTGGTGCACGCATACCCCGCCGAGGCGGCGGAGCGAGGTGACCTGCAGTACGACATCTTCGAGTTGGACGGCGTGACCTCCAGCCAGGCCGTGGCCCGGGTGAGCGAGGTGTTCGACGAGGCCCTCGAGCAGTTCGTCGGCTTCCTCGTGGTCGCCGCCGTCGCGGTGCTGATCCTGGCGCTCCTGATCGCCTTCAACGCCACCCGGATCACCGTCGAGGAGCGCCAGCGCGAACATGCGACGATGCGGGCCTACGGGCTACCGGTTCGTTCGGTGATGGGGGTGGTCATCAAGGAGAGCGTCGTGGTCGGCATCGCCGCCACCGCCATCGGCGTGGCGGCCGGGGTCGTGTTCCTGGGGTGGATGCTGCAGTCCCTGGCCGCTCGAACCCTGCCCGACCTGGGGATCGACCTGTATCTGGCCCCGAGCACGATCGTGATCGCGCTGATCGTGCGGTGTCGTCGCCGTCTCGCTGGCCCCGCTCTTCCTGATCCGCCGGCTGCGCAAGATGAGCATTCCCGACACGCTGCGGGTGATGGAGTAGGGGGAGCCGCAGGGAGGCGCTTCGCTGGGCGGCTCCTTGGGAGCCAGCGATGTCGTGAAGCCTTCGCGCCGATCAGCCGCGGCGGATCGCCGTCGTGGTCATGTCCGACGTGTCGATCGCCGAGCGTCATCGCGCGCATCGTCCTGGTCGTGCTGGTCCTCGCGTTCGCCGTCTCGTCGATGACCTTCAGCATCTTCCTGCCCTGGGATCTGCCGCCCGACCGCTGGCGATCGTGGTGCTGTCCGGGTTGTCGGCTACGGCGTCGGCCACGGCATGCGCCTGGCGCTGAAGGCGATCGTTCCTGAACCGGCTGCGGCATTCCCGGCTGCGGGTGCGGGCCACCAACCGGCAGCTCGGCTCGGACGCCCGCAATCGGCAGTTGCTGCTGGCCGGATACGGGTTCTCGTTCTCGCCCCCGGTGGTGCTGGTGGACGAGGCGGATCGGGTCTTCGTGCCTCCGATGTCGATCGCCTCGTTCCCCGATCGGACGATGGTGGCGTTGGTGGGCGGCAGCTACAGCCTATCTGCTGACCCAGCTGTCCGACGGACGCATCGTGAAGACGACGAAGGCCAACCCGCGGGACCTCCCGATCCACCCGGCAGTCGAGCTGAACATCGTCGCCCGGCCGCCAGCCCGAGCCCGGGCTGATCACCGCCCACCAGTCCCGGTTGGGCGAGCTGGCCGCCAGTGGTCTGGTTCCCGAATCGCGAGACCGACCCGGTGCGACTGGTCGAGCTGGACGAGTACTACGAGCAGGTCGCCCTCAAGGAAGCTCCAAGCTGCACGCCTCGCGGGGTCAGGGGGCACCATCGAGGGTTCAGGGATCGGGCCAGTTCCTCGTCGACCCAGCGCTGGATGGCGTCGCCGGGCATGGCGCCGACCTGGCGGGCGATCTCGCCGCCGTCGCGGAACAGCACCATCGTCGGGATGCCCTGCACGCCGAGTCCTTCGGACACCGCCGGGGCCTCGTCGACGTTCACCTTCACGACGCGCAGGGTCCCGGCCCGGTCCCGCGAGAGTTGTTCCAGCGCCGGGGCCACCATCCGGCAGGGCCCGCACCACGGCGCCCACAGGTCGACCAGCGCCGGGAGCGCCGAGTTGGCGATCACCCGGTCGAACTCGTCGGCACCCACGTCGGCCAGCCAGGGCAGATCGGCGTGACAGCTTGGCGCAGCGGGGCCGGCCGGACGTGTCGGCGGGCACGCGGTTCTTGGTGCCGCAGTCGGGGCAGGCGGTGATGGGGCCGGTCATGGGAGTCCTCCTCGGTGACACGGCGTGGGGAGGGTAGGGCGACAGCGGTGGCATCGGCTCGGTCACGGCCACGACGTCACGACCAGCAGGCCGACCGCCGTGACGAATCCGACGGCCGGGACCCACATCCGCACCGTGAACGTTCCGGCCGGCGGGGGGTCGCCCCGGCGTTTCATCAGGATGAGGGCCAGGTTGGCCAGGGCCCAGATGATCAGAACGATCTGCGAGGTGAAATCCGCCAGCCGGTCCAGGGGGAAGGCCACGGCCAGCACGATCACGACCGCGACGGTGATGGCGGTCGAGAGCAACGGCGTGCGGGTCCGAGGGTGGACCCGGGCGAAGATCGCCGGCATCGACCCGCGGTCGGCCATGCCGTAGAACACCCGGGACACCATGATGATCTGCACCAGGATGGTGTTGAGCGTGGCCAGGATGGCGATCGTGCTGATGACCTCGGACGAGAACCCCGCCGTCTCTCGGTACACGAGGGCGAGGGGAGCTTCGTCCTCCGCCAGCACCGCCGGATCGACGCTCAGGACGGCGACCGACGCCACCAGAACGTACAGCACCGTCGTCACGATCAGCGTGATGAAGATCGCGCGGGAGGGTCCGGCGCGGGTTCTTGGTCTCCTCGGCCACATTGACCATGTCCTCGAACCCGATGAAGGCGAAGACGGCGAGCAGGCTGGCGCTGAACACACCGCTCAGAAGATCGGCGTCGAAGGTCTCCGGGACCAGCTCACCGGCCCGACCGACGACCGAGTCGGGGCCGGTCACGCCGAATCCGACGATGGTGAGCAGACCCGCCGCCTCGATGACCGTCAGCGTCGCGGCGATGGCCACCGACTCGCCGATCCCCCAGGCCGCGATCAGTCCGATCAGCAGCACCACCAGCACGACCAGGACCGACGGGGACAGGTCGAGGAACTCGCGCAGGTACCCGACCGAACCGTCGGCGACGGCGGCCGCGGCGAAGGTCCCGGCGACGATGACCAGCCATCCGGCCACCTGGCCCATCGTCTTCGAGTCGAAGCCCGTCCGCACGTAGGCCGACTCGCCCGCGCTGACGGGAAGCCGGCCGGCCAGTTCGGCGTAGCTGGCCGCGGTCGGCGCCAGGCAGGCCCCGGCCAGGATGAACGAGATCGGCACGAAGAGTCCGGCCCGGCCCGACGCCTCACCGATCAGGACGTAGATCCCGGCCCCGATGGCCGTACCCAGGCCGTACAGCACCAGCGACGGCAGCGTGATGGATCGCTCGAGCCTGCTCACCGGCGCGCCGTGCGTTGCCGTCACGCCCTCACTCTGGCCGTCGGTGGCAACGCCGGCCCAGAGGCCAAGGTCCCACCGACCCGCCCTTGCGGCGAGGCTTCGGCTACTCGCCGCCCCTCGAGGCTTGTTCGGCGCACGCCAGGGCGTCGCCGGCCCGGCAGTCGGCGTCGAGCACGGCGTCGGGTGCCTGCGACAGCGAGTTGCCCAGTCCGTAGTTGTCGTCGGCGGGGTACCCGAACGTGGTCAGCAGATCGCAGGCGTCGCCGCTGCCCTCGTAGACGCATGCGATCTGGGCCTGTTCGAGGTCGAACGAGTCCTGCTCCTCGTCGCCTCCGACCGGGGCCAGGAACGCCGTGTTGACCCACCCGCCGGTGGCCAGCTGCGGGGTTCCGATGTCCCACCAGACCGCTCCTCCCTCGACCGCGACGCACGACTCGGGATCGATGAAGGTGTCGACGATGGTGCCTTCGGCCAGCACGTCGATGCGATCCGACGAGACGTCGGGGAGCTGGCGCGGCCACCAGCCCGCCATCGGGGTCGTCGGCCGGGATGTTGGTCACGGCGTACTGGCCGCCGGACGGGAGCTGGCTGCCACGGCAACGGTCACCGAGGCCGGAGTCGCCGTCGGTGCCGCCGGTCTCGAGAACCGCCTCCGTCGTGGGCGGAGCCGCGGAGCCGTCGGTCTCCGTGGTGGGCGGTGCGACCGACGTGGACGAGGTGGAGGAGTCGGTGGGCGGGTCGGCGTCGTCCGAGTCCGAGTCCGAGTCGCCGCAGGCGGCGCACAGGAGTGCGGCGGTCGCCAGGACGGCCAGGGTTCGGTACGCGGATGCGCCTCGACGGGGCCGGAAGTGGGTCGTGGACACGGGAGCCTCCTGGTGTCGACCTCGGAACGGGCTGGATGCCGGTGCACCATAGGAGGCGGCCCCACCCGAGCCGTTCATGGTGCTCGGGTGCCGGTCGGCCCGACATGATGGTGCCCGTGCCCCATGCCGAGGGGCGGCCCCGTCCCCGGCTGGTTGCAGGAGCGAGCAGAGGAGCAGGTTTCATGACCGATGCCCGACATGCGGTGGTCGATGCCGCCGTCGCCCGGACGTTGGGCCGGGCCAGTATCCGGGCCGGGGCCCGGATCGCCATCGAGGCCTCACCGGCGCAGATCTGGACCGAGCTCGTCGCGGTCGAGGCCTGGGGCGACTGGTACCACGGCGTCACCGCTGTTCGCGGTGAGGGGCCGCTCGTGCACGGCGCGCGCTTCCGCTTCAAGGCCGGCCCGGCGTCGATCAGCGCGGTGGTCGATCGGCTGGTCGTCGAGGAGGAGCTCGGATTCACCGGCACGTCGCGTGGCTCCAACACGGCGTACCTCTTCCAGCTGCAGCCCGAGGGGGACGCGACGACCGTGACGGCGGCCCAGACCATGGGTGGTCTGGCGGCCCGCACGATGAAGCCCGTCCTCCAAGGGGTGACCGAGAAGGCGGTGGTGCGCTGGCTCGATGCCCTCAAGAGCCGCGTCGAGCCCTAGCGAGCAAGAACGGGGTCAGGCACCGGCTTGCTCGTTTGGGCGGGGGGAATGGTGACCGCGACGCCACCGTTCGGCGCGGTGGCTGATCAGGTGCTGGGAAGGGCCTGGCCGGCGTGGTGCTCGAACCACTGCCGGACCTCGTTGGCCGGCATCGGTCGGGCGATGTGGAACCCCTGGACCATCGTGCACCCGAGCTCATCGAGCAACCGGATCTGCGCTGCGGTCTCCACCCCCTCGGCCACGACCTCGATGCCCAGGGTGGTCGCAAGGTCCTGGACGAACTCCAGGATGCGCACCTGGGTGCTCCCCGGGAACAACCGGGCGACGAAGGACCGGTCGACCTTGACCAGGTCCACCGGCAGTCGCCGCAGGCACGTGAGTGACGAGGGTCCGGTGCCGAAGTCGTCGAGAGCGATCCGGATGCCGAGATCGCTCACCGCGTCCAATCGGTGGGCCGCCATCTCGAGATGATCGAGCAGGTGCCGTTCGGTCATCTCGACGACGAGGCGCTCGGCCTCGATGCCGGTCCGCTCGAGCGCAAGCGTGAGGTCGCCGGCAAGGTCGCCGTCGATCACGTGCCGACCGGACACGTTCACGGCGATGGAGACATCCAGGTCGGGCCAGTCCTGCAGGGTCCGGCACGCCTCGTCGATGGCCCACCGGCCCATGTCGATGACCAGGTGGGACTCCTCGATGATCGGGAGGAACTGGTCGGGTCCGAGCAGGCCGCGCTCATGGTGATCCCATCGGGCGAGCGCCTCCAGGATCACGGGGCGACCCGTATCCATCCGGACGATTGGCTGGTGGTGGAACTCCATCTCACGCTCGTGCATGGCGACGCGCAGCGATCGCTCGATCGACTTCCGTTCCGCCATCCATTCGGCCAGCTCGTCGTCGAAGACCTGGATCGCCGCACTGCCGCTCGCCTTCGCCTGGTAGGCGGCCAGGTCGGCGTTGCTCACCATCTCGTCAGGCTCGCCCGCCCCGCACGGGGCATAGCTGATGCCGATGCTCCCCTGCATGGCGATCGGGTTGTCCTCGATGACGACGGGCGTGTGCAGCACCTCCTGGAGCCGGGATGCAATCTCGATCGCAGCGGCCGGGTCGGTGAGCCCGGTCGCCACGACCAGGAACTCGTCACCCCCGAGGCGGGCGATCACCTCGCTGGCGCGCAACGTGCCCTGGAATCGATCCGCGAGGGTGCGCAGCACCTGGTCGCCGACCCGGTGGCCGAAGGTGTCGTTGACCGCCTTGAACCGATCCAGGTCGACGAACAGCACGGCCACGTCTCGGGCGCTGCGGCGGGCTTCGCTCAAGGCGCGGTCGAGGGTCTCCAGCGCGTAGGCCCGGTTGGGCAGGCGGGTGAGGCTGTCGTGATGGGCGCGATGGGCCAGCTCGTTCTCCAGCTCCTTGCGATCGCTGATGTCGCGGAGGATCACCGTCGTCAGCTCGTCGGCCGAGTCCAGGTCGGTGCTGGCCGAGACCATCACGGGACGGATGAGGCCTTCCTTGGTCTCCAGCGCCCCCTCGGCCCGGTCCAGGTCGTGGAGTCGGGGTTCGTCCAGGCCGTCCACCTCGAGCCAGGTGCCGAGGAGGGGTCGGTCGACGAGATCCTCGGGCGGGAGTCCGATCAGGTCGGCTGCGGAATCGTTGACCCGATCGATCACGCCCGAGCCGCGCACGATGAAGATGGCGTCGGGCGCAGTGTCGATGAGGGCGTTGGCCTGTTCCTCGCTCGACCGGAGCTGGGCGTTGGTCTGGGCCAGGTTGCCCACCGACCGGCGGATCGATCGGCCCAGCGGTCCGGGGAGGCTGGCGCCCAGCACCGGCCGATGCAGGTCATTGTCCGCGAGCGCGGCAGCCTGGGCGTCGACGGTGGTGAGATGGCGCATGACCTTGTCGAAGGAGTCGGCGACGACCGCCACCTCGCGAGGTCCCCGACCGCCCAGGGGATCGAGATGGACTTCCCCGGATCCCATCCGCCGAGCCCGGTCCTCCAGTCGGGCCAGGGGCCGGCTGACCGACCGAACGGTGAGGACCACCAGCCCGAGGGTGGCCGAGGTGATGAGGACCATGAGAGCGATGGACTGACGGGTCTTCGAGTCGGCGACACGCTCGGCCGCGGCCAGGGCCTCCATGGCGTCCTCGGTCAGGGGATCCATCAACGACTGCAGGGCGTCGATGCGTTGCACCATGGGTCCTGCAAGCGCTGCCTGTGTGATCGGGGAGTCGAGGCTCTCTCCCGCCGTGGGTTCGGCATCGCTCACCAGCCCGGAGCCGTGGAGCATCAGTTCGCGGTTGGCCTCGTAGCGCCGATTGATGGGTTCGTTCAGGAGGCCCTGGAGCAGGGCCCGGGAATCGCCGGGCAGTCCGGCGCGCAGCACCTCCAGCGCGGCATCCTGGGCCAGGACCACTTCCGCCAGTCTGAGGTTGCGGTCGGGCCGGGGGTCGTCGAGGTAGCTGAGGTAGTCGGGGAGGAGGTTGATCTCGTCGGTCGCAGCAGCGAGGAGCTGGATGTAGGCGCCGAAGGGGTGAATCGAGGCGAGGGCACCGGCCAGCTCCTGATGGCCGGTCGCCAGCTGCGTGGCGGCGTCGACCCGCTGGTCGACCCAGTCGTCCAGGACCGTGATGATCTCGTCGTACGCGGCCCGCAGGTCGGATGCCTCGATGCCGTCGTTGGCTCGCAGGTCGCCGAATTGGCCCACGAGGGCCACGAACTCGCCGCCCGCCGGGTCGTCCGGCGCAACGACGAGCCCACGCGAGAGCCGGTCGACCCGATCGCGGGCCTCGACCTCCACGGTCTCCAGGTCCATTCCCACCGCCGTGCTCAACGCGGCCGGTGGCATTCCGGTCGGCTGGAGACGGGCGAAGGTGTTGGCCAGAGCGCGCTCGACGCCGAGGTCGTGGCGCAGCTGGCCCAGCTCCACCAGTTGTTCGATGTCGGCTTCGAGCTCGTGCGCGGCCGCGAGCGCATTGCTGCTCTCGCCCGCCGAGCGGTACGCCAGCCAGCCCATGGCGATCAGCGGCAGGATCGCGATCGCGATCAGACGCGTGCGCAGGCTGGTTCGACGGTGTGAGGCCGGGAGCTCCCGCGCTGACTCCACGATGGGCACGGTCTGTCATCGGCCCGTCGGCCGCCCCGATTCACCGATTCGGGTCGGATTGCCCAACGATTCCGGCCCTTCGGACCGGATCCGGCCGGGTCAGGGCTCGATCACGGCGAAGAACATCTCGAAATCGGTCATCGCGTCCCACAATCGGCGGAGCGGGCCATCGTCGCCGTCGATATCGACATCTCCACGATCGATCAGTTCGCCGATCGGCACGCCGGTTGCGATCAGCTCGTCCAGCACGTTCCGGTTGCAGGTCGCGGTGAGGTCGGGGTCGGTGACCGGCCGGTCGGCGGTGCCGTGGAGCGTGCCGTTGGACAGGGTGACCCGCGCCTGCTCGCCGGTGTCGGGGATGCGCCAGTCGACGCGCAGGGAACCCAACCGGGCCGCCCGCGCACCGTCGACTCGGGTGGCCAGGTAGTCGAAGAGCTGGTCGAGTTCGAGGCCCACGACGTGCCGGGGGCGGACCGGGTACGGGAACTCCGGTGTTCCGGTGCGCAGCTCCTGGGCTCCGGTGAGGTACACGTCGCGCCAGGGGCCGGCCTCGGCCTGGTACGCCAGCTGCTCGAACGCGTCGGCCTGCAGCTCGCGGGCGGCTCGGTGATCGGGCCGGGCGAAGACGGCGTGACGCATCACCTCGGCCACCCACCGGTAGTCCCCCTGTTCGTAGCTGGCTCGGGCCTTGTCGACCAGGGCCTCGATCCCACCGGCCAGCTCGACGTAGCGGCGCCCGGCCTCGACCGGTGGATGAGGCTCGAGGCTGGCCGGGTGGCCGTCGTACCAACCGAGGTAGCGCTGGTACACCCCCTTCACGTTGTGGCTGAGCGTGCCGTAGTAGCCGTGGCAGCGGTAGTCGTCCCAGAGGCCGGGAGGAAGCTCCAGCTCCTCGGCGATCTCGGTCGGGGTCGCCCCCAGGTTGGCCAGCCGCATGGTCTGATCGTGGATCCACCGGTACAGATCGCGTTGGTTCGCCATGTAGTCGTTGATGACGTCGGCGCCCCAGTGGGGCCACGAGTGGGACGCGAACGCCACGTCGCTGCGATCGCCGTAGCGGTCCATGGTCTCCTGGATCGACCGGCTCCACCGGAGCGCGTCGCGCACCACGGCCCCGCGCAGGGTCACCACGTTGTGCATGGTGCTCGTGCAGTTCTCGGCCAGGCACAGCACCCGGTGGTCGGGGAAGTAGAAGTGCATCTCGGCCGGCGCCTCGGTGTCGGGCGTGAGCTGGAATTCGATCCTGACGCCGTCGAGGGTCAGTTCCTGCCCGGTCTCGGTGATGTCGACGGTGGGCGGCACCATGGACGTCGTGCCGATCGGCACCCCCTTGCCGAGCCCCTGGTCGACGTGGCCGACCGGGCTCCACGGCAACGTCATGCCGTACTGGTAGAGCGCCCGTCGGCCCATCACCGGCTCGGCGACGATGTTCTCGGCGACCGCGGCGGCCACGAACCCCTCGGGGGCGACGATCGGGATCTCGCCCGCTGCGATCTGCTCGTCGGTCAGGAGCCCCCGAATCCCGCCGTAGTGGTCGATGTGTGAATGGGTGTAGATCACCGCGGTGATCGGCCGCTCACCCAGGTGTTGGGTGACCAGCGCCATGGACGCCCGGGCCGTCTCCTCGAACGTGAGCGGGTCGATGACCACCCATCCGGTGTCGCCCTCGATGAAGGTGACGTTGGAGGTGTCGTGGCCTCGGACCTGGTAGAAGCCGTCAGTCACCCGGAACAGGCCGTGGTTGCCGTTGAGCTTGGCCTGGCGCCACAGGGAAGGATGGACCGTGGGGGGTGCGTCGCCGGCGACGAAGTCCCACGCAGACGTGTTCCACGCCGGGTTGCCGTCGCGGTCGACGATGGCCGGATCCTCGAGGGTGGCGATCAGCCCGCGCTCGGCCCGTTCGGCGTCGGTCGGGTCGTCGGGTGGGAGGCGGTCGGCGGCGGATGCCAGGACGACTCGGGTGTGGTCGGTCGCCTCGTTCGCAGTGGCATCGGTCATGGGCCGCACTCCTCGGTGGGATGGGGCGGTCGGCCGAGCATTCCATGTCGCCTCCCGGCGTGCCAGTGTGATGCGGCTGGTGTTGCACGAGCCGAGGAGGAGCATGTCCGCACCGACCGGGTGGCGCGCCGACGTGGTCGGCATCGTCACCCTGCTCGTCGCCGTGAACCTGAGCACCGGTTTCGTCCTGGACGGATGGGCCGCCGGGGTGGTGCAGGTCGCAGCTGCGGTGGGCGCCGTCGCCGTCGCCCGTCGGCGCGGCTACTCCCGCGCCGCAGTTGGGGCTCGACCGGGACGCTGTCCCGGCAGGCCTCCGTCTGGGCGGGGCCGTCGCGGCGGTGATCGTGGTGGGGGTGTCCATCGCGGCTGTCGTCCCGATCAGCCGCGGGTTCTTCGATGACGACCGGTTCGTCGACGCCGAGTGGATCGACGTGATGGTCGAGGTGGTGGTGCGCATCCCGGTGGTGACCGCGCTGGGCGAGGAGCTGCTGTTCCGATCGGTCCTGCTGGCGGTGTTGCTGGCCGGGCTGTCCCGGGGTCGGGCGGTGGCGATCTCCTCGTTGCTGTTCGGGCTGTGGCACGTGCTGACCACCATGGCCGACTTGGGCGGCAATGACGCCACCGACGACTTCACCGCGTGGCAGGCCGCGCTCGGGCGTGGCCGGGGTCGTGGTGGTCACGGGCACGGCGGGCGCCGCCTTCTGCTGGTTGCGGCTGCGGTCAGGGCAGCCTCGCGGCTCCGTGGCTGGTCCACACCGTGCTCAACGCCAGTACATATCTGGCCGGCGCCGTCCTGGTGTCCGGCGGCCACTTCTGAGCGGGCAGCGCCGATCGCCGGCTCCAGCTGTCCGGCCGCTTGCTACTCGTGTCCGACGATGTCGCGCAGGCGCTGGGTGTCGTCGTCGGTCCAGCCGTCGGGAGTCTCCACCGCCAGCCAGCCGTCGACCACGTTGGCGCCGTAGCGGTGGCCGTGGCCGGCGGGTGCACCGAACGAATAGGCCAGGTCGGCGAGTATCTGCCAGAAGGTCACCACCGGGAAACCAGAGCATGTCAGGGTTGGCGTCGGGGCCCGCGGTTCGTCGAACCAGCCCGGGCCGGGCCCACAGCAGGTCGAAACGGAAGTGGGAGATCGGGTCGGAGCTGTTCTGGAGAAAGGCGATCCGCGGTTCCTCCCATGGACCCCGATGGTGCTCGAAGTCGTCGGGCTCGACCGCGAACCGGACCTGGCGGCCCTCCTCGAACACGGGCCGCCACTCGGGACTGCCCTCGTCCCGTTCGGTGGTGAGGTGGTGGCGGAGGTCGTTGCCGAACGTCGGCCCGACCAGCAGGGCACCGTCGGTGCGGGTCACCAGGTCGTCGAGGTCCTCGAAGGCCGACTCGGTGGCGAACGAGCCGAGGCTCTCGCCGAACAGGTCCACGCGTGGTCGGTCGCCCTCGGGCATCTCGCTCACGCAAGCCTCGACGGCTGCGATCATCTCGGTCGAGGCATCGGCCGCCTTCTCGGCATCGACCAGCACCGAGATCCAGCTGGGGAGGTAGGAGTACTGGAGACCGACCGCGGCGGTATCGCCGCCCCAGATGTACTCGAACGAATCCGCGACTCGCTCGTCGATCCAACCGGTGCCGGTGGTGGCGTAGACCGCCAGCACCTCGCGGTCGAAGGCGTTGGTGCGCTCCAGCTCCTGCATCGCCAGATCGACCCGGTCGGCCAGGCTGTCGGCCGACCGGAGCCCGACGTAGACCCGGATCGGCACCTCGGCCGGTTCACCACTGAACCGCTCGATGTCCTCCGCCGTGGGGCCCTGGCGTTTGCCCTGGCGCCGACCCTCGCCGGCGAAGTTCCGGCCCTGCACGCCGAGGGAGTCCCACTCGACCAGTGAGGCCTCGGACCCGGAATGCAGCTCGTTCTGGGGCTGCACCAGGCCCGGGGTCGTGCCCTCGGACGACGCGCGAGCTCAGCAGGATGAACCCGGCGAGGACGACCGTGAGCAGCAGGACACCGCCCCAGGACCAGGTGTCGAGGTCCTCCATCCCCATGAGCTCGCGGACGTTCTGATTCCAGGTGTTGCCCCACCAGAGCGCCAGCGGGATGCCGATGACGCTGACCGCCAGGAGCCCCCACCAGAACCAGCGTTTCACCTCTGGTGGTGGCTCGGGTGGGTGGAGCCGGCGGGCGATGGCCGAGACCATGCTGCCGATGCCGCACCCGATGACCACCGAGATCCCGCTGACGACGGCCTGGAAGAACCAGCCTCGGGGGAGGAGTGAGGGGCTGATCGACACGACGAAGAAGATCAGCGCACCGACGAGCCCGCCGAAGCACAACCGTCTGGTGAAGACCCAGCGCATCCAGTTCTTGAAGCGCTCCACGGCGGGCGACGCTCCCAGCGAGGGGTCAGGCGTCGACCGTGTCGGCCGAGCCCGACGCATCGCCGGCAGGCGGGGACGGGTCGTCGTCCGCCGCGTCGAATGCCCCGGCATCGGCCTGTTGCCCCACCTGGGCCACGAGCCGGATGCCGGCGGCGATCAGAAGGGCCACGATGACGACGAAGATGATCACCAACCCGGTCGGTCGGGTCCAGGTCGCGATGACCAGCACGGCCAGGACGGCAACGGCGATCTGCAGGGACCGTTCGTGCGCGGCGACCCAGATCGGAGCGGGACCGACATCGCGATCAGCGCCGGCCTCGGACGCCCGGCCCAGCAGCGTGTCCCACCAGGACCGCACCCGCGCTGCGGCGGACGACGGTCCCACGACCCAGGCGCCGAGGAGCGTCAACACGCCGAGGACCAGCAGGGCGCGGATGGCCCGTTGGAGGAATCGGGTGAGGATGTCGAACGTGGCCTGCGCGGCCTCGGGGTTCTGGACCTCGGGGAGCGCCGACAGGTACTCGTTGCGCGCAAACGTGTAGAGGAGCCCGGCCAGCACCATGGAGATCACGACGGAAAGGCCGAGACGACGGAACCCGAGCCTGCGGTCTTTGGCCAGCGCCACCGCACCGACAAGGAAGAGGAGCGCCAGGATCAGCGTCACCCACGAGAGCGTGTCGAACGCCTTGAGCGCGCCCTGCGCGTCGGCCAGGTCCGCTGACTCGACCAGTGTGAACTCGATCGGGAGGTCCTCGGTGTCGACGCTGCTGGTCAGATCCGTGCCGAAGGTGTCACCGAGCAGCTCGAACACCTGATCGGCCAGCGGAGCGAGGTCCAGGACGATCTTTCCTTCCGCGGCGGAGACGAGGTCTCCCTCGTCGCTGTCGCCGGTCAGGATCTTCACCACGCTCTCGTGGGCCAACCGGTTTGCATCCTCCCAGACGCGCTCGAACGCCTGGGTCTGGACCAGCCCGACGACGGCCTCGTTGATCAGGCTCTCCGCACCGGACGCGATCGGTCCCGCCAATACGGAGGCGTCTTCTGGCAGAGCCTCCTCTGCCAGAGTCTCGAAGTCGAGTTCCTCGGCCACTGCGTCGGTGACCCGTGCCGCTACCGCGTTCTGGACGTCCTCGTTCTGGGCCAGGGGGGCCACGGTCGCCACGTACTGATCGGTGTCGAGCATCGTGTTGCGAGCCCACACCGTGATGACGGAGCCGAACAACAGGACAGCGCCCAGCACGGCACACGTGATGGACAGCCACCGATGACCCTGATGGGGCTTCTTCTCGCCGCCGCCGCTCGCGAGTTGTTCCTTCAACGCGGCGTTCTCGGCCCGGAGTTGATCGAGGTCGTACGCGGAGATCACAGCGGACTCGGTTGCGTCGGTCATCGTGTTCCTTCCGTGGGACCCGTCGGCCCGAAGCGGACGTTCGTACGCGGGCTCGGAATGGCCAGCACCGGACCGGCGGGGCCACGCGGGCCGGCGTCGCTCGTCAACCGAGAGGGTCGGGGACGTAGCGCTCGACGATCTCGCCGAACGCCCGGGCCAGCTCCCGCGGCGCCGGGCTGAGCCAGTACTCGGTGAACAGCTCGGCGGTGGCCTCCATGGGGGAGGCGCCGGCGTAGAGGGAGACTCCCGACCGCAGCAGCTCGTAGGCGCGGCGATGGGCGTCGGTGGGATTGGCCCGAGCGCCCGGGAACGCGTGCTCGAGCGTGTCGATCCCCAGCAGGTTCCCAACCTCGGCCCGGAACCGGGCCGCCTGCTGGTGGCTCCGACCGATCAGGTGGAACTCGACCGCGTGCCAGACCTCGTGGGTGATCACCATCTCGAGGTCGGATCGGCCCGTCGGCGGGTGGAAGTCGGGGTCGTGCACCCTGCGCATGACCAGATCGGCGCAGATGAGCGAGGGTGAGAGCAGGATCTCCTGGGTGTTGGCCACGCCGTGGGCGTGGCCAGAGGAGATCTCGCGGTACTTGAACGAGAAGGCCACACCGGGACGCACGCCGGGAAAGCGGCCGAACAGGGCGAGCAGCGTCCGGGTGGCGACGGCCAGTTCGTCGAGCATGAGGTCGGGCCGGGCCGGGAGCAGGATGCGGAAGGCGCCGTGCCCGCGCACCCCCAGGTCCAGCCGGTGCGAGTCGCTGTTGCCGTGCTCCCAGCGGGCGGTCACCCGCCGGATCCGCCCCATCGGCTCGGGCCGGACCTGCTCGGCGCCGAGGAGGTCGTTGAGGGCGCGCGCCAACTCCTCGGTCGTGGTCACGGCTCGGGGCGGCGCGGACGTGGGACCGGCTTCCAGCGCCCGACCCGGCGGTCCGGCGAAGCCGAGGCGGTGCAGGTAGTGGCGGACAGCGGGGTCGGTGACGTCGACGACGACCCGACGGGCCGACGCGATCTCGGCCAGGTGCCGGGCCAGGCGGGCGAGCGTCAGGCTCACCTCGGCGCAGAAGACCGGCTGCACCTCGACGGAGAGCTGCCCGGCCTCGACCGCGATGACGTCGGCGACATGGTCGGTCCCGGACTCGGTGGCGAGGGTAACGCGGTAGCGGTGGGCGGCGCCCTGCGACCCGGTGACAGGACGGAGAGCCACCCTGGCGCCGTCACCGAGTGGCTCATCGAAGGTGTCGAGGGGATTCGGGAGGTACACGACGGCGTCCTCCCGCGTCGGTGGGCGATCGACGAGGACGGTACCAACGGATTCGTGCCATGATCGATCACGACGTCGGTTTGGGGGAACATCATGAAAGAGCTCGTCTACCACCGGGGATTGCTGCCGGCGCTGGAGAACAATGCGTCCAAGACGGCGTTCTTCGATCAGGGCTACGAGGGCACGTTCGAGCAGCACGGCGACCGGGTCTTCCGGCTGTGCCACGCGCTGAAGCACCAGCTGGGCGTCGAGCCCGGCGATCGGTTCGCGGTGATGGCCACCAACAGCCACGAGTACCTCGAGCTGTACCACGCCGCGTTCCTGGGCGCGGGCGTGATCAACCCGCTCAACCTGCGCCTGGCCGGCAAGGAGCTGGACTACATCGTGCGGGACTCGGGCACCGAGGTGGTGTTCGTCGACATCATTCTTCGCCCGACACTTCGCCCGGGCCATGGCCGAGTCCGACGAGCCCAGCCCGATCCGCCACGTGGTGCTCATCGGCGACGGCGACGTGCCCCACGACGTCAACTACGACGACCTGATCGCGGCCGGCGAGCCGGTCGTGCCCGACGAGCCCGAGGAGGACGATCCGGTCGTGCTGATGTACACCGGCGGCACCACCGGGCTGCCCAAGGGCGTGCTGCTCGAGCACCGGGCCGAGATGCTGAACCTCTACCACATCGGCATGGTCGTCGATCTTCGACCCCGACTCGGTCTACCTGCACCAGACCCCGATGTTCCACGCCGCGTCGATGGGCGGGATCATGGGGACGCCCCTCGGCGGGGGGCACGTCGGTGTTCATGCCGCTGTTCGATCCCGGCAGCCGCGATGGCGCTGATCGAGCAGCACCAGGTGACCCAGACGGTGATGGTGCCGACGATGATCGGCATGATGCTCAACCATCCCGAGTTCTCGCCCGAGCGGCTGGCCTCGCTGCAGTTGCTCACCTACGGCGCGTCGCCGATGCCGGCCGGCCATCCTCGACCGGCTGATCGAGCTCTACCCCGACCTGGACATCTCCCAGGGCTACGGCATGACCGAGTGCTCCGCCGTGCTCACCTTGCTCGACGCCGAGGATCACCGAGCCGGTGGGGCCCGGCTGCGCTCGGCCGGCCGCGCCGTGCCCGGGGTGTCGCTGTCGATCCAGGGACGAGAACGGCAACGCAGGTGCCTCGCGGCGAGACCGGCGAGGTGTGTGCCCGGGCCGGCAACTTCATGCGCGAGTACTGGAACAAGCCCGAGGCCACCGACCGAGGTGTTCGCGCGGCGGCTGGTACCACACCGGCGACGCCGGCTACCTCGACGACGGCGGACTACCTGTTCCTCGTCGACCGGGTGAAGGACATGATCGTGACCGGCGGCGAGAACGTGTACTCCGCCGAGGTCGAGAGCGCGATCTCGAAGCACCATGCCGTCGAGCAGGTCGCGGTGATCGGCATCCCGCACGACACCTGGGGCGAGCAGGTGCACGCCATCGTGGTGCTGGCCGAGGCGACGTCGGCCACCGACGATCGAGCTGAAGGCGTTCGCCAAGGACCAGATCGCCGGCTACAAGGTGCCCAAGTCGGTCGAGTTCCGGGCCGAGCCGCTGCCGCTGTCGGGGGCGATGAAGGTCCTCAAGCGTGAGCTGCGAGCGCCGTACTGGGAGAACCAGGACCGCAACGTCTAACGAGCAAGACCGGGGTCAGGCACCCAGCGTGCTCGTTTCGAGGGAGACGACCATGAACGACGACGCGGATCTCACGCCGCAGGAGCGATTCCGCGAGCTGCATCGCGAGGGCACGTTCCTGATGGCCAACGTGGCCGACGGGGCGACGGCGCGCGCCCTGGCCGAGGTCGGCGTGCCGGCGCTCGCCACGTCGAGTGCGGCTCATGCCGAGACGATCGGGCGGGCCGACGCGGCCGGCGACGTGTCGCTGGAGGAGCACGCCCAGCACACGGCCGGCATCGTGGCGGCGACCACCGTGCCGGTCAACGTCGACGCCGAGAACGGCTACGGCCACGAGCCCGAGGACGTGGCCGCGTGCATCCGCCGGTTGGCCGAGACCGGCGCGGCCGGCGCCGGCATCGAGGACTGGTCGGGCGATCCGGAGCGTGGCTTCTACGAGCGCGAGCTGGCGGTCGCCCGCATCGAGGCGGCGGTCGAGGCGGCCGACGCGCTGGATCAGTCGTTCACCGTGACCGGTCGCACCGAGTGCCTGCTCTACGAGCACCCCGGCGGCATGGGCGAGACGCTCCGACGGTTGCAGGGGTTCGCATCGGTCGGGGCTCACTGCCTGTATGCGCCGGGGACGTGGGACCTCGAGACGGTGACGACGGTGGTGCAGGAGGCCGGTGGTCCGGTGAACGTCCTGGCGCTGATCGGCGCCGAGCATCCGACCCTGACCGAGCTGACCGAGGCCGGTGTCCGCCGGGTCAGCCTGGGCAGTTCGCTGTTCCACGCCCAGGTGGCCCACGCCGCGTCGCTGGTGACCGGCATCCTCCAGTCCGGCCGCTTCACCTCCTGACGAGCACACCCGGGGTCAGACACCAGGGGTAACGAGCACGCTCGGGGTCAGGCACCGAGCGTGCTCACTTGGGCGGCGGTCGAGCGTGGGTGAACCCTGACCCCCGATCAGCCGGCCGGGAAGACGACCTCGCACACTCTCGGGCCGTGGACCTGGCCGCCGGCCCAGGTGACGGCGTCGAGGTCGACCAGCTCGAACTCGGGGATGCGCTCCAGGAAGGTCTGCACCGCCACCCGCAGCTCGAGTCGGGCCAGATTGGACCCGGCGCATCGGTGGATTCCCGACCCGAACGCGACGTGGCGGTTGTGCTCCCGGTCGAGGATGACCTCGTCCGGGTGCTCGAACACCTCGGGGTCACGGTTGGCGGCCGGGAACGGCATCAGCACCCGATCGCCGCCCTTCATCGGACAGCCCTCGAACTCGACGTCTCTCGTCAGGACCCGAGCCATCGTCACGGGTGAGTACGCCCGGAGCAGCTCCTCGATGGCCGAGGGCCACAACTCGGGTTGCTCTCGCAGCTGGGCTCGATGCTCGGGATGCTGCGCCATGTGCCATAGAGCGGACCCGATCGCCGACCAGGTCGTGTCGATACCGGCCACCAGCATGAGGAAGCACGTGCCCAGGATGTGGTCATCCGGCACCGGCTCGCCATCCACTTCGGCCTGCACCATGTCGGTGATCAGGTCGTCCTTGCGGGGGTTGGCCCGCCGGTCGGCGATCTGCTCCTGGAAGAACCGCAGGATGCGAATGCGCTGCTCGACCCGCAGCTCCGGGTCGGTCAGCCCCTGCTCGAGGAAGCCCCGGACCCAGCGCGACGAACTCGTCGGAGCGGTCGGTGCCCACGCCCAGCATGGTGGCGATGACCCGCACCGGGATCTGCTGGGCGTAGTCGGTGCCGACGTCCGCACGACCGGTGGCGATGAACTCGTCGATCAGCCCGTGGCAGAGCTCACGCGTGCCGTCCTCGTACTTGCCGACCACTGCGGGGGCGAACACCGGGAGGATGAGCCGGCGAGCCCACGAGTGGTCGGGCGGGTCGGTCGAGATGGGCGGTGCACCCACATCGGGAAACGGGTTCGGCGGCCGGTCCGTGTCCTCGTCCATCTCGGGCAGGGCGACCACGATCGGGATCAGCGAACTGAAGTGATCGACGTCGGCCGCCAGCTCACGGATCGTCTCGTACCTGGTCGGCAGCCACGATCCACCCCACCGCTCGGTGTGGGCGATCGGGCATTCCTCCCGCAACCGGGCGTACGTCGGGTAGGGATCGACGACGAACTCGGGATCGAAGATGTCGTAGTCGGTGGCGGGATCCTCGACAGCCATGTACCTCAGTCCTCGACGATCACGGCGCGCTCGGGGCACGAACCGGCCGCTCGCCGGGCCGCGGCCTCGTGCTCGGCGGGGACGTCACCGTCGATCAGGACGATGCCGTCGCCCATCTCGTCGCTCCCGAACACGTCGGGCGCCTGGATGGCGCACATCTGGTGGCCCTGGCACAGCTCGGCATCGATACGGACCTTCATGGCGTTCCCCCTCTGGCGGCAGTCCCGCCCATCATCGCGGAGCCCTCCTCGGCCGGGCGAGACGGTGTCGAGGGCGGTTCGGAGCCCTCGGGGCCGGCTCAGTCGGGCCAGGCGTCGAGCCGCGCGTCCAGCCGGATCTCGCGGGAGTCGATGCCGGGGTGGTCCAGCATCACGCCGAAGGAGTCGGCCAGCGTCCGGCCCACGTCATCGGTCCCCATCATCCCGCCCGGGATGCCCTGCTTCTCCCAGCGCTGGATGGCCGGCCCGATCCACTCACTGTTCATGTGGTGGGCGAACTCGGTGGGCTGCGTATTGCCGACCACCACCCGGCAGAAGCGTCGCTCCGGGTGTTCGACCCGCCAGGCCAGGATGGCCTGGTCCAGGGCTGCCTTGGTGACCGTGTAGGCCCCGAACCCCCAGTTGACGTCGCCGACCGCGCGGGTCGACACGAAGCCGACCACGCCGTCCGGGTGGAGGTGGGGGAGCGCTGCGGTGCAGATCAGGTTGGCTCCGACCACGTTGACATCGAACGCCTGTCGCCAAGTGTCCGCGTCGAAGTGCTCGAGCGGGTTGAGCGGTCCGATGCCCGGGACGTAGACGACCAGGTCGAGGTTGCCGAGCTCGGCCGCGGCCCGGTCGCAGATCCGGCGTGCGTCCGCGCTGTGGGTCGCGTCGCCGGCGACGACGGTGCCGCCGCCCGACTCTTCGCACAGCTGGCGCAGGCGGTCCTCTCGTCGGGCCGAGACCGCCACCGCTGCGCCATCGCGAATGGCCTCACGGGCGAGGGCGGCTCCGATGCCCGAAGAGGCGCCGACGATCAGGATGCGCCGGTCGGCCAGCGGAGGGGAGTGGGTCATGGCGGTGAGCATGGCACACCCGATGGGACGACGGAGCGGGCGCCCACTGCGCCGGAGGCACGTCCTGCTCGCTGGGAGGACGCGGCCGGTGATGGGAGAGTGGTGGGGTGGAGGTCTCGAGCCCGGACAAGGTCATGTTCCCCGCCGAGGGGGTGACGAAACTGGACGTCGCCGAGCACTACCGGCTCGTCGCCGACCGGATGCTCGACTTCTGTGCCGGTCGGCCGCTGACGCTGCAGCGGTTCCCCCGGGGCATCGACGCCAAGGGCTTCATGCAGAAGAACGCGGCCGACCACTTCCCCGACTCGATCCAACGGCTCCCGGTGCCGAAGCGCAACGGCGGCGAGACGCTCTATCCGGTCGTCGATCGCCCCGAGGACATCGCCTACCTGGCCAACCAGAACACGGTGACGTTCCACATGTGGACCTCGTCGGCCGCCCGACCCGGTCGGCCGGACTGGCTGGTGATCGACCTCGATCCCGAGGCCGGCGACCTGAGCGGTGTGCGCTCCGCCACCCGGCTCATCGGCGAGCTGCTCACATCCTTCGAGGTCGAGGGGTTCCCGGTGGCCACCGGGTCGAAGGGGTTCCACGTGTGGGTGCCGCTCGACGGTGAGCTGGGCTTCGACGACGTGGCGCTGACCGCACGAGCGCTGGCCGGGCTGGCGACAACCGAAGCACCGGAAGAGGTCACGACGGAGTTCCTCAAGAAGAACCGGGACGGGCGCGTGTTCGTCGACTGGTTGCGGAATGGGCCGATCGCGACCGTCGTCGTCCCCTTCTCGCTTCGGCCCCGCCCGGGTGCTCCGGTTGCCGTGCCGCTGCGGTGGGAGGAGCTTGCCGAGGCCGAGCCCGACGGGTGGCACCTCGGCGAGCTGGACGACCGGCTCGACCTGGACCCCGGTGTGGTACCGCAGCGACTACCGGTGGACGCGATCGTGACGGCGGCGCGGGCGGCCGGCGTCGACCTGGACACGCCGCACGATCGCTTCGGCCGGACCGAGTGACCGGCGCGAGCGGTTCAGCCTTCGGCGCAGACCGTGAGGCCGTAGTCGGCCATTCGCTCGTTCACCGCAGCGAACGGGTTGGGGCCGGTGCCGACGCTGTCCGGATCATTCTCGATGGTGGCGAGCACAACCTCGGTGTCGTCGAGCATGGCGCTCACGGTCTCGGCGTCCCCACTCGGGAACCCGAGGGCGCGGATGTCCGCCATCTGCTGACGAATGCTCGGGATCACGGTTCCGATGAAGAAGTCCGGCCCGGCCGTGCTCTGGGCTTCGGCGGCTTCGATGTCGGCAGCTCCCTCCTCGCAGATCGTGTTGCCCGCCGCGAGGAACTCCTCCTTGGTGATCGAACCGGCCGCGTCATCGTCGTCGCCACAGGCGACCGAGGTGAGGGCGACGATGGCGACGAGCGCTGCGATCGCAAGGTGGCGGGGGAGCGATTTCGGCATTGGTATCTCCGTGGGGTTGGGGGCTGAACGCCCGCTACTGGTCCGACCACTCGATGGTGTCGATGATCTCTTCGGTCTCGGCGCGCCGCGGCTTCGATTGCCTCGGGGGAGTTGCGCGGTACGAACTCCGCGATCGCGACGACCAGGGCTCCGACGGGCACGACGGTCACGCGGTACGCCTCTTGCGGAGTGTGCATGAGGAACTCGTCACCGGACTTTCCGGTGAGGAAGCTCAGTGCACCCCCGAGCACCTCGTAGCGCTGTCCCGGGATGCCACCGACGTCGACTTCCTCGGGATCGGACAGCCGGAAGCCCCGCTCGGTGGCGGTTTCGATGAGGTCGTCGGGTGAAGCCGCAGCCGTCTGCAGGACCGACAACGCAGCCTGAGATGCGGCCGGCTGGTCGAATCGGGGAAGTCTGGCTTCCCAGATGTCTTCGGCATCAGCCCGGGTAGAAATCCAGCCCTCTCCGATCGTCACGGTGAGCGTCGGCCGCAGGACGGTCGTCCTGAACGTGCCCGGGCCTGCCGCGTCCCTCGACCAGGTTTCGATCGATTGCGAGCCTTCCGGGGCGGTCGCGCCAGCCGTCCGCTCGGGAGCCGGCTGGTCTATCACCGGGGTCTCGTTCGAGCCGGTCGCGGACTGGAAGAGCGCGATGCCGACGACGACCGCCGCAACGGTCGCGGCACCGGCCCACCAGCTGCGGCGAGGAGTGACAGCGTCGCCTCGATCGAACGCCACCGAGACGACCTCCCCCGCCGGTTCACCCTGCTGGGAGGCGATCCGTCGCTGGATCTCTTCCCACGCCGTCGGTGACGGAGCAGCTTGATCCGCCATCCGGCGGAGGTCACGGCCCAATCGGTCGGTGAATGAGCTCACGGCTGCAGTTCCTTTCGCAGGATGACGAGACCGCGCCTGAGATGCGAACGAACCGTTGCCGCCGGCATCTCCACGATCCGTGCGATCTCCGAGGCTCGATACCCCGCGTAGTACCGAAGCACGACGACCACACGTTGGTTCTCCGTGAGCGTGGCGAGGATGTCCCAGAGCTCGTCCGGTTCGCCGGACGAGCTGGGCGCGGCTCAGGTCGGTGCTTCTCCATGATGCGGCGCCGTCGCAGGGCCGATCGGCAGCGGCTGATGACGGCACTCCGGAGGTAGGCCCCGGGCGAACGGAGCTCGTCGAGCCGTCTCGACACCTCGACGAAACTGTCCTGGACGAGATCCTCGGCTTCGGCGCTGTTCCCGACCAGCGTGAACGCAAGGCGGACCATGCCGACGTACTCGGACCGATACAGAGCCTCGAGCACGTCAGCTTCGCGGGTGGCTTCCTCCCGCTCTCGTTCGTCGCGCATTTCCCCCATCATGATCAACGGCGCACGAGAGCGGTGATTCGTTGCAGGAGGTGAACGTCGAAGCCTGCTCCGACCTGCCGCCAGCTGCCGTCCTCGGCCCAGGCCACCGCGGCTGGGTCAGCTGAGCACCTCGTGGAGGACGCGGAGATCGTCGGCGGCCTGCGCCATCAGCAGGTCGGGGGTGTCGGACTCGGTCACCACGCCCGCCACGATCTCCAGGGTCCAGCTGCCGGTGAACCCCAGCGAACGAAGCAGGGTCACCTTGGCGTGGAGCTCGTGCTGGATGTCGGCCAGCCGAGGGGCGCCGTCGGCGAAGTCGAGGTAGTTGACGTGTACATGGGTGATGCGGTCGCCGTAGCGGTCGAAGCGGGCCCGCAGGTGCTCGCTGGATTCGTGGGTGTGCACGACGGCCTGCACCCGGTCGGGTGATCCGGCAGCGTCGAAGATCTCGGTCGCCACCACCGGGTTCTCGGCCAGGGAGATGCCCTGACGGCATTCGCAGAGCATCGCCGTGCTGACCGGCAGTTGATCGAGGACGGCGGCGATGCGCTCCGCGTAGGCGTCCTGCAGGTCGTAGTCGGCGCCGATGTCGAACTTCACCCGGGCGGCTCCGGTCCGTTCCGCCCACCGGACCAGCGCATCGCGCCCGCCGGGATCGGCGTCGTCGAACGACGCCGAGCTGTCGAGGATCACCACCGGCAGGCCGTGGTGCAGCACCGCCGCCACCTCGTCGTCGGAGGCCGACGTGACGTGCCGGTCCCAGACCTCGAGTCCGGCGAACCCGGCCCCGGCGATGGCGTCGAGCCACCGGGACAGCTCGATCGTCGGGTTACCGCTCAGCTCGAGGGTGCCCCACCGGTTCGGATCCAGTGCGGCGGTACTCAGCAGAACGGCCGGCCTGTCGGTCATGCGCCCATCCTGGCAGCCGCTCAGGTCGGACCGGCGCAACGAGGTGTACGCCCGCGACCGTTCTCACCCCGAGAAGGGGTCGCCCTGCGCTCCCTCGGCGGGCTAGACGGGCCAGACCAGCGGGTTGAGCTCGCTGTCGACGAGTTCACCGGGTTGGCGACCGCCGAGCCAGCCCATGTCCAGCTCCTGCTGGGGTGTGGGCGGGGTGACGCGGGCACCGTCGGCGACGTAGATGACGGTCATGACCGGCCGGTCGGTCTCGGTGGGGTTGGCCGGTGCCGAATGCAGGGTCCATCCCGCGTGGAAGGTGGCGTCGCCCGCCGTCATGGCGCCGTGGGTCACCAGGTGCAGTCCGTGCTCGACCAGCAGGGCGCCGATGGACTCGTGGGAGCCGTCCGAGATCGAGCCGGCTGCCACGTCGCCCAGCCGGTGCGAGCCCGAGGCGAAATTCATCGAGCCCATCTCGGCTCGTATGTCCGAGAGTGGCATCCACATGGTGATGGTGTCGTCGGTGTCGACCGGCCAGTAGCCCTGGTCCTGGTGCCAGGGCGTGTGGCCCCCGTCGGCCTCCTTGACCAGGGCCTGGTCGTGGTAGATCCGCACGCCGTCGACCCCCATCAGCTCGGCCGCCACCCGCGAAGCGCGGGGCGAGGACGAACCGGGCGACCGATGGATCGTGCCGCCACAGGTTGAACATCTGGAGGAACGCCTGCCCATAGGTGTCCCGCTCGTCCAGGGGGCGGTGCTCCCACCGCTGCGTCTCGGCGGTGGCCAGGAGCGCGGGCCGGTAGGCAGCAACCTCGTCGGGGGTGGCCAGCGCACTCAGGTAGATGTGGCCGTTCTCCTGGTAGCGACGTTGCTCGGCCGCGGTCACGCCACGGTCGCCGGCGAGCTCGGGGAGGTCCTGGGGATCGATCTCGGACCGGTCCGGCGCGGATCCGGGATCGGGGGGTGGTGTCATCCCCGCATCGCACCGGCGACGTCGAGGGTGATGCCCGTCTCCTTCTCGGACACGGCCCAGAGGGTGGCGATGGCCTTGTCCATCCCGAGCACGCGCAGGATCGGCTTCTTCACGGGCGGCCCGTTCGACCCGAACAACGGCCCGTAGAACTCGCCGCCCTTGGCCTCGGGATCGGTCGCCGCCCGCAGCTGGGAGAGCGCGCCCTGCGGCACGTCCATCCCGGTGAGGTTGGCCGCCGTCACGCTCAACTTGGCCAGCGCACCGCCCGATTCGTCCGCGCTGTGCGTCTGGAGGTCGGAGTTGGTCAGGCCCGGGTGGGCCGAGAGGCTGGCGGTCCGGACCCCGGCGGCGTCGAACTGGCGCTGGAGTCCGATGGCGAAGTGGAAGTTGGCCAACTTCGACTGGCCGTACGCCTTCCAGGGCCCGTATCGGCCCTCGAGGTGCGGGTTGTCGGGGTCGACGGCGCGACCCGTGTGGTGGGCGGTGCTGGTGACGGTCACCACCCGGGCCGCGTCGGCGGCCAGGATGGGCTGCAGGAGAAGGGCGTCAACGCCCAGTGACCGAGGTGGTTCACGCCGAACTGCATCTCGAAGCCGTCCTCGGTCCGGCGCTCGGGGAGGGCCATCAGACCGGCGTTGTTCACCAGGATGTCGATGGTCTCGTGGGCGGCGGCGATCTGTTCCGCTGCGGTCCGCACCGACGCCAGCGAACCGAGATCGAGCTCGACGATCTCCAGCGACGCGTCGGGAACGGTGGTGCGGACCTCTGATTCGGCGTCGGCCGCTTTGGCCTGGTTGCGGGCGGCGATCACGACGTGAGCGCCGGCATCGGCCAGCGCTCGGACCGTCTCCAGGCCGAGGCCTCCGTTGCCGCCGGTCACCACCGCGGTGTGGCCGGCGAGGTCGGGAATGTCGGCGGTCGTCCAGGCCATGGTGCCTCCGGGAGTGGATGGGTCGCAAGAGTCTCCCGCGTTGCGCCCCGCCCGTCGAACCTGAACCCTCTGGGGGTCAGGCACCGAGAGGGTTCAGGTTCTTTCCGTATGGCTGGTCCGGTCGTAGGGTCGACGGCAGCCCCCGCCGCGTTCCGACCCGAGGAGACCCATGGACCGCCCCGAGGGAATCGTCGACTTCACTCCCGATCCGACGCTGTTCCCGTTCGAGTCGCGCTGGTTCACCAGTTCGGTCGGGCCGGTGCACTACATCGACGAGGGTCGGGGGAAGACGCTCCTGCTGCTCCATGGCAACCCCGACTGGAGCTTCCTCTACCGCAAGATCGTGACCGCGCTGAGCGACGACTTCCGCTGTGTCGTGCCCGACTATCCCGGGTTCGGGTTGTCGGTCCATCCGTCCGGCTACGGCTACACGGCCGAGGAGCACGCCGGTGTGGTCGCTGAACTGGTCGAACACCTCGACCTCACCGACATGGTGGTCATGGGGCAGGACTGGGGCGGACCGATCGGGATGGACGTGGCGTCCCGGCACCCCGAGCGGGTCGACGGCCTGGTGATGGGGAACACTTGGTTCTGGCCCGGCGACGGTCCGGCCATGAGGGTCTTCAGCCGGGCGATGGGGAGTTCGCCCACTACGCCGATGTCGTGCGGACGCCCGAGTCACGGGAGGGCATCGCGGTGTTCCCTCGTCAGATCCTGGACGCCCATCCGTGGCTGGCCCAGCTCGAGCAGCGCGTGGCGGAGACCCTGGGCGACAAGACGGTCGTGCTCACCTTCGGTCGCAAGGACAGGGCGCTGGCCAGCGATGCGTACATCGCCCGCTGGCGGCGCGAGTTCCCCGATGCGACCCTGATCGAGCTACCCGGCGCCGGTCACTACATCCAGGAGGACGCACCCGACGAGATCGTCGCCGCCATCCGCGAAGCGTTCGCAACCTAGACGTAGCGCCAGCCGAAGCGGCCCTTGATGCAGAGGTTGCCTTCGGTGACGTCGTGATCGTCGGGTGAGGTGACCTTGACGATCTCGTTGTCCTGGACGTGCAGCTCGAGATTGCAGCCCACCCCGCAGTAGGAGCAGACGGTGGTGGTGACCATCTGCTCGTCGGGTCGCCAGGTCCCCTCGGCCCGACGCTCGAACTCGCTCACGAACTGCAGGGCATTGGTGGGGCAGACCGCGATGCAGTTGCCGCAGTAGACACAGGCCGACTCGGGCAGTTCGACGTCGAACTCGGTCGAGATCCGGGCCTCGAACCCCCGTCCGGCGACCGCGATGGCATAGGTGCGCTGGGCGTCGTCGCCGCAGGCCTCGACGCACTTGTAGCAGAGCACGCACTGCTCGTACGCCCGAACGAACAGGGAGTCCTGGACCTTGGGTGCGTCGTCGACGCGAGCGGCGGGCTCGCCGTATCGGTCAGGGTCGGCGCCGTAGGCGGTGATCCAGTGGGCCAGCTCGGCGGCCTGGCCCAGATCGACCGAACCGGCCAGGAACTCGAGGACCATCCTGCGGCTGTGGCGCACTCGTTCGCTGTCGGTGTGGACGACCATCCCCTCCTCGGCGGGACGCGAGCAGGCGGGGACCAGGGTGCGGTTGCCCTCGACCTCGACCACGCACGCCCGGCAGGCGTTGACCGGCGTGAGCGTGTCGCCGTAGCAGATCGTCGGTGTGTCGACTCCCACCGAGCGGCAGGCGTCGAGCAGCGTGTCCCCGGCGGTCACGGTCACCGGCGCCCCGTCGAGCTGGATGGCCACGGGAGTCTCGGCAGGTGGCGGTGTCGTCGGGCTCATCGCGGTGGTCCGATCAGGCCGAGATCGATCGCCGACCGGACCGCCGTCGAGGCGGTGTGGCCCAGCCCACAGATCGACGCGTCGGCCATGACGCGGGCGATGTCGTCGAGCAGCGCAGTGTCGAGCAGTCCGGTGTCGAGGAGTCCGGTGTCCTGCTGACCGCCCGCCGTCAGCAGCTCGAGCTGGCGGACCGTACCGACTCGGCACGGGACACATTGGCCGCAGGACTCGTTGCGGAAGAACTCGGCGATGCGGGTCACGACCGGACCGAGATCGACCGTGTCGTCGAACACCATCACCACCCCCGAGCCGAGGCTGAGGCCCGCGGCCCTGGTGTCCTCGAGGGTCAGGGGCAGGTCCAGCCGATCGGGTTCGACGAAGCGCCCCGCCGCCCCGCCGAGCAGCACGGCCTGGAGCGACGTGAGCGATCCTCCGGCGCGGTCGATCAGCGACCCGAGGCTGGTGCCGAAGGGCACCTCGTACACGCCGGGCCGGTCGACGTGTCCCGAGAGGCAGAAGAGCTTCGTCCCGGGCGAGTCGCCGGTTCCGACGCTGCGGTAGGTGTCGGCGCCGTCGAGCACGATGTCGAGCACGTTGGACAACGTCTCCGGGTTGTTGACCGCCGTCGGTGCGCCGAACAGGCCATCGGTGGTGGGGTAGGGCGGCTTGTTGCGGGGCTCACCCCGGAACCCTTCGATCGAGTTGAAGAGTGCGGTCTCCTCACCGCACACGTACGCCCCGGCACCGCGCCGCAGCTCGATGTCGAAGGGGCGAGCGGGCCCCAGCGCATCGGGGCCCAGCAGGCCGGCGGCCCGCGATTGCTCGATGGCGCCGGTCAGGCGAACGGCGGCCAACGGGTACTCGCCCCGGAGGTAGATCCATCCGGTGGAGGCTCCGGTGGCCAGGCCGGCGATGGTCAGCGCCTCGATGAGCGCGAACGGATCGTGGTCCATGAGCACCCGGTCCTTGAACGTGCCGGGCTCCGATTCGTCACCGTTGGCGACGACGTACTTCGTCGCATGGGGCTGGTCGGCGACGGCTCGCCACTTGTGGCCGGTGGGGAAGGCGGCGCCACCCCGCCCCGAGAGCCCGGCGTCGGTGATGGCGTCGATGACGGCGTCCGGCCCGAGGTCCTTGGCTCGCGCCAGCGCCCGATAGCCGCCGTGATCGCGATAGGAGTCGAGGCTGGTGGGGTCCGCCACACCCACGCGGGCCAGCAACCGGAGATCGGGATCGCCGGACTGGGGAAGGGTGAACGGGTCGCTATCGGCCGGCACGTGGTCGGGCTCGCCCACGCCCTGGACGAACCGGGCCGGGGCCCGCTCGCACTGGCCCAGGCACGGGCTGCGGTGGACCCGGTGGCCGGCCGCAACCAGCTGTGATACCAGGTCGTCGGCGTCGGCGATCTGGCACGCCGCGTCGGAGCAGACGTGGTGGGTCGCACCGGCCTGATCGGGAGGCTCGGTGCGGAACAGCTCGTAGAAGGTCGCCACCCCGTAGGCCTCGGCGGGCGGGACCTGGAGCCGTTCCGCCACGTGGTTCAGGCCCCCCGGGCTGATCCATCCCGCATGGTGGTGCAGCGCATGGAGCGCGGGGAGCAGCAGGTGCCGGCGGGACGCTCGTCGTGCCCGACCGCCCCGCACCAGCCGTTCGGTCTCGATGATCACGGCGCTCTCGCCCGGCGGAACGATGCGGTCCACCGCGTCGCGCTCGACCGCGGTGGGTCGATCGGAGGTCAGGTGCAGGTCGGTCACCCGGTCGCCTCACCGAGCTTGTCGATACGGATCGCGGTCGCCTTGAACTCGGCGGTGCCCGATCGGGGATCCCAGGCATCGTTGGTCAGCACGTTGGTGTCGACCAGGTCGGGAAAGTGGAAGGTGGTGAACGCCAATCCGCGCGGCAGGTCGGGCTGGAGGCGCACCGGCATCTCGACCGAGCCCCGCCGCGAGGTGACCCGGACCCGCTCGCCGTCGACCAGGTGCAGCTGGCCGGCGTCGTCGGGGTGGAGGTCGAGCGCGTCGCCGTAGCGGATGGGTGAGTCGAAGCGGCCGCTCTGGACGCCGGTGTTGTACGAGTCCAGCGCCCTCCCGGTGGTGAGGCGGAACGGGAACTCGTCGGTGAGCTCGTCGGCCGGTGGGGCATGGTCCACCACAGAGAACGGCGCCGGGTCGCGACCGTCGAGGTCGTCGGCCCACAGCCATCCGTGAAGGAAAGGACTGCCCGGATGGTCGTCGTCGGGGCAGGGCCACTGCAGGCCCCCTTCGGCCTCCAGTCGATCCCAGCCCATGCCGGCGTGCATCGGTGAGAGGCCGCGGAGCTCGTCCCACAGTGCTTCGGGGCCGGGGTCGCCCAGGTCCACGCCGAGGCGACGGGCCAGTTCCAGCAGGATGGCGACGTCGTCGCGGGCCTGGCCCGGTGGCGTCAGCGCGGCACGTACCCGCTGGACGCGGCGCTCGCTGGACGTGACGGTGCCCTCGGACTCGGCCCACCCGACCGAGGCGGGAAACACCACGTCGGCCAGCTCGGCGGTGCGGGTCAGGAAGATGTCCTGCACCACCAGCGTGTCCAGGTCGGAGAGGAGGGCTCGAGCGTGGGCCACGTCGGCCTCGCTGTCGGCGGGGTTCTCGCCGATGGCGTAGACGGCCCGCAGGTCGCCGCGGCCCATGGCCTCGAACATGAGCGACAGGTGGAGGCCGGGCTGGGCCGGAACCGGGCGACCCCACGCCGCCTCGAACCGGGCCCGGATGGTCGGATCGGCGACGTCCTGGAAGCCGGGGAGCTTGTCGGGGAGGGCGCCCATGTCGCCCCCGCCCTGCACGTTGTTCTGCCCCCGCAGCGGGACCAGCCCCGAGCCCCAGCGACCGACGTGCCCGGTCAGTAGCGCCAGATTGCAGAGCGCCAGGACGTTGTCGACCGCGTTGTGGTGCTCGGTGATGCCGAGCGTCCAGAGGATCTGTGCCGTCTCGGCCGAGGCGTAGGCATGGGCCAGCTCGGCGATCGCTCCGGCGGGCACGCCGATGACCCGGGCCGCCCGGTCCAGGGTCCAGGGGTCGACCGACTCGGCGTAGGCGTCGAACCCGTGCGTGGCTCGGGCGATGAAGGTCTCGTCGGTCAGCCCGGCGTCGATGATCTCGCGGCCGATGGCGTTGGCCAGCGCGATGTCGGTTCCGACGTCGATACCCAGCCACACGTCGGCGAACTTGGCCGACGAGGTTCGTCGCGGATCGACGCAGTACAGGGACGCGCCGGCGTCGACGCCGGCCAGGAGGTGGTGGAAGAAGATCGGGTGCGCCTCACGGGCGTTGGAGCCCCAGAGGACGATGCAATCGGTCTCCTCGATCTCGCGGTAGGACGACGTGCCTCCGCCGGCTCCGAAGACGGTCGCCAGACCGACGACCGAGGGGGCGTGTCAGGTTCTGTTGCAGGAGTCGATGTTGTTGGACCCGATCACCGTCCGGGCGAACTTCTGGGCCAGGTAGTTCATCTCGTTGGTGGCCTTCGAACAGCTGAACATGCCGAACGCCTCGGGCCCGTGCCGGTCGATGACCCTGCGGAACCCGGCCGCGGCGCGGTCGAGCGCCTCGTCCCACGTGGCCTCGTGCAGGGCGCCGTCGCGTCGCACCAGTGGTGTGGTCAGTCGATCGGACATCGGTGGTCACCTCCCGTCGGCGCACCGTACCTCGGACGAGTTCGACAGATGGCGGAGCTCAGGTGGCGGGGGCGATCAGCTGGACCTCGAGCTCGACCTTCACCGAGTCGGAGATCATGACCTTGTCGGCACCCAGAGGGACGTTGAACTCGACGCCGAACGCCTTGCGGGAAAGGCTGCCCATCGCCGAGAACCCGGCCCGGGTCGACTGGTCCATCGGGAGCACCTCGGTGCCGAAGAACTCGACATCGAGCTCGATCGGTCGGGTGACGCCGTTGATCGACAGGTCGCCCACCACGGTGTACGAGTCGCCCGCGCCCACAATGGAGCTCGACGTGAGCGTCATCGACGGATGGCTCTCGGCATTGAAGAAGTCGGTCGAGAGAAGGTGGCCGTCGCGATCGGCGTTGTTGGTGTCGACCGACGACAGGTCGACGTCGGCGGACAGCGAGGTCGCAGCGAGATCCGATCCCACATGGAGCTGGGCGTCGAAGCGGTTGAAGCGGCCGCGCACCTTGGTGAGGCCGAGGTGGCGGACGGTGAATTCGATGGTGCTGTGTGCGGGATCGATCTCCCACGTGCCGGCTTGGAGCGGAAGTGTGGTCGAAGAAGTGCTGATGGCCATGAGAAGAACTCCTAGAGGGTCGATGTATTTGAAGTTGCAACTATCGACGGCTCCTCGTTATTCCAAGGAGACGACCCGACCGATCTCGAGGCCGTGACCGGGGTCTTCCGAAAGATCCGGCGCTTCCAGATCGAGGAGCCGGCTGTCGACCTGACCTGACGCACCCCCGAACTACGGGCGCGCGGCGGGGAGGAACCAGCCGACGGCGGCCAGGGTCACCGGATACAGCGCGATCACGCCGAAGCTGGCGAACGTGACCACGGCGATGAGCAGCGTGACGAGGGCGAACGCCCGTCGCCGACCTCTGGTGTGGGCGACGAATGCTGCCGCGGCCAGGACCAGACCGCCGAAGATGCAGGCCGCCGCCAGTCGGAAGAGCGTCTCCAGGTCGACCCAGCCCAGCCGCTCGAAGGCGGCGAAGGCGCCGAATCCGACGACGACGGCGGTCACCGACCGTCCTGGCACGTGGCGGGTATCGGTCCAAGCGAGCGTGGCGGGCAGCGTGCCCTCGCGTGCGGCGCTGTAGGTCAGGCGGGAGAGTGCCCAGACGACACCGTTGAC
Source organism: uncultured Acidimicrobiales bacterium (assembly GCA_963793475.1). Classification (GTDB taxonomy): domain Bacteria; phylum Actinomycetota; class Acidimicrobiia; order Acidimicrobiales; family CAWCAL01; genus CAWCAL01. Next base: position 137,353 of record CAWCAL010000005.1, read on the forward strand.
ATTGGCCGCCACGATCACGACGCCCAGCACCGTGATGAGCGTACGCCCGGCCCCGCCGAAGGCGGCGTCCGCCAGCGCACTGATCGGAGCGGTCTCCAGATCGGGGTCGGTGACCGCGAGGGCGGTCTGGATGGCGGCGCCGAGGACGAGATACAGCACCGTCACGACGCCGAAGCTCAGCCCGATCATGAGCGGGAAGTCGCGACGAGGGTTCACGAACTCCTCGCTGGTGAAGGCCATGAGCTCCCAGCCGGCGAAGGCGAAGAACACCAGGCTGAGCTGGCCGATCGCCAGGCCCGGGTCATCGGGGAGCGTGACCCCCGGTCCCGAACCGCCGGCGACGAGCGCGGCGATGCTGACCACGGCGAGGCCGACGACGAAGGTGAGCGACAGGACCTGTTGGAGCCGCGCCCCGAGACGGGCGCCCGCCCGGTTGACTCCCCATCCCAGAGCGAGGGCACCGGCGGCGCCGGCCGGGACCAGCCACACAGGGCCGAGCAGGTCGGCCAGCAGGTTGCCCCCCACGAGGGCCAACCCGCCACCGCCGGGAATCGAGCCCAGGAACACCAACTCGGCCGACCGGGCCCAACGGTCGCCCAGGGTGGGGCGGACGAACCCGGTGATCCCGCCGGCCGACGGGTACGCGGCCCCCAGCGATGCGATCGCCACCAGCGCCGGCGCAACGACCAGCGCCGCGACGACCCACGACCACAGCGCGGCCTCGCCGGCGTTGCGGTAGACCAGCCCGGGCAGGACCAACAGCCCGCTGCCCACCACCATCGTCACGGCCAGTCCCACGGCCGGACCCAGCGTCAGCACCCGATCGAGCCGGTCGCCGGAGGAATCGGTCACGTTGGTGCCGGGCCGGCGTCAGGCGTCGACGGCGTGGGCCTCGAGCGCGGCCAGGTCCACCCACTCGAGGGTGTGGATGTGGGTCGCGGCCAGCACCACCGGCGGCGCGAACCCGGCGTCGTACGCATCGCGCCAGCGGGTGGCGCACAGGCACCAGGCGTCGCCCGGCTGCAGCCCGGCGAAGCCGAACTCGGGCCGGGGCGTCGACAGGTCGTTGCCCTGTTCCTTCGAGAACGCGAGGAACTCGGCGGTCACCCGGGCACACACGGTGTGGATGCCGGCGTCGTCAGCCCCAGTGTTGCAGCACCCGTCGCGGAAGAAGCCGGTCATGGGATCGGTCCCGCACTCGATCAGTTCGCCGCCCAGGACGTTCCGTGCCATGGGAACGTTCTAATCTCCTGGCCGTGAACGAACGCAATCCCCATGCCGGACAGATCATCACCGACGACGACGCCACCATCGCGGCGGCGCTCGAGGACGTGAGCATCCCTACCCTGATGGTGTCGATGGTCCACCTGACCGGTGACCCGTCCTGGATCCGCGGCGACCTCCGGCCTGCCGGCCTCTTCCTCAACGAGGTGCAGGGGTTCATGTCCGAGGAGGACAAGGCCGCGGTGCGGGCCAAGGCACTGGATGCGATCTGCGCCTATCGCGACGGCGGGTGCACCCTCCCACCCGATCCGGGACCCGAGATCGTCCAGGAGATGATGAACTTCCTCGTCTGCGAGGAGGTCGGCGCCGAGTACGTGCCGATGATGCTCGAGGAGTTGGAGCTGGACGGTGTCGACGCCCGCCGAGTGGACTTCGACGATCTCGATCCGGAGGACACGGCGGCCTTCCCGGTCGTCGTGATCGGCGCCGGCATGTCGGGACTGCTGGCCGGCGTGCGGCTGCGCGAGGCCGGGATCCCGTTCACGATCGTCGAGAAGAACCCGGCTCCGGGCGGCACCTGGTACGAGAACACCTACCCCGGCGCCCGGGTCGACGTGGGCAACCATTTCTACTGCTACTCGTTCGAGCCGGCCGATCACTGGAGCGAGTTCTTCGCCCGCCAACCCGAGCTGCAGGACTACTTCCAGCGCGTGATGGAGCGTCACGAGCTGGCGCTGCACATCCGCTGGGAGACCGAGGTGGTGGGCGCCACCTGGGACGAGGATCGGCACGCCTGGACGGTCGAGACGCGCGCCGCCGACGGGACTGGCGACACGCTCGAGGCGCGGGCCGTGATCTCGGCGGTCGGGCAGCTCAATCGACCGAAGCTCCCGGACATTCCGGGGCGTGACACGTTCGCAGGGCCGTCGTTCCACTCGTCCCAGTGGGATCACGGTGTCGACTACGTGGGCAAACGGGTGGCGGTGATCGGCGCCGGGGCCAGCGGGTTCCAGATCGTGCCCGCCATCGCCCCGGACACGGCCCACCTCACCGTCTTCCAGCGCACGGCGCAGTGGATGTTCCCCAACCCCAGCTATCACGAGTCGGTCGGCGACGGGGTGGGCTGGGCCATCCGCCACCTCCCGTTCTACGGCCGGTGGTACCGCTTCCTGATCTTCTGGCCGGCCTGTGACGGCGGCATGCCCGTGGCGCGTATCGACCCCGACTACCCACATCAGGACGGTCGGGCCATCAGCGAGATGAACGACGCCGCCCGCGCCATGTTCACCGACTGGATCGAAAGCCAGGTCGGCGACGACGCCGAGCTGCTGGCCAAGGTGATCCCCGACTATCCGGCGACGGGGAAGCGGACGCTCCAGGACAACGGGAGTTGGCTCCGGGCGCTGACGCGTGACGACGTCGAGCTGGTCCGCGACGACATCGAGCGCATCGAACCCGATGCCGTCGTCACCGCCGACGGTCGGCGGCACCCGGTGGATCTCATCGTCTACGCCACGGGCTTCGAGGCCAACCGGTTCCTGTGGCCCATGGAGATCGTCGGGCGCGACGGCGCGGTCCTGGCCGAGCAGTGGGGCGACGAGCCCACCGCCTACCTGGGCATCACGGTCCCCAACTTCCCCAACCTCTTCTGCCTGTACGGACCCGGTACGAACCTGGCCAGCGGCGGCAGCATGATCTTCCACTCCGAGTGCCAGATGCGCTACGTCAGCGGCTGCCTGCACGAGCTGATCGCCGGCGATCACCAGGCGATGGAGCCACGCCGCGAGGTGCACGACGCCTACCAGGATCGCCTCCAGGCCGAGATGGAGCAGATGGTGTGGTCCCACCCGTCCATCCGCCACTCCTGGTACAAGAACGACGACGGACGCATCTACATCCTGTCGCCATGGAGGCTGGTCGACTATTGGGACTGGACCCGGGAACCCGATGTCGAGGACTTCGTCCTGACCGACTGAGCGGCGGTCCTGGCAGACTGGCGCATGGCCGAGCCCGACGGATCCGTGCTCTACCTCCCGCACGGCGGTGGTCCGATGCCGCTCATGGGCGATCCGGGTCACGCCGGACTGACCGCGTGGCTCCGGTCGGTGCCCGACCTCCTGGGACGACCCGACGCCGTGATCCTGGTGAGCGCCCATTGGGAGGAGCCCACGCCGACGGTGCAGACAGCGGCCCGGCCGTCGCTGTTGTTCGACTACGGCGGGTTCCCGCCCGAGACCTACGAGTACGTCTACCCGGCGCCGGGACAACCACAGCTGGCCGAGCGGGTGGCCGAGCTGCTGGACCGGGCCGGGCTCCGCCCCGGTCGCGATGACCGACGCAGCTTCGACCACGGCATGTTCGTCCCGATGATGCTCATGTATCCCGACGCCGGCGTGCCGACGGTGCAGCTGTCGCTGGCGGCATCACTCGACCCGGCCACGCACTTGGCGATCGGCGAGGCGCTGCGGGAACTTGCCGGGGAGGGGGTGGCCATCGTCGGGTCGGGACTGTCGTTCCACAACATGGCGGCCCTCGGCTCAGCCGACGAGGACTCCCGGGAGCGGAGTCGCCGGTTCGACGACTGGTTGGTGGCGACCTGCACCGATGCGGACATCGAGCCGGAGGAGCGGGCCCGGCGGCTGGCCGGATGGGAGACCGCTCCCGAGGCCCGGTTCAGCCATCCCCGAGAGGAGCATCTGCTGCCGCTGCACGTGTGTGCGGGGGCCGCGGGCCTGAGGGCGGGGCGAGCGGTCTATCGGGACGAGCTCCTGGCCAAGCACGTCTCGGCCATCCTCTGGTGACGCCGATCTCGCGGCCACCAGGCCCGGAACTGGGCGCTGTGGCCGCGAGTTCGGGATGTCGGGTGAAGTGAGGGACGCGGTCAGCTGCTGGGTGCCGGGGCCGTGGCCAACACGGGACACGACGCGTGGGCGACCACCTCGGCGGTGACACTTCCCAGTGTCAGGCGGCGCAGGCCGGTCCGGGCGTGGGTCGCCATGGCGATCAGGGACGCGCCCTCGTCCTTGGCGTGATCGGCGATCGCCGGGCCCGGGTGCTTGGCGTGCAGCACCACGTAGTCGACCTCCTGGCCGGTGGAACGGCCGAGCTCGTTGGCGTAGCGGTGGGCCATGGCCGACTCGTGCGGGAGATCGCTCCCCTCGGGTCCGCCCCGCGAGCGTTCCATCGCCGTCGCCATGTCGGGATCGAGGACGTTGACGATCTGTGCGGTGTAGTCGAAGGCGGCGAGCAGCCCGGCGGACAGGTCGAGCACCGCCTTGGTGCCGTCGCTGCGGTCGGCGGCGACGACCAGCGGTCCTTCGGTCCGGAAGGTGTCGGTCGCGCAGCTGGGGCCGATGAGCACCACCGGGCGGCGGAAGTCGGCCAGGATCTCGTTGGCCACGCTGCCGAGGAGCGCAGCCGAGTGGCCCCGTCCCCTGGTGTTCATCACGACCAGAGCGTCCGGGGCTCCCGACAGGATCGGCTGAAGCTGCTCGGACACCGACGAGCCGAGCGGCTCGATCTCGACGGTCGGGGACAGACCCCCGGCCTGCTCGAGCTGCTCGTCGATGATCTGGCGCAGCTCGCCGCCATCGGCGGCCGGCGGATGGAAGGACACCACCCGCATGGGCACGCCGAGGTGCTTTGCGATCGTGCACGCTGGAACGAGTGCGTGGGCCGACAGATCCGATCCGTCGAGCGGGACGATGATCTCGCTGAAGGCCGGACCGGATGTCATGAAGCTGCTCCTACGTCGACGGGATAGTCCACGACGTTAATCTGCGATCCGTCCTGGGCCGATTCCTCCCACACGATCACGGCGCCGACCCCGGCGGTTTCGAACTCGACCGGAATGGTCTCCTCGAACGTGCCCCAGGTGCCGTTGCCCTCGGTTGCGGTGGTGAAGCCCTCGGCCACGATCAGCCCGTCACCGTCGGTGACCGCATAGACGACGTTGGCTTCGAAGGTGTTGGCCTCGCCGCGGATGACGACCTCGTCGGTGAGCACGGCTCCCGGCGTGGGGGACTCGAGCAGGATGAGCGGGCGCACGGACTGCGAGAAGTCGTCACGCCCGAGCGGTTGGGAGACGTCGTAGCCGTGCGAGCCGATGGCGGTCACGTCCTCACCGTCGATCCGGAAGCTCACCGCGTCGATCAGCTCGAACTGGGTGAGGGTGAAGACGGTCTGGGCCAGGCGGAACTCCTCCATGAGCGTGCCGCTGGGCTCCTCGAACGTTCCCGAGAAGTCGACGACGGCGACACCGTCGCTGACCTCGAGACCGAGGAGCTCGGTCCCGTCGGCGATGGCCGTGGTCATGCCGATCTCGACCTCGAGCTCATTGGGTCCGTCGAGGAGCGCCTCGATGGCATCGGCCGGGTCCAGGGCGACGTCGGATCCGGAGCTGCGGCCGCCCGCTCCGAGCTGCTCGGGCGTCTGCGCCGAGGTCGTCTCCACACTCCAGGACCAGTAGACGTTGCTCACCTCGCCCGCCGGCACCGGAGTGGTGCCGGGCTCCGACGTCGACGTCGTGCTCGCCCCCGATTCCGTCGTGGTGGCCGCCGACGTCGGCGTCGTGCCGGTGATGGCGGTCTCGTCGGTGTCGTCGTCCCCGCACCCGGTGAGCACCAAGGCGAACACCGCCAGAGCCAGAAGGGACCAACGAAGGGTACGAGTCATGAGGTTCTCCTTGTTCACCCTTCACGATGGAGAGCGGTCACCGGTCGTGGCAGGGTCCAAGGTCCCAATGAAACCCGACGCGAACGAGAGTTGTCAGCCCCATCACCCCGATGCGAGGCTCGGACAGCCGGACGGTGAGCCGGGGAGGTCGTGTGATGTCGGGGCTGGAGGCGAGCGAGGCCGCCTTCCACTCCGCGTTCACCGACGCACCCGTCGCCATGGCGTTCCTGGACATGAGCGACGGCGAGGAGATGGTGATCCTCAGCCCCAACCGGGCGTTGGTCGAGCTGCTCGGCCTGCCCGACGAGCGGCTGACGGGTCGTCCGCTGGGCGAGCTGGTCGATGGCGCCGATGCCGGGCATGCGCTGACGCAGGCGGCGATGGGGGCGTCGCCGGTGCATCGCTCCGAACAACCGCTGCGCCACGCCGATGGGCGTCAGGTCTGGACCCAGCTGCACATCAGCCGGCTGAACCATGCGGACGAGCCCTCGATCGCGCTGGCCCACATCGTGGACATCTCGGACCGAAAGCAGGCCGAGCAGGCGCGCGAGCGATTCGAGCTCCAGACCGAGCTCCTCAGCCGACTCCGGCTCCGCCTACTGCGGGGTGAGCGCCTCCGCGACGCCCTGCGAGGGTTCTGTGTCGATGCCCGCGATCGGACCCGAGCCCGGCGCGTGCTCCTGTTCGAGCACAACGCGGCGCTCGACCAGATCGTCGTCGCCGCCAGCTCGGACGGTCGGGACGATGCGGTGGTGCCCCGCGGTGGCGGGATCGGGCAGGCGACCACGGCGGCGGGGGACCCGGAGCCGGGCTCGGTCAGGATCTCCCTGCGGGACCAGCGGCTCAGCCCCGCGGATCGCGCAACCCTGGACGCACTCGACACCCACGAGCTGCTGGTCGCGCCGCTCGGGGACGCCCTGGCCATCGCCGTGCTGGCCCCCGACGGCGAGACCATCTCGGTCGTCGACGAGGCCCTGTTCGCCCGGGTCGCCATCGAGGTCGGTGAGGCGGTCGAGCTGGCGCATGCCCGGATCGAGCGCCACCGCTTCGACGTGCTCGAGGATCGCGAGCGGATCGCCACCGATTTGCACGACGTGGTGATTCAGCGGCTTTTCGCCGCCGGGATGCGCCTCCAGGCGGCCGTTCCGCTGGTGAACGGCCAGGCGCGGGAACGGCTGGCCTTGGTGGTGGGCGAGCTCGATACCACCATCGCCGAGATTCGCGACACGATCTTCTCGATCCATCATCCCGAACGCGAAGGGTTGCCGCTCTCGGCGCGACTGGCCGAGACGGTGCAGGCCAACGCCGAGTACCTGGGATTCGAACCCGAGTTGCGGATCGAGGGGCCGCTCGACGACTTGAGTCCGGAGCTGGCCGAACAGGTCATTCCGGCACTGACCGAGATCCTGTCCAACGTCGCTCGGCATGCCGAGGCCACCCACGTGCACATCAGTGTCGACTTCTCGGACGGCGCACTGGTGCTGGAGGTCGTCGACGACGGGATCGGTATCGATCCCGACGCTCCGCAGGGCAACGGTCTGGGCAATCTGGCCCGCCGTGCGCTGGCGCTCGGCGGCGGGTTCGTCGCAACCACCGACGCGGACGCCGGCGGCACGAGGGTCCGGTGGTGGGCCGGACCTGGTCGCGGGCCGACTGATCGGGACCGGAACCAGGGACCAAGGACCCTGGCATCGGGTTCGAGTCTGGTGCACCGTCAGGCCTAGCACCATTCGTCGGACGGGAAAGGCTGGACGCGGTGGCGCTTCGCGAGGAGGAGATCCGACGTCCCACGTCGGGAACGCCGAGACTGATCCAGGACTTCGTCACCGCCCCCCGGCCGCTGCATGCGGTCCTTCCGGCCGTGACCGGCGAACCGTCGACCCTCCCTTCCATCGTCGAGCGGGCTGCCGGCCGGGAAGGTCAGGACGCCGAGCACCCGGAGGAAACGACCAGCACCACGGTGGCCGTGCTGAGTCGAGCGCGAACGCCACGACGGTTGGTCGGCCCACGTGGCGTGGAACGGTTTCCTCGGAGGGGTGCCGCCCTTCGACGGCGAGCTCGTGGTGGTCGGTGCCGATCCGCACCGGACCTGGATCGCGCTCGAGGGTACGGTCACGCTGGCGAGTCATGCCGCGTGGTCCGAGGTCCCGCTCCGGTTGGCCCGGTTGGAGATCAGGGCCTTTCTCGAGCACTTGGCCGATGCCGTGAGCTCGGATCCCGCGCCCTGAGGCTTCTGGTGGTGACCGGTCAGCGCTCCCGCATGCGCTGACGTTCGTCGAGTCGGGCCGCCGTCGCCGCCGCCTCGGTCCGGCGGGCCATCCCCAGCTTGGCCAGGAGGTTCGAGACGTAGTTCTTCACCGTCTTCTCGGCCAGGTAGAGCTCCTCGGCGATCTGCCGGTTGGAGTAGCCCTCCCCGATCAGGTCGAAGATCCGATGCTCCTGTTCGGTCAGGCTGTCGACCCGCCCTTCCATGCTGTTGCGCAGCCGATCCAGGGCGAGGCGGACCTCGGCGGCGTCCAGGAGCTGGGCGCCACCCGCGACCTTGCGGATGGAGTCGATCAGGTCGTTGCTCTGGATCTGCTTCAGCACGTAGCCGGAGGCCCCGGCGACCGACGCGTCGACCATGGCGCGATCGTCGGCGAACGAGGTCAGCATCAGGCAGGCGATCTCGGGGTGGTCGGAGCGCAGCTCGCGGCACACCTCGACACCGGACCCGTCGCCGAGGCGGACGTCCAGAACGGCCACGTCGGGTCGGGACGCAGCGGCTGCCTCGACCGCACCGTCGACGTGGCCGTGCGCACCGACGACCTCCAGGTCGTCGTGACCGTTGATGAGCTCGGCGATTCCCTGCCGGACGACCTCGTGATCGTCGAGGAGGAAGACCCGGATCTGGCCGCCTTGGAGTTCGGCATGGTCGGGGGCCTTCGAGCGGTTCGGCGCGGTCGTCCAAGACTCCTACGGACTCGGGCGCACACGTCGTCGATGGTGCCGTCGGTCGAGACGACCGCAGCCTCGGGCCAGGGGTCGCGGCGGGCCGCCATCTGCTCGGCGACGGCGACCGTCGCATCCGATGCGTCGTCGCCTCGACGGGTGCGCCGGCCGATGCGGCGGCGCGTCTCGTCGACGTCGAGCGGTGCACTCGATCTGGATCAGCTCGGCATCATGGCGCCGGGCCAGATCGCGCGGCCAGGCGACGATGGTCGTCCGAGCTCCACGAGGCGTCGAGGATGGCACTCTCGCCCGACGGTGAGGAGGACGTCGGCCTGACGAAGAGCTCCCGGTAGACGCGGTCGGTCATCTCAGGCGTGTACAGGCCGGTGCCGAGCCGGGACGGACGGTGGTCGTCGTGGGCGACCCCGGCGAGGTCCTTGCGGATGACGTCGGTGACCAGCGTGGGGACGTCGAACGTGTCGCCGAGGCAGGCGGCCAGGGTGGACTTGCCCACTCCCGGAGCACCGCCGAGCAGCACGAGGCGGCCCCGGGACAGCTCCAGGTGATGGCGCGCCAGGGCGTGGTAGTCCCGGGCCAGCTCGAGCTGACCGGGAACGCCCTGTTCGTGGGCCAGACAGGCGACCTTGGTGCGCACATGGGCGCGGTAGGCGACGTAGTGGTGGGCCAGGGAGGACGGATGGTGCTCGTTGGCGTACTCCTGGTACCAGCGCATCAGCCGGCGGCCGGCTTCCGGCCCGGCCAGCCGGTGCACGTCCATCACCAGGAAGGCGATGTCGGAGAGGACGTCGCCGATGCGGAAGTCGTCCCGGAAGGCCAGGCAGTCGAGGATGCGGGGGCCGTCGTCGAGGCAGAAGATGTCGTCGGCGATGAGGTCGCCATGGCCGTCGCGGATGAAGCCGCCGTCGATCCGGGAGGCGAACAGCGCCGCATTGGCGTCGACGTACCGTAGGGCCAGGTCTCGGGTACGTTCGAACGTCGTCGGGGTCGATCACCGGGCCCACCGACCGCTCGATGTTGACGATGTTGTCGCTCCACCGGTCACGGGTGGCCGGTGCTGTCGGCGATGCGGTCGTCGTCGGTGATGGGCTCGAGGCCGGCGTGGAAGACGGCCACGGTCCGGGCGATGGCGCGGAGGTGGCCGTCCGGGTCTCGTCGCTCCCGAGCAGATCGGACAGCCGTCGATCCTCGGGCATGCGCCGCATGATGATCAGGTGGTCGACCAGCTCGCCGTGCTCGTGCAGGTCGCCGAGGCCGAGGTACACGTCGGGGGCGATGCGCTGGTTCAGGTCCAGCTCCTGGCGGGCGGCGGCCAGGCGCGGCTGCCGGTCAGTGAGGTCGAGGAACGACAGGTGGACCGGCTTGAGCAGCTTGTAGGCCCGGTCGGCGCTGAAGAAGACCTGCGAGATGTGGGTCTCGCGAGATGTGGTGGCCGCGGCCATGGCTCCAGCATGGCGCGTCGCCGTGGGCGGAGTCGGAGGTGAGGTGGGTGGGATGGGCGGTAGGCGGGATCGGCCGGCCGGTCGAGGGCAGCGGCCAGACTGGTCGCATGACCCACCAGTGCTTCGACGTCGAGATCCGTGACCACATCGCCCACGTCGTGCTGAAGCGCGGCGACGAGCTCAACACGATGACGCCCGCGTTCTGGGGCGAGCTCCCCGAGATCGTCAACGAGATCAGCGACGCCGGGTCGGCCCGGGTGATCGTGCTGTCGTCGACCGGTCGCCATTTCACGGCCGGGCATGGACCTGTCGGTGTTCACCGGCGGCGACCTGAGTGGCGACGACCTCGAGCTCGGGACGCAAGCAGGCCCGGCTGCGCCAGATGGCGCTGCATCTCCAGCAGTCGTTCAGCTGCCTGGAAGCGGCCCGGATGCCGGTGCTGGCCGCCATCCAGGGTGGGTGCATCGGTGGCGGCGTCGACATGGTCACCGCCTGCGACATGCGGTACGCCACCGCCGACGCCTTCTTCTGCATCCAGGAGATCAACATCGGCATGACCGCCGACGTCGGCACGCTGCAGCGGCTGCCCAAGCTGATTCCCGAGGGTGTCGCCCGGGAGCTGGCGTACACCGGCGCCCGCATGCCGGCGGACCGAGCCCGTGAGGTCGGCCTGGTCAACGAGATCTACGAACGACCACGACGCGCTGCTCGAAGGGGTCATGGCCATCGCCGCCGAGATCGCGCACAAGTCGCCGCTGGCCATCTGGGGGACCAAGGAGACGGTCAACTACAGCCGCGACCACTCGGTGGCCGACTCGCTCAACTACATCGCCACCTGGCAGTCGGGCATGTTCCAGCCCGAGGACATGATCGCCTCGTTCGAGGCGCAGGCCGGGGGCAACGACCCCGAGTTCGCCCCGCTACCCGCCATCGCCACGCGGCCTCGAGTGAGCACGCTTGGGGTCAGGCACCCAGCGTGCTCATGGCGTCGACCCGCCCGCCGTGATCGCAACGCCGTGGGTGTGGTCATCGGGGCGGTGGCCTGTTCTGGCGACGACGATGCCTCCGATCCAGCTGCACCGTCGTCGCCCGCGCCGATCCCCGTCGTACCTCCGTCGTCGACCATCGGCACCTCGACGACGACGTCCACCACCTCGACGACGATGCCGCCGCTGGCCGACGCCGAGGTGGGGGAACTGGCGTCGGCCCTCGGCGTGGCGACCCTGGTCGTGGAGGAGTCCGACGGAGCGGGCCTCGTCACCTGGGCCGACGGCCGGGCCGGGCGGGTGGACGTCCCGGCCGACACGTTCGCATGGTCTGACGGCGGTTTCGTCTACTGGCAAACGCGTGAGCCGCAAGAGCGTGGTCCGGACGCCGTCACATCGTTCGCTGCGACCTTCGACGGTACGCCGGTGTGTGAGTCTCCCGGCGAGATCGAGAGCGTCGTCCCTCGGGATGATGAGATCGTGACGCTGGAGGACGGGCAGTTCGAAGCCGTGATCGAGTTCGAGCCCGTCGTCGACGACTCCGGACAGTGGCCCCGTCCGAGAGCTCGGTTCGATTGCTCGACGTGGGCGACTCCCACTGGAGTCGGCCCCGTGGCGGCGGGAGGGCGGCTGGCGTGCGCTCGTGACCGTGGCCGACCGCACGTTCGAGGAGGTGGGTGACGCCGAGGGCAAAGCGAATGTCACCAACGAGGACGGCGTGTCGGTCAACGGTGACGACGACGGCGGACTTCATCGGTTCAGTCCCGACGGGTCGGCGGTCGTCTACGGCGACTACGGAACCGGCGGCGGTCCCCACTTCACGCGGGTCATCGGGCTGCGCAACACCGTGACCGGGCGAGTGCAGTGGAGCGCCGAGGTGGACCGGCCGTTCAATTTCCTGGCCCATACCGGCGACCGGGTGCTGGTCGGCCAGCCACGCGAGGAGCACGGGTTCGAACCGTCGGGGAGCACGGAGTCGGTCGTGGTGCTCGACGCATGCACCGGCGAAGAGACCGCCAAGGTCCCCGTGACGACGAGGATCCTCTACGCCGGCCCGTAACGAGCACAACGGGGGTCAGGCACCCTCCTTGCTCGCCAGCCGGTCGCAGTCGAAACTGAACCCTCTCGGTGCCTGACCCCGAGAGGGTTCAGGTTTCGATGTCGGTGCGGAGGTGGAAGCTCTTGGGGCGGGTCAGCTCGCCGTAGCCGAGGGCTGACAGGGTCACGCCCCGGCCGGTGTCCTTCACGCCCGTCCACGCCAGCGCCGGGTCCAGGTAGTCGGCCCGGTTCATGTAGACCGTGCCGGTCTCGAGCTGCCGGCCGATCGACTCGGGCGGCCTCGACGTCGGCGGTCCAGATCGACGCGGTCAGGCCGTAGGGGCTGTCGTTCATCAGCCGCACCGCTCGGCGTCGTCGTCCACCGGCATCACCCCCAGCACCGGCCCGAACGACTCCTCGGCCATGACGTCCATCGAGTGGTCGACGCTCGATCAGCAGGGTCGGGGCGAGGTAGGGCGATCCGGGACCGCCGTCGGTGGCGCCGAACCCGTTCGGTCCGACGATGGCGATGGCCCCCGCCCCGGTGGCGGCAGCGATCTGGGCCCGCACCTCGTCGGCCGCGCGGGCGGTCACCATCGGCCCCAGCGTCGTCTCGGGGTCGAGCGGCGACCCCAGCCGGTAGGCGGCGACCGCTTCGGCCATGGCGTCGACCGTCCGATCGAACACCGATCGGTGGACGTAGACCCGCTCGATCCCGCAGCACGACTGGCCCGAGTTGAAGAACGCTCCATCCACCACGTTCTCGACCGTGTGCGCCAGGTCGGCGTCGGCCCGGACGTAGGCCGGGTCCTTGCCGCCCAGCTCCAGGCCGACCCCGGCGAAGGTGCCGGCCGCCGATCGTTCGATGGTCCGGCCGGCCTCGACCGACCCGGTGAAGTTCACCCGGTCGAACCCTCGCTGCCCCAGCACGTGGGCCACCTGCTGGTGGGAGAGGACGAGGTTGGTGAAGATCCCGTCCGGGCAGTCCGGCGGTGCCCGCCGCCTCCTGCAGTCGCTCGCCCACCACCAGGGTCTGACTCGCGTGCTTGAGCGCGACGGCGTTGCCGGCCATCAGCGCCGGGACGATCGTGTTGACCGCGGTGAGCAACGGGTAGTTCCACGGCGCCACGCACAGCACGACCCCCACGGGGACACGCTCGATCGACCGCTCGAACCCCGGTGTTGGCGGGGAGCTCGATCGGGGCCAGCGACTCCGGCGCGATCCCGATCATGTGATGCCCCCGATCGGCGAAGCCGCGCAGCTCAGCCGGCCCGAACGCGACCGGCCGCCCCATCTGCCAGGCCAGCTCGGGCACGATCTCGTCGCCGAGGGCCACGACGGCGTCGACGAACGCCGTGCAGAGAGCGGCCCGCTCGACGAGGTCCACCTCGGCCCAGGCCCGTTGCGTCTGCCGGGCCGCTGCGACGGTGGCCTCGACCGTCTGATCGGACGCGACCGGCCGCTCGGCCCAGACCGAACCGTCGACGGGCGAGACGATGCGGACGGGTTCGGCCATGGCTCGTACATTAAGACGATGGATGTCGCAGAACTGACAGCGGCCGTCGCGGCCGACGAGATCGACACGGTCGTGGTGGCGTTCGCCGACCCGTACGGCCGGCTGATGGGGAAGCGGTTCGACGCCGACTTCTTCATCGACGACGCGCTCGACCACGGCACGCACAGCTGCAACTACCTGCTGACCGTCGACATGGAGATGGAGCCCGTCCCGGGATACGCGTACGCCAGCTGGGACCTGGGCTACGGCGACTTCCATCTCGTCCCCGACCTGGAGACCCTGTGCCGGGCCGGGTGGACCGATCGAGCCGCGCTCGTGTTGTGCGACGTCGTCGACGGTGCGTCCGAGACCCCGGTCGCGGTGCGCGCCCCGCTCGATGCTCCGATCCCAGATCGATCGGCTGGCCGAGCATGGGCTACCGATCGCGGCCGCGTCCGAGCTGGAGTTCTTCCTGTTCACCGACTCGTACCGCGAAGCCCACCACAAGGGGTTCGCCGGACTCGAGGCCGGCCGGCTGGTACATCGAGGACTACCACCTGATGTCCACGGCCCGGATCGAGGACTACGTCGGCGCAACGCCCGGCGGGCGCTGAAGGCGCACCGGCATCCCGGTCGAGAACTCGAAGGGGGAGTGGGGGAGGGGCCAGCACGAGGTCAACATCCGCTACGCCGACGTGCTCACCATGGCCGACCGCCACTCGATCATGAAGCACGGCATGAAGGAGCTGGCCGACCAGATGGGCGTCAGCGTCACGTTCATGGCCAAGCCCCACACCGAGGAGGCCGGCAGCTCGTGCCACATCCACCTCAGCCTGTGGGACGGCGATGCCAACGCGTTCGCCACCGACGATCCGGCCACGCACAGCGACCTCTGTTCCGCTGGTTCCTCGGCGGATGGATGGCCTACGTCCAGGACTTCATGGTCTGGTACGCGCCCACCGTCAACTCGTACAAGCGCTACCAGGACGGCTCGTGGGCCCCGACCCGGATCGCCTGGAGTCAGGACAACCGCACCGCCGGCTTCCGGGTGGTCGGGTCCGGACCCAGCCTGCGGATCGAGAACCGCATCCCCGGCGCCGACGCCAACCCCTACCTGGTCTACGCCGCAGCGCTGGCCAGCGGGCTGGCCGGGATCGAGCAACGGATCGAGCCGCCCGACGTGTTCACCGGCGACGTCTACGCGGCCAGCGACCTCGAGCGTGTGCCGTACAGCCTCGAGCAGGCGCTGGAGGCTTCCGCTCCAGCCAGGTCGTCGCCGACGCCTTCGGGGCCGACGTGGTCGAGCACTACGCCCACTTCACCGAAGTCGAGGTCGCGGCCTACCAACAGGCCGTCACCGACTGGGAGCGGGCGCGCTACTTCGAACGGATATGACCGAGCCTCCCTTCACCGTCGGCGTGCTCGTCTGCGACCACGTCGCACCCGAGCTGGCCGATGCCAACCGGGGCCGGGACTACGACGCGCTGTTCGACGACTTCCTGACCGGAGCCGACTCCAGTGCTGCGGACCCGGGCCTACGACGTGGTCAACGGCGAGCTGCCCGAGCGCGTCGACGAATGCGACGGCTGGATCCTCACCGGCGCCCGGCACGATGCCTATCGCGACGATCCCTGGATCGAGGGCCTGCGCGGCTTCGTGCGTCGCCTGGCCGACGAAGGTCGGCGCACCGTCGGGATCTGCTTCGGCCACCAGGTCGTGGCCCAGGCGCTGGGTGGCCGCGTCGAGCCGGTCGGACGCTGGAAGGCCGGACCGCAGACGATGGACGTGGCGTCGACCCCTTGGTTCCCGGGTGGTCGGGTCGAGCTGCACGCGATGCACCGTGACGAGGTGGTCGCCTTGCCGTCCGGCGCCAGCACCGATCGCCGCGGGGCGAGACCGCCGAGGTTCCGGCCTACCTCGTCGGCGACACCATGTTCTGCGTCCAGGATCACCCGGAATTCACCGACGAGTACGTCGAGCGCGCTGATCGACTCCCGCCGCGACCGCATGGGTCAGGCCGAGGCCGCGTCGTTCCTGACCCGGGTCGCCCGCACCTCCTGTGATGGCGATCTCCTGGCGACCTGGATCGTGCACTTCCTGAAGGATGACCGCCTGCAGGATGACCGCGTCGCCGCCGACCGTGCCGACGACCACCCGATCGGGGACCGCTGATGGGTCTGTTGATGATCATGCGCCACGCGAAGTCGGACTGGAATGCCGGCGCCACGACCGACCACGAACGACCACTCAACGCCCGTGGTGTCGCCGCTGCCACCCGCATGGGCGAGGTGCTGACCGCGGCCGGGCTGATCCCGGATCGCATCATCGCCTCCAGCGCCACCCGCACCACGTCCACCGCCCAGCTCGCCGCCCGGGCCGGAGGGTGGGACGCCGACGTCGAGACCTCCGATCACCTCTACGGGGCCACCCCCGACGCGGTCGTTCAGGTCATCAAGAAGGTGCCCGACTCGGTGGGTCGGCTCCTGGTGGTCGGCCACGAGCCGACCTCGAGCGGACTGATC
Source organism: uncultured Acidimicrobiales bacterium (assembly GCA_963793475.1). GTDB lineage: Bacteria > Actinomycetota > Acidimicrobiia > Acidimicrobiales > CAWCAL01 > CAWCAL01. The sequence goes on from CAWCAL010000005.1 coordinate 153,684, forward strand.
GGCGAGCTGACGGGCGCGATGGTGCAGGTGAAGACGGCGACCGTGACGGCCCTGGCCGTGGCCGATGCCTGGGACGAGGTCGATCAGTGGCGGGCCGAGATCGTGACCGTGCTGCAGCCCCGTCACTTCACGGACTGAGCACCGAGTACGCGGATAACCGGTTGGACAGGGGCGTCGCCTCGGCGAGAACGGCATCGAGGCGCGTCGTGAGCGGTGGATGGTCACTCGCCCGTCGGCGGAACCCGGTGGACTCGTGCACCCGCCGATACCAGTGCGGAGCCCAGACCCCGTCCTCGGGTCGTGGCCCGGCCGACCAGGACAACATCGCGGGGTCGAAGGTGATCCCGATGCGATCGCAGACCGCGGTCAACACGGTCTCCGGATCGTCGAGGAGGCGATCCGAGTCGATCACCAGCGGTCGGACACCGGCTGCGGTGATCAGTTCGAGCAGCTCGACCAGCGTGTCGAGTCCGGTGTCGGCCAGCGTGGCGTCGGGGAGCTGCACGGCCAGCGAGCGGAGCATCGCCTCGGGATCGCGGGTGAGGAGGAGGTTGACGCACCGGCCGAGAAAGGTGCGGTCCACCTCGACCAGGTGGTGGGCCATCATCTTGAAGAACACCACCGGGGTGGTCGTCGGTCCCAGCACGACGTCGCGTACCACCGCGTCACCGTCGGTGTCCTGCGCGCCTCAGCACGTCCTCGCGGCCCGGATGATCCCGGCCGGTCACCCGCAGGTAGTGCGCGTAGAGCGGCTCGTCCACCACCGTCGTGTCGGTCCGCTGGGCGAAGGAGTACATGAGCGCGGTCGAGATGTTGCGGGGACCCGACCAGCAGCAGATCCTCACGCGGGGCACTCGGCGGCCAGCGCTCGTTCGTAGAGGTCGCGGAGACGGGCGGTCATCGGCCCGGGCGATCCGGTGCCGATCGGACGCCCGTCGACCTCGGTGGCGCGGGGTGAGCCCTCCGAACGTCCCCGTGACGAAGGCCTCGTCGGCGCCGTACACGTCGGTGAGCGAGAACGGTGCCTCGAAGGTCGGGATACCGTCCGCTGCCGCCGTCTCCAGGACGAGGGCCCGGGTGATGCCCGGCAGGCTGTAGTGACCGGTCGAGGTCCAGACCTGACCCTGTCGGACGCAGAAGAAGTTGGTGGCGTTGCACGTGGCGACCGCACCGGTGGGGTCGAGCATCAGGGCCTCGTCGGCGCCGGCGTGGGTGGCCTGGATCAGCGCGATCACCTCGTGGAGCTTCGAGTGGCAGTTGAGGCGCTGGTCCAGCGTGTCGGGCGGTGGGCGCCGGATCGTGGCCGTGAAGAGGCTGATGCCGCGGTGCACGACGTCGGGATTCGCGGTCTTGTGCTCGGCGATGATCACGATGGTCGGTCCGCCGATCACGTTGGACGGGTGCTGCGACGGGGTCTTCTTCTCGCCGCGGGTGACCATCAGGCGGACGTGGACCGCATCGGTCATGTCGTTGGCCCGCGTCGTCTCGTAGAGCCGGTCGGTCAGCGCCTCGCGCGACAACCCGATGTCCAGGCCGATGGCCCGAGCCCCTCCGTACAGGCGGTCGAGGTGCCGGTCGAGGAAGGCGAAGCGCGCCGTGGTGGAGTCGGATCCCCTCCCACACGCCATCGCCGACCAGGAACCCGCTGTCGAAGACCGAGATCTTCGCCTCGGATCGGGGAACGAGTCGGCCATCGACCGAGATGAGGATGGTCCGGTTTCGGTCGTCGGGGACCGCGTCGTGGGTGGACGGCAAGGATCAGCTCTCCCGTTGTTCTCTGAAGAAGTCCTCGACATCTGACGGTAGGCGACGTCGTAGCGGGCATGGGTCTCCCGCAGCGTCGCAGCGGGCCAGTCCGCCGGGAGCACGTCGTTCGGCAGGAGCGGGTCGGCGACGAAGTGCCGGAGCACGGCGGCCGCCACTTCGAAGCCGGGGACCAGCACCGAGCGGTCGTCCTGTTCGAGCTGCCGCTGGATCCGACGCATCGATGCCGTCAGCTCGGTCGCCGCGAGCGGCCCACTCGTCGAGCTCGAAGAGCGCCGCCGCGAGCTCGGCCGGATCCCCATCGGGTCGGGCGCTGAATCCGTCGGTCTGTTCGGCGGCGATCAGGCGTTGGGCGGGGAGCCGGCCCGGGTCCAGGTTGTCGGGTCGGAGCCAGATCCCTTCCCGGTGCTCCCGCAACGCCAGCCGACCGAGGGCGATACGCAGCGCCGAGCGGTCCTCGGTCGTTCGGGCTCCCGGCCGGACCACGGCCATCTCCCACGCTCCGGTCCAGGTGCGGGTGGCCGGCCGCAGCCCGGCTTCTTGCCGCTGCTGGCGTTCGACCAGCGGTCCCGCCAGGGCGTAGTGGCCGCCGTCGTTGACGAGCTCGCCCCGCTCGACCATGCGACTCAGTGCGACCCGCGCCGTGCCCTCGGCGATGCCGAACTCCCGGGCCAGAGCGACGAGCAGCCGGCCGGGCAGCACCGGGGGCACCGTTCCCAGCAGCGCCGAAGCGATGACGCTGCGGGCCGAGAACGGTTGTCGCACGTGCGGGCGGGGCTCCGCTCAGGCCGGCTGGGCGAGGGTGCGCCAGAACGCCCGATAGCTCGGGTGGATCAGTTCGGGCGGGAGGTAGCCGTCCTCCTCCAGCGCCCGGTGGAGCGTGGGAAGGTTGGCCATGGGGATGCCCGAGTCGACGTGGTGCGCCAAGTGGTAGCCGATGCTCTGCGAGAGGAACACGTGCCGGGCCAGAAACCCCTGGTGGATGTGGTGACTGGTCCGACGGCGGTCGGACGAGCGGGTCATGCCCCCGTGCTCGGCCAGCGCCCGGAGCCGGTTGGCCACGCGCCAGTAGGTCATCCAGGGGAGGAGCCACAAGAGCAGGTACAACCAGGGGTGGCCACTGAGCGCGAAGAGGGCGAAGACGAACAGCTGCGCCCCCAGGAAGCGCAGGGCCCGGGACCGGCGCGCCGGTTTGGTCAGGCCGACGAAGACCGGCTTGAGGTTCTTCCACCCCGAGATCCCGACCGCGTCGCGGACCAGCTTCCTCCGGAGTGAGGCCCGGCTGATCGGATAGTTGGCGTAGAGGAGGAAGTCGGGCTCCTTCGGGCCGAACTCGTCCCGATGATGCTGGGCGTGCGACTTGCGGTACAGGTCGCTGCCGTCGCCGAACGCCAGGGCGCCGATGATCTTCTCGCCGACCCAGTCGTTGGCCGTCCGGTTGCTGAACAGCAGGCGATGGGCCGCTTCGTGGAAGAGGGTCAGCGCCCGCTGGAAGTACATCCCCATGAGGAAGAAGGCTGCGACCCACCCGAGCGGGATGGTCGACGGTGACCGCGGCCCAGCAGACGACGATCGGATAGGCGAAGGCCACCGCGACCAGACCGGCGTTGCGCAGGTTCGGGATACGGCGCAGCTGGGCGCGGAACTCGGGGCGTGGTCGTCCGTCGGGGCGGAGCCGGTCGCTGCCCTCGAAGGGCGGGAGCTCGTCGACGGTGGGGGCCAGGCCACCGGTCATGGCGGCGACGAGGTCGTCGTGGGTGGGCTGGTCGCCGGTCTGCGTCACCCTTCGAATGTTACACAGAACTTTGCGGATGAACCAAACGGTGTAATAGTCGGACGGGGTCGGCCCGCCGGTAGCGTCGCCCGCCATGGAGAACGACTCCATCCTGAAGCCGCTTCGGCGCCCACGGTTCCGCCGGATGATCGCGGCCCAGTTCGTGGCCGAGGCCGGCGACGGCATCACCCTCGTGGCGCTGCCGCTGTACGTGTTCGCCCGCACCGACTCGGCGCTGCTCACCTCGCTGACCTTCGCGGCCGAGATGACGGTCGGGATCCTCCTGGGGTTCCTCGGCGGGATCGCCGCCGACGCATTCGACCGGCAGCGGGTGCTGTTGACCAGCTACCTGGTGCGCGGCGGCCTGCTGGTCGCGGCGTTCCTGGTGGGACCCCTGTGGCTCGCCGTGTCCTTCGGCGTGTTGGCCCGCGCGCTGGGCCAGCTCGACAATCCCTCGTTCGACGCCTTGGTTCCCGGCCAGGCCGAGGACGATCTGCAGCAGGTTCTGGCGGTACGTCGGTTCGTGCAGGCGGTGTCCATCACGATCGGCCCGGCGGTGGGCGCGTTCGCGGTGTCCCTCATCGGCGCCCGGTCCGCGCTCCTGCTCAACGCCGCACTGTTCGCGGTCAGCTGGCTCATCCTGGTCGGCGTGCGCCACCTCGACGCCGATCACGCCGATCGCGCCGCATCCCTCGAAGGGCTCTCGGTGTCCGAGGCCGGACGGGACCTGGCGGGTGGCATGGCGATCGCGATCCGGCTGCCCGGCGTCCGGCGGCTGGTGCTGTACTGGTCAACCGGGATGGCGACGGTAGCGATTGTCCTGGCCGCCGCGGTGGTGTGGTTCGAGCGGGAGCTGGCGGTGAACGAGGTGTGGTACGGGCTGGCGATCTCGGCCTACGGGATCGGCGCCGCCATTGGCGCGGCGTGGGCGGGCGGCCGTTCGTTCTCGTGGCCGCTGCCGCGGGTACTGCTGGTGGTGGCCCCGATCTACGCGGCCTTCTGCTGCGTCGGGGTGCTGTTCTCCGTGCCCTGGTTGCTCCCGCTGGGCTGGCTCTGCTGGGGCATCGCACTCGGGCCCGAGATGGTCCTGGGCGAGCTGTTCTTCGTGCGCCGCGTCCCCGAGGAGAGCCTCGGTCGGGCCTTCGCCGGTGTGGGGGTGGCCAACACCATCGGCATGGCTGCGGGCTACACGATCGCCGGACCGGCGCTGGAGCTGTGGGGTCCCCGAGCGGTGGTGCTGGGCGTGGCTGCGTTTGTCCTGCTGCTCGGACTGATGTGGCTGCGCCCGGCCATGCAGGGAGCGTCGTGGCCAGACCGCGCCCTCCAGCCGGTCGCCTGACGTCGGGAGTTCAGCGGGGGCGCATCTCGGTTCCGACGCCGGCGGTGATGAAGACTGCGGTGGCGGGCGCGTTGACGTCGGCGGTGTGCCACACGCCGGGTCGGTTGATCACCGCTTCACCCCGGCGCAGGGTGGTCTGGCTCACGGCTCCGTCGCGCTCCTGGTGCAGCACGATCTCGCCGTCGACGCAGAGCACCAGTTCGTCGCCGTTGGGGTGCATCTCCCAGGTGTCCCAAGGCTCGGTGAAGGTGTGCATCGACACCAGACGGCCCTCGAAACCGTCGGCCGCGGTCCGGGCGCCGTAGGACGCGTACCAGTCCATGTCGCCGGTGAACGTCGGCTGCACGACGACGGTTGCGCCCAGCCCGAGGTGCGCCGGAGCGGACGAGAGCTCGAACGGGCCGTCGTCGGCGCCGGCGTCCGGCACGAGATCGCTCATGAGCGAGGCTCCAGGATGTCCATGCTCGCAGAAACCCACCTTCCCGGTCCCCTGTTCCCGAACTCGCGGCCATGGGGCCCAGTTCCGGGTCTGGTGGCCGCGAGTTCGGGTTTTGGGATAGGACATCACTCGCCGGAGGTGGCGATGCAGACGGACGTGGCCGGGATCGAGCACAGACCAGCGGTGGTGGCGACGGTGGTGGCCGCGTTCCGCCACGACCCGGCCTTCCGCTTCTTCTTCCCCGACGACGGGTCCTACGACACCCAGGCTGCCGTCTTCAGCGGGTACCTCTTCGACAAGCGGGTCGCGCACGGGACCATCTGGACGATCGACGGTGCGGCCTCGGTCGCCATGTGGTCCCCGCCGTCCGCGGCGGGCATCGAGCCGGCCGACGCAGCCGCAGCGCAGGCGGAAGCGATCGGCTCCGACGGGGGCGCGGCCGAGCGGATCGAGCACTACGAATCGATCGTCGGCGACGCACTCCCCGAGACGCCGCACTGGTACCTCGGCATCCTGGCCACCCATCCCGACCACGCCGGTCGGCGCCTGGGTCGGCGGGTCATGCGGGACGGGCTGGTCGCAGCTCACGCCGACGGCGTACCCGCCATCCTCGAGACGACCCGGGCCGACAACGTCGCCCTCTACCAGCGAGCCGGTTGGTCGGTCGATCGCGAGCTGGTGGTCGACGACCTCGACGTCTGGATCCTGAGCCACCCCGGCGAGCCCGACACCCCCGAAGCCGGCTGACCGGGGTCTACTCCTCCGTGTGGTGCGGCCCGCCCTCGTCCAGGACGATCTGCATCGGGTCAGTCCAGTTCGGCGGCGATGACGGCCTGGTCCGCCTCGCTGAGCCGAACCGTGGTGGAGGCGGTGAGCTCGGGGAGCGGAGGGGAATCGGTCCGGGTCGGCGCACCGATCCGTTCGGCGACCCGACCGAGCAGTCCGGCCGGATCGGCGCAGAACTTCTCGTAGGTCACGTCGATGACGCGGTCGGACCGAAGCGCCTCGGCCGCACGATCGAGGTGGCGCTCGATCGCCGCGATCTGGTGGGCCACGGCGCGCAGTGCCCCCGGGCCGTCGTCGTCGCTGTCCTCGCCGAGCGCGCCCCACGCCGCTCGCCGCGACCCCTGGACCACCTCGCGGGCGACGAGCAACGACTGGGCGGTCATGATCGGATCGCGCCGGATGAGCAGGAAAACGGCACTGGGGAGGATCTCGGCCAGTTCCGGGACGACGCTGACCTGGCGGTTGTTCTTGTTGACGAACGGCCCGGCGAATTCGTCGGACCACGCCGAGAAGAAGCGTCGCATCGAGTCGGCCGACCGGCTCATGAGCTCGAGATCGACGCGGTAGCGGTCCTCACCCTGCCACCGGTTCCAGAGGTCGAATCCGTCGTTGGGGCCCGAGGTGCCGCGGGTGTTGCCGTAGAAGTTCTGGATGTGCGCCGGGGGGCGTTCCGAGCGCCGGGCCAGGCGGGCGAAGCTCAGGGGCGAGCGGGGGAATGCGGCGGTCAGATTGTCCAGGTAGCTGACGTCGAGCTGCTGACAGATGCACTGGTAGATCAGGGTGGATCCGGTACGCGGCCCACCGACGATCAGGAGCATGGGCCGGTCGGTGCCGCGGCTCGGCCGATTCCAGGAGCTGGGCTTCGCGCCGAGCCAGGCCATGGTCGATCGGCGTCGCCACCATCCGGGTCGCGGCCAGCGCGAGCGCATCGACCGCGGCACGGTTTCGGCTGGTCAGCATCCTCCGCAGGAGTCCCGCGGGATCGCGGAAGTTTCCGTAGTGGGAGCCGGCCATGGCGCCCGAGCGTAACCGGGCCGTCGAACGGGCCTCCGCGTTGCCAGCGATTTCGGGCCGCGCCGTACGATGGGCGTCGCATGGCCGAAATGCAACTCGACCGAAACGATCCACTGCCGTTGTGGGCCCAGCTGGAGGCCGATCTGCGTCGGCGGTTGGAGGTCGGTGAGTTCTCCGAGCGTTTCCCCACCGATCTCGAGCTCACCGAGGGGTATGGCGTCAGCCGCCACACGGTGCGCGAGGCGGTGCGCCATCTGAACAAGACCGGGCTCCTGCGCCGCGAGCGGGGCCGCGGCACCGTGGTCAACCAGTCCGAGTTCGAGCAGTCGCTCGGGACGCTCTACAGCCTGTACCAGTCGGTGGAATCCACCGGGGTGGAGCAGGCCAGCGAGGTGTTGGCGCTCGAGATGGTCCGCGACACGGTGGCCGCCGCGCACCTCGGGGTCGCCGACGACGCCGATCTGGTCTTCCTCGAGCGCATCAGGCTGGCCGGGGGTTCTCCGCTCGCGGTCGATCGGGCGTGGCTGCCCCGCGCCGTCGCCGAACCGCTGCTCCACGTCGACTTCACCCATACGGCGCTCTACGACGAGCTGGATCGGATCGGCAGTCCTCGGCCCAATCAGGGTTGGGAGCGACTCACGCCCATCGTGCCCTCCGCCGCCGACCGCCAGTGGCTCGAAATGAGGAGGAACGAAGCGGCGTTCTTCCTCGAGCGATTGGGCAAGCGCGACGACCAACCGGTCGAGTGGCGAACCTCGGTCGTGCGGGGCGATCGGTATCGCTTCGTCGCCGAGTGGTCCACCGGCTCCCGGACCCAGCTGCGGCCCACCCCGCGCTGAGTTGCGGTCCGGCCCGCAGTCGGCCCGCGGGCTGCGCACCAGCTCTTTTCAATTCATGATCTGGTAGGTCGGGAATTAAGGTATCGTTCGCAGGCTGTTGACGACGACAGGCGTCGCCGACCGGAAGGAACACCGTGTTCGATCTCCTGCCCGACCGGGTGCCGTGGTTCATCGTCGGACCGGGGCTGGGTCTCTGCATCGTGGGCCTGTTCATGCTCACCAACCAGCCGCTGGGGGCCAGTGGGGCCTACGTGCACACGTCCCGGTTGGCCCGGCGGCTCTCCGGAACGGCGGTCTGGCGGGTCTGGTACTTCGTCGGCATGTTCGCCGGTGGGTTCCTGGTCACACAGATCCTGCGCGAGGGCGCCGAGATCCGGTCCGGCTACGACGCCCTGCGCGACGTCTTCCCGCTCTGGGCGGTGGTACCGATGGTGTTCGTCGGCGCCACGCTGCTCGGCTACGGCGCCGGTGTGGCGGGCGGGTGCACGTCGGGTCACGGTCTGTGCGGGACCTCGCAGCGGTCCGCCGCCAGCCTGGTCAACACGGTCACCTTCATGGCCACGGCCATCACCGCCACCGCGGTGCTGCGCCTGCTCACCGGAGGTGCGTTGTGAGGCTCAACACGACGGGGCTGCTGTTCGGCATGCTCTTCGGGGGGCTGCTCGCCGGAGCCAACCTCCACGAGTACGACACCATCCACGCGATGCTGGCGCTGGAGGAGATCGACGTCTATCTGCTGATGGCCTCGGCCATCGCCGTGTCGGCGCCGCTGCTGTGGCTGCTCGAGCGGCGGGGCTACTCCACCGCCTTCGGGGGCGCACTGTCGCTGCGCAGGTCGCGACCGCGGAAGCATCACGTCCAGGGCGGGGTGCTGTTCGGTCTGGGCTGGGCGATCGCCGGGCACCTGCCCGGCGCCGGCGCTCGTCATGGTCTCGTCCGGTGCCCTGCTCGGCCTGGTGGCCATTCCGGGCATCTTCCTGGGGCTCCACCTGCGAGAGCGGCAGATGGGCTCGGTCTTCCACGTCGGCGACGGGAAACGCGCTCCCCTGACGGGGAGCTTGCGTCCCCTCACGGGGACGTGGAGGGCGGCTGCAGCGGTCTTCCCGAGCTGCCGATCGACACTTCGTCGGACGAACGGCCGAAGGTCCGGGCTCTCAGTGGGTAGCCCTCAGATTCCCACGTAGCCGTCCAGGGCATCGGACACGGCCGAACCCGTCGGGCAGCCGGTCGGGCCCGATGGCCAGGTCGACGGCGCGCTGGAAGTGGTGGATCAGTCGTTCGTGCCAGCCGATCTGGAACGGGCGGGCCCCGGCTGACTCGATCGACTCCTGGATGGGCGCCATGTTGGCGGTGTCCTGCGCCATGACGGTCTCGAACAGCTGCATCCGCATCTGGTGGTCCATCGGGATCTCGTCGCCCTCCCACACCGGTGCGTACCAGTGCAGCTGGAGCTCGGTGGTGCGATGGTCGATGGGCCAGATCGAGAGGAACGTGAAGGCGCCGGTGTCCATGGGCACGACGAGGTTGGGAAAGATGCCGAACGAGGTGCTGGTCTCGCGCCACAGGTCGGGCACCCGCAGGTTGTCGATCTCGGGCGGCACCGCCAGCATCTCGGCCATCCCCGGCCGCTTGCTCACGGTCAGCCGGCTATGGCCGTGCTCGAGCATGGTGACGGTGACGGTCTGGTCGTCGTAGAGCAGCGCCGCGTTGTCCTGATGGACGGTGCGGATGTGGTACACCTCGAGGAACGCGTCGACCATCAGCTTCCAGTTGGCGGGGAACCGGTGGATCTGGGTGCCCACCTTGCGCAGGTTGGGGCCGTCGATCTCGACCATCTGGTCGCAGATGGGGCCGAGGAAGTCGGTGAGCGTCGCCGGCGTCGGCGTCCTCGTTGACGAAGACCCATCCCTCCCAGACCTGGCAGGCCACGGGCACGAGGCCCAGCTCGTCGGTGTCGAGGTCCTTGAAGTTCCGTGCGTCGGGGACGGCCTTGAGCTCACCCTGGGTGTCGTAGGACCACGAGTGGTACTGGCAGGTGAGGCGCTTGGCGGTGCCGCACTCGTCGCGGAGGACCGGGGCGCCGCGGTGGCGGCAGGCGTTGTAGAAGGCCCGGAGTTCGCCGTCCTGGCCGCGCACGATCACGATGGGCGCGCCGGTGCGGTCGAAGACCTGGTACGAGCCGGGCTCGGCCCATTCCGACTCGTGGCCGGCGAAGAGCCACGTGCGCTTCCAGATGTGCTCCTGCTCCAGCGCGTAGAAGCCGGGTCGGTGTAGCGGCTGACCGGGATGAGCGGGATCTCGACGGCGTCCTCGGGTGGTTCGGTGCGCTCGGCCCCGGTCTTCATGCGCTCGCGAATGGTGGCCTCGAGCGTTGCGTCCACGCGTTCCCCCTGAGGTCTGGTCGATCCGGTTGTGTCCTGCGGTCCGGGCTAGCATAGTGAACACTGTTCACCGGCCACCGCCCACGCGGTCGGGCCGAGCACCGACCAGGGGGAGCCATGCCCGTACCCGAAGCGATGACCGCCGCCCAGCACCAGGATTTCGACCTGAAGGTGGTGGCCGGTCAGTGGCCTGACGACATCGCCGGGGACATGGTCTTCAGCACCCCGCAGAACAGCCACAACCTGCCCTACGCCATCTTCGACTGGGGCGCCATCGCCCGGCTCTCGCTCACCTCGGGCCAGCACGGCGCCGGCGACGACCGGTTCGCCTGGCGGGTGCAGTCCATCCAGACCCCCGGCAAGCGGCTGTTCGACGCCAAGCCCGACGTGTTCGCTCCCGGGCCTGCTCGGCTACACCTCGCCGTTCGGCGCACCCAACTCGTCCAACACCGCGCCGCTTCCGTGGGGCGACCGGCTCTACACCACCTGGGACGCGGGCCGGCCGGTCGAGCTGCACCCCGAGACGATGGAGTTCGTCGCCGAGGTCGGCCACATCGACAGCTGGGGTGGCCCGTCGATGTTCGAGGGCCAGCTCATGCCGTTCCTGTTCTCGACCGCACATCCGGTGGTCGACCCCGAGCGCGACTGCCTCTGGACCGTCAAGCTCGAGCCGGTCATGGAGCCCACCTTCGGCATGCAGCCGTCGGTCGTGCACTACAGCGGCGAGGGCAAGGAGGTCAGCTACTGGCCCCTGGACGGCATCGCGTTCCCCGGCGCGATCCACACCGTGAGCCAGACCCGCGACTGGGTGATCCTGGCCGACTCGGGCAACTTCGTGGCCGACGCCGGCGAGATGGCCGGCGGCGAGCGCACCGAGACCATCCCCACCGAGGTGCCGGTCTGGCTGCTGCGCAAGGAAGAGCTGCTCAGCAAGCCCAGCGGCACGCCCATCACGCCCATCCCGTTCACCGCGGCGCCCCCGACCGGCCACTTCTACGCCCGGTGGGAGGACAGCGACGGCATCTCGGTCGTGTGGGAGGGCATGGACCTCATGGACCTGGGCCTCTACATCCGGCCCGACGACAAGGACGTGCTCGGCAACCCGGTCGGCCCGGCCGCGGTCGGCCTCTACAACACGGCCATGGCGCCCGAGACCATCGTCGAGTTCCAGTTCGAGCCCGAGACCGGCAAGGTCCTCGAGCGCGGCGTCTACAAGGAGGACTGGACCTTCAACCTCCAGCTCTCCGCCATGGACTGGAGCGTCGAGGGGATGAGCAACCCCACCCTGCACCACGTCACCTACCAGGGATGCAAGACCGGGAGCATCTCGCAGCGGGCGGCCGAGCTGTACAAGGACCGCATCGACCTGTCCCAGGTCGCCGAGGACACGCCCGGCTACCTGGCCACCTTCGAGCGGGGCAGCATGGAGCTGAAGTCGCGCTGGGAGTACCCCGACCTGGACGACCTCATCACCTCGCCCACCTTCGCGCCCCGCGATCTCGGATCGGATCCCGACGCCAGCCGCTACGCCGGCGGCGAGCCGGGCGGCCACGACGGCTACGTCGTCCAGCCCATCATCAGCGACGACGGGTTCCGGGTCGATCTGTTCGACGCCGCCAACGTCGGCGCCGGTCCGGTCGCCACCCTGAAGGGCGAGAACAACCAGACGGTCCCGCTGGTCCTGCACTCGTCGTGGATGCCGTCCTTCACCGAGCTGGCCGACGCCGAGCGGCTGCGCTTCTCCGACGAGATCACCCCCGAGACGCTGGCCTCGATCCCCGAGGACCTGCACCCACTGGTGCACCAGGTCGCCGAGGAGTGCGAGGATCTGTCATGACCATCGCCGACTACACCACCCACGTCACCAACGAGGCCGACCAGCCCGATCTGGTCGGGAACATGTTCCCGGTCGGCGACGAGCTGGACGTGGCCGACTGTGCCGTCACCGGCGAGCTGCCCGACGGGCTCCAGGGCTCGTTCATCCGCAACGGGCCCAACCCGATGTTCGAGCCGCTGGGTCGCTACCACATGTTCGACGGCGACGGGATGCTGCACGGCGTCACCTTCGACGACGGCAAGGTGTCGTACCGCAACCGCTGGGTGCGCTCGCGAGGGCTGGGGGCCGAGATGGCGCACGGCGGTGCGATCTACCAGCGGGCTCGGCGAGGTCATGGAGTTCCCCGGCCGCGAGCTGACCGGCGATGCCGGTCCGGTCAAGAATCCGTCCAACACCCACATCATCCGGCACGCCGGCCACTGCTGTCGCTCTGGGAGGGCGGCCTGCCCACCGAGGTGACCGCCGACCTGGACACGGTGGGGGAGTACGACTTCGACGGCGAGCTCAGGGTGCGATGACCGCGCACCCGCGGATCGACCCGCGCACCGGCGAGCTGTTCTTCTTCGCCTACTCGCTGTTCCCGCCGTACCTGCGCTACTACGTCGCCGACGCCCAGGGCCGGCTGGTCCACAAGGTCGAGATCGACCTGCCGGCGCCGGTGATGATGCACGACTGCGTGATCACCGAGCGAGCACATGGTGTTCCTCGACTCGCCCATCGTGTTCGACATGGAGAACCTGGGCAAGGGTCCGATGGTGCAGTGGAAACCCGAGAACGGCACCCGCTTCGGCGTCATGCCCCGGATGGGGTCGGCCGAGGACCTGCAGCTGGTTCGAGGTCGAGCCCGGCCACATCCAGCACTTCTGGAACGGGTGGATCGAGGGGGACCGCATCGTGGGGTCGGGCAGCCGGATCGCCGCGCCCCAGTTCGGGATCGACCCCACCGCGCCGATCGACGAGCAGGCGGCCAGTACCGAGCCGGGCCGTCCGACGCGTTTCTGGATCGACCTGGCCGACGGTGAGGCGGGCTGGGAGCAGTTCGACGACATGGGCGGCGACTTCTGCCGGTTCAACGACGACCTCACCGGCGTGAAGAGCGCCTGCCAGTACCTGGCGGGCTTCTACGACGAGAAGACGCGGCCCGGCGACTTCGACACGATCGTCAAGTACGACGACCGGACGGGTGACCGGACGACGTGGTGGGCCGGTCGTGCGGGTCACGTGGGCGAGTCGGTGTTCGCCCCGAACCCCGACGGCACCGACGAGGACGACGGCTGGCTGATCAACGCGGTCTACGACTCCGAGCGCGACACCACCGACATCGTGGTGCTCGACGCGCAAGCGGTCGAGGCCGGCCCGATCGCCACCGTGGCCATGCCCCGCCGGCTCCCCTTCGGCTTCCACGCCAACTGGTTCCCCGCGTAACGAGCACATCGGGGTCAGGCACCGAGCGTGCTCGTTTCGGTGCTCGGGGAAGGTGAGCACGCTCGGTGCCTGGCCCCCAGCGTGCTCAATCCGGTCCGGGTTGCGCTCCGAGTCAAATGTACGTACATTTGAGTCATGGCATCCTCTGCCGTGAAGAAGTTGCTCCCGATCCTGACGTGGGCTCCGTCGTACGATCGACGCAACCTGCGCAGCGATCTCGCGGCCGGTCTCACGGTGGGGGCCATGCTGGTGCCCCAGGGCATGGCGTACGCGCTTCTGGCCGGGCTGCCGCCCGAGGTGGGGCTCTACGCCGCCACCATCCCGGTGCTGGTCTACGCCTTCTTCGGCACCTCGCGGCAGCTGGCCGTCGGCCCGGTGGCCATCGTGTCGCTGCTGACGGCCACTGCGCCTGGCCCCGCTGTTCGAGGAGGGCACCGCCGGCTACATCAGCGCCGCCGCTCTCCTCGCCCTGATGGTGGGCGTGGTGCACATCGTGCTCGGCGCCGGGCGGCTGGGCTTCCTGGTCAACTTTCTCTCCCACTCGGTGCTGGTCGGGTTCACCGCAGCTGCGGCCAGTCATCATCGGGTTCAGCCAGGTCAAGCACATCCTCGGGATCTCGATTCCCCGCAAGGAGCACTTCGTCGACACGGTCGGCGAGGTGATCTCCGCCTGGGTGACACCAACACCGCCACCCTGCTCCTCGGTCTCAGTGCGATCGCCCTCCTGCTCGTCCTGAAGAGAATTCGCCGCTCGTGCCCGCCGCGCTCGTCGTGATGGTCGCCTCGATCGCCGCGGTGCAGCTCTTCGATCTCCAGCGACGAGGGCGTCGCCGTCGTCGGCGAGATCCCGGGCTCACTCCCGGCGTTCGGCCTGCCCGACCTCAGCGGGTCCCTGATCGGGAACCTGGCCATGACCGCCCTGGTCATCACGCTGGTCGGGCTTCATGGAGTCGATCGCCGTGGCCAAGGTCTACGCCCGTCGCCATCGCTACGACGTCGACGCCAACCAGGAGCTGGTCGGCCTCGGCATGGCCAACGTCGCCTCCGGGCTCTTCGGCGGTTACCCCGTCACCGGCGGGTTCTCCCGCACCGCGGTCAACGACACGGCCGGTGCTCGCACTCCGCTGGCTTCCATCATCACCGCCGGTATCGTGCTCGCCACCGTGGCGTTCTTCACCCCGCTGTTCGAGACGCTGCCCCAGGCCGCACTGGGGGCCATCATCATCGTGGCCGTGATCGGGCTCTTCGATGTGGCCGAGATGCGCCACATCGCCACGGTCAAGCGGTCCGACCTGATCGGCCTCGGCGTGGCGTTCTTCGCCACCCTCTTCCTGGGCATCGAGGTCGGCATCCTCGTCGCCGTGGTGGCATCGATGCTGGTCGTCTTCGCCCGCATCTCCAAGCCCCACACCGCGGTCCTGGGCCGAGTGCCCGGCACCACCACCTACCGCAACGTCGCCCGATTCCCCGAGGTCGAAACCAGTCGACCGCATCTGCGTCATCCGGGTCGACGCCGCGCTCTCGTTCGTGAACGCGGCACCCGTCAAGCAGTTGCTGGTCGAGCAGGCCGGAGCGATGGCCGCGGTCGATGGCGCGGTCGTGCTCGACGCCTCGGGGATCAACGACCTCGACGCCACCGGGGCCGAGACCCTGGTGGAGGTCCTGGACGAGTACGACGACCGCGGCGTTCCCCTCCACATCACCGACATCAAGGGGCCGGTGCGCGACGTGATGCGCCGGGCCGGTCTCTGGGATCGCCTCGGTGTCCGGATCCATCCCTCGCTCGACGACGCCGTCGTGGCGCTCGAAGTCCGGACGGGACGGTCCGCTCGACCAGCGGGCGTCGGGCGTGGACGAACGGGAAGATTCAGTACCCATCGACGACAGGAGCTCGTGATGCACTTCGCCCAGTACTACCTCGACTGCCTCTCCCAGGCCTCGTACCTCATCGGTGACGAGACCAGCGGACGAGCCGTCGTGATCGACCCCCGTCGTGACATCGACGAATACGTGCGCGACGCCGAGGCCGCGGGGCTCTCGATCGAGCTCGTGATCGAGACCCACTTCCACGCCGACTTCCTGTCGGGCCACCTCGAGCTGGCCGCGGCGACGGGCGCCGAGATCGGGTTCTCCGACGTGGCCGAGACCGAGTTCCCCACCCGCAAGCTCGCCGACGGCGAGCGCATCTCGCTGGGCCAGGTCACGCTGGAGATCCTCCACACGCCGGGCCACACGCCCGAGTCGATCTCGGTGGTCGTCTACGAGCACCCCGACGACGACGTGCCCCACAGCGTGCTCACCGGAGACACCCTCTTCATCGGCGACGTCGGTCGGCCCGACCTGCTCAGCGCCATCGGCTACACGAAGGAGGACCTGGCGTCGCAGCTCTACGACAGCCTCCACGGCAAGCTGATGACCCTGCCCGACGCCACCCGGGTCTTCCCGGCGCACGGGGCGGGCTCGGCCTGCGGCAAGAACCTGTCCACCGAGACGTCGTCCACGATCGGTGAGCAGCGAGCGACCAACTACGCCATCGCGGCGCCCGACAAGGCGTCGTTCATCGGGATGGTCACCGAAGGCCAGCCGCCGGCGCCCGACTACTTCCTGTTCGACGCCGTCCTGAACCGCAAGGACCACGGCCTCCTCGACGAGACCGCCCCGCCGGCATCGCTCACTCTGGATCAGGCACAGGCCGCCCTCTCCGATGGCGCCGTTCTCGTCGACGGCCGCGATCCCGAGATCTTCGCCCACGGCCACCTGATCGGTGCGGTCAACGTCGGCCTCAACGGGCGCTACGCCGAGTTCGCCGGTTCGGTCATCCCGTCGGACCGGGACATCGTGCTCTTCGTCGAATCGGGCAACGAGCTCGAGGCCAAGAACCGGCTGGGCCGGATCGGCTTCGACCGTGTGGTCGGTTGGATCGCCGATCCGATCCAGGTGATGATCGACCGCCCCGAGCTGGTCCAGGTGGGCTCCCGGCTCACCGCAGGCGAGCTGAAGGAGCGAAAGAGCGAGCTCGCCGACCTGCAACTGGTCGACGTGCGGAACAAGGGCGAGCTCGTCGCGGGCACGATCCCCGGGGCGGTCCACATCCCCGTGGGCGAGCTGCCCGGCCGGGTCGATGAGCTCGACGCCGACCGACCCACCGTCGTGTTCTGCGCCGGCGGGTACCGCAGCTCGGTCGCGGCCAGCGTGCTGCGGCTGGACGGTTTCGGCGATGTGTCGGACGTGGTCGGCGGCCACACCGCCTGGGTGGAACTGACCCAGCACGCCATCGTATAGGGGCCCGCAGGAAGGGCGCTTCGCGCCCCGGGCGGGCCTTGGGAGTTCCGCCGCGCGGAACTCCTCGACCTCCCCCTCAAGCGACGGTGGAGATTTGGGGTCGATAGTCGACCGCTACGGTCGACTATCGACCCCAAATCCTCACACGGTGGCGGCGGCTTCGATGCGTCCGACCAGGTCGTCGTCGAGCTGGGCCATGACCTCGAGCGCACCGAGGTTCTCCCGCAGCTGTTCGACCCGGCTGGCTCCGAGGATCACCGACGACACGTTCGGGTTGTGGGCGCACCAGGCGATGGCCAGCTGCGCCAGCGAGCAGTTGAGCTCGGCCGCGATCTCCTGCAGCGCCTTGATGCCCGCGGTGTACTTCTCCGAGGTGAGGAATTCGCGCATCCACTCGTAGCCCTCGAGGGCGCCGCGACTGTCATCGGGCACGCCGTCCAGGTACTTGCCCGTGAGGATCCCGGACGCCAGCGGGCTCCAGGTCGTGAGTCCGAGGCCCATGTCGTCGTAGAGCCGGGCGTACTCCTTCTCGACCCGATCCCGTTCCAGCAGGTTGTACTGCGGTTGCTCCACGACCGGCTTGTGGAGGTGGTGACGCTCGGCGATCTCCCATGCGGCCCGGATCTCGTCGGCGGTCCACTCCGAGGTACCCCAGTAGAGGGCCTTGCCGGAGGTGACGATGTCGTGCATCGCCCACACCGTCTCCTCGAGAGGGGTCTCGGGGTCGGCGCGGTGGCAGTAGAGGACGTCGACGAAGTCCAGACCGAGGCGTTCCAGCGACCCGTCGATGCCCTGCATCAGGTACTTGCGGTTGAGCGTGTTGGACATGTTGACGTCGGAGTGGATACCCCAGAACAGTTTGGTGCTCACCACGTACGAGTAGCGCTCCCACCCCAGTTGGGCGAAGGCCTGGCCCATGATCCGTTCGGACTCGCCGCCGGCGTAGACCTCGGCGTTGTCGAAGAAGTTCACGCCGGCGTCGCGGGCCACGCTGAGGCACTCGACGGCGGCGTCGACGCCGACCTGGGTGCCGAAGGTGACCCACGTCCCGAAGGACAGAGCGCTCACCTTCAGGCCGGAGGGGCCGAGGCGGCGGTAGGGCATGGTGGTCTCGCTCATGGAGGAACCTCGTGGGGTGGTGGAGTTGGTGGTGGAGTGGGAGGGCGTGGGTCGGGCGAAGCGGCGGCGAAGGATCCGACGCGGTCAGTTCCGTCTTAGCACGGCGGCCCGCTCGGCGTAGGTGGAGGTCTCGAAGGGCCGGCAGTCGCCGTCGGCCATGACGATGCCGTCGGCGCAAGTGGTCTCGATCGCTCCGTCGCCGAACTGCTCGTGGTACAGCGTCCGGTACACGCCGCCCATCGCCAGGAGCCCGTCGTGTGAGCCCGACTCGACGATCCGACCGTGGTCGACGACATGGATGACATCGGCGGCCTGGATGGTCGAGAGCCGATGGGCCACGGCCAGCGTGGTCCTCCCGCTGATCAGCTCGCCGAGCGCGGCCTGGATCCGTCGCTCCGAAGCGGTGTCCAACGCCGAGGTGGCCTCGTCCATGATCAACACGCGGGGATCGTGGAGCAGGACTCGGGCGATGGCGATGCGCTGGCGCTCTCCGCCCGACAGCCGGAACCCGCGCTCGCCGACGGCCGTGTCGTAGCCCTCGGGGAACTCGATGATGCGATCGTGGATGGCGGCCGCCCGGGCCGCCTTCTCGACCTCGGTGTCGGTGGCGTCGGGACTGCCGTAGGCGATGTTGGCCCGGAGCGTGTCGGCGAACAGGTAGCTCTCCTGCGTGACGAAGCCGACGACGTCGGCGATCGACGGCAGCGTGAGGTCGCGCAGGTCGGTGCCGTCCAACGTGACGGCACCGCCGGTGGGGTCGTACAGGCGGGCCACCAGGCTCAACACGGTCGACTTCCCCGCTCCCGACGGTCCGACGAATGCGACGAGTTGGCCTGGCGATGCGGTGAACGAGACGTCGTCGAGCGCGGCATGGGCCTCGTCGCTGTCGGTGTCGTAGTGGAACGACACCCCGTCGAATCCGACCTCGCCCCGGGTGTCGGCTCGGGTGACCGTGTGGGCACCGGGTCGTTCGACGATGTCGGTCTCGGTGTCGAGGTAGGTGAAGATCCGGCGGAACAGCGCTCGGGACGATTGCAGCTCGACGGAGGTCTCCAGCAGACGAGCGACGGGGAAGAACAGCCGGGATTGCAGTGTGGTGAACGCGACGATGGTGCCCGCGGTGAGGCCACCGGTCCCGCCGTCGAGCATGAACGCGGCGACGAGGTAGACGAGGATGGGCGTGGCGCCGAGAAAGGTCTGCACCACGGTGAAGAACGACTGGCCGATCACCTGCTGGCGGGTGGCGACGGCGGCCAGCTGCTCGTTGGCGTCGCGGAATCGGCCGACCTCTCGCTCCTGACGGCCGAACACCTTGGCCAGCGTGATGCCGGACACCGACAGGGTCTCCTGGGTCACCACGGTCATCGCCGCCGTGGCGGCTTGCGTCTGTGCGGTGAGCGCCTCTCGCCGCCGGCCCACGGCGCGGGTGGCGATCACGAACAGCGGCACGGTGAAGAGCGCCAGGATCGTGAGGGGTACCGAGAGCAACAGCATGGCGACGACGGCGCTGATGAAGGTGACGGTGTTGGAGAGGATCGACGAGAGCGTCGTGGTGACCGCGGTCTGCACGCCGCCGACGTCGCTGGTGATGCGCGACTGGAGGTCTCCGGTGCGGGCCGATGCGTAGAAGCTCAGCGAGAGCCCCTGCAGGTGGCCGTAGAGATCGTTGCGGAGGTCGCGCAGCACGCTCTGTCCCAGCCGGTTGGTCACGATCGTCTGCCACACGCCGGCGAAGCCCGATGCGAGGGTGATGGCGAGCATGGCGACGCACAGGGAGACGACGACCCCGAGGTCGGGCCCCGACGCACCTTCGGGAAAGAGGCCGTCGTCGAACACGCGTTGGATCAGCAGCGGGTTGACCACGCCGAGGATCGCGGTGACCAGCACGAGTCCGACCACGGTCGTGACGCGGCCTCGGTGGGGGCGGAAGAGGGAGGCGACCCGGCCCCAGCTGAAATGGTCGTCGGGTTGATCGCTCATCCGAGGGACCGTATCGGGATGCGACGCGGGCCGGACGACCGTTCGGCGGCGCCGACCTACACTCCGGGCTGTCGTGGACTCCTGGGCCGATTCCTTCATGCGAGCCTGCCGATCGGCGTTGGCCGAGCAGGCCGATCCCGAGCGGGCGGTGGAGATGGCGGCGTACATGAAGGACCGATTCGGCTTCTACGGGATCGCGGCCGGGCCTCGTCGGGACGCGGTGCGTGATGCCACCCGAGAGTTGGGCCCGCCGCCCGATGGGGACGAACTGGTCGAGCTGGCTCGACAGTGCTGGGCCGCCGACCAGCGCGAGCACCAGTACACCGCCGCCGACATGTTGCGCCGCTGGGTCCGGCTTCTGGAAGTCCCGCACCTCGACGACGTCGATGAGTTCATCGTGACCAAGAGCTGGTGGGACACCGTCGACGTCCTGGCGGCTCGGGTCGTGGGTCCGTTGGTCCAGGCTCATCCGGAGTTGACCGACGTCATGGACCGTTGGATCGACGACCCGAACCTGTGGCGGCGACGCACCGCAATCCTGCACCAGCTGGGGTACAAGGACCGCACCGACGCCGAGCGGCTGTTCGCGTACTGCGAGGGCCTGGCCGAGGAGCGGGAGTTCTTCATCGCCAAGGCGATCGGGTGGGCGCTGCGGGAGTATGCGAAGACCGACCCGGACGCGGTCTGGAGCTTCGTCGACCGGCATCAGCAGCAACTGGCTCCGCTGTCGGTTCGCGAGGCGATGAAACATCGGGAACGGGTCGAGTCATGAGCAGGCCGGGTGGGCAGGATCGATCGGATGGGTTGAGCCGCCGGACGTTGATCATCGGGACGGTCGGACTGGCGGCCGCCGCCTGCGGATCGGAGCAGGAGACCGGCCCGGCGCTCACCGGGACGCCCCCGGCCGGGCCCGAGACCACGTCGACCACAGTGTCGGGTCCGGCCGCCGGATCCACCGTGGACTTCCCGAGCGACCCGTTCACGCTGGGGGTGGCGTCGGGCGAACCGCTCCCGAACGCCGTCGTCCTCTGGACCCGGCTGGCGCCCGATCCGCTCTCTGCCGACGGGGGCATGCCGGCGGACACGGCGGTCGAGGTCCGCTGGGAGCTGGCCGCCGACGACGGGTTCGCCGACGTCGTGGCCGAGGGCTCGGCCACGGCTGAGAGCGGTCACGCGCACAGCGTCCATGTCGACGCGGGCGGGCTGACCCCCGCCACCGACTACGTCTACCGGTTCACGGTCGGCGACTTCGTCAGTCCGGTCGGGCGTACCCGCACGCTGCGCGCCGGCGGCCGCGATCCGTTCCGCTTCGTACTCGCGACCTGTCAGGAGCTCCAGTGGGGCGAGTACGCCGTCGTGGCGCTCCGTCGCTGAACGCGACGACCTGGATGCCGTCGTCTTCACCGGTGACTACATCTACGAGAGCCCGCCAGGCGATCTCTCGCCGGATCAGAACGGGCGGCGGGTCTGGGCCACGCCGCCTCCGGCGACACTCGAGGACTTCCGGGTTCGGTACGCCCAGACCAAGGCCGACCCCTTGCTGCAGGACGCGCATCAGGCCGTTCCCTGGTTCGTGATGTGGGACGACCACGAGATCGCCGACAACTACTGGCGCGACGGTGGCGGGCAGATCGACCCGATCGGTGGTGACTTCGCCGCCCGTCGCGCCGCGGCCTATCAGGCGTGGTGGGAGCATCAGCCGGTGCGGTTCGATCCGCCGGTGGACGGCAGGCTGGACGTCCACCGCTCCGTCAAGGTCGGTGACCTGGCTCAGTTGCTGCTGATCGACACCCGCCAGCATGCCGACGAGCCTCCGTGCCGCGACACGTCCGTGTTGGACGCCGGGGTCGGCTGCGAGGATCGGCTGGATCCCGACCGCACGCTCCTCGGCGCCGAGCAGGAAGCCTGGCTGCTCGATGCCGTGGCCGGAGCGGACGCCGACTGGAACGTGCTGGTCAGCCCCAGCATGTTCGCCGGCCTCGACATCAGTGCTGACGGCGAGGCCGAGCCGGCGTACTACCTGGAGGCCTGGGACGGGTACCCCGCGGCTCGTCGGCGGGTGGCCGACGCGCTCCGGGCCGGCGAGGCCGCCCCGCTGGTGCTGACGGGCGACTACCACGCGTCCTTCGTGCTGGATGTGGGCCCCGGCTTCGACGACGAACCGCTGTGCGCCGAGTTCATGACCCCGGCGATCTCGTCGGTTCCCTTCACCGAGGATCACACCGCGGGCAACCCTCACGTGCGGTACTTCGATCCGGTCAACGGCTACGTCGTGTGCACTCTCACGTCGGACGAGTGTCGGGCGGACTACGTGACCGTCGGCGACGTGTGGGACCCGGCCTCTGAGACGGCCGGGGTGGCCTCGTACCGGGTCGGGCGCGGCGACGCGGGTGCCACACGAGTCGACGTCGACGGGTAGGCAGTCGGCAAGCCAGTCAGTCGATCACCTTGCCCGCGAACTCGGCGAGAGCGTTCTCGGTGTCGCGCAGGAACAGGAACGAGGGGACGACCACCCGGTCGACACCCAGCGCAGCCAGTTCCTGGACCGCCCCCTCGGGATCGTCACCGAGAACGTCCGACGATCCCGAGGTGACCTCGATGCGCTCCGGGTCGCGGCCGGCGTCGGCGGCGGTCTGCCGGACGATGTCCACCAGCTCACCGAGATCCCCTCGTCCCGGGAAGAAGCCATCGCCGAGCCGTCCGGCCCGCTTGGCGGCCGCGATGCTGTGGCCCCCGACATGGATGGGAACACGGCCGTTGGTCGGCTTCGGGTTGGAGCTCACGCCCGAGAACGAGAAGTGGGTGCCGTCGTAGGCGGCGTGGTCACCGTCCCAGAGGGCCCGGAGCACGTCGATCGACTCGTCGGTGCGCGTGCCCCGCCCGGAGAAGGGGATGCCCAGCGCGTCGAACTCCTCCTCCAACCAGCCCACGCCGACACCGAGCTCGACCCGACCTCCGGACAGCGCATCGAGGGTGGCCACCTCCTTCGCCAGCACCAACGGGTTGCGTTGCGGGAGGATGAGGATGCCCGTCCCCAGCCGAAGGGTGGTGGTCACGGCGGCGACCTGGCCCAACCAGATCAGCGGATCGGGGATCGGCGTGTCCGATGCGGCCGGCATCCTGCCACTGGGGTCGTACGGGTAGGTCGACTCGTAGCCGTCGGGGTAGATCACGTGCTCGACGGTCCAGAGCGATTCGAATCCGGCGGCTTCTGCGCCTCGGGCCAGCCTCCTGAGCCCGTCCGCTGTCGTGAAGGTCATCGTGTTGCTGTACGCGATCCCGAACTTCATGGTGACTCCCTCTGGCTGGCGGCGGGTGTGCTGGCGATGGGGTAGCTGGTGGCCAGGCCCGCCACGGTGGTGAGGAACCCGGCCACGATCTCGTCGATGATCTCGGCGACCGGCTTGACCTCGTCGATCCGTCCGGCGACCTGACCGCTCAGGGCGATCGAGGCGGTCATGTCCCCGCCGAAGTACAGGTCGAGCACCCGTCCGAGTACGTCGAGTCCCACGTGGTCCTGCCGTTCGAGCGACTCGCTGAACTCGGTGCGAAGGGCGCGGAGGCCGGGCCGGCTGTGACGGTTCAGGAAGACCGTGTCGGTCTCGGCCGCGTCGACGATGGCCTGCTTCCAGTTCTGGTGCACCGGTGACTCGGCCGCCGACACCATCCGCGTTCCGAGCTGCACTCCCTCGGCCCCCAGCGCGAACGCGGCCGCCATCGACGGGCCATCGACGATGCCGCCGGCGGCGATGATCGGGACATCGACGGCCTGCGCCACCAGGGGCAGCAGCACCATGCTGGCGACGTCGCGCGGGTTCTTGAATCCGCCGCCTTCGCCTCCCTCGACCACCAGGCCGTCCACCCCGGCGTCGATCGCCTTCAACGCTCCTCGCAGCGTGGGGACCACATGGAAGACGGTGAGCCCCGCGTCCTTGAGCTGGGTCGTGTACCGGTTGGGGTCCCCGGCCGACGTGGTGACGAACCGCACGCCCTGGTCGACCACGAAGTCGACGATGCCGGGGTCGGTGACGAACGCCTGGGCGATGTTGACCCCGAACGGCTGGTCGGTCAGATCCCTCATCCTGGCGATCTCGTTGCGCACATTGTCGAGCTCGCCCGACGAGGTCTCGATGATTCCGAGGCCACCGGCGTTGGAGACCGCGCTGGCCAGCTGGGACCGGGCGATCCAGCCCATCGGGGCTTGCACGATCGGGTACCGAACGCCGAGGAGGTCGGTGACCCGGTTGGTCAGACGGGTGGTGGTCTCGGGCATCGACGGCTCCTCGTGTGGCCCCGGATCGCATCGATGGCGTCGGGATCGACGCATCGGGCCGACCGGTAGCATGCCAGCCCCGGGAACCCAGCGGAGGAGTCACGCGTGGCCGGCATCCAGGAGCTCTTCGACGTGAGTGGCAAGGTGGCCGTGGTGACGGGTGGGTCGCGGGGGATCGGCTTCATGATCGCCGAGAACCTGGTCGACAACGGGGTGCGGGTCTACATCACGGCCCGGAAGGCCGCGGCGTGCGATGCCGCGGCCGAGGCGCTGGCCGATCGCGGCGAGTGCCTCTCGGTCCCCGCCGACCTGAGCGACACCGACGAGGTGCGTCGGTTCGCCGGCGTGATCGGCGAGCGTGAGGAGCGGGTTGACATCCTTGCCAACAACGCCGGCGCCACCTGGGGTGCCCCGATCGACGAGTTCCCCGAGTCCGGCTTCGACAAGGTGATGGACGTCAACGTGAAGGCGCCGTTCTTCCTGACCCAGGCGCTGCTCCCGCTGTTGCGAGCGTCCGGAACCGCCGAGGACCCGGCGCGGGTGATCATGATCGGCTCGATCGACGGCATCGCCGTCTCGGCCACCGACAACTTCCCGTACGGGGCGTCGAAGGCCGGCGTGCACATGCTGGCCCGGCACCTGTCCAGCAAGCTCGTCGGCGATCACATCACGGTCAATGCCATCGCCCCCGGACCGTTCGAGTCGAAGATGATGGCCTTCGTCCTCGACGATCCCGCCGGCCGGGCCGCGGTCGAAGCGGGGGTCCCCAGGGGGCGGATCGGCTCACCCGAGGACATCGGCGGCACGGTGATCTACCTGTCCAGCCGGGCCGGGGCCTACCTGACCGGCACCGTGATCCCGGTGGACGGCGGCCTCAGAACCTGAACCCTCTGGGTGCCTGGCCCCGAGCGTGCTCAGGTTGGTGGGTCGGGGGTCGGTGCACCCGCCAGGCGGTGGTCGCCGGTGAACGCTCGACGACCCAGGCCCATCGCCATGACGGTCGTGGTCGTGGCCACCGAACCGAGCACCAGGTACATGACGGCCACCTGGACCTTGACCGCTTCGGCGGGGTCGGTGCCCGCCAGGATCAGGCCGACCATGGCCCCGGGAAGGAAGACGATCCCCACCGCCTTGGTGGTCTCGATCTGCGGGATGAGGGCGGTACGCAGCGCCGAGCGCAGGTGGGGGGCGAAGGCGTCCGTCCCCGAGAGGCCCAGCGCCAATCGGCCCTCGATCAGGTCACGGTGGTCGTCGATCTCGTCGTGGACCCGGCGGGCCACCAGTGCCGTGGCGGCCAGCGAGTTGCCCACGATCATGCCGCCCAGTGGCACGACGGTGCGGCCGGACACCTCGAAGACGCGGAACCCGAACAGCACCCCGAAGGTCACCATCACCGCGGCGCTGAAGGCGACGAGCGCCAGGCCGCGGACGCCGGGGACGCCGGGCGTCCGGCGACCCACCGTCCACGCGGCGAAGCCGACCATGACGACGATCCAGAGCCAGGACAACAGGATCGGGTCGTCGTCGTCGACGACGAGACCCAGCGCCACGCCCACCAGCAGCAGCTGGACCAGTGCCCGCGCCGCGGCCCAGACCAGGCTGCGCTCGATACCCAGCCGTCGCCACAACGACAGCGCCACCGCGACGCCGATCAGGATGCCCGACGCCGCCAGGCCCAGGTAGGAGATGTCGGTGGTGGTCACCGCTGCCGCCGACGGGATCGAGTGCTCATGCCGCGGTCACCGTGCCATCGCGCACGACCAGGATGTGGTCGGCCAGTCGTTCGACCTGCTCGTGGTCGTGGCTGACCCACACGATGGCCACGCCATCGTCCGCCAGGTCGCGGGTGAGGGCCTCCAAGGCCAGCTTCGGCGCCTCGTCGAGCCCGGCGGTGGGTTCGTCGGCCAGGAGGACGTCCGGGTCGGTCAGCAGGGCCCGCGCGAAGCACATGCGCTGCGCCTCGCCTCCGGAGAGCGACCGGGCGTCCTGGTCCAAGTGGTCGGGTTGCAGTCGCACCCGCTCGAGCGCGGCGGCGGCCTGGCCGCGGTCCAGGTCGGGCCGCGCCGCTCGAAGGTTCTCCAGCACGGTGCCCGGAAAGAGCGGCGGACGCTGGAACACCATGCCGACCTGGCGGCGGAGCTCGCGAGTGTCCAGCTGGTCGAGCAACGTGCCGCGGTAGCGGATCGTCCCCGCCGCGGGCAGGTCCAGTCGGTTGAGCAGTCGGAGCAGCCGGGTCTTCCCGGACCCGGAGGGGCCGATCAGCGCGGTGACCCCGTCGGCCGGCACCGACACGTCGACGCCGTCCAGGATGGGCTGCCCGGGGGTGGTCACCGCCACGTCACGAAGCTCGAAAGCGGCCGGCGTCGTCATGCCCGCCGCAGTCTACGGCCACGGCGACGGCGGGTAGGATCCCCGCAATGGCCTTGAAAGTTGACCGCTTCGTGGTCGCGGTCGCCGGGCTCACGCTGCTGGCCCTGGCCATCAGGATCGTGGTGACCCTCACCACCTACGCCGATCTCGATCTCGGGTTCAGCGACAACACCTTCTACCACGAGCAGGCCAATCTGCTGGCCGACGGGCAGGGATTCATCGACCCGTTCCGCCTGCGCAACGGCCTGGTCGCTCCCACCGCCGCCCATCCGCCGGTGTACTCGCTGTACCTCGCAGGCTGGTCGCTGGTGGGCTTCGACGGCATCCTCGACCACCGCATCGCGTCGACGATCCCCAGCGCGCTGGTCGTCCCGGTCGTCGCGGTGACGGCCCGTTGGATGGCGGGACGGAGGGCCGGGATCGTGGCCGCGGTGCTCGCTGCGTTGCACCCGGCGCTCTGGATCAACGACGGGCTGATCCTGTCCGAGTCGGTCTACGTCCTGACCATCGCCCTGGTGCTCCTCGGGGCGCAGGCGATGTTCGCGTCCCCGACACCGCTCACCGCCGGGCTGCTGTCCCTGGCCATCGCGGTCGCGGCCCTCACCCGTGCCGAGGCCGTATTGTTGTTCCCGTTCCTGGTGCTGCCGCTGGCTCTCAACGCTCCGCCGGGGCGCAACCGGCGGATCCTGCGCATGCTGGCCGTGTCGGCGGGCGTGGGCATCCTGGTGATGGGACCGTGGGTGGGCCGCAATCTCAGGACCTTCACCGAGCCCACGGTGCTGTCGGTCGGATCCGGGTACGTCCTCGAACTGGCCAACTGCGACGAGACGTACTCGGGCCGGCTGATCGGGTACTGGACCTACGACTGCGAAACGGCGCTCCCGCCGCCAGGCGACGAGTCGGTGGTCGGGTCGTTCAAGCAGTCCCAGGCGATCGAGTACATCGGTGATCACCTGGGTGACCAGCCCCGGGTGATCGCGGCGCGGATCGGCCGGACCTTCGGCGTGTTCCGCCCCGCACAGACCATCGACCTCGACACGTTCTTCGAGCGCCACGACCGGACCCACCTGTGGATGGGGATGTGGTTCCACTGGTTCCTGCTGATCACGGGCGCCGTCGGCGTGTGGTCGCTCTGGCGTCGGGGCGGAAGTGCTGCGGGCATTCTCGCCGTCACGGCGACCGCGGTCTTCGCCAGCGCGGTCAGCTTCGGGATCTTCCGATACCGGGTCGGGTTCGACGTTGCGGCCGTGTTGGCGGCCGGCATCGGCGTGGCGTGGCTCTGGGAACGGTGGCGGTATCCGGCCCGTGCGTGATTCTACGATGGAGGGCCGGATGGTGGACACCCTCAGCGCGGACGAACAGTCCGCCGCGGACGAACCCACGGCCGGGCCCCCGTCGGCGGCGCGTCGGTGGGATCCCTTCGCGCTCGGCGTCGCCGGTGCCACCGCGCTCGGCCTGGCCATCCGGCTGTACTACATCCTGGTGCGCCGCCCGACCTGCGTCGACGACGTCGTCGACGGCACCTGCTTCCGGGTGTGGGGCGACGCGCTCTACAGCCACTGGCAGGGGCGGTTGCTGGCCGACGGCGAGTGGTTCGTCAACGGGTGGCAGTACGCACAGGAGGGGCGCCTGCAGGACAGTGCGGGTGACCCGCCGTTCTACGCCTCGTTCCTGGGCCTGCTGTCCTTCGTCGGGATCGAGAGCGGAACGTCGCACCGGGTGGCCTCGGCGGTGGTGGGGTGTGTCGCCATCGTGTTGGTCGCCCTGATCGCCCGACGCCTCTCGGGCCCGGTCGCCGGGGTGATCGCCGCGGTGCTGGCCGCCATCCATCCCATGCTGTGGATCAACGACATCATGCTGATGTCCGAGGCGCTCTACGCACCCCTGGTCCTGCTCACCGTGATCGCTGCGTACCGGTTCATCGACGAGCCGACCAACGGTCGCGCCGCGTTGCTGGGGTTGAGCATCTCGGTCGCGGCGCTGACCCGGGCCGAAGCGGCCTTCCTGTTCGGGTTCATGGTCCTCCCTCTCGTCTTCTGGGTGATCAAGGTGGGATGGGGCCGGCGCTTCGCGCTGCTGGGTATCTGCTGGGCGGTCGGCCTGGCCACGCTCGCCCCCTGGCTGGGCTACAACCTGGCCCGCTTCGAAGAACCGGTGTTGATGACCTCGGCCACCGGAGCCGTGCTGATGGCCGGCAGCTGCGACACGGCGTGGGAGGGCGACTCCCTGGGCTACTGGGCACTCTGCTTCGATCAGCGCGAGCTCTGGGACGATCTCGAAGCGGCCTATCCCGGGTCGACGCTGGACGGACCCGACAAGGTGATCTACGACGAATCCGTCATCGATGCCTGGAACCGGG
Organism: uncultured Acidimicrobiales bacterium; assembly: GCA_963793475.1. Classification (GTDB taxonomy): domain Bacteria; phylum Actinomycetota; class Acidimicrobiia; order Acidimicrobiales; family CAWCAL01; genus CAWCAL01. Next base: position 182,665 of record CAWCAL010000005.1, read on the forward strand.
AGCAGGCGATGGAGTACATCGGGGACAACACCGGACGGCTCCCGGTCGTGGTGGCCGCCCGCATCGGCCGGGCGCTCGAGGTCTACCAGGTGGAGCACACGCTCCAGCTGAACTGGCGGATCGAAGGCCGGGGCAAACTCCCATCCACGGTCGGGCTGTACCTCTACTACGTGCTCGTCCCGCTCACCCTCCTCGGGCTCATCGATCTCCGGCGGCGACGTCTCTCGTTGACACCGTTGCTGTCCCTGTGGGGCGCCGTGCTCCTGGCCGTGGCCACCACGTTCGGGGTGACGCGCTACCGGCTCCCGATCGACCTGGCCATGATCATCGCCGCTGCCGTCGGCATCGCCGCCCTCGTCGCGCGGTTCCGGCCGGTTCCCGACCGGGAGGAGCGTCCCGTCGGCTGAGCACCAGGCGGGGGTTCGGGGGTGCCGGCCTCAGCGCGGTCACGTCGTTCGGCCGGTCGCGGTCAACGGGTCGGTCGGCGGAGCGTGGAACTCCTGCGCACCGGGGACGATCGTGGCCAGCGGCAGGGGTCGCCCGAAGTGGTATCCCTGGGCCCGCTGGCACCCGAGGTCGCGGAAGATCTCGGCCAGCTCCTCGGACTCGATCCCCTCGGCCACCGACACCAGTCCCATGTCCTCGATCATCGCCAGGATCGAGCTGACGACGGTCTTGGCCCGGCTCGACGCCTCCAATGCCAGGGCGAAGCTGCGATCGAGTTTCACCTCACTCACCGGGAGGCGGGTCAGACGGCCCAGGGAGGAGTAGCCGCTGCCGAAGTCGTCCAGGGCCAGCGCGAAGCCGGCGTCGGCCAGTTCCCGGAGTACGGGCTCGACCTTGTGCACCTCGTCGTCGATGTCGCGCTCGTTGATCTCGAGGCACAACGAGCTGGGGTCCAGACCGTGCGTGTCGAGCAGCTGGTCGAGGCGGCGTCGCAGGGGTCGGTCGCCCAGGCTCCGGGCCGAGAGGTTGACCGACAGTCGGACCCGCGGTGCACCGAGCTCACCGGCCGCCTGTGCGACGAGCGACAGGACCTGCCGATCGAGCCGGCGGTTCAAGCCGGTGGCGGAGACCAGCTCCAGGAACTCGCTGGGCATGATGATGCCGCGCTGCGGGTCCCGCCACCGGGCCAGGCCCTCGTACCCGGTGGTCACCCCCGTCCGAAGATCGACGATGGGCTGGTACCACAACTCGAGCCGTCGGGTCAGGTGCTGGCCGAGGTCGGTCGAGAGCGCCAGGCGGTCCAGACTCAGCGCCTCGGGTTTGCCGTCGAACATCTGCACGGTCGTCTGCGTCCGCTTGGCCTCGTACATGGCGATGTCGGCCTTGCGGATCAACTGGTCGCTGGTCGTGCCGTGGCGGGGTGCCAGGCTCCCGCCGATGGAGGCCGAGGTGGCGAGCTCGACCCCGCTCAGGGTGACCGGGCTGGCGACGGTGGCGGCCACGCGGTGGGCCAGCCGGACCAGATCCGCTTCGGTCACGTCCCCGGTCAGCAGGATGGCGAACTCGTCGCCACCCAGCCGTCCGACCATGGCGTCGGGCCCGACCGACGCCACGAGTCGGCTGCCGACGACGCTCAGGAGATGGTCACCGGTGGGATGGCCCAGCGTGTCGTTGATGATCTTGAATCCATTCAGGTCCAGCAGGAGCAGCCCGGTCGAGTGCTCCTCCCGCAGCCGGGATTCGAGCGACTCGAGAATGGCGGCGCGGTTGGGCAACGAGGTCAGCGCGTCGCGGTGGGCCTGCTCGCGCAGGCTGGCCCGTGTTCGTTCCAGCGTGGTCACGTCGAACGAGACACCCATGAGCCGGGCCGAACGGCCGCGGCGATCGAAGCGGATCAGGTGGCGGATCCAGAGCCAGTGCCCGTCGCGGTGCTGGACCCGGAGCGTGTGCTCGACCGAGTCGAGATGGCGTTCGTTGGGGGTCAGGCGCGCCAGGTGCAGGTCGTCGGGATGGACGACCTGGTCGGGAAAGCGTTGCATCCACTCCTCCGGCGTGTAGCCCGTCAGCTCGAACACGCGGCCCCAGGCCGCGGTCAGGGCACCATGGCGATCGGCCTCCCAGAAGATGGCAACCGTCGACTCCATCAGATCGCCGACCCGGGAGGAGACGCTCTCCTCGTTCTTCCGGAACCAGCGTCCGTACATGACGATCGGCATCGTGGTCCCGGCGAGCGCCACGATCGGCAGCACCCAGCCATCGACGTCGTGGGCGACGGCCGTGGCCGACATCCCGATGAGAAAGCCGCCGTGCAGGGCCAGGAACAGCCCGGTCGGCAGGGACGTGATCGACGACGAGAGGGACGCGATGCCGAGCACGACGGCGACGAACCAGGCTTCGGGGACGACCTGGGAGAGACCGATCGCGGTGGCGAGGTCCAGCGCGACGTGGGAGCTGTCGGTCCGCGGGTGGGGAACGAAGCGTTCGATGACGTAGCTCATCGGGGCGACGGCGCCGATCAGGATGGCGGCGACGAGGAATCGATTCGGTCCGACGATGGGGACCACCAGCGCGATCAGCCCGAGCATGACGATTCCCGCGATGCGGCCGGCCCCGAACGCCTGACGTCGATGGGCGATCTGCCAGCGCGACTCGATGCGTTCGTCGGCGCGTCCGATCGTGCGCTCGTGGGTCATCGACATGGCGTTCCTATCGGCAGGCCGGCGGCCCGATGGAGTCCGTCCGGCCGGACCGGCTCACACGAGCGAGGCCGGCGCCTCGGTGCCGAGCGCGATCCATCCCGACGACAACAACCGGGGGAAGGGCGTCGGGCGCTGGAGGAGGAACCCCTGGCCTTCGTCGATGCCGATCTCCTGGCATCGCTCGAGTTCGTCGACCGTCTCGATTCCCTCCGCGACGACCGACATCCCGAGATCGTGGGAGATCGCGACCAGCCCGCTGACGATTTTCCCGGCCCGATCGTTGTGAGGAAGCAACTGGATGAAGTGTCGGTCGATCTTGAGATGGCGGATCGGTAGCCGAGTGAGGTATTCGAGGGTCGAGTAGCCGGAGCCGAAGTCGTCGAGCGCGATGCAGACGCCTGCTTCGTCGAGGGCACGGATGGCGCTCTCGGCGGCGTCGTCGCGTCCGATGATCTGGGTCTCGGTGATCTCGACGATGAGATCCCCGGGCTGGATGCTGTGACGTTGCAGGATCTCGACCAGGTCCTCACAGATGCTGCTCACGCTGAGCTGGGCGTTGGACAGGTTGATGCCCAATCCGATCCCGCTCAGGTCGCAGTCGCTCGAGCGGAGGAGGGAGAGATCACGTGCCAGTCGTTCGGCGCCCCACAGGCTGAGGTGGTGGGTCAGTCCGGACGACTCGGCCACCGGGATGAGCTCGGCCGGCGGGAGGAGCCCGAGGTGGGGATGGAGCCAGCGGAGGAGGGACTCGGCTCCGGTGATGCGGCCCGTGGCCAGATCGACCATCGGTTGGTAGAGCAGGGTCAGGCGGTCGGCGGCGAGGGCCTCGGGCAGCTCGGACTCGATCTTCAGGCGTCGGGTGGCCAGCGATCGGGAGCGACCGTCGGCGATGTGGATCTGTCCTCGCCCGCGCGACTTGGCGGCGTACATCGCCGCATCGGCCTCGCTGAGCAGTGCGTCGGCGCTGGCGCCCCGTCCGGTCTCCAGCGCCACACCGATGCTGGCCCGTGCGCTGATCGGCGTACCGACGATGTCGAACGGCTCGGCGAGGGCGCGCTGGACGCGATGGGCCACCGTGAGCACGCTGTCGGGGCCGCCACCGGCGTCGGCGACGACGACGAACTCGTCACCGCCGAATCGTGCGACCAGATCGTCGGGGCGGACGCTGGACCGGACCCGGTCGGCGAGCCGCTGGAGCACCTCGTCTCCGACGGTGTGACCATGTGAGTCGTTGATCCGCTTGAAGTCGTCGAGGTCGATGAAGACGACCGCAAGCGGCTCGCTGGCATCACGGGCCCGCCGGAGCCGTTGCTCCAGGTGGGTGCGCAGCAGAGCCCGGTTGGCCAGGCCGGTGAGATCGTCGTGGGTGGCGTCGTGGGCCAGCTTCTGCTCGAGCAGGACCCGGTCGGTCATGTCGACGATCGAGGCGATGACGTCGGTGATCTCCCCGTCCGGCGAGCGCATCTGCCTGGCGACGACCCGCACGGCGCGCTCCCCGGTGGTGGCGCGGCGGCAGGATCCGGAACTCCTCGTCGAAGACGTCCTCGCTGGCCATGAACCGCTCGAACCGGGTGACGAGGCGGGTGAGGTCGTCCGGGTGCACGAGCTCGAGCCAGTCGTCGGCATCGTCGTAGGGGAGTCCCGAGATGGAGTGGAAGGCCTCGTTCGAGAAGCGGATGTGGCCGGTGTGGTCGACGCGGACGACGCCGACCGGCGTCGACTCTGCGAGCATCCGGAATCGCCGCTCGCTCTCGGCGAGCGCCTCGGCCGAGCGGACCTCATCGTCGACGTCGATCAGTGAGCAGGTGAGGTGGACCGCTCCGGCCACGAGTTCGGCCCGGCCGTGTAGTTCGATCCAGCGGTAGAGGCCCTCCTCCGAGAGGATGCGCATGCGGACTCGCTGGGTGGTTCCGAGCGTTGCGGTGACCGCGACGAAGGTCTCGATCCCGTCCTGGAGATCGTCCGGGTGGATCGAGTGGATGAACTCGCTGCCCACGACCGGCGCGTCCCCCTGTTGGAGGAGCGACACCGCTGCCGGGGTGGCGGTCAGGATGCGACCGGCGGCGTCGACGGTGATGGTGCGGGGTGTTGCCGGGGGACGACCGTGCTCGCCGGTGTCGTCTTCCACGTCGTCCGAGAACACGTAGGCCACCACGCCGAGCGCCCCGGCGAGATCCATGATGGTGAGGCGTTGTGGATCGTCGGCGCCCCTGAGGTGGACGAGCGTGTGACTGACCCCTGCCTGCCGCGCCCGTTCCAGTGTGTGGACCACCGCGGCCAGGTGGGCCGGCTCCAGATGGGTTGCGTCGTACTCGGGCCAGAGATGGTGGTGGGAGAGCTCGTCCGGCGCAGGGACCGGCAGCAGCGACTGATGATCCACCAGGTGCAGCACGGGGCGGTTGAGCTCGTCCAACAGCTTCGTCAGCGACTCGACCGTGTTGGGGGCGCGGGCTTCCACACGAGACCATCGGTCGCTCCCCTACGCGACGTGAGCCCTCGGCCCTGAGTCGATTCCCCAGCCTGCACCGACGGCTCGACCGGTAGCGTCGCCGGCATGTGTCGCAACATCACCACGCTGCGCGGACTTGCGCCGCCCGCAACCGACGAGGAGATCGAGGCGGCGGCTCGACAGTTCGTCCGCAAGATCAGTGGCGTCCAGTCGACCTCGGCCCGGACCGAAGAGGCGTTCGAGCGGGCGGTCGTGTCGATCACCGAAGCCTCGCACGAGCTGCTCGGCTCCCTGCCGCCGCGACGTCAGCCACCCAAAACCGTGCCCCCGCTCCGCCGAATCTGAGCACCCTGGGGGCCAGGCACCGAGCGTGCTCAAACCTGAACCCTCTGGGGGTCAGGCACCGGGAGGGTTCAGGTTGCGCGGTGATCCGCCGCGTCGTCGGCGTCCAGCCGCGCGACGAGGGTCTTGGGGGCGACGTTGCGCCAGGCGTCGGTCACCACGGCGGCGACCTCGTCCCAGTCGACCGAAGCGGTGTCCAGGCGGTAGCCGATCCATCCGCGGTGGCCCACGTAGGGCGGGCGGAAGAATCGGTCGGGTTCGGATTCGACCACCTCTTCTTGCACGCCCGGCGGTGCGCTGGCCCAGATCGCCACCCGGCCGTCGTCGTGATGGTTGTCCCAGAAGTAGACGAACGTCTTCTTGCGGACGAAGAAGGTGGGGGCGCTGTGGCTGGGGCGCTCGGTGGTGTCGGGGAGGGCGAGGGCGGCGTCGCGGACGCCCTGGAGGAGGGCGGCGACGTCGTCGGTCATGCCGCGATGGCGGTGGGGTCGACGTCGACCACGGAGGTCGGACCGCTTCCCGGGGGGCCGAAGACGGATCGCAACCGGTCGCGCCAGGTCCGGGACCGACGGACGTCGCGGGCGATGTCGATCATCTCGTGGTAGGCGATGCGGAGCGGATTGTAGGTATTGATGTTCTTGGTCAGGCCGTAGCGGACCGGCTCGTCCTCGGGCTCGAACGTGCCGAAGAGCCGGTCCCAGATGATGAAGATGCTGCCGTAGTTCTTGTCGAGATACTGGGGATTGGAGCCGTGGTGCACCCGGTGATGGGACGCCGTGTTGAAGACCTTCTCGAACCCGTCGGGCATCCGGTCGATCATCTCGGTGTGGATCCAGTACTGGTAGAGCAGGTTCACGCCGTTGGCCCCGACGAAGATCGGGTTGCTGACGCCGACCATGAACAGCGGGGCGTAGATCATGTGGGTCATCCAGCCAGACCACTCCTGCCGCAACGCCGTCGACAGGTTGTACTTCTGGCTGGAGTGATGGGCCACGTGGCTGGCCCAGAGGAGCCGGACCTCGTGGTCCCAGCGGTGGTTCCAGTAGTAGAGGAAGTCCCAGCCGACGATGGCGACGGTCCAGCCCACCACGCCGGAGCCGACGTTGACGACCTTGTGCGCACGGAGCTTGTCGTCGACCCGGCGGTAGGCGGCGGCCGACACGGCACCGATCGCCAGGCTGCCCAGCCCCATCGAGATGGAGGCCGCGGCGTCCTTGGCCGTGTAGCCCTGCATGCCCCGTTTCGCAGCGCGGTCGCCGCGGAGCAGGTAGGCCTCGGCGGCTACGGTGCCCAGGAACACCGGGATCGCCGCAATCGTGGGGTCCTTCAGGATGGTCTTCAACCGTCCGGCCATGGGGGAACGGTAGAGGCTTGGCAAGGGCGTGCGCTCGTCGAACGGCGCGGGAGGATCGATGACGATGGACGTGGGGATCCACCTCCCGCAGTTCGGGCCGGCCTCGGGTCCCGATGCGATCCGGTCGGCCGCGGTCCGGGCCGAGCAGCTGGGCTTCGCCGGGGTGTGGGTCAGCGATCACATCGTCCAGCCGGCCGATCAGGGGTATCCGTCGCCCTATCTCTACGACCCGATGCTGACCCTCACCTGGGCCGCGGCGGCGACCGAGTCGATCGGGCTGGGTACGAGCGTGCTGGTGGCACCGCAGTACCACGCGCTGTGGCTGGCCAACGCCCTCGCCAGCCTGGACAACCTCAGTGGCGGTCGCCTCACCGTGGCCATCGGTGTCGGCTGGTCCGAGGCCGAGTTCGATGCCCTGGACCAGTCCTTCGCCGATCGGGGCGCCCGCACGGACGAGATCATCCGCGTGCTGCGGGCGTGCTGGTCGCAGGATCCGGTCACGTTCCGGGGCGAGTTCTTCTCCTTCGACGACATCAGGGTGCTGCCCAAGCCGGCCCACGAGATCCCGATCTGGGTGGGCGGGCAGGCGCCGGCCGCACTCCGTCGAGCCGCCGGGCTCGGCGACGGCTACCACTGCATCAGCGCCACACCCGAGGAGATCGCGCCGATCGTCGCCGGGGTGCGCGCCGAGCGGCCCGAGTCGGACTTCGTGATCTCGCACCGAACCGGCTGGGATCCGCAGGGGATGGATCCCGACCTGATCCGCGCCGAGCGGGATGGGTACGAAGCGGTCGGCGTGCAGTACGTGGTGGCGGCGCCGTGGCAGCGGACCCTGGACGAGTGGCTCCGCTCGATGGAGCTGCTGGCCGAGGTCGTCGGGCTCGGGACCGACGCCACGGTGGCACCGACGGATCGGTGAGACGTGCCCTCGAGGTCATGCGGTTCATGGCCGAGCGGCTGCAACGAGGCGACTGAACCCGCCAGGCTGCTCCACGACGGACGTCACCTGAGGACTATCTCGCAACGACCCCGGCGGGGTCGCCGGCGTGCCGTCCGATGGTCAGGCGAACCGGCGCGTTCTCGGTGATCCAGGCGCCGTCCTGTCGCACGCGGAGCTGGTCGAGGTCGAGCGGCATGTCCACCTCGACGGTCCGGCCCGCTTCGGCACGCACCCGCCGGAATCCGATCAGCCGCCGCGGCGGACGGAGGTAGGCCGAGTCGGGCACGGATCCGAATACGTGCACCACCGTCGACCCCGACCGCTCCCCCGTGTTGGTGACCGTGGCTCGGACCGATGTGCGGTCGTCGTCCGTCGTGGCTGCATCCAGCGACCACGTCGTGTAGCCGAGGCCGAACCCGAACGGGAGGTGGGCCTCGGTGCCGTCGTGATCGAGGAGCCACTGGCCGTGCAGCAGGCCGTAGGTTGCCGCGGTCGCGTCCCGGTCGAACGCGACCAGGTCGTCGGCATCCCGAGGCACGGCGAAGGGGAGCCGCCCGCCCGGCTCGGCGGCGCCCAGGAGGACGTCGGCGAGCGCATGGCCGCCCTCCATCCCGGGGTACCAGATCATGAGCGCGGCGGGGACGTCGTCGAGCCAGGGCATCACGACGGCACTGCCGCTCATGACGGCAACCACGAGGCGGTCGGTGCGGGCCGCCGCATCGAGGATGAGTTGCTCGTCCTCGGCGTGGAGTCGGAGTGATTCGCGGTCGCCGCCGACCGCGTGGCCCAGGGCGTGCTCGGAGGACGCCGAGTTCGGCTCGGCCGCTTCGATCGCCGGCGCACTGATGGACTCGTCCGGGTCCGGCGGCTGGTCCTCGGGCGGCGGGAACCCCACCTCGGGGTGATCCATGGGCGGGAAGAGGTGCAGCAGGGAGCTCTGATCGGTGCCCAGGTACTCGCCCTCGTCGTCCTTCGTGTAGCCGACCACCACGATGGTGAGATCGGAACCGTCGATGATCGACGTGTCGGTCTCGGCGTGAACGACGTCGGCGTGGGGGAGTGCGGCGCGCAGACCGTCGAGCGGGGTGACGACGTCGGGAGCGAGCACGTTGCTCGATCCGCCGTCACCCAGGTTGGGGACCGCCGCCAGCCGGCCCAGGACGGCGACGGTGCCGAGCGCATCGGCGTCGAGCGGAAGCAGGCGGTGTTCGTTGCGCACCAGCACCATCGAGGCGACGGCGGCCTCACGGGCCAGCGCACGATGCTCGGGGGCGGCGCGCACGTCCGCACCGACCGGCTCACCGAAGACGTGAGCGAAACGCAGGAAGGTGGCGAGGGTCTCGGTCACCCGCGCGTCGATGTCGGCGACCGACAGGCTGCCGACGTCGAGCGCGTCATTGAGAGCGACCGCCCTCTGCTGGCGGAACGGCATCTCGATGTTGAGTCCGGCCGCGCACCGACTTCGCCGGGATCGCGGAGTCCGAAGATGAAGTCCGAGGTGACGTACCCGTCCCAGCCCCACTCGTCGCGCAGGATGTCGGTGAGCAGCGTCCGGTTCTCGCCACACCACTCGCCGTTGACCGAGTTGTACGCGCTCATCACGCTGGCGACGCCCGGCACCGGCGACCCGGCGGAAGTGGGGGAGGTAGACCTCGTGCAGCGCCCGCTCGTCGACCGTGACGTCGACGGTGAAGCGGGCGTTCTCCATCGAGTTCAGGGCGAAGTGTTTCATGCACGCCATGACGTGCCGCTGCAGTCCCTCGGTGAAGGCGGCGGCGAGCTCGCCGACCTGGTGCGGGTCCTCGCCATAGGTCTCCTGGGCCCGGCCCCAGGCCGGGTGTCGGAGCAGGTTCATGCACACCGCACCGGTGTAGGTGGCTCCGGCGGATCGAAGCTCGGCGCCGATCGTGTCGCCGATGCGGCGCTCGAGGTCGGGATCGAACGCGGCGCCGCGGGCCATCGACACCGGGAAGGCGGTGCTGGGTCCGACGACGCATCCGCGTGGACCGTCGGCGAAGTGCAGAGCCGGGGATGCCCAGCCGCGACACCCGCGCCGCGGGCCAGGTGTGCTCGGTGTACCCACCGCCGGTCATGTCGGTGACGCCGGGCCAGAAGGGGAGGTCGCCATCGAGGCAGCCGAGCTTCTCGTCGAGCGTCATCGCCGCAACCAACGCAGCGGCTTCGGCGTGGTGGTCGGCGCCGGCGCCGACCCGCTCGGCGGCCTTGGTGAAGGCGCGGGTCTCGTCGGGTGCGCTCATGGCTCCGAGCCTGCCACACGCCGAAGTGAGCACGCTCGGGGTCAGGCACCCAGCGTGCTCAGCACGTCGCGGGGTGCCGTTCCACGGACGGTTCGCCCCGCGGTTCAGCCCAGGTGCAGGTCGCCGGCCTCGTCGAGCACGACGATGGTCTGGGCGTTCTGGATCCCGTCCAGGCTCAGCAGCCCCTCGAGGACGACGTCGCGCAGCTCGGCCAGGTCCCGGGACCGGACCAGGACGACGAAGTCGAAGGACCCCGTCGTCAACCCGAGCCACTCGACGTGGGGAAGCCCGGTCACCTGGGCCTTCAGATCGCGCCAGTCGGACTGGGCCACCGTGATCAGCACCAGGGCGGTCACGTCGAGGCCGACGGCGGCCGGGTCGATCCGGGCGGCGAATCCGGTGATGACACCGCTGTCGCAGAGCCGGTCGAAGCGGGTGTACGCCGTCGCCCGGCTGATGCCCACCTCCTCGGCGAGCGCTGGAATCGACTGGCGGCCGTTGCGCCGGAGGGCGGCGACGATCGTCTGATCGACGGGGTCGAGCGGGGGAGATGAACTGGACATCAGGGGACCTCACCGATGCGGTGGCAGACGAACGTCTCGAAGAACGAGTCAGAACGACTCTAACGTGTGCCATTGGGTACGCTGACCTTATGGATGATCCGCTCCGAGATGGGGCCGTGCCCGGCGACCACGATGGCGTCGAGGACGCGGCCTTCCGGGCCCGGCGGCTCGCCATCGCATCGGCGGCCACCGGTCCCCACCGACGGCCCGGATTCATCGACTACACCGACGAGGAGCACGGCGTCTGGGCCGCCGTGAGCTCGGCGCTCGCGCCGTTGTGGCGACAGTACGGCGCCCACGAGGTCCAGGTGGCCCACGACCGACTCGGCCTTCCGACCGATCACCTGCCCCAGCTGGACGAGGTCACCGCCAAACTCGCATCGCTCACCGGGTTCCGGTTCCGCGCCGTCGAGGGTCTGGTCGACAAGGTCACCTTCTTCGATGCGCTGTCCCGCGAGGTCTTCCTCTCGACCCAGTACGTGCGTCATGCCGCGACGCCGCTCTACACCCCGGAACCCGACGTCATCCACGAGGTCATCGGCCACGCCAACTGCCTGGCCGATCCGCAGCTGGCCGAACTGCATCGTCTGGCCGGACGCGCCATGGTTCGGGTCCAGAGCGCCGAGGCCCGTCAGTTCGTCGCCGACGTGTTCTGGTTCACCGGCGAGTTCGGCGTCGTGCGCCAGCAGGGCCGACCTCGCGCCTACGGCGCCGGTCTGCTCTCGTCGTTCGGCGAGCTGGGCTGGTTCGCCCGCCACGCGGAGCTGCGACCGATCGACGTCTGGGAGATGGGCCGGCTGCCCTACGACATCAGCCGGTACCAGCCGGTGCTCTTCGCGGCCGAGTCGCTCGATCACCTGCTCGACGAGGTCGGCGGGTTCTTCGACCGGGTCACCGACGACGACGTGCGCTCCCACCTCGCCGCCGCCTGACCCCGAGCCGAGCCGGGCCGGATCTGGGGAGCCTGCGCCACCCTGACGTGCTGAGCCTCCCCAGATCGGGCGTCAACGGGCCCAGGTGAACGGGTAGTCGGGGTCGGAGGCCTCGCGGGCCGCGTCGCTGACGGCGAGCGGGGCGAACGTGTCGATCATCACGGCGATCTCCTCGGTGCGGTCCTGGTCGAGGCTGGCTTCGTACGCTGCCCGGGCTGGGGGCCGTGGACGAACCCGGCGGGGTGGAACGAGATCGAACCGACGCCGATGCCGGATCCGGCTCGGCTCATGAAGTCGCCGTCCGAGTAGAAGAGGACCTCGTCGCAGTCGGTGTTGGCATGGTGGTACGGCACCTTGACCGCGTCGGGGTGGAAGTCGAACGGGCCGCGGCACGAAGGAGCAGACGACGAACCCGGGCCCCTCGAAGGTCTGGTGCACCGGCGGCGGCTGGTGGATGCTGCCGACGATCGGCTCGAAGTCGGCGATGTTGAGCGCCCACGGGTAGAGGTGGCCGTCCCATCCGACGACGTCGAACGGGATGGTGGCGATGGGTGTGCTGGAGAACCCGGCCGCGGTCGCGCACGACCAGCGACGTGGAATGTCCTCGCCCTTCGACAGTCGAGCAACTGTCGCGGGGCGCGCGAGGTCGCGCTCGCAGTACGGGGCGTGTTCGAGGAACTGCCCGGCCGGCGAGAGGTACTGCCGCGGCGGCGCCACGTGCCCCGGTCTCGGCGATGCACCAGCGTGTCGACCGGACCGTCGTCGACCACCCAGCGATGGGTGGTCGAGGCCGGGATCACGACGTAGTCGCCCGGGCCCGACCGTCGAGCGCGCCGAAGACCGATTCGAGCCGCGCCGCGCCGGCTGGACGTAGACGAGTTCGTCTCCGATCGCGTTGCGGTAGAGCGGGCCGGTGTCGGTCGCGCCGGCGCACGCGATGTGTAACGTCCGAGTTGCCGAGCAGGACGGTGCGGCCCGGGACCAGATCGGACGCACGGTCGGGAAGATCGCCGGTGCGGATGTGGCGTGGCGTCAGCGGGCTGATCGGGGTCGAGATCGGCGAGACCGTGCGGGTCGATCGGTTCGATCGCGGTGATCGCCGACGGCGAGTTGCGGTGGTACAGCAGCGCCGAACGCGACGAGAACCCCTCCTGGCCCATCAGCTCCTCGTGCATAGCGGTGCCGTGCGGTATCGCGGTGACGCGGTGTGGCGCTTGGGCGGAACGTCGCCGACCTGGCGGTAGTGCGGCACGGGATCTCCCTGTCGTCGATGCGGTGATGGTGATCGTGCCACTGACGCGAGCCGAGCCCGATGCGGGGGCCGCGGCGCCGCCGGCCCAGCCGCGCAGGGTCACCCGGTCGCCGTCGGCCAGGAACGTCCGGCGACTCCCGTCCGGAAGCTCGATCGGTCGCTCGCCGCGCCAGGTCAGCTCGATGAGGCTCCCCTCGGAGCCGGAGGTCGGACCCGAGACGGTGCCGGAGGCGAAGAGATCGCCGGGGCGGACCGACGCTCCGTTGGCGGTCATGTGAGCCAGCTGCTGGGCCGGGGTCCAGTACATGTCGGCGAACGATGTGGTGCTGACGGTGAGCGGCGGGATGTCGTGCTCGCGCATGGCGGCCGAGGTCGAGCTGCACCTCGAGATGGAGGTCGAACCCCCAGGGGACTCCGGTGCGCAGGTAGGGGGCGGGCGCCGGGTTCTGGGCCGGCGGCTCGACGCGATGGGGCGCGAGCGCCTCGAAGCTGACCAGCCACGGCGACACCGAGGTGGCGAAACTCTTGCCCAGGAACGGCCCCAGCGGCTGGTATTCGTAGGCCTGGATGTCGCGGGCCGACCAGTCGTTGACCAGGCACATCCCGTACAGGTGCCGACCGGCGTCGGCAACGGCGACGGGTTGACCGCGCCGACTGCCCACACCGATGACCGTGCCCACCTCCAGCTCGATGTCGAGGGCGTCGGTCGGTCCGAAGGTGGGCTCGTCGTCGACGAGGCGCAGTCCGTGCGGCCGGGGGATCGGGGCGTCGGTGGGAACGATGGTGCCGGAACGCCCGTGATAGCCGACGGGCAGGTGGCGCCAGTTGGCGAGGAGCGGCTCGGCGTCGGGGCGGAACAGGCGGCCGAGGTTCGTGGCGTGGTGCAGGGACGAGTAGAAGTCGACGTAGTCGCCGACCTGGATGGGAACGCCCATCGTGAGGTCGGGGCGGGGTCGCAGCATCGGCTCGGTCACGGTCTGCCGTGCGGCGTCGGTCAGCAGGTCGGTGAGGCGGGCCCGCGTCGCGCTCCAGGCGGTGGGCCCGGCGGCCAGGTAGGCGTTGAGCGAGTCCCGGGCGAAGCAGCCGGCCGGGAGGTCGAGGCCGTCGAGCAGTCCCGCGCCGTGGGCGGCGGCGAGGTCCAGGGCGTGGTCACCGACCGCGACCCAGGCGCCGGCCGGGCCGTCGACGGTTCCGATCCCGAGGGGGAGGTTCTCGACGGGAAAGGGCGAGTCGCCGCGGACCGGGACCCACGAGGCGTCGGGCAGGCGTCGCCGGATCGGTCACAGATTGCCCCGTCGGGCCTGCTCCCGTTCGATCGACTCGAACAGCGCCTTGAAGTTGCCCTCGCCGAACCCGGTGGCGCCGCCGCGCTGGATGATCTCGATGAACACGGTGGGCCGGTCGCTCACCGGCTCGGTGAACAGCTGGAGGAGGTAGCCGTCGGGTTCGTGGTCGACCAGGATGCCGAGGCGGGCCAGCTCGTCCCAGGGGAGGTCGAGGAACCCGAGGCGTTCGCGGACGTCGGCGAAGTACTCCTCGTTGGCCTCGAGGAACCGGACCCCTCGGGCCCGAAGGCTCGAAATGGCCTGGATGACGTCGTCGGTGCGGAAGGCCAGGTGTTGGACGCCAGGGCCGCGGTAGGTGTCGAGGTACTCCTGGATCTGACTCTGACGCAGGCCCGGGGCGGGCTCGTTGAGCGGCATCACCACGTCGTGGCCGTTCCAGACGACCGTGGAGCGGAGGGCCGAGTAGTCGGTGGCGATCTGCGACTCGTCGAAGTGGCGGAGTTGGGTGAACCCCATGACGTCCTCGTAGAACGAGACCCAGTCGTCGAGCCGGCCCTCCTCGACGTTGCCGACGACGTGATCGATCTGGGCCAGTCCGACCGGCGGGCCCACCGGATCGGGCGGGAGGCCGGTGGTGGCGAAGCCCGGGCAGTAGTGGCCGTCGTAGTCGCTGCGGTCGACGAAGGTGTGCTTGGTCTCGCCGTAGGTGGCGACGGCGGCCAGTCGCAGGGTGCCGTGGTCGTCGGTCAGCTCGTAGGGCTCGTGGGCCGGTCGGGCGCCGCGGGTGAGCGCAGCCTCGTAGGTCCCCTCGGTGTCGTCGACGACGAAGGCCAGGTCGTGGGCGCCGTCACCGTGCTCGCGCACGTGGGTCCAGATCTCGGACTCGGGCGAGAGCCCGGCGGTGACGACCAGGCGGATGTCGCCCTGCTCGAGCAGGTAGGAGGAGCGATCGTCGACCCCGGTTTCGGGGCCCGCATAGGCGGTGACACCGAACCCGAACGATCCGCAGAGGAACCCGGCCATGGCGCGGGCGTTGCCGACCCAGAACTCGACCGAATCCCAGCCCCGGAGTCGGGCGGCCGGCGTCGCAGTTCCACCATCGAGCGCAGCCATGAGATCCCCCTGTCTTGCCCGAAATCAGGCTACTCCCCCAACCTGAACCCTCTCGGGGTCAGGCACCAAGAGGGTTCAGGTTCGGAACGAGCACGCCGGTGCCTGACCCCGTCTTGCTCGTTTCACTCGTCCCAGTCGGTGCGGTCCGACCGCTGCGGCTGGCGGCCGGTGCGGAACGGGCACAGGGGCGCCGCCGCCAGGAGGATGCGGTGCCAATCGGTGACCGTGGCCCGCGCCGCCGTGCGCCAGGCGACGATCCCGCCATCGCTGCGCTGAGCCGCTTCGGCATCGGCCCATGCCTGCCACGACGGGAGTGCCCAGAGCAGCACGGCCTCGTCGTCGTCACGCATCGCCGTGGCCCACGCGCCGACCAGCCTCCAGCCGAACGGGTCGTACGCGGGGACGGCCCACTCGCGGGCCCGCTCCAGCACGTCCCGGGCGGTTCGCGGCGCGCAGCGCAGGATCTCGTGGGTGAACACCTCGGCCCGTACGCCGCCATCGAGGTGCTCGCCGATCGTCGGCATCCATGGTGCGGGCAGCAGGATGCGGTCGAAGCCACCCCGACGGAACTCGGAGGCCTTGACCCACCACTTCTCCAGCTTCGGGTCCTGCAGGCCGGCGCCGACCGCTTCACCGCCGAACGAGTCGGCCAGCCCGTCGAGACCATCCTCCTCCCAGATGTTGCACACCCGGGGCCAATGCCCGGTGCTGCCGAGCACGCCCCAGACCCCGAAGCACCGCTGGTTCCGGTCCTCCTGCGCGTTGGGGCTCCAGTTGGCCGTCATGTGGTGCATGTAGTCGGCGCGGCGGGTGCCGCGGATGTCGATGAACTCGTGGATGTAGGCGCAGTCGTTGGTCATCGTTCCAGTGCTCCCCAGAGTGCGGTCTTGACGGCGGCGAGGTGGTCGGGATCGTGCGCGGCGATGGCCTCCGCCAGTTCCTGTGCCCGCGCCCGCAGCCGCTCGTCGGCGACCACTTCGGACACGATGCCCAGCTGTCGGGCCCGCTCGGCGCCGACGCGCTCGTGACGACCGACCAGCGCCATACGCAGGATCGCCTCCATCGGTGCCTTCTTGGCCAGGCCGATGGTCTCGAACGCCGAGACCTGCCCGACGGACACGTGCGGGTCGAGGAACGTGGCGCGCTCGGCGGCAATGGCGATGTCGGCGTCGGCGACGAAGTGCAGGCCTCCGCCCGCGCACACCCCGTTGACGGCGGCGATCACCGGCTTGGTCACACCGCAGTGCCAGGCGGTCATGCGCAGCGCAGCGTCGCGGGTCTGGCGCGAGCTCTTCCGCAGCGCCTCCTTGTCGGAGGCCAGCTGCGCCACGTCGAGCCCGGTCTGGAAGGCCTTGCCGTTGCCCGTGCTGACGATCGCCCTCACCGCGGCGTCGTCCTCCAACCGGGACCAGGCCGCCTCCAGGTCCTCGAACATCCGAGCGTCGATCGCGTTGCCCACGTCGGGTCGGTCGAAGATCAGCCAACCGACCGGACCGTCCCGGGTGACCTCCAGCGTGTCGTACCCGGTCACGGCCGGAGCTCCCGGCGCAACAGCTTGCCGGCGTCGTTCCGGGGCAGCCGGTCGATCCGCTCGAAGCGCACCGGCACCTTGTAGGCGGCCAGCGCCGCCCGGCACGCGCCGATCATCGTCTCCTCGAGGGCAGCGTCCGACCGGTCGTCGCCCGGCTCCACCACGACGAACGCGACGGGAACCTGGCCGAGTCGGTCGTCATCGGCCGGCACGACGGCGGCCTCGCGTACGCCGGACACCGAGGCGAGCACCTCCTCGACCTCGTCGGGGAACACCTTGTTGCCGCCGCGGTTGATCAGGTCGCCCATGCGACCCTCGATCCAGACGAAGCCATCCTCGTCGATGCGGGCCAGATCGCCGGTGTGGACGAACCCGTCGTCGGTGAGCCGGTCCGCCAGGTCGTCTCCCGACGCGTACCCGGCGGCCAGTGACGGCGGTCGGACCAGGAGCTCGCCGATCCCCAGTCCGTCGGGCTCGTCCACGCGCAGGTCGACACCCGGATGCGGCCGACCCACCGCGCCGATCTTGTCGGGGTGCTCCTTGGCGTCGGCGGCCGTCCAGCCGATCACCTCGCCGATCTCGGCCTGGCCGTATCCGTTGAGGACGGTCACGCCGAACTTCTCGGTGAAGCGCCGGGCCTGGAACGGCGACAGCGGCGCGGTGATCGAGCGCACGTAGCGCAGCGGGTACAGGTCGGTGATCCGGTCGTCGTCGGTCAGCATCGCCATGGCGGCCGGGGGGAGCACGGTCGAGCGGATCTCGTGGCGTTGGACCAGCATCCGGAACGTCGCCGGTCGAGAACTCGTCGAGGAAGACCAGCGAGGCACCGGCCCGGAGGCCGAAGAGGGCGTTGTAGATGCCAGCGTTGAGCGCCATGGGGACCGGGATGAGGTTGGGCGACGGCCGCCGTTCAGGGTCACGCGGTCTTGGCGCGCAAGGGTCCGAGGACCCGATCGAGCAGCTCGAGGTAGCCCGCGTGCGTGTGGAGGATGGGCTTGGGTCGACCGGTTGTCCCCGAGGTCCAGAGC
Source organism: uncultured Acidimicrobiales bacterium (assembly GCA_963793475.1). GTDB lineage: Bacteria > Actinomycetota > Acidimicrobiia > Acidimicrobiales > CAWCAL01 > CAWCAL01. The sequence continues at coordinate 200,358 of CAWCAL010000005.1, forward strand.
ACGAAGGCGACGCCCTCGTCGTAGACGCGGTCGGACGACCGGGTGCGCAGCCCCCGTTGATCCAGCACGGCGACGGGGTCGGTCTCGGTCCAGGATGTCGTCGATCGCCGCGGCCGGGAGGCGAGGATTGATCGGGATGGCGACGGCCCGATTGACCCACGCCGCCATCATGGCGATCAGCTGCTCGGTCCCCCGGCTCGTGATGATGGCGACGCCCCGGCGCGGGCCGACGCCCACTTCGGCCATGTCGCGGGCCCGGGCGGTGACCCGCATCCTCGCCTCGATCGAGTCGATCAGCCGGTCGGGAGCCGAGAGGAGGTGTTCGTTCTCCTCGTCGCCGTCGAGGGGATGGTCGAACAGCAGCCGGGAGAGATCGGGCCGGTCGGCCCCGGGGTCACTCACCGGCGTCGGGCTCGAGCGGCAGCCAGTCGGCGTCGCGCTTCTCGGCGAAGGCCGCGGGCCCTTCGGTCTGATCGGGGTGACCCCACATCGAGACGAGGTGGCCGGCGCCCGCCTTGCACGCATCGGTGAGGCCCAGCTCGAGCGCGCCCCACAGCGCCCTCTTGGTGGCGGCCATGGCGGCCGGCGAATTCTTGGCGATCGTCTCGCCCAGCTCCTGGGCCCGCTCCCGGAGCTGATCGGGCGGGTCGACGATTTCGCTGATCATGCCCAGCTCGAGCGCTCGCTCGGGCCCCATCCGTTCGTATTTGCCCATGAACGCCATCCGCATGACCGCCTCGACCGGCATCTTCTTCATGAGTCCGATCGCCTCGATCGCGACGACCTGGCCGACCGACACGTGCGGGTCGAAGAACTGCGCGTCCGACGCGGCGATGACGATGTCGGCGTCGGCGACCCAGTGGAACCCACCGCCGCAACAGATGCCGTTGACCGCGGTGATGACCGGCTTCCAGACCTGCTGGTGCCATGACGTGAAGTGCACATCGAAGTCCTCCATCGACTGGCGGTAGCGCTCCATGCCGACGCCGTCAGAGGCGATCTCGCTGACGTCCACACCGGTCTGGAAGTCGCGTCCGTTGCCGGTGTGCACGATCACCCGGACGTCAGGGTCTCGATCCAGCTCCAGCCACGCGTCGGCGAACTCGTCGCGCATGGTGTTGTTCATGGCGTTGCGGACATCGGGTCGATCGTTGACGAGCCAGCCCACCGGCCCGTGACGCTCGACCTCGAGGTGTTGGTAGTCACTGTGTTTCCCCTCCTGGTGCTGGCGCACCGGGCCGGTTGGCCACGCTCCCTGCGGTCGCTCAGTGGCGCTGCCGTGCCAGGGGTCGGGTTCGCGGGGGAGGCCCAGGACCTTTTCCCCGATGACGTTCTTGTTGACCTCGGTCGTGCCGCCCTCGATGGTGTTGGCCCGGCTGCGCATCATGCCCCGCAGCTCGTAGGGCATGTCGTCCAACCAGTCGCCCTCCCAAGCCTGGCCGTGGGGGCCGAGCAGGTCGTGGGCCAGCAGCTGCATCCGCTGGTTGAGCGCACCTTGATGGACCTTGCCGACCGACGCAGCGGGCCCCGGAGTCCCTCCGGCTCCGATGGTGGCCCGCACCCGCTGGTTGGTCCACGCCCGGATGTGCTCCTCGGAGTACGCCCGCATCAGGGTCTGGCGGACCCTGGGGTCGCCGGCTCGCCCCTCTTCGCGGCTTCGATCCAGCAGCCGCTGGATCCCGCTGCCGCCGATGCGATCGACGCCCCCCGAGCCCGAGCCCGCCACCATCTGCCGTTCGCCGGCCAGCGTGGCGCCGGCGACGCGCCAGCCGTCGCCCGCCGCACCGACGCGGTGGAAGTCGGGGACGCGGACCTCGTCCAGCCAGACCTCGTTGAAGTCGACCTCACCGCCCATGTGTCGCAGCTCGCGCACGTCGACACCCGCGCGGTCGAGCTCGATCAGGAAGTAGGTGATGCCCTTGCGTTTGGGGGCGCCGGGATCGGTGCGGGCCAGGCAGATGCCGAACTCGGATCGGTGCGCCCAGGTGGTCCAGACCTTCTGGCCGGTCAGGACCCATTCCTCGCCGTCGCGGACGGCCCGGGTGGCGAGCGACGCCAGGTCGGAGCCGGCGCCGGGTTCGCTGAACAGCTGGCACCAGCGCTCGGTGTTGGCCACGATCGGCGGCAGGAAGCGGAGCCGCTGCTCCTCGCTCCCGTGGGCGAACAGCGCGGGTGCGGTGTTGTTGAGCCCGAGCGGGTTGAGGCGTCCCAGGTTGAAGGGGGCCAGGATCGACTCGGCGACCCGCGCCTGGGCCGGGGCGAGGTCGAGCCCGCCGTATGCGACGGGCCAGGTCGACGCCACCAGCCCCGACGCGGCGAACGTCGGGTACCAGGCCTCGTAGTCGGCGCGCGGTCGCACCGCCCGGATGGCGGCCCGCCCGCCCGGCGCGGCCTCCCGCCACGCCGTCGGTACGTGGTCGTGGACCCAGTCGGTGACCGCCGAGCGGATCTCCTCGTCGCCGGACTCGGGCCCAATCCCCACCCTCATCCCGAAATACCGTCCGAAGGGTCCGGAAGGCGACCCTTTCTCGGGGTCAGAATGACGGATGGCGGGTGCATTCGGATAATGTATCCAATTGTGACGGATCGGCCCAGTATCATCGACGAAGGAGTGGCCCGCCTGCGGGAGCGCATCGGCGTGGTGCAACCCCATCCCCAGCCGCCCCACTACCGCGACCCCGGACCCGACGCGTTTCGCCACGTGGCCGAGGCCTACGGCGACGACAATCCCCTGTGGTGCGATCCCGACTACGCAACGACCACCGTGTGGGGCGGACCGATCGCACCGCCCCACCTCAACGGCGGCGACACGCTCGTCGGGGCCAACGAGGTGACGCACCTGGATCCCGACACGAAGGCACTGCTCAAGGGCGACCCGCTTCGTGGCGCCCACGCCTACTACGCCGGGAGTTTCCGCGAGTGGTGGAACCCGCTGCGACCGCGGACCGCCGTCACTCGGCGCAACGCACTGGTGGGGGTCCACGACAAGCGCAGCGAATTCGCGCGCCGAGCCGTGCACGAGTGGACCGCCGAGGTGTTCGCCGCTCCCGACCACGTTCTTGCCGCCCAGTACCGCCTCATGATCCGCACCGACCGGGACGCGTCCGAGGCCGGCGGTAAGTACGAGCACACGCCGATCGAGCCCTACCCCGACGACGAGATCGAGCGCATCACCGACGCGGTCGCCGCCGAGGTCTTGCGCCGGCGCGGCGCCGAACCCCGATGGTGGGAGGACGTGGTCGAGGGAGACGAGCTCGGCCCCCTGGTCAAGGGTCCGCTCCGCGTCACCGACATCGTCTGCTGGCACGTCGGCATGGGGATGGGCCTCTACGGGGTGAAAGCGCTGCGGCTCGGCCACCAACAGCGCGAGCGGGTCCCCCGGTTCTTCCGGCCGGACGACCTGAACATCCCCGACGTGCAGCAGCGCGTGCACTGGGACGCCGAGTGGGCCGCACGGGCCGGCAACCCCGCCATCTACGACTACGGGCGCATGCGCGAGACCTGGCTGATTCACCTCTGCACCGACTGGATGGGCGACGACGGTTGGCTCGCCGCCCTCGACTGCGAGTTCCGGCGCTTCAACTACGTGGGCGACACCCACTGGATGACCGGCACGGTGAGCCGCCACTACCTGGCCGATGGCGACCGGCCGGCGGTCGATCTCGAGCTCCGGGGCGAGAACCAGCGCGGCGAGGTCACCACCCCCGGGCACGCCACCGTGCTGTTGCCCAGCCGCGAGCACGGGCCGGTCCGCCTCCCCGAACCACCGGGAGGCGCCACCACCTGCCAGGCGACGCTCGACGCGCTGGTCGAGCGGTTCGCCGGCGAGGCGGCGGACGACGCCGCAACCAGGAAGGGCACCGCATCATGAGAGATCTGCCCGCATCCGGCGAGGGCCTGCTGATCGACTACGGCGACGGTGTGCTGTCGATCACGCTCGATCGGCCCGACCGTCGCAACGCCATCACCGATCAGCAGGTCCTGACGCTGATCGACCTGGTCGAGGTCGCAGGCTCCGACGAGTCGGTCCGGGTGGTGAAGCTGAGCGGGACCGGCGACCATTTCTGCTCCGGCTTCGACCTCTCCCTGCGCAGCGGCGGCCAGGATCCCAAACCGCGGGTCGGGACCACGCAACGCCAGATGCGCTGGCACGTGAACCGACTGGTCACGTCCATGCTCGAGACCCAGACCCCCATCGTGTGCGCGGTGAAGGGCTGGGCGATCGGCCTCGGTCTGAACTTGGCGCTGGCCAGCGACTTCGCCGTGGTCGCCGACGACGCCCGCCTCCTCGCGCCCTTCACCCGCGCCGGCTTCACCCCCGACAGCGGGGGCTCGTGGATGCTTCCGCGGCTGGTCGGGGTCGCCCGGGCCAAGGAGATGATCATGCTCGGTCGCACCGTCGACGGGGCCAGCGCCGCCGACTGGGGCATGGTGCACCGAGCCGTTCCCGCCGACGAGGTCGACGCGACCGCCGACGCGTTGGTCGAAGAGCTCGCCGGCGCCGCAACGGTCTCGGTGGGGCTCTCGAAGTTGCTGATCTTCCGGGCCGCCACCAGCGAACTGGAGCGCCACCTCGAGGACGAGGGATGGGCCATCGAGCTCTCCAGCCGGTCCGAAGACTTCCACGAAGCCAGTCGGGCTCGGCGCAACCGGCGCGACCCCGGCTTCACGGGTCGCTGAGCCGTGCCGTCCGCTGCCGTCACGCCCATCTCGCGCCCGACCGTCGGCGATCAGGTGGCCGAGGCGATCCGGCGCCAGATCTGGGACGGCCGGGTTCGGCCCGGTGACCGGCTGAACCAGGAGGGACTGGCCTCGCAGCTCGGCGTCAGCCGGATCCCCGTGCGCGAGGCGTTGATGGGGTTGGAGCGCCAAGGTGTGGTGCGGGTCGTCCCCCACCGCGGCGCGTTCGTCGAGCCCATCGACGAGCGAACCGTGCGCGATCACTTCGAGCTGTACGCCCTCGTCGACGGGTTCGCCCTGAGCAAGGCATGCGAGCGAGCCGACGACGCCGAGCTGACCGCGCTCGCCGGTGCCTACGCGCACGCCGCGACGCTGGACGATCCGGACCGGCTCCAGGCGGCCGTCGTCGATGCCCGTGCGATCCTCCACGAGTTGGGAGGGTCCCCCAGATTCCGGGCCGTCGCCCGAGGTTTGGCCGGCATCGTCCCCGGCAACTTCTTCGCCGCCGTCGCCGGTTCTATGGAGATCGCTCGGCGAGGTCTGCCCCGCGTGGGCGCAGGCGTCGCCGCCCGGGACGCGCCAGGGGCCGTCGACGCCTACGCCGAGATGATGATGGCGCAGGGTCGCGGCGTGCTCACCGAGCTGCAGCGCCGCAGCGTCGTCGACGCACCACAGCACGACCGAACCGCCGACCTCACCGACCAGGAGACCCCATGACCATCACCTCCGAACCGCAGACCGGGGCCACCCCAACCCCCGGGGTGGACGACGGTGGCGTGATCCCTTGGATCGTCAGCGTCGACGATCACGTCCTCGAGCCGCCCGACGTGTGGACCTCGCGCCTGCCCGAGCGGTACCGCGACGCCGGCCCCCGCATCGTCATCGAACCCAAGGGTGACATGTCCCTGGTCGACGGTGCCTGGGTCGAGACGCCCGGCACGGGCGAGGAAATGGCCGCGTGGTGGCACTACGAGGATCACCGCTACCAGATCAAGCAGATGATCGCCGCCGCCGGCCTGAGGCCCGACGAGGTGACGATGCAGGGGGTGACCTACGACGAGATGCGGCCCGGCTGCTTCGACCCGGCGGCCCGGCTGGACGACATGACCGCCAACCACGTCCAGGCCTCGCTGTGCTTCCCCAACTACCCGCGGTTCTGCGGCCAGCTGTTTGCCGAACGCAAAGACCTGGCGCTCTCGAAGCTCTGCGTCGAGGCCTACAACGACTGGATGGTCGACGAGTGGTGTGGGGGCAGCGACGGCCGGCTCATCCCGCTGTGCATCGTGCCGCTCTGGGACGTCGAGCTGGCCGCCGCCGAGATCCGCCGCAACGCCGCCCGGGGCGTCCGGGCCGTGGCCTGGTCCGAGCTCCCCGCCTGGCTCGGGTTGCCGTCGATCCACTCGGGCGAGTGGGACCCGTTCTTCCAGGCCTGCGAGGAGACCGGCACGGTCATCTGCATGCACATCGGGTCGGGCACCAAGACGGTGACCACGTCCGCCGATGCGCCCACGATCGTCACCGCCAACATGATCGCGGCCAACTCGGCGGCGTCCATGATCGACTGGCTCTTCTCCGGCAAGCTGGCGCAGTTCCCGAACCTGAACCTGCTGTACGCCGAGTGCCAGATCGGCTGGATCCCGTACTTCGTCGAGCGGGCCGACGACACCTGGGAGACCCACCAGTGGGCGCAGGGTGAGGCCCGCTCCGTCGAGCCGCCGTCCTTCTACTATCACCGCCAGGTCCACAGCTGCTTCTTCAAGGACTCGGTGGGCGTCGAGCTGCTGGACAAGGTGGGGGTCGACAACGTCATGTTCGAGACCGACTACCCGCACCAGGACGGCACGTTCCCCGAGTCCCGTCAGATCGCCGAGCGGTTGTTCGGCCACCTCGACCGAGCGCAGATCCACAAGCTGGCCCGCGGCAACGCGATCAGGCTGTTCGACCTGGATCTCTGAGGGTGGGGACACCCATCAGGTCGACGGCGCCGGCCGGTGCGGCCTCCCGGTTTCGCAGGGTCGCCTCGAACGATCCGATGGCGCTCTCGTCCACCCCCCGTTCGTCTCGCAACACGAACGGGGTCAGGCGCGCCAGGCCGGCGAAATAGGTGCGGGCCCACTCGACCGCCGTCCGGGAACGAATCACCACCGCGCTGGACGGCTTCTCGAAGCGGGGGTGATCGACGGCCAGGAACACCTGTCGTCCACCGACGACCATGAGATTGGGGACCAGTGGTGGGGCGGCCACCGTCCCCCGGATGCGGACCTCGCGTCCGGGCAGAGATCGGGCCCGCTCGATCACCACGGCCCCGCGCTCCGGGGTCGCCGCAGCGAAGACACACTCGTAGAGCCAGTTCTCTCCCGCCCGCACCGCCAAGGCGTCGGTGAAGGCCCGCATCGCCTCGCGTTCGTCGTCGTCGATGGCGGGATCGTTGGCGATGGTGTCGCCCCGCCCGCCGGCGTCGAGGTGCAGCGCGACGTGCAGGATCTCTCGATCCCGATGATCGTCGCTCTGGATCGCCTCGGCCACGGCGGTGTAGACCGCCGCCGCCCCTTCGAGTCGGGCGAGCGAGGCCGGCTCGAACGGGACCCCGGGGACACCATTGAGCGCGTCGATGAGGTCGCGATCGAAGTGGTGCGGCCAGTGTTCTGCCAGGCGCATCGAGGCCTCGTAGCTCGCCGTCGACGTGCGCTGCTTCCAGCGGGTGACGGTCGCCGGGTCGACCCCGGCGGCGCGGGCGATGGCGGCCTGCGAGATCCCCTGCCCGTCGCGGAGGAGTGCGTGGACCCCCTCGGCGATGACGTTCCGGAGCTGCGAGGTGCTCGGTTCATCATCCATGTAGCGAGTCTTGCAGGCTCGGCAGGTCGTCGCGATGAGCCTTGCGCGGAGCGCAAATTCGAGTCGACGCGCGCAACGGTCCCGGCTCGTAGGTTCGCCGACAGGTGTGGTGAGCCCGGCAGCAAGCGCCGGGAACGGGAGCTGCGGTAGCGGGCTCACTCGCACGACCCCGCCCGCCCCGCCCGCCTCCGAGGAGCACGATGTCTCGGTCCCGCACCCGCCGCACCGTCCTTTCCGCAACCCAACGCGCCGCCATCGAACGCGACCTCCGTCGCGGTCGACTCGCGGAACTCCCAACACTCCTCGAGAGGGCCGGGCTGGACGGCGACACGCCCGGCGCCGACCTGGTCGCCCGCGCCTGCTGTCTCAGCGATCTGCGGGCGAGCCTGGAGGCCGATCAGGATCCGCTCGTAGCGCTGGCGCTGCTTCGGGCCGAGTGTCGAGCGCTCGCCCGCCAGGCCGAGCCGGCCGGGATCGATCGAAGTGAGGTCCAACCGCTCGTGAGCCGGATCGACGACCTGGTGGGCCTGGCCGACGGCGTCCCCCTGGGCGCCCTGCTGGCGGCGACCGACGCCCTCTACTCGGACGCCGCAGCGTTGGAGGCCGCCGTGGTCGACAGGATGAACGAGGTCCAGACGCTCAGGCTCGCCGGCGCGGCGGCGACCCTGGTGCTGGGCCGGATGGGCTTGGACCTGACGGAGGAGGCGCTGCTTGGTCGAGCGGTTCGCATTCGTGCGACCGGCCGGTCGGGAATGCGAGCCCAGGTGTCGATCGAAGGGCGACCGGCGTGTATCGAGCTCGTGACGGGCGACCAGCCGGCGATGGCGCGTGCGCTCCGTCACGAGGACGACGGATGTCACGGTGCCGTCGAGCTCGCGGTGGAGTTCCACACGATGATCGAGCGCGAGTTACGGGACGCCGGGCTGGGTCTCGGGCGGGTGGAGACGGTCCCACGGAGGTCGGCGGCCAACCGGTTCTGGTCGGCGCCGCGCCGGCCGAGCGTGGGCGCCCGCGCCGGTCTCGGGGCCTCGGGAGACGGCTACTAGCCTCTGGTCCGGTCGTCACGGCGGCGATCACCGACCTGGGGGCAGCACCTGATGACCGGTCTTCCGACCACCGACGGCATGTTCGACCTGCGGATGTCCGGGGGCGCAAAGCCGCTGTTCGAGCAGGTGAAGGCCTTCATCGCCGCCGAGGTCGAGCCGGTCACGGCCAGGTTCTTCGCGCTCGGCGAGGGACGGGACGACCGCTGGAGTTGGGCGCAGGGCCAGCTCGAGATGCTGGACGGGCTGAAGACCAAGGCCAAGGACCAGGGGCTGTGGAACTTCTTCCTCCCCGACGCCGACACGGGCGAGGGGCTGTCCAACCTCGACTACGCGTACATCGCGGCCGAGCTGGGCAAGAACCCGATCGCCTCCGAATCGCTCAACTGCTCGGCCCCGGACACCGGCAACATGGAGGTGCTCGAACGGGTCGGCACGCCCGAGCAGAAGGAGCGGTGGCTGACCCCGCTGCTCAACGGCGAGATCCGGTCGGCGTTCGCCATGACCGAGCCCGACCTGGCGTCGTCCGACGCCAAGAACATCGCCTGCCGGGCCGTCCTCGACGGTGAGGAGTGGGTCATCACGGGCGAGAAGTACTACATCTCGGGCGCCGGCGATCCGCGTTGCGAGATCATGATCGTGATGGTCCAGACCAACCCGGATGGTCCACCGCACCGCCGCCAGTCGCAGATCCTGGTGCCGCGGAACCATCCGGGCGTGGAGATCCTGGGCGGGATGCAGGTCTTCGGCAAAGACGACGCACCTCATGGTCACATGCACCTGCGGTTCGACGACGTGCGGGTGCCCAAGGAGAACATCCTGATGGGGGAGGGGAGCGGGTTCGAGATCTCGCAGCTGCGCCTGGGTCCCGGTCGGATCCACCACTGCATGCGCTCGATCGGCGCGGCCGAACGGGCGGTCGAGCTCATGGCCCGACGGGGCCTGTCCCGCGAGGCGTTCGGCAAACCGATCGCCCGCCTGGGGAAGAACGTGGAGCTGATCGCGAAGGCCCGTATCGAGATCGAGGCCATGCGGATGATGGTCCTCAAGGCGGCGAAGGCCATGGACGAGCTGGGCAACGCCGAAGCCCGGGTCTGGGTGAGTGCCATCAAGGCCATGGTGCCCATACGGGTCTGTCAGATCATCGATGACGCCATCCAGGTCCACGGCGCCACCGGCGTGTCGCAGTGGACGCCGTTGGCCGACATGTACGCGGGACAACGCACGCTGCGACTGGCCGACGGTCCCGACGAGGTGCACTGGTTTGTGGTGGGTCGAGCCGAGCTGGCGTCCTGGGAGGACGGCGAGTCCTACGACCCGAAGGCCGACCATCTGTCCCAGCTGGGCGAGACCTTCTCGGGGCCGTGATGAGCGATCCGGCCCCCACCCACGAGACCGACCTGATCGACCCGGCCACGTACACCGACGGGTTCCCCCACGAGTACTTCACCGAGCTGCGCGCCGCCGGCCCGGTGCACCGCCACCCGCATCCCGAGTGGGGCCACATGTGGAGCCTGGTGCAAGCGGCCGAGATCCGCGAGGTGTCCCGGCACGCCGGGACCTTCTCCAGCCAGCCCAACCCGTTCCTCGACGTCGAGTCGGGGGACACCGACGGGCTCCTGATCAGCCTCGATCCGCCCGAGCACACCCGGATGCGGATGCTGGTCAGCAAGGGGTTTACGCCCCGCCGGGTGCGCGAGCTGGAGGAGAAGATCCAGCACCACGTCGACCGGTTGCTCGACGACGTCGCAGCCGACGGGGGCTGCGAGATGGTGAGCGCGATGGCGTCGGAGCTGCCGCTCCAGGTCATCGCCGAGATGGTCGGCGTGCCCGACGAGGACCGTCGCCAGGTGTTCCACTGGACCGAGGAGAGCTTCGGCTTCGATCCTGGCGTCACGCCCGAACAGCGCCGCGAGGCGGCGACGGCGATGTTCGTCTACGCCGACGAGCTGTGCCAGGAGCGCCAGCGCAACCCGCAGGACGATCTGATGTCGGTGTTGATCGACGCCGAGGTGGACGGTCACCAGCTGACCCAGATGCAGATCGACCTCTTCTTCCTGCTGCTCCAGAACGCCGGCAGCGAGACGACCCGCAACCTGATCACCAGCGGGACGATCGCCCTGCTCGAGCATCCCGACCAGCTGGCCTGGCTGCGCGCCGACCTGCCGGGCCGGCTGCCCACGGCCATCGAGGAGCTGCTGCGTTGGGCCACGCCCATCCTGCAGTTCACCCGACAGCTCACGAGCGACACGGTGCTGGGCGGGCAGGAGATGGCGGCGGGCGAGCACGTGACGCTGTGGTACCCGTCGGCCAATCGGGACGAGTCGGTCTTCGACCGGCCCTTCGAGCTGGACCTGTCCCGCGACCCCAACGACCACATCGCCTTCGGATCGGGCGGACCCCACTTCTGCCTTGGCGCCAACCTGGCCCGGCTCGAGGGCCGCATCATCTTCGAGACCCTCCTCACCCGGATCGAAGGGCTGCGGCTGGGCGCCGATCCTGCGTCGCTGCCACGGGTGCACTCCAATCTGATCGACGGTCCGGCCGAGCTGCCGCTCGTCTGGGACGGGGTCGTCCCAGCCGCGGCTGGATGATGCCTGCCCTCGGCGAGTCCTACCGGGGTGCGTGCGACGCCGGATTCGACCTGAGCTCGCTGTCCCGGTCGGCCCTGGCCCAGCTGGGGCGTGAATACCTCCTGATGGGCCACCTGATCGACCGCGTCGGTCTGCCGCTGGTGATGGAGCGCTTCGGCGACGACGGGATGACGCAGCTCTCCATCGACGAGTGGATGGGCGCCAGCCCGATCTATTCGATACGGATGCAGCGGGCTCTGGGGTTCGGCGGCGACGACGTGGGCACCGTGTTCAAGAACCTCCAGTTGGACATCGGGGCACCTCACCAGTTCATGGACTTCCAGTTCCGGCTCGACGGCCCCGACTACGGCGAATTCTGGCTGAGTCACTGTGGTGCGCTCATGGACGTCGAACCATGGGGCGAGGATCGGGTTCGACGGATGTGTCACGACATCGAGGACCCCACCTTCGACGCCACTGCCGCAGCGACGAACCCGCGCATGAAGATGCGACCCATCCATCGGCCGCCGCGGGAGCCGGCCGCTCGCTACCCGCACTGCCACTGGTCGGTGTTCGTCGACGGTGAGGCGGTCCCGTACGAGCAGCACGCCAACCTGGCGCAGGTGGAGGCGTCGGCGGTCGGGTCGCTGCCGGTGGCGGTGGCGGGTACGGCCGCCGGTCCTGCAAGCGAGGGCGGTGGGTGGCCCGATTACTCGGGGCCGTTCGACCCGGGCTTCCAGCTGGAGGATCTCTCCCACGATGCGCTGGTGGTGACGGTCCAGGAGGTTGCCGTCCAAGCGCACCTGCTGGTGCGCTCGTACCTGGTGGCGATCGCTGACCGGTTCGGGGCCGACGCCGCCATCGAGCTGGGTCGCCGGCAGTGGATCGGGAGCGCCGCGGTGGCCGCGGTGCGGTTGCGCCGGGCGCTGGGACTGGACGGTGGCGGGATCGATGCCGTGGCCAAGGTGTTCCAGCTGCACCCGCACTTCCAACCGCCTTCGTACGTCGACCTCCGGGTCGAGGTCACCGGTCCGTACTCGGCTCGGCTCGCCGTCGCCGACTGTCCGGCCCTGCACGAGGCCGACGGGCTGTCGTGGTTCTCCGACCTGTCGTCCGAACCACATCCTGCGCTGGACGCCATCGCCGGCGCCGTCGATCCGCAGGCGCGGTGTCGTGCTGTGGCGGCGGCCGACACCGGCGACGCCGCCCTGGCCTGGGACCTCGTGGTCGACCCGGCGGTGCCGCCCCAGCCCGAGCCGCCCGAGCTGGCCCTGGGCCGCATGAGCACCGGCGCCGACTTCGAGCTGATCCAGCGCCGCCCCCTCCGCGTCACCGCCGAGTAGCCCCCCAACCCCTCCCCTCCGGCGAACTCGCGGCCGTGGAGCCCAGAACTGGGCCTGGTGGCCGCGAGATCGGGAAGGAGGGTGCGGCGGAGGGCGGGGTCAGAGGTCTTTGGGGCGGTTGACGAACCGCTTGGCGCCCGGTGACCAGAACCAGCCACCGCCCGCTTTCGTGCCGCCGTCGACCGGGATGTTGTGGCCGGTCACGAACGACGAGAGGTCGCTGGCCAGGAAGAGCGCGACCCGGGCCGGGTCGTCGGGCCAACCCAGTCGGCCGACCGGCGCCCACGATTCCCAGCCGTCCTCGTGCTCTTCGTAGCCGGTGAGGTAGTCGACCTGCGGGGTCTGGGTCAGGTCGGGTCCGATGCCGTTGACCCGGATGCCCCTGCGCCCGTAGCCCGCGGCCAGCGAGGTCGTGAAATGGGCGGCGGCGGCCTTCATCGCGGCGTAGACCGGCTCGCCCGGAAAGCCGCGCATCCCCTCGACCGAGTGGACGTTGACGACGGATCCCCCACCACCGTCGACCATCGCCGGGAGGAAGGCGCGCGTCATGAGGAACAGGTGGCCGAGGTTGACGTCGTACATCTCCTGCCACGATTCGGGGCCGGACTGGTCGAAGCGCACCAGCGGGCGGTAGTCGCCCACGTTGTTGACCAGGACGTCGACGCGGTCGTGGTGATCGAGCACCCACTCCCGGAAGCCGTCGACGTCGTCCTCGAGCCGGACGTCGGTGACCCGCGATCGAACCGATCCGCCGGTGTCGGAGATCTCGGCGACGATGGCCTCGGCCCGATCGGGATCGATCTCGGCGATCTCGACGTGCGCACCATGCTGCGCGAACAGGCGGCTGATCGCGCCTCCGATGCCGTCGCCCCCACCGGTCACCACGGCGACGCGCCCGTCGAGCAGGCGATTCCAGTCGTCGATCGGGGGAACACGGTGGGGGCCCTGGCCGGTCATGCCTGCGTTCCTACTACCCACGGCCGAACTCGGCAGGATTCTGATCATCCCCTGATCAGAATCCTGCCAACTTGGACGGGGCGGTGGTCAGAACTCGATGCCGTGGTGGGGCGGGAGCTCGGCCCGTTCGATGGCGTCGGCCCGACGATGGAGCAGCTCTGCGGTGTCGTCCAGCGCGTGGCCGATGATGTAGCGCCGCTCGCGCACCGCCTCGACCACGAACCGGCCCAGCTCGTCCAGATCCGCGACGGGCACCTCGCGGCCACCCTTCGACATCATCTCCTGCAGTTGCTCGAAGGTCATCGACGGTCGGCCGGTGCCGCCGCGCTCCCGGGCCAGCTCGGCCGGACGGTTGCGCTGGGCGTTGAACAACCCGGTGTTCAACAGCCCGCCCGACGGGTAGAAGACCGACGCCCGGATCTGCGTGCCCTGGTCGATCAGCTGGTGGTCGAGCGCTTCGGTGAAGCAGCTGAGCGCCGCCTTGCTCGACGCGTACACCGACGCCCGGGGAACGGGCGCGATGCCGCCGTCCCCCGATGATGTGTTCACGATGTGGCCCGGTTCGCCCGCCTCGATCATGCGAGGGACGAAGGCGATCACCATCTGCGCCGGGCCGAACACGTTGACGCCGAAGCACCACTTCCAGTCGTTGGGCTCCTGTTCCCACGGCTTGCCGCCGCCGCCGGAGGTGACGCCGGCGTTGTTGAACAGGAACCGGCAGCCGCCGTGCTCGGTGAACACGTGGTCGGCCAGGGCTTCGACCGAGGCGATGTCGGACACGTCGGTGACGCGACCCGAGACCGGCCCCAGCTCGGACAGTTCCTCGACGGCCGCGTCGAGCGCGGCCTGCTCGACGTCGGCGATGACAACCGTGGCGCCCTCGGACAGGAGCGCCCGCACGATGCCCTTGCCGATGCCGCCGGCACCCCCGGTGACCACGGCCACGCCGCCGTCGATTTCGATGGGCGGCAGCTCCGGGGCGTCACCCATGGAACTGGCAGTCGTACTCGTCGAGCCACCAGCGAGCCTGGCGCTCGGCGTCGGGCGGGGTGCGCAGGTCGGGGTCCTGGTGGAGCTGCTCGGGCGTGGGCCCCACCCGTGTCGCGATCTCCTCCAGCGCCGGCAGGTCCAGGTCGTAGGCGTCCACCGCGTTGAGGCCGAGCAGCCGGCGGGTGTCCTCGATCGACACGTCCTGGAAGTCGGTCTCCAGGCGCTCGACGGTGTGGGGCCACGAACCCTCGGGGTGGGGGTAGTCGGTGCCCCACATGAGGGCGTTGATGCCGTTGACGTGGCGGCGGCGGATCTCCTCCTTGGACATGGTGGAGGCGCCGATGAAGATGTTGGTGCCGAAGTATTCGGACGGGAGCTTGGAGAGCAGCCCCTTCATCCGTGACGACATCTTCTTCACCTTCTTGGCGCCGCCGAAGTTGGTGTCGCCCTTCATCAGCAGATCGCCGACCCACCACGAGCCGGCTTCGACCACCGCGTACTTCAGGCCCGGGAACTTCTCGAACTTCCCGCTGTAGAGCAGGTGCCAGAGGGTGCGGTGGGTCCACCACACCACCTCGCTGATGAAGATCGGGATGTTGTTGCCGTAGGCGTCCATGTCGGCCTCACCCGAGTGGGTGTGCACGACCAGACCGGCCTCGGCGCACGCGGCCCAGAACGCGTCGTAGTGATCGCTGCTGTACGACGGGAAGTCGTGCCACATGGTGGGGATCATGACGCCCTTGATGCCCGGCTTGCCGGCCAGGAGCTCGACCGCTTCGACCGCACGCTCGGGGCCGAAGGTGACCGGGACCAGTCCGACCCCGGCCCGACGGGGCGGGTTGGTGGCGCAGAATTCGATGAGCCAGCGGTTGTGGGCTTCGGCGCCGGCGAAGGCCAGCTCGGGGTCGGTGATCTGCCCGGCGGAGAGACCGGCGCCGAACGGCGGTGACTCCATCCCGGTGACCGCGTCGCCGTCGGCGAAGATGATCTCGCCGGCGATGCCGTCGGCGTCCAGCTCCTTGTCGCGCACCTCGGGGTCGTAGGCGCCGCGGAGGCCCTCGGCGTTGTCGGACTCCCACTGCTCGATGTACTCGCCGTTGACCTCTTCGGCCAGGCGGCGCATCGTGTGGCGCTCCTTGACGTACTCGTCGAACTGCGGGTGGTACTTGCTGTCGAGGTAGGGGCGGTACTCCTCGCACTGGAGGCCGGCGTGGGTGTCGGACGACACGATCACGTAGGGCCGGGTGCGGTCCTGTTCGCTGCTTGCCATGGTGGTCGCTCCTTGCTCGGGTCAGTCGCGCTTGCCGAGGACCGACAGGTCGTCGTAGCGCTGGTGGACATAGGGGATGACGTCGGCGGCGGGCACGGTGCCCACGGTGTGGGCCTCGACGATGGTGGCCCGCTGGCAGAGGGTGATGGACCGCAGGGTGCGGATCGGCAGGTCGGCCACAGGGTCGAGCGGCGACTCGCCGAGGATGACCTGGCCGTCGACGATCTCGGCCTTGCGCTCGCGGGTGTGCTTGTGGGACTCGACCAGGTACGGGTCGCCGTCGAGCATGCCCGGGCCCTCGGGGGAGGGGAGGAGCTTGAAGTAGAAGTCGATGCGCTCGTTCTCCTCGGTGTCGCGCTCGCCGACGACGGTGCCCTTGATCTCGGCGACGGTGTAGCCCATGCGGCTGACCGTGTTGTGGATCGTGTCGCCGTCGCGTTCGGATGTGATCTTGGCGATCTTCTTGGGCTCGCCGAAGGTCTCGCGGCCGCCGACGGTGGCCTGCTCGGTGCTCATGGGCATGAGGAGGGGGTACTCGCCCAGCGTGTCGCCGTGGCGGGCCTGGACGCCGAACCATCCGGCGCCGAACACGTGGCCGCCGGGCATGGTGACGGTGGAGATGTTGAGTCGGACCAGGGGTTCGGGTCCGGGTTCGAGTGGCGGCGGGAGGACCGAGGCGATGATCTCGGGGTCGGTCTCGTAGACGGCCTCGAGCGAGTCGGACCAGTTCTCGCGGCCGGTGGCCTCGAGTTCGCGGTTGCGCACGGCCTCGACCGGCTTGGCGGCGTATCTGACGGCCATCGGATCCCCCTGGTGATGCTCTAGAACACTGTTACAGTGGCTTCACTCTTGCACGCAGCCCGGTCGCTGGCAAGCGCTCCTGCGAGAAAGGTCGAGCCATCAGCCCGAAGTCCTCCGAGCCGTCGAAGTCCACGGTCCATGCGGGCATCGAGCCCGCCGACGTGGTCGACGCGGCCCTGGCCATGGTGGAGGAGGGCGGCCCCGATGCGCTGACCATGCGCAAGCTGGCGGCCGAGCTCGGGGTCTCGGCCACCAGCATCTACTGGCACGTCGGCCAGCGCGACGACGTGGTGGCCGCGGTGCTCGAGCGGCATCGGGCGCAGATGCGCGACCTCCCGGTGACGGGGGAGAGCGGCACGGAGCGCATCTTCTGCGCCGCCAAGAACATCTGGCGCAGCTCGCTCGATCATCGCAACCTCACCCGCCTGGCCAACCGGGCCGGTGCCAGCGATCAGGGGCAACCGCTGGTCGACGCACTCTTCGTCGAGGTGGCGCGGGCGGGTGTGCCGCCCGACGAGGCGGTCGTGCTGGTGCGGGCGCTGGTGAACACGGTGGCCGGATTCCTGGTGCAGGCGCTGCGCAGCGCCGGCAGTTGCGCCCCGGCCTGCCGCTGGGCGTGACGGCGGGCGTCGATCTGGACCCGGCGTACCGGGAAGCGGCCGCCCGCCCGGTCGAGCTCGAGACCGTCCTCGACGACGCCCTGGCCCGCCTCATCCCCCCAACCTGAACCCTCTCGGGGTCAGGCACCCAGAGGGTTCACCTTCTGAGCACTCTGGGGGTCAGGCACCTGGAGTGCTCAGCGACCCAGCGTGCTCAGCGGGTCGGTCCGGTTGCGAGCGGGATCTCGATCCAGATCGCGGTGGCGACCGCCAGGTTGGTTCCGTCCTCGTCGACGATCGCTGCCGCGGTGGTGGTCTTGCGTCCGGAGGACCCGGTGACGTGGGACAGGATCTGGTAGGCCCCGTCGCCGGGCACGGGCTGGCGGATCTCCACCGCGAACTCACCGGTGACCCGGGCCCGGTCCGGCGCCATGCCGACGAAGGCGGGGAAGCCGCTGGGGCAGTCGAGCGCCGCCCACACCAGCCAGTCGGGGACCGGCCCGTCCAGCGCCGGGTGCCAGGCGGCCGCATACACGTCGTGGCCGGGTGCGTCCCCGGACCGCAGCTCCATGCCCAACCCGTCGTGGCGGCCGGGGCCGCATCCGAAGCAGGTCGGAAAGGGATGCTGACCCCCTCCCCATCGGTCGAGGAAGTTCGCTTCGGCCTCCGTCACGACGTGCGGGTCGAGGCGGGGGAAGTGCTCGACCTCGAGGGGTGCCTCGAGTGTCCTCACGGCGGCGACCCGATGCCCGCCGGCGGTCATCTCGATCGCTCCGTCGTCGGACTCGGCACCCGCCATCGGCGCGTCGATCGGGACGGGAGCGTGGAGTCGCACTCGGGCGCGGAGCGGATCGATCAGGGCAGCCATCCGTCCCGCTGCCACCCCACCGTGCGCCGAGTCGGGCGGTCCGTTGTAGATCGGGTCGATCGTGATCGTCTGGTCGTGCCCCATGGCTGCGCACGCTACCGAGCCGATGTCACCGGTGCGCCGGAACTGAGCACGCTGGGTGCCTGGCCCCGAGGGTGCTCAGTTGCTGCGCATGCCGCCGGCGATCGCGAAGTCCTCGCCGGTCACGTAGGACGACGCATCGCTGGCCAGGTAGAGCGCCAGCGGCACGATCTCCTCGGGGTCGGCGACGCGCCGCATCAGCGTGGCGTCGCGGGCGCCGTTCGAAGCCGGCTTCGTCGAGGCGCTTCATCCCCTTCATCATCTCGGTCATGAACGGACCGGGGGCGATGGCGTTGACCCGGACGCCGGAGCCCGACCCATTCCGTCGCCATCGTGCGGGTGAAGTTGAGCAGCGCGGCCTTGGCTGCGGTGTAGACGCCGACGTACGGACCGGCGAAGTAGGAGCCGACCGTGGTGACGTTGATGATGCTCCCGCCGCCGGCGGCGCCCATGCGGGGGGCGACCAGCCCGGCCAGGCGGACCGGTCCCTTCACGTTCACGGCGAAGAGCTTGTCGAAGTACTCGCTGGTGATGTCGGTGACGGCCGTCGGTGTCGGGTTGATGCCGGCGTTGTTGACCAGCACGTCGACCCGACCGAACTCGTCATAGACCCGCTCGGTCAGGTCGCCGAGCGCGGCCCAGTCGCCGAGGTGGCACGCCGCCGACAGGGCTCGCCGGCCGGTCGACTCCTCGATCTCGGCGGCCACCTCGTCGCACAGCTCGGGCTTGCGGCTCACGATCACCACGTCGCTCCCGGCCTCGGCCAGCCCCTGCGCCATGGCGCGGCCCAGCCCCTTGGTGGCTCCGGTGACCAGCGACACGCGGCCGGTCAGGTCGAATGCGTCCAGTGCCTTGCTCATCGCGTGCTCCTCGGCGTGCCGGTTTCCGGTCCGAAGGCTAGGGGGACGAGAATGGGCCGATGCGATACGGCTACATCGGGCTTGGCGACATGGGGTCGGCGATGGCCGGCCATCTCCTCTCGACCGGGGCGACGGTCGCGGTCTTCGATCTCAACCCGGCCGCGGTCGAGCGAGCGATCGCCCAGGGAGCCGACGCGTGCGACTCGGCGGCCGAGGTCGCCACGGCCAGCGATGTCGTCAGCGTGTGCGTGCCGGCGGCCGAGCACGTCGAGGCGGTCATCGCGGGCCCGGGCGGGATCGCCGAGGCGCGTCCACGACGGGGTCACGGTTCTGATCCATTCGACGGTGCATCCCGACACGATGACCTGGGCGCGGGACACCGCTGAACCCTGGGGAGTCTCGGTCTTCGATGCATGCGTCGCCGGCGGCGGAGCGGCGGCCGACAAGGGTGAGCTGGCCATCTTCGCCGGCGGCGTCGACCAGATGCCGGAACAGGCACGGGCGCTGCTCGACGTCTACGGCACCAAGGTGATCGCTGCGGGGCCGGTCGGGTCCGGTGCGGCCCTCAAGATCGGCGTCAACGTGATGACCTACGCCCAGCAGGCCGCCGCTGCGGCCGCGTTCGAGTTGGTCGAAGGTGCGGGTGCCGACACCGATGCGCTGGTCGAAGCCTGGCGGCACACCGGCCAGCTCGGTGCGTTGACCGAGCAGTTCCTGCCCATGCTCAGCTTCCATCTGTCCGACATCACGGGGGACCTGCGCACGTACCTCCGGTCCACCGTGTCGATCGGTCAGAAGGACCTCGAGCTGGCCCTGGAGCTGTGCCGGCCCGATCCCCGCGGCGTCGTTCCCGTCGTCCGGGCCGTCCACGAAGCGATGCCCACGGTGTTCGGTGTGGGCGACCCCGATCCGAGCCACGAGGAACCAGCATGAGCGAGCCCGAGCCCTCCGCCTACGAACGAGGGGTCGCCAAGATCCGGGAGGTCTACGCCGGTGATGTCGTCGATCTCCCCGAGGGGACGATGGCCTTCAACGACGTCATGATGCGGAGCCTCTTCGCCGAGGTCTGGGATCGCGACGTCCTGTCGATCGGCGAGCGCCGGTTGCTGATCATGGGGGTCATCGCGGCGAGCGGCGGGGTGGACACGTGGCGGATCCAGGCCCGAGCGGCGCTCAAGCGCGGCGAGCTCACCCCCGACCAGCTCCGCGAGACGCTGGTCATGCTGGCTCCCTACGCCGGCTATCCCAACGTCGCCCCGCTGATCGTTCCCACCGAAGAGGTCATCGGCCAGTGGGAGTCCGAGCAGGAGCGGAGCTGAATCTGGGGTCGATCGTGAACCGTGGCGGTGCAATATCGACCCCAGAACCGGCCGGATCCTGACGGCGGGAGTCAGGCCGAAGCGGCGGCCTCGGCGCGCTTGCCGAGCTCGCCCGCGCCCGGCAGCAGCAGGATGAGGCCGACGATGCCGGCGACGATGATGAACGTCACCACGCCGGGGTTGTCGGGGCCGTCCCGATCAGGTCGACGATGTCGTCGAAGTTCACGATCACCCCGGCGACCAGCAGCAGCGCAATGGCGATGGTCGACGTTTCAGCCATCAGGGGCTGCAGGCCGCCGGCGATCTCCTCGTACCGCCATCGCACGAAGAGCCCGATTGCGAGCGGCAGGATCATCAGGAGGATGAGGGACGAGGCGATGTCCCATGCGTTCACGTCGACACCGTCGATCAGGAGCGGGAGCACGATGGGCATGTAGCCGACGGTCACCACCATGAGTAGCACCATCAGCCCGACCGAGAACGCCATGTTCCCTTTCGCGGCACCCGCGAGCTTCGGAAGGAAGGGCGCGCCGGCGGCGGCGGACATGATCGTCAATCCGATCGAGAGGTCCTGGTCGAGCGAGAGGACGGCGTCGATCGCCACCGCGATGACCGGGACCGCGACGAAGTTGATGGCGAGCGCGATCAGCACGAGCCGGAGGTCCTTCAGCGGCTCGATGATCTCCGGCATCGTGAGGCTGAACCCTATGGCCAGCATGGACGAGACCACGAACACCAGCAGCGAGACCTGCAGGATGGCCCCGAGCACTTCTCCGTCCATCCGCCGAACCTGCTTGAGCCGTCGCAACGCCGACCCACCTCCTGCTGGATATGGGGTCGATCGTGAACCGTGGCGGTGCAGTATCGACCCCAGATCCCGTTACGTCAGCTCGGGGCGGTGGCGGAAGTGCTCGAGCGCTTCGGGATTGGCCAGCGCCTCGGTGTTCTCGACCGGGCGGTCGTGGACGACGTCGCGCACCGCCAGCTCGGTGATCTTGCCGGACCGGGTGCGCGGAATGTCGTCGACGGCCGCGATCACGGCCGGTACGTGGCGGGGCGTGACCTCGTCCCGGATGCGCTGGCGGATCCGTTCGCGCAGCTCGTCGGTCAGCTCGTGGCCGTCGGCCATCCTGACGAACAGGACGATGCGGGTGTCCGACTCCCATTGCTGGCCGATGACGACGCTCTCCAGCACCTCGGGCATGGTGTCGACCCGCCGGTAGATCTCGGCGGTGCCGATGCGCACGCCGCCGGGGTTGAGGGTGGCGTCGCTTCGGCCGAGGATGACGTACCCCCCGTGCTCGGTGGTCATGGCGAAGTCGCCGTGATGCCACACGCCGGGGATGCGCTCGAAGTACGCCGCCCGGTAGCGGGCGTCGTCGGGATCGTCCCAGAACTCCAGCGGCATCGACGGGAAGCTGTTGCGACAGACCAGTTCGCCCTCCACGCCAGGTGGGAGCGACGACCCGGTCCCGTCGACCACGTCGATGTCCATCCCCAGGCCGGCGGCCTGGATCTCGCCCCGGTACACCGGTCCGACGGGGTCGCCGGCCACCAGGCAGCCGCACAGATCGGTGCCGCCCGAGATCGAGGCGAGATGCACGTCGGCCTTGACCGCGTCGTAGATCCAGTCGAATCCTTCCGGGGCCAGGACCGATCCGGTCGAGGTGATGGTCCGCAGCGTGGACAGGTCGTGGGTGTCGACGGGCCTGATGCCGGCCTTGCCGCAGGCCTCGATGAACTTGGCCGACGTGCCGAGCAGGCTGATGCCGACGTCGTCGACCAGATCGAACAGGCGGTTGGCGTCGGGATGGGTGGGCGCTCCGTCGTAGAGCACGATGGTGGCGTCGCTGGCCAGGCCCGACGCGAGCCAGTTCCACATCATCCAGCCGGCGGTCGTGAAGTAGAAGACCCGATCCCCGGGGTGCACGTCGCAGTGCAGCTGATGCTCGACGAGGTGCTTCAGGAGCAGCCCGCCGGCCCGGTGCACGATGCACTTCGGTTTCCCCGTCGTGCCCGACGAGAAGAGGATGTACCAGGGGTGGTCGAACGGCAGGCGCTCGAACGTGACGGGCCCGGCCCCGACGCCGTCGAGCCAGCCCTCGTGGATCACGATGCTCAGGCGCAGCGAGGGCAGGGCGGCACTGATCTGGTTCAGCCGCTCCATGCAATCGTGGCGCTTCCCGTTGTACGGGTAGTCGGCAGCGGCGAACAGCACTTTGGGCTCGATCTGGCCGAACCGGTCGACCACGCCATCGACGCCGAAGTCGGGGGAGGTGCTGGTGAAGGTGGCTCCCAGCCCGGCGGCGGCCAGCATGATGGCGTAGATCTCGGGCCGGTTGGGCATCCACGCAGCGACACGGTCGCCCTCGCCCACGCCGGCGGCGACGAGCAGTTTCTGGATCCGGGCGACCAGGTCGTGGAGCTCGGCGCGCGTGAGGTCGACGGCCTCACCGTCTTCGGATCGGAAGACGATGGCGGGCTCGTCGCTACGTTCCCCCAGCAGGTTCTCGGCCACGTTGAGGGTGGCATCGGGGAGGAAGCGGGTCTCCCATTGGTGCGAGCCCTCTTCGATCAATCGGTCGCCGCGGTCACCGACCACGCCACAGAAGTCCCACACCGCCGCCCAGAAGTCGGCCGGCGCGTCGATCGACCATGCGTGGACGTCGGCGAACGATCCGAGGCCGTCGCGTCGTTCGCTGACGAACCGCTGGAAGCGGCGGAGGTTGGAGGCCGCGATCCGCCCCCGCGACGGGGTCCACAGCGGATCGGTCATCGGCCCGGCCTGCCGACCTTGGCCGGCAGATCGTCCATCTCGAGGTGCATCCCCGGCATGGTGGTGTTGCGCACGGTTTCCGCGATCGGGTCGCTGGCCGGCTCGTCTCCCGGCTGGCCCGGGTCGGCCTCCAGCTTCTTCTTGGGGAGGCGGAAGGCCACCAGCGCGCCGAGGAGGGCGACGATCCCGCCGACCAGGACCGCACCCTGGAAGCCGCGCAGGGTTCCGTCGTCGAAGATCTGCTGCGCCGCCGTCTGGACCTCGGCCGGTTGGTCGGCCAGGTCCTGTTCGAGCCGGTCGGTGGCGGGTTTGGTGAGACCCTCCTCGATGGCCAGCTCGATGTCGTCCTTGGTGTCGTCGGGGATGACCGTCGAGTCTCCGACGTCGGTGGAGATGGTCGACAGCGCAACCGACAGGATCACCGTGCCGATGACGGCGGTCCCCATGGCCATCCCGAGGTTCTGGGCGGTGCCCTGGAGGCCGGAGGCCTCGCTGGCCTCGTCGGGTTCGACCCCGCTGAGGATCATGTTGGGGAGCTGGCCGGCGATGAGTCCGATGGCGATCCCGCCGAGCAGGAGCCCGAGCGCCATGTCCGACCCTTCGGTGGCCCCGTCGAGCGACCGGGCCAGCACGAAGCCCCCGATGAACAGCAGGATCAGTCCGGCCTGGATGATGGTGCGCGGGTAGATGACGCGGCCCAGTCGCGGTGTGGCGACCGACGTCACCAGCACGCCGATCGACAGCGGCAGCAGCGTGAGGCCGGTTTCGAAGGCGTCGAAGCCCAGCACCGACTGGGTGAAGACGGGGATGAGGAACAGCAGCCCGGCTTGGGCGAAGGTCTGGGTGGACAGCACCGGGAGGCCGGCGCCGATGGCGCGGTGCCGGAAGATCGAGGGGTGGACCAGCACCGGCTCGCCGTTCGCTTCCCGACGCCGGATCCACCGGACGAACCCGCCGAGCACGGCGACCCCGCCGCCGATGAGCAGCAGGATGACGGGATCGCTCCACCCCCGGTCGGTGGTCTGGAGCACACCGAACACCAGCAGTCCCAGTCCCAGGGCCGAGAGGACGACACCCACGACGTCGAGCTTCGGTTTGGGCTCGACCGGCGGGGCGTCGGTCAGGAGTCCGGACGAGAGCAGCACGCCGAGCACGATGACCGCTTCGACCCCGAACGCCAGGCGCCAGGTGAAGGCGGTGGTGATCCATCCACCGATCAGCGGTCCGAACGCGGCGCCGGCGGCGGCGACACCGAAGAGCACGCCGTACGCTGTGGCGCGGCGGGAGTCCTCGTAGTTGGCCCGCACGAGCGTGTTGATCGCAGGGACGATCAGTGCCGAACCCAGCCCCTCCATGATCGACCAGCCGATGATGACGAACCCCAGGTTGGGAGCCACCGCGGTGAGGGTCGTGCCCAGGCCGTAGATGACCAGGCCGATGCGGAAGGCCCGCTTCGACCCCCAGATGTCGCCCAGCTTGCCGCCGGTCAGCATGAAGGCGGCCATGGTCAGCGTGTAGAGCGTGATCGCTCCCTGCACGGCGCCCACTGTGGTGTTGAGGTCCTCGACCAGCGCCGAGATCGACACGTTCATCAGCGTCGTGTCGATCACGTAGACGAACATCGCCGCGGCCAGGATGGCCAGGACCAGGCCGCCCCTCGAGTCGGTTCCGGCGGCAGGTGCTTCGGCGGACGTCATCGGCGCGACCCTAGAGGCTTGCCCGGGACGGTGGACGGACGACCAGAATGGGTTCGACCTTCGATGAGGAGCAGTACCCAGTGGACTTCGAACACTCCGAACGGGCCCAGCTGGTGATGGAGCAGGTGCAGCGCTTCGTGACCGAGCGGGTCGTGCCCAACGAGCAGACCTACCGGGATCAGCTGGTCGGCACCGACGATTGGACACGGTGGGAGATTCCGCCGGTGGTCGAGGAGCTGAAAGCCGAGGCGAAGGCGCTGGGGATGTGGAACCTCTTCCTTCCCGACGAGGAGCACGGCGCCGGGCTCGACAATCGGGACTACGCGCCGGTGGCGGAGATCACCGGACGGAGCTTCCTGGCGCCCGAGGTGTTCAACTGCTCGGCACCCGACACGGGCAACGCCGAGGTGCTCGTGCAGTACGGGTCGGTCGAGCAGAAGGAGCGCTGGTTGCTCCCGCTCCTGGACGGCACGATCCGGTCGGGCTTCGCGATGACCGAGCCGGCGGTGGCGTCCAGCGACGCGACCAACATGAAGGCCACCTGCCTGGTCGACGGTGACGAGGTGGTGATCAACGGGCAGAAGTGGTGGACCAGCGGCGCCGGTGATCCCCGGTGCGAGTTCCTCGTCTTCATGGGGGTCACCGACCCCGAGGCCGAGCGGCACCAGCGCCACTCGATGGTGCTCGTCCCCATGGACGCACCCGGCCTGACCGTTCTGCGCATGATCCCCGTGTTCGGGCACCTGGGCGAACCGCACGGCCATGCCGAGATCCTGTTCGAGGACGTCCGCGTGCCGGCGTCCAACATCGTCGCCGGACCGGGCCGGGGATTCGAGATTGCGCAGGGCCGCCTCGGTCCCGGGCGCATCCACCACTGCATGCGGGCGATCGGCGCCGCGGAGCGGGCGCTGGAGCGCCTGTGCGAGCGGGCCCTGAACCGGGTGGCGTTCGGCAAGCCGCTGGCCAACCTGGGAGGTAACCGCGACGTCATCGCCGACTGCCGAATGGCCATCGACCAGGCAAGGCTGCTCACGATGAAGGCGGCCTGGGAGCTGGACACGAAGGGGACGCTCGGTGCGCTGGTCGACATCTCGGCCATCAAGGTGGTGGCGCCCAACGTGTTGCAGCAGGTCGTCGACGCTGCGATCCAGATCCACGGTGGGGAAGGGGTGGCCGATACCGAGCTGAGCTACCTGATGGGCATGGCCCGGGCGCTGCGGTTGGCCGATGGTCCCGACGAGGTCCACCGGGGTATGGTCGCCCGCCTCGAGCTGCACAAGTACCGGTAGGACGATGGACTACGAACGATCACAGCAGGGGTGGTTCGCCATTCCGGTGCTGGTGCTGCTGGGCGTGGTGGCGTGGGCCACCAGCAGCGCCGAAGACATGTCGTCGACCGGCACCGCCGTCTTCACGGTGCTGATGGTTGTGGTCCTCGTCGCGATGGTGACCTTCAGCCGGTTGACCGTCACCGTCGGCGCCGGGCGGGTGACCGCCAGGTTCTGGCTGGGGTGGCCCAGGCGGGTCGTCGAGCTGAGCGAGGTCACGGCGGTGCGAGCGGTGCGGAACTCGTGGTGGTACGGCTGGGGGGTACGGAAGGTTCCGGGCGGCTGGATGTACAACGTGTGGGGCTACGACGCGATCGAGCTGGAGCTGACGTCGGGCAAGGTCTTCCGCATCGGCACCGACGACCCCGACGGCCTGGTCGCGGCGCTGGCGGACCGCAAGGTCAGCTGACAGCCGAGTCGCGCGGTGGCGGCCCTTGGAGGGGTGCGCCTCCCTCAGGGTTCGAAAACGAGCTTGCCGAGCGCCGAGCGATCAGCCAGGGCGCTCAGCGCTTCGGGAAGACCCTCGAAACCGACGCGCTCGCTGGCGACACTGATGAGCGAGCCGGCCCGCAGCATCGGGAGGACCTGGTCGTGGACGCTCTGGACATGAGCGCGGTCGTACGCCCCGACGTAGACGCCCACGACCGAGAAGTTGCCGCTCACGAGCAGCTCCGGACTCAGCGCCGGCCAGCGGCCGCTGGCGAATCCGACCAGGAGGAATCGTCCCTGGTCGGCGACGCCTCGGGCCACCGACTCGCCGGCGCTCCCGCCCACCGGGTCGAAGACGACATCGGCGCCCCGGCCGTTCGTGACCTCTCGCACGACGGCGGCGACGTCCTGGGTGTGGTGGTCGATGACCACGTCGGCACCGAGGGCCCGGCAGTGCTCCGCCTTGGCGGGTCCACCCGCCACCGCGATGACGTGCGCGCCCATCGCTCGACCGAGTTGGGTCGCGGCCGATCCGCTCCCTCCGGCGGCGCCGAGGACTACGAGATGCTCACCTGCCTCGAGGACCGCTCGATCGTGCAACGCGATCCATCCGGTCACGAACGGAATATGGAAGCTTGCCGCGTCCGCGTCGGCCAGCCAGTCCGGGACTGCGTACGTCGTGGCCTCGGCGGCGAGCGCTTCCTCGGCGAAGCCGCCGCTTCCCAGGTAGAAGGCGGTGACGCCCATGCGACGGGTGCCGATCAAGCCGGCATCGACACCGTCACCCACTGCGGTCACGGTTCCCACGACCTCTTGTCCGGGTGTGAAGGGGTCGTCGGGCGCGAGCGGATAGGTGCCGCGACACATCAACACGTCGGGAAGCCCGATCGCTGCCGCCGCGACTCGTAGCCGCAGGAAGCCCGCCGGCGGCGCAGGGACCTCGAGCTCGCGGAGTTCGAGGACGTCGGCTGGCGCGCCGCTCCCCTCGACGACCCAAGCTCGCATCGAGGCCATGCGATCAGTCTTCCAGCCCGTGTGGTGCCCCGCTGAAGGAAGCCGGCTGCGACGCGTCGCGGTCGGTTCGAGCGCGGGGCGGGGTACCGTTGTTGCCATGAGTGACCGACGTGGGGTCGGCCGCGGTCTGGTGCGACGGACGGTGGGTCGGGCCGCAACCGTGGTGGTGCTGGCGATGATCGCCACCGGCTGCCTCGTGCCGGATCCGGCCAGTATCCGGGGCACGCTCGGGTACCAGTACGACGCAGGCCAATCGGTGGACGCCGAGATCAGGTGGGGCCCGCGCAACCTGGGCGGTGATGTCTACCTTCCCAGCGGCACGCCGAAGGGCACCATCATCTACTACTCCGGCGGCGGTTTCACCCGCTGGGTCACCTACGGCACCGATGCGGCCCTCGCCCATGTCCGGCGGGGTTGGGCGGTGTTCGTCCCCGACTATCGGCTCAACACGCGGTTCCCGGCCGCGGTGATCGATGCCGTCGATGCCGTCCGGTACGTGCGGACCAGCGGCGACGCCCACGGCATGAACGAGGATCACGTCGTCGTCATGGGACTGAGCTCGGGCGCCACGCTGGCCGGGCTCGTGGCCGTGACCAACGACGAGCGCCGGTTCGGGCACGACCGCAACTCCCGACCCGACGCCTGGATCGCCGCCGGCGGGCTCTTCTCGTTCGAGACGGCCGGCGGGCGGGGAGGGTCGTGGTTGACCTATCCCGCCGACGTCAAGCGGGACTGGTTCGGGGCCGGTCGGCCGGTGCCGGCACAGGCGTCGCCGATCAACGCGGTCAGCCCGGGCGACCCGCCCGCGTACCTGATCCACGGCGAGGACGACTACGTCGTGCACCCGGACGAGTCGACGGCCATGGCCATCACCTACGACGCCCTCGGCCTCGACATCTCCTACGACGTGGTCTCCCCTCCGGCCGGCCAGGCCGAGCAGTACCACGTGGCCAGCGCGTTCGGAGCCAACCAGGCCGAGGTGAACCGCTTCATCGACCGCCACGGCGCTTAGCTGGTTCTGGGGTCGATACTGCACCGTGACGGTGCACGATCGACCCCAAATCATGGAGTGGCTGCGAAGGCAGCTCAGCCCAGGTCGGCGTCGGTCACCGCCTGGGCCAGTGCCTCGGCGCACGCAGCGGAGGTGTCACCGGGGACGAGGATGATCTCGTCGGCATCGGTCTCGTCGGCGGTGCGGGTGAGGGTCTCGGTCAGGGTGCCGCTCGAGCTGAGGCGGGCGGAGTCGGCCATGAGTCCGGCCACGTCGTCGCCGAAGATGCCCATGTACTCCCGGGTGAACGTCCGGAGCCGTTCGGTTGCGTCGGGCACACCGCACACGACGAAGCAGGCGCTGGTGAAGACCGGCGGCGCGGTCCGACCCGCTTCGGTCCAGGCCTGGCGGGCCGCGTCGATGGCCGGGGTGAGCTCGGCCGGGTCGGCGTTGAGGGCGAAGCCGGTGATGCCGTGGGCCCACCGTGCGGCCCGGGCCAGCGACTTGGGGGCGAGGGCACCGGCGTAGAGCGGCGGTCCGCCCTCCTGCACCACCGGCGGCCCGAGCGGTGGTGCGCCCGGCACCGGCTCGCCGCCGTCCCACAGGCGTCGGAGCTCGGCCACCTGCTCGTCGACGCGTTGATGGCGGTGGTCCATCGGTGCGTGCATCGCCTCGAAGTCCTGGCCGCGGGCGCCCACCCCGACGCCGAGGTCGAGCCGGCCGTCCGAGATCACGTCGATGGTGGCCATCTGCTTGGCGAGCAGCGCCGTCTCGTGCCATGGCGTGACCGCCAGGTTCACCATGACCCGCGGCCGGGTGGTGAGAGCGGCCGCTGCGGCGACCGACGTGATCATCTCGGTGTTGCGGAACGTGATGCGCTCGCCGCACGAGATGGACGAGAACGGCCCGTCCTCGGCGACCCGGCACCAGTCCAGGAACGTCTGACGGGTCCAGCCCGTGGCCATGTTGGGGAGTGCGAGTCCGACCTTCACGGCATCGGACGATAGCGAGGCGAGCGCACCCGGGACGGCAGGGGCCCTGCCCGCCGGCATCGAGCGGGGCATCGGCCTCGTGGTGAGGGGCACGTCCCGACACACTCGTGCGATGGGACGGCGGCAGACGTTGGTGGTGGCGGTCATGGTCGTGGCCGCCGTGCTCGCGGCATGTACGCCGCCGCCCCCGTCCCGCTACCAACCGGATGACCCGACCGATCCGTACGGCGAGCTGGTGCTGACCCGGCCCGGTGAGGGGCCGATCGACGTCGCCGATCCCGACGTTCTGCGGGTCGGCGACACCTGGTACCTGTACGCCACGACGACCGATGCCGGTTTCGAGACCTGGAGCTCGACGGACCTGAGCACGTGGGTCTACGAGGGACTCGTGTGGACGCCGACGCCGGGCTCCTGGAACGATCACGGCGCCTACTGGGCGCCCGACATCCATCAGTCCGATGCCGGGTTCTTCCTCTACTACACCGCCGGCGAGTACATCGGCGTGGCGCGTGCCGACTCGCCCTTGGGTCCGTTCGAGGAGGTGCTCGACCATCCGCTCATCGGCGGTGGCAACGGCGGTGTGGGCGACGGCATCTACTGGGGGACCCCGAGCGAGCCGGTGCCGATCCTCGACTCCGACGAGAAGGCCATCGACGCGTTCCTGTTCGAGGCCTCGGACGGTTCGATGACGCTCTACTTCTCGAGCTATCCGGTGCTGGGCATCGCCGTGATCTCGGCGATCCCGATGCTGGACGAGACCACCCCCGCCCCGGGCCCGGCGACCGTGGTGTTGGAGGCCGAGGTGGCCAGCTGGGAGCTGTTCATCCGTGAGGCGCCCTGGGTGTACGAGCGCGACGGGGTGATCCACCTCAGCTACTCGGGGATGGGCGCCAATACGACCTGCTACTCGCTGGGAGAGGCCACCGCGACCGATCCGCTCGGGCCGTTCCTCCGGAAGCCGACCAATCCGATCCTGCACGCCGATCCGGTGATCGGCTTCTACGGTCCCGGCCACCACAGCCTGGTCGAGGGACCCGACGGTGGGCTGATCATGTTCTTCCACACCAAGAACGACTACGAACCGAGCTTCTCGCGACGGGTCCGCTGGGCTCCGGTGTCCATCGACGCCGACGGGGATCTGAGCTTCGACGTGCCGCCGCCGGGCACGGCCGCCTCGCCGAACGCACTCTGCCGGTTCTGTTGCCACCGGAGCGACGCACGCCCAACCGGCGTGGACTCGACGGCCGATGGGCGACAGAATCGGTGGTCATGGCCGAACGTCGGAAGCTGAAGCGCAAGGAGTACGAAGCGGAGCTGGCTCGCCTCGAGATCGAGCTGGTCAAGCTCCAGGAGTGGATCAAGGCCCAGGGTCTGCGGGTGGTGGTGGTGTTCGAGGGTCGCGATTCCGCGGGCAAGGGCGGCACGATCAAACGCATCACCCGCCGGCTGAATCCCCGCGTCGTCCGGGTCGCGGCCCTCCCCACGCCGACGGAGCGGGAGAAGACGCAGTACTACCTGCAGCGCTACGTCGCTCACCTTCCCGCCGCGGGAGAGATGGTCCTCTTCGACCGCAGTTGGTACAACCGGCTTGGGGTCGAGCGGGTGATGGGGTTCTGCTCGGACGAAGAGTACGAGCGCTTCCTGGATCAGTGCCCTGCGTTCGAACAGAGCCTGGTCGACGACGGGATCATCCTCATCAAGTACTGGCTCCACATCACCGACGAGGTCCAGGAGAAGCGCTTCCGCGAGCGCGCCACCGACCCTCGCAAGCAGTGGAAGCTCAGCCCGATGGACATCGAGTCGTGGAACAAATGGGTGGACTACTCGCGAGCGCGGGATGTGATGTTCGAGCACACCGACACCGCGTGGGCGCCGTGGTACGTGGTCGATGCCAACATCAAACGCAACGCCCGACTGGACGTGATCCGGCACCTCCTGAGCCAGATCGACTATGGGTCGGTCGAGCACGAGGTGGTCGAGTTCCCGCCGCGTCCGGACGTCGGCGACTACGTCGCCCCTGATCTTCACGACCTCAAGATCATTCCGCAGCACTACGGCTGAGGGGCCGGCCATGCGTGTCGACGCTCAGTCCGGCCGGCACGACGGTGTCGTTTGGTACGCAAGTGAAACGCGCGGATGAACAGTGTTAACTTCTGGGGACGCACAGCGGGGGAGACGCACGGTATGAGCGGGATCACGACCGGATCGACGAACGAGCGCGGCGCGAGCCGCACCAGCGGCGGGGGACGTCGGTATTTCTTCGCGGTGGCACTCGTCGCGGCGATGGTGATCGCAGCGTGTACGCCATCACCCGGTCCGCTGTCGCTGCAACAGGTCAAGCAGAACGAGTTCGGAGCGCTCGCCGCCGCCGAGGCCTCGCTCGTCCGCTTCAACCTGGCCCAACCGATCGTGGAGTTCTCGGTCGCCGACACACCGCCGTCGATCTTCGTGAATTACATCGTCCCCGACGCGCAGGCGGCCGCGTTCGCGTCGTTCATCGATCTCCCGCCCGGTTTCTCCCTGGCGAAGGTGGCCATCCTCGAGGGTGACACGCCGAGCTACTGGCTGAGTCTCAACGTCTACAGGGTCACCGGCATCACCAACGGGCTCCGGGCCGAGTGGTCCACCTACGTCGACGACGGCACCGGGGTTCCCCGCTTCATGATCGTGCGAGCCCGCGCCGATGAAGGGTCGATCGATCCCATCGGTCCCCTGGCCTACCCCGAGCCCTTCGATCACGACGTCAGCGGCAACGTGATCACGACCGACATGTTCAAGACCGAGCCGAACTTCTTCGGCGTCCCGGTCCTCACCGGAGACCCCCTGTTCAACTCGACCATCCAGCTTCCCGCCCCTGGCGATCGCCAGTTCGTCGAGCCGACGCTCGACTGGGTCGCCGCCAACGACTTCATCTACTGGATCAACGGCGTGAACGACCGCACCTTCTACAACAGCTCGGCCCACAGCGCCCCGCTCATCTCCGTCGATCTCGACGACGTCACGCTGCAGGACGATTCCGAGTGGGCGCCGTTCCTCGATCCGGATCCCGCGCACGTCCTGGTCTACCTCGACGCGATCGAGTTCGCGATCGCTCCCTGGTGGAACATCACCTTCCCGGACGGGCTCGTCGACCAGTCGACCCTGATCGGACTGGGCGACTTCAAGAAGACGTTGTACGGCGGCTTCGCCAACGCCCAGGCGGCTCAGGTGAGCAACGGGACGGCCGACCCGACCGTCCAGACCACGGTGGAGGACGCACCGCCGTCGGTCTACTGGCACTGGGAGATCCCCGCCGCCAATCTGGCCGCGTTCGAGGCCGCCGCGGGCCTGCCGGCCGGCTTGGCGCTGGCTCCGTCGAAGCTCGAGGCCGGCGACGGTGCCGCAGCCCAGTGGCTGACGCTGCACGTCTTCCGCGACTCCGGCGGCGTGGACGAGGGTCTGCGAGCCGAGTGGTCGACCACGGTCGACGATGGCGACGCCATCCGCACGCTGACCCTCGACGCGAGTGCCGACCATCCCGCCCTGGATCCGACCAACGTCACGAGCGTGACCGACCCGTACACACCGGCGTCGCCGCTGACCCACGCGGTCGCCGGCGGATCGGTGGACACGGCCGTCGGGACCGGTCCGAATGGATTCACCTCGTCGTTCGCCACGCCGGGCGGTGGGAGCACCGTCGTGCCGGCCCGTGCATGGGTCGGGGCGAGCGACCTCCGCTACTGGCGGAACGGCGTGGCCGACCGGCTCTTCTACGGCAGCGCGGCGCTGGACGCCAAGACCTCGGTCGCTCCGGGAACCGTGTCGGTCACCGACGGCGGGCTGTGGACGCAGTTCGCCTCCGGCACCGACCCCGATCGGGTGTGGGTCGACCGGCAGGCGATCGACACCGTCGCCAGCCCTTGGTCGGTCATCCCGGGTTCGTAGTCACGTTCTGGGCCCTACGTCGTGGCACCGAGGCTGCGTTCCCGGCCGAGGTACGGGCGTCGGGTTCGGGCGCCCGTGTGCTCGTTTCTCGAGCGTGTTGCGCCAACGACACGCTCACTCCGATGTCATGCAGGCCGCAAGCGCCGCGCCGTCGATGTCGACGGCCAGCCACTGCGGCTGCTCGACCTCGGCGAGCTGCGGGTCGGTGTGAGCGATCACGAGCGATCCGTGGGCGACGACCTCGTCCAGGAGGGCCCGGTGGCGCTCGACGTCGAAGGCGATGGCGAACGAGGCCCGAACCGGCACGGTCATCCGAATGCCCAGCAACAGCAGGTCGTCGGAACGAATCGCTGCGGTCCGAACGTCCCCGATGCCCTCGACGGCATGGACACGCGCCAGATCGGCCACGGCCGGCGAACCGGTGGCGTCGATGACCACGGTGGGCAGCAGGCGGCCGTCGGCATCGAGGGTGCTCCCGATGTCGAGTGCTTCGAAGACCGGAACATCCACCCGTGCAGGGTTGCACACACCGGGAGACGGTGCCGGCACCCGGTCCGGTCGCTCCCGGCCGGTACGGTGTCCCGCCATGGCACGTGCGGTACGGGCGATCGGTGTCGTGGTGGGGTGCATGCTCGCCCTGGCGGCGTGCGGCGACGACGACACCGACGATGCCGCACCCACCGCGACGACGGCGACCGTCGACGCTGCCGGAGACGGGGCCGGGGCGACGACCACCACCGCTCCCGGCGTGGCCGACTTCGGGGTGGGCGTGTGGGCCGAGACGTTCACCGACCCGTCGCGTCCCACACCGCCCAGCGGCGACCAGCCCGGCACCGACGAGCGGGTGCTGGAGACGCTGGTGTTCTACCCGGCGGGCGGCGACCCGGCCGACGGCGCGGTGCCCGACGCCGAGCCCGCCGGCGGCCAGGGTCCGTTCCCCCTGATCGTGTTCTCCCACGGGCTCGGTGGCACCCCCGAGTTCTCTCAGCCGGTGCTGGAGCGCTGGGTGTCGGCCGGCTTCGTCGTCGTGGCGCCGAGGTTCCCGCTGTCGCGTCCCGACAACCCCGCGGGCGCGGACGGCGCCGACGTGCAGAACCAGACCGGCGACGTGAGCTTCCTCATCGACACGATGATCGAGGCGTCGGCCGACCCGGATGCGCCGGTCGCCGGGCTCGTCGACGACGAGCGCATCGGCGCCAGCGGGCACTCCAACGGCGGCATCACGACGATCGGTGTCACCCTCCACACCTGTTGCGTCGACGACCGCATCGGCGCCGCCGTCGAGTTCGCCGGGTCCGACACCCCCTTCGCCGGTGGCGAGTACGACCCGACCCTGGCCCCGCCCTTTCTGATCGTGCACGGCACCGATGACCAACAGGTCGGCTACAGCACCGGCGTGGCGCTCTACAACCGCGTGGACGGGCCGAAGGGTCTCCTCGCCCTCGAAGGCGGCGGCCACACCGACATGTTCGATCCCGGCGCCGTGTGGTTCGCCGACGTCGCCGGGGTCACGACGGACTTCTTCCTCGCGTACCTCGCCGACGATGCCGATGCCCTGAGCCGATTGCGCACGCCGCGCATCGAGAGCGACGACGTGAGCTTGCGCTTCGACGACGGAGCGGGCGAGGTGGATGTCGTCCCGACCACGACGGTCCCCGGGCTCGATCGCGACGTCAGCGTCGAGCCGTCAACCGATCTGGTCGACGGTCAATCGGTCACGGTGACCTGGAGCGGGTTCCTGCCCGACGGCAGCGTGAACGTCCTCCAGTGCTCAGCTGCCGACGAGGGGGCAGGCTTCTGTGAGCTGACCACCGGCGAGGTCCTGGTGCCGAGTCCGACCGGTGCCGGGATGGTCGACCTGGAGATCGTGGTCGGCGCAGTCGGTGAGGGCACCTGCGGGCCGGGTGCGACCGAGTGCGTGATCGCCGTCAACGACTCGAGCCTCGCCGACCCCGACGCAACGATCTACGTCCCGCTCCAGTTCGCCGGGTGACGGCGAGCGATCGAGGGATTCCGCGGACTCGATCGCTCGAGCGCGGCCCTCCACCTCGTGCTACGTGGGGTTCTCGGGAGCGAAGTCGTCCCAGGTGGGTCCGTCGAGTGTGGGCTCGTCGTCGATCGGCGCGTCGGCCGTTGGGTAGTCCTCGGCCGGAGCCTCATCGTCGACATCGCCGGGGGCGTCCTCTTCGGGCTCCGCCGGCCCGTCGCTGGGGTGCAGCACCGCCGCGGCGAGCGCGGTCGTGAGCGGCACCGCCGCCACCAGCCCGATCGAGCCGCAGAGGGTCCTGACGATCTCGATGGCGATGATCTCGGAGTTGGCGACCATCGCCAGCGATTGGTCCGACACGGCGAAGAGCAACAGCAGGGGCATGCTGGCCCCGGCGTAGGCCAACAGCAGGGTGTTGACCGTCGACGCGATGTGGTCGCGGCCGACGCGGATGCCCGAGGTGACGAGCTCTCTCCTCGGCAGGTCGGGGCTGCGGTAGCGCAGCTCGGCCACCGTCGCCACCTGGGTGACGGTCACGTCGTCGAGGGCGCCGAGCGCGCCGATGATCGCGCCGCCCAGGAGGAGCGAGGAGACGCTGAGTCCCTCGGAGATGAACGGCAGGGTGAAGGCTTCCTCGCTGGCGAGACCGGTGAACCGGGCGAGCTCGAAGAACAGCCCAGGAGAGGCCGAGGGTCAGCGCCAGTGCGGCCAGCGTGCCCGCCAAGGCCACCGTCGTGGTCGGCGTGAATCCGTGGGTCAGGTAGAGGCTGACGAAGGCGATCGTCGAGGCCGCCACCACGGCCACCAGCAGCGGGTCGTTGCCGTCGAGCACCGACGGCGCGACGAAGGCGACCAGCACCACGAGCGTCGCGCCCATGGAGAGCAGCGCCAGTACGCCGCGGAACCGGGCCAGGGCGATGACCATCACGGCGAACACCGCGGCGAGCCATAGCAACACCGGCCGCCGTTCGCGGTCGGCGTAGAAGTAGGTGTTGGTCGAGTCCTCGTAGCCGAGCACCACCTGTTCGCCCACCGTCAGGTCGGGGACGTACCGCTCGATGTCGAGGTTGATCTCGGGCAGGGTGACGACGGACCCGGCTTCGGGACCCTCCTGCAGGCTGAGGGTGAGCACCCGGCAGTCCTGCGGACTCTCGCTCGTCGAGTAGCTGCACCGCTGGTCCAGCACCTCCTCGACCGTGGCGACCAACCGATCGGTCGCCAGCCCGATCTCGTCGGCGGTCGCGATCGCCGCCCGGCGCCCTTCGCCGTCCGGCCACAACGCCACCACTCCGACGACGGTCGCCAGCGCGGCGACGCCGAGAGCCATGAGCACGACCCGCAGGGTCCGATCCTTGGCCCAGACCTCCCAGCCGCCGACGAGGGCGTGCCCATGGGCGTGACCGTGATCGTGCTCCGCTCCTGCGCTCTCCGTTCCCATCAAGGACCCAGCGCGGTCCAACGGTGCGTGCTCCGCGGGAGCGAGCCCTGACCCATCACGTCCGTAGGCTACGACGCCGCCGGCACCGCAAGGGGAACCCGATGCCGGTATGGCCGACGCCCCGGGCGGGTCGGTTGCCCCTGCGCCCTCCGTGGCAGAGGCGGATCGGGCCGCACTCCCGGGCGCTCAGCTAGCTTCGCTCCCGATGAGCTCGTGGTTCGCCGATCGATCGCCCGTCTTGATGTGCCGCGGTGACGCGGCGCGACTCGGGCGCCGTGTGCGATCGATGCGGGCGCGTCGGTGAGGTCGCTCGCGAACCGGGTTGCCGGTCGGGTGCTGGGCCGACTGCGAACCATCCGATGCCAGGTCGCGAAGCGGGCGACCCCCGTTGGCGTGAATCGGGGGAAGGGGAGGTTCCGGCTCTCCGGCCGTGGCGAGAGCAGCCTTCGGTGGGTTCTCCCGCCGCGTGCGTTCAGGGTCGTCGCGCAGCGGGCGAAGTGCGTCGATGTCCGGGGCGCGGCGATGGCCGGGCCCAAGGGTCTGGTCGAGCTCGCCGCCGCGGGCGTGTGCTTGGTGGGGGAGGCCCCGGCGGACGAGGGGAGCCGGCCGCTGGCGGATGTGATTCGGAACGCCCAGGTCGCCACGCCGCTCGACCGGTCTCGTCACTCCGTCCGCCTGCGCCGGGCTACCCGGCAGTGGAGTGAGGCGCCGACCATCTCGGTGGTCATGGCGACGATGCGTCCGTGGGCGCTTCCCGCTGCGATGGAGCGGATGTCCCAGCAGGAGGACGTGGACGTCGAGGTCTCGCTCGGTCTGCACGGTGCACCGTGGGACGAGTGGTCCGACGAGCGGATTCGCGAGCTGACCTCGTTGCCCGTCCACGTGACCCGCGTCTCCGACGCCGCATCGCTC
Organism: uncultured Acidimicrobiales bacterium; assembly: GCA_963793475.1. Classification (GTDB taxonomy): domain Bacteria; phylum Actinomycetota; class Acidimicrobiia; order Acidimicrobiales; family CAWCAL01; genus CAWCAL01. Next base: position 238,065 of record CAWCAL010000005.1, read on the forward strand.
GGGACGGTGCTCAACGAGGCCACGGCAAGCGCCACGTCGTCCATCGTCACGAAATGGGACGACGACGACTGGTACGGCCCCGGCCACCTGGCCGACGTGGTCGATGCGCTCGACTACTCCGGTGCCACCCTCGCCGGCAAGGCCGCCGAGTTCGTGTACCTCGAGTCCTCGAACGTGCTGATCCGTCGCGACCCAGATCAGGCGGAGCGGTTCTCGACCCGTCTGGCCGGCGGCACGTTCACGCTCACGCAGGACGACCTGCGCCATGCCGGCGGCTGGCCCGCCGTGCGACGCCACGTGGATCTCGCCCTGCTCGAATCGATCCGCCGGGCGGGCGGCACGACGTACCGGACCCACGGCTTCGACTACATCCTCATGCGGCGACCGAATCAGCAGGCCGACCACACGTGGGCCGCCGACGACGGCTATTTCCTGTCCATCGCGTCGGACCGCTGGACCGGCTTGCGCACCGACGTTGCGTCGGCTTGACCACCGGTAGGGTTGAGGCGTGGTCGGAACGGACGGCATCCCGGCGGACGCCGATTCCTCGGACGAGTCCGACGCCGCGTCGAGGCTTCGGCGTCGCCACGCCGAGGAGATCGACCGACTCGTCGAGCGCCACGAGCGTCAGCTCGACGGAGTGAGGTCCAGTTCGAGGTATCAGCTCGGCGACGCACTGATCAACGCGGTGCGTTCGCCGCGTCACATGGGTCGATCGCTTCGGCAGCTCCGCGCCCTGTTCACCAACCGGAGCCGAAAGGCGCCCGCGCTCGCTCCTCTCGCGCCCGTCGACTCGCCCAACTCGTCGGTGGCCGTCGGCGCGGTCCTGGACGAGTTCTCGTGGTCGTGTTTCGCCAACGAGGCGGCGCTGGTCGAGCTCCGGCCCGATACCGCCACCGCCCAGGTGGAAGGGCTCGATCTGGTGTTCGTCGAATCGGCGTGGCAGGGCAACCGGGGGCAGTGGTCCTACCTGGTCAACGGCGCGTCCACGCTGGAGCCGTTGCGGGAGCTGGTGGAAGCCTGCGCCGCCCACGACGTGCCGGCGGTGTTCTGGAACAAGGAGGATCCCGTCGGCTTCGGGGCGTTCATCGACGCGGCCCGCCTGTTCCCGGTCGTGCTGACGACCGACGCCGGTTCGGTCCAGCGGTATCGCGACGTCGTCGGACCGTCCACGGTGGTCGATTCGCTTCCGTTCGCAGCCCAACCTCGAACCCACAATCCCATCGGGCGACCACACGAGCCGCTTCCCAGGGTCTGCTTCGCCGGTGCGTGGCGAGGCGACAAGTACCCGGATCGTGCTCGACAGATCGACGGGTTGATGGGCCCCGCCCACGAGATGGGGGTGCTGGACATCTACGACCGGTATGCCGACGACGCCAGCCCGGAGCGAGCGGCGTTCCCGGCGCCGTACTCAGGTGACGTGCTCGGTTCGCTGTCCTACGGGCAGACCATCGACGCGTACCGCCGCTATGCGGCGTTCCTCAACGTCAACTCGGTCACCGACTCCCCGACGATGTTCTCGCGGCGCGTGTTCGAGATCCTTGCGTGCGGCACTCCGGTGATCTCGACGCCGTCGCTGGGCATCGACGAACTGCTCGGCGACGTGGTCATCACTGCCGACACGGCGAAGGCTTCCCGAGCTGCGGTGGAGGAGATGATCTCCGACCGGCGGGAGCGCGATCGCCGCGGCCACCTCGGGTACCGGTTGGTGCACGGCCATCACACCTACCGCGAGCGTCTTGCATCGGTGCTGGAGGTGGCCGGTCTGGACCCGGTGTCGACCGAGCGGCCGTCGGTCGCGGTCGTCTGCGTGTCGTACCGGCCCGATCGTCTCGACGCCATTGTGGACACGTTCGAGCAGCAGACGTATCCGAATCGCCACCTGGTCATCGTCTGCCACTCGGACGACCTCGACCTCGACACGCGTCCATCAGCGGGTGGCAGGGGTCGCGGGGGCGGTGGTGCTGTCGGAACCCGAGGAGCGAAGCGTGGGTGATTGCCTGAATGTCGCCACCAGCAGGACCGACGCCGACTACGTGGCGATGATCGACGACGGAGCCGACTACGGGCCGGACTATCTCGGCGACATGATGCTCACCTTCGGATTCTCCGGTGCGCCGCTGGTCGGCAAGTGCAGCCACTTCGGTCATGTCGAGTCGCAGGACCGCAGCGTGCTGCGCTTCGCCGGACACGAGTTCCGCTACGTCACCGAAGTGGCGGAGGGCACGCTGGTCTTCGAGCGCGATTTGGCGCTGAAGACGCCGTTCCGGTCGTTGGATCGTGGTGCCGCCGCCGCATTCGTGGCCGATGTCCGAGCGGCCGGCCATCGCGTCTTCTCGAGCGACCGGTTCAACTTCGTGGAACGACGCGGTCGCAGGCCCGGGCAGGACCGGTCGGATAGCTCCGACTCGGACGACCTGGCCGATGCCGAACCGGTCGGCGATGGCTACGTGGATGCGGAGTTCTTCGTCTGATTCGATGCGGTCGGCAGATTCCGCGAACTCGATGGCTCTGAGTGTGCATCGAAGTGGTGTACCCGCCGAGACCGGCAAACGCCGGCCTGTTGAGAGGAACCACTGATGGCCACAACGAACGCAGCCGACATCGAGACGACGGTCCCGGGGGCGATCAGACGAGCCGTCATCGGTCTCGCCCTGGTCGTCGCCATTCTGGGATCGAGTGCGACGGTGGCCAGTGCGGCCGAACCGACGCCGATCCCACGCCCCGAGCCGTGCCTCAACATCGTGACCTGCCCGGGCCAGCTGCCTCCTGGCAAGGTCGACCCGGGACCGAGGTCTCGCCCGCCCGCTCTTCCGGCCCCCAAGGTTGTGTTCGAGGGACGCACGGCGTATTCGACCCCCGCCGGTCGGTATGTCCGGCACGACCTCGACGTGACCAACTGGCAGTCGTACAGCGCGACGTTGTTCGCCCAGGCGCCGCAGCTGCCCGCCTGCGGCCGGAACGCCAAGTCGTCGCGGACCTGGGTCCGCATCTACGACGCCGACACCGGTCGCCGGATCTACGGCTACTGCGCCATCGGCGAGCCGAAGGACCTGCGCAACATGTCCTTCGCCGTGAAGCGCGGTGAGCAGGCGCCGGCTCGGATCTACGTGCGCATGACCGATCGTCAGACGGGGCGGAGCGTGGCGTCGAGCCCGGTGAGGATCCCGCTCATCTCCCGGACGACGGCCCGGTACACCGCTGCCGAGCACGCGAACATCCAGTTCGCGGCCCAGCACTGGGGCATCTCCGTCGACGACGTCCAGAAGAACGGCGTCATGGCCACTCGGTTCATCCACGGCATCGCCGGGACCACCGGATCGGATCCGCTCCGGCCCCGTCCCGAGGTGTCCGGACCGGTCAGCTACACCTCGGTGTGGGCCGCCGACGAGCAGGGCGCCCTGGATTGGGTCAGCGAGTACTACGACCTCACCTACGCCGAGACCCACAAGCTGGGCACCGCCGTGATGGTCTTCTTCGCCATCCTGGACTCGTAGCAGCAGAGTCCCTGCGAACGAGCACACCGGGGTCAGACCCCGGTGTGCTCGTTTCGCGTCAGGGCGTGGATGGGGTCATCCGATCTCCGGCGTGGCGCCGAACGAGTTATGAGCCAGTCATCCAGCGAGAAGTGCTCAGCAAGCGAGGTTGCCGTATGTCCACCATCACCGTCCCTCCACCACAGGACAGCACCCTGCCACCGCTCCGGGTCCGGACTGACGTCCTCGAGACTCGAGGTTTCCTCCCGTTCGAAGAGCCCGCAGAGCTCGAGGATGCACTGCGCGGCTTCGTCGCAGCGCCGGGCTATCGAGAGATCCAGGCTGGAGAGGGCGAAACCGCCTGGCGCATCGATGACGCCGACTGGATGCTCGATGACCCCGAGGGCCTCGACTCGTCCCTTCGTCGACGGGTGGCCCTGAATCTCTCGTACGGGCTCTACGAGGTCCTCGCCGGGTCCATCTACCAGGTCCGAGGGTTCGAGCTGGCCAACATCACCTTCGTGCGAGGCGAGTCGGGCTGGATCGTGTTCGATCCCCTGACGCTACGCGAGACCTCCGCCGCTGCACTCGCACTCGTCCGCGAACACGTCGCCGACGTTCCGGTGACCGCAGTGGTCTACTCGCACGGGGAGCCCGACGACGAGGGTGGCGCACGCGGCATCGTCGATGAATCGGATGTCGCTCGAGGACGTGTCGAGGTGATTGCCCCGAACGGATTCGCCGACTACGACAAGCCCGGACTGGGACCCGCCCTCGGCGCCGGCCCGCTCCCCGCGACGATCACCGTCGACGGTCCCGAGCAGGAGCTCACCGTCGACGGGGTCCGTATGGTCGTGCGCACCACCGGCTGCAATGGGGAGCCCGCAGAGCTCGACGTCCACCTCCCCGAGCTCGGCGCGGTGCGGCTCGCCGAGCGAGCAGAGCAGTCCGATCACGACGCTGCACGCCCGTCCAGCAATCGGGGCAGAGCGCGGCGGCCAGCTGCGTCCTCGTCCGAGTCGGAGGCGTTCGGAGAAGACGCCCACGTGATGTTCGCCGCCCACCGTTGGCCTCAGTGGGACGCAGGTCAGATCGACGCAGTCCTGCGCTCGCCAACCCTTCCCTGCTGAGCCGGCCAACCAGCCCCTCGATTGTCCGTCCGCCGGAAAGGACCAAGCACGCATGAACGTGATCGGCAAACTGGCACAGACCGCCGCTGCGCTCTGGATCATCAACGTCTGGTTCAACCGGTTCGACAAAGACACCGGCTATCGAGGCGGCGACGCGACAAACATGAAAGAAGAGTTCGAGGAGTACGGGTTCTCCGAAGACACGATGTACGCGGTGGGTGCCGCCAAGGTCAGTCTTGCGGGCTTGATGCTCGTGGGGCACGCCGTTCCGCGCGTGACCCGGCCCGCCTCGGTCGGTCTCGCTGCGTTCATGCTCGGCGCCATCGGCATGCACATCAAGGTCGGAGATCCCGTCAAGCGGTACCTTCCTGCGCTGACGGTCCTCTCGCTGTCCACCGTCTCGGCAGTCTTGAACGGCACATCGCAGGCGGACGAGAGCCCCACGCCCGAGTGACGGTCGGCGGGCCAGCGAGAGCCCGGACCAGCTGCGCCCCTCGGTTGGAAGCGGGGATGTCGTAGGGTCGCGACGTCAGTTCGAGATCCGTGGCTGCAGTGAGGCACCACCGTGAGCAGCGAGGCCCACAACGGTGAGACCGTTTCCCGAGACGAAGGGGTTCTCATCGCCCGTGGGATTGCATCCGCGGTAGCGCCCGAGGGAGGGCTGGAACCGGTACAGGTCAGCCTGCTGGGAGAGATCACCGACGCAGTCATGGATCTGCGGGTCGACTTCGGTTCACTGGCTCCGCTGGGCGAAGATGCGCTCGCCGTGGCGCTGGCGGACCGGCCGGAGGAGTTCCGCCGGCGTGTCGTGCACCACATGGTGCTCGGTGAGCTGATCCTGCGTCCGATCCCACCCGACGTTGCCCGTCGGGTCGCAACGTACGCCACGGCGCTCGGTATCGAAGACCAGTTCGTTCGGATCGCACGCCGCTACGCCCAGGGTGCCTTCGGGCTGGCCTGGCTCGATCTGCATCGCAGCGGTTTCGCCGAGCACTGGGAGATGGCTCGGATGGACCAACTCAAGACCACCGTGCGGCTCGAGGACCAACTCGCACTTGGCGTGGAGGATGCGGCGCTCGCAGAGCGTTGGGCTGCCTTCGAACATCTCCCGCCCGGCACGCTCGGCCGGGGCGTGTGGGACATGTATCGCGGGCGCGGCTTCGGTCTGCCCGGATCCGTGGGCGGCGCCTCGGCCTACCTGGCCCAGCATGACTTCGTCCATGTGCTCGCCGACTACGGGACCAACCTGAACGGTGAGCTCGAGGTGTTCACCCTCATCGGCCGGGCTGATCCCGACCCGAAGGGCTTCGCCTGGCTTGCGACGCTGGTGGGGTTGTTCGAAACGGGTTACGTCGCCGACGCCGGGTTCTTCAGCAGTGACCTCGTGGAGCGGAGGCTCGACCGTCCCGCCATGCACGTGCGGATCGCTGACGCGATGCGTCGCGGCCAAGCGCTGTGCCTTCGACTGGGAACCGACCTGCTCGACATCGACTACCACGAGTTCGCCGAGCATCCTGTCGAGCGGGCCCGTCGGGAGCTCCGCTTCGATCCGAAGTCGGACCGCGCCGTCGAGGCCGGGTCGCCTGGGGTGTTCGATCTGGACGGCATGTCACAGATCCAGCGGGAGTATGCCGCGTCGCTCGTGGCTCCGAAGTAGAGCAGCAGACAAGAAGGGACCTGCATGCAGATGAAGTTCGCCCAAGGAATCCGGATCCGGTGCGACGATCCCGAAGCGCTCGTTGAGTTGCTCGCGGAGTGGGATGAGGGTCAGTCGGCGACCGAGGTCATGGGCTACATCGGCACGCGACTGCTCGCCGACAGAGACCAGCCGGGGAGCTACATGATCCTGGCCGAGTTCGCCGAGGTCGACGGCGACCTCACGCCGGCGGAGGAAGCGGAACGGAACAATCAGCGGGAGGAGACCGAACGCTGGGCCGCCAAGCTCCGCAGTCTCGTCGCTGACGAACCCGAGTGGATTCACTTCGACGAGCTCTACCGGACCGGGCTCACCGGCGACCTCAGAACCGGGTAGAGCCCGGGCATCCGACAGCGTTCGCCGGTCCGTGGGTCAGTTCGGCGTGGGCGGAAGCGCTTCCTCGAGCTGCTCGCCGGGGCCGGACTGAAGCGCCCGATGCTACCGGCAGCAAGAACAGCGACAGGCATCGTCTGGGCTCTGCGTGCGATCAGCGGGGATCTGGGAGGGGTGTGGTCGACGCTCCTCACGTCCGCCCTCGATGAGCCGCCGCGCCGTCCCTGACACGACGTGCGAGGGGTCATCTGCGAGCTCCTGCGCAAGCCTGTCGCGAAGCGTCTCGGGGAGCGCGCCGAGCGCAGCGATGCGCGGGGAGTCGTGCTCGACAACCCGCGCGGCGAGGTGGTGGAGTTGTTGCCTCGCCTCATCTCGATCGATGCCACCGAGCGCGATCACCGCCTGGCGTCGGAGTAGTGCGCCCTCACCGCCGAACCGCTGGCCAGAAGCGAGAAGCAGGAGGTCGAGATCCTCCTCATCGAAGCGCGGGTCCTCTGCGTCGGCGTCGACGGCACAGAGTTGAGCGAGGAGTCGTTCGTTGAGCGCCCGCCGTCGGCGGACCTCTGGATAGTCAGCCGGATCGATGACCACCGACGGTCGATGCGAGCCGCCCGGGACCTCACGAACCGGTGGCTCTGGGGGCAAGAAGGAAGGTTCAGCCATGTTTCGATCACCTACTCGTAGAAGACGAAGCCGTGTGGGAACATCAATCGGTACTGCGCGTAGTCGAGCGCCCGTCCTCGGTTGCCGGTGTTCCGCCGCATCAGGTTGTTGGTGGACTCCTTGTGCGGGAGGCCGAGATAGTGCCCCACCTCGTGTCCGATCAGCTGGGCGAGGGTGGTCACCCGAAGGCGATCTGTTCCTGACGGATCTGTGAATCCGGTCTTCTCCACAGCGACGCCGTCGCTGCGCCCGCCCTTCGAGTCCGGCCCCGGAATAGCTCCCGCGAAGCCATTGACGGTCGACCACTGGAAGTCCTGGACGACGTATACGTCCACGCGGTCGTTGCGGCAGGACCAGTCCTCGAGGAGGTCCCGGAATTCGTCCTCATTGTTGAGGACCGTGTACGAGCCGGCCAGCGAGTCGTCGATGATGCGACGGTCGACCTCGCTGATGGTGATATCGCGCTGCTCGAAGATGTCCTGCATCTGGTCGACAGCATCGTAGAGATCAACGTGCTCCTGCGCGCCGAAGTCACCGACCTTGATGATGTTCACGCCGTACGAGAGGAGCACACGGGCGGTGATCTCGCCCTCGATGACTCGACCGTCTGCTGCGGACACGGTGATGGAGATCGCCATGTCTTCCTTGAGGTCGTACCTTCCGAAGATCCCGCTGCCGCGGGGCGAGCTGAACCACACGGAACCGCGCCAGACGGACTGGGCGGCGACGGTGATCCCCGATGGCCAGTTGAAGGACCCCGATTCGATCAGCGTGCCACTCCCCACGGCGCCGTCCCAGAACTCCCAGTTCACGCGTCGGTTCATCGCGACCGATCTCGCGTCTCCATTGGTGATCGTGATCTCGCACTCGGTCAGGAAGGTGTCCGACGACGGAAGGTAGTCGCCACGTGCGCTCCAGCTCCCGGTAACGCGGGCCCCGGCGGGGCCGAGGCGCAACGCAAGAGGGTTGGACGGCAGCACGTACGCGCCACGCCGGAAGGTCGCCTGCGCTCCATCCTCGCGCCACAGGTCGACCACGAACTCCACGGGACCCACGGGCAGGGTGTGCTCCTCACCAAACGGGATCTGCACACCCCGCTGTTCGTCGCCGGCGTACATCTCCTGCTCGACGACGAAGGGCTCACCCGCCCACGTCACGCGGGCCGATGCCAATACCACATGAGCCTCTGAGACATTGCTGAAATGGACACTCAGGCTGAAGGGCTCATCACTGAGAACCACCGACTCGGGAACGACGTCAGTGATGACGAAAGGGAGCTCCTCCGGATCGAACGTGTTGACGTACGCACGACGAAGCTCGGTCAGCAACTCAGGCCGCTCACGAATGATCTGCCTTGCTCCCGCCCAACCATCGTGAGCGAGCTCGACCGCCAACTCGCTGACCTCGGCGCTGAGATCGAGCCGCTGCCCATGCGCGCCCGTACTCGAGTGCCTCCAGCGAGATCGGCTCGTACTGCTCAGAGTCGAAGTTGCCGTATCGATCCGCCGCGTTGGCGTGCAGCGAGACGATTCGCGACACGGTGGTCGCGTCGTTCGTCATCGTTTTCCCTCCCCCACCGCATAGCTGTGAACCCGCTCCGAGTCGATTCCGCGGATCGGGTGGACCACGTGCCCACTTGGCGGTCCCCCTGAACCTTGCGGCGCCGCCCGCAGGTTGGTCCGGCGGCGTCGCTCGATCGCTTCGACGGACTGCAGCAACAGCGCGAATGCGCCTAGCGCTGCTTGCCAGATCCACCTACCGAACGTCCAAGCCGCAGGCAGCTTGCTGATCATTGATGGGTGCATGATGCCCCTCCTCGTCAACAGGAGCGACCCTCGCATGGAGACGGCGTGTTCGTCTGTGCCCCAGAGCACAGAGTGGCTGACAGAGCGACAAGATGCATAGAGCCGACGATCTTCCGGCCTTCGGGCGCATGCCTCCATCCGCCCGCTGGAGCAGCGCGTCGTCGACCTGGGTGAGCAGGCGGACCAGTGCCCTCTTGTCCCTATCGTCAATCCACCCAGCTGTGGCACGGCTCTGCAAGGCCGATGGGCAAGCCGGCCACCGGATGGCAACGTGCCGGCTCGCGATCCTCAATACGCTAGCAACTGGAGCGCCCTCGGCAGGAATCGAACCTGCGACACACGGTTTAGGAAACCGATGCTCTATCCCCTGAGCTACGAGGGCCGGGCCGGCGCTGCCCCCGGGGGAGCATCCGGCGATTGGAAGTGTAGGACCCACGCGCTCTCGGCCGAGCTCCGATACCGGGCCGGTTGCCGTCGTCGCAGCGCATGTCTCGGCATCGTCAGCCCACCGCCCGACCAAGCGCCTCCACCATCGACTCCCGGTACGCCCGCATGGTCGGCGCTTTGGCGGCGATCTGTTCGGCGCCGTGGTACATGCCCGGTACGTCGTAGAGCTCACACTCGACGCTGGCCTCCTGGAGCCGTCGGGCGTAGTCGACGTCCTCGGCGTGGAACAGGTCGAGGCCGCCGACCCCGATCCACGTCGGTGGCAGGCCCGCCAGGTCGGTGGTCCGTCCGGGCGCGGCGTAGGGCCGGTCGTCGTCCTCGACCGGATGCGCGCCCAGGTAGGCGGACCAGCCGAACTGGTTCGACGTGGGCGTCCACACGAACGCGCCGCGCCCCTCGTGATCGTCCATCAGCACCGTGCGATCGTCGAGCATCGGGTAGTTCAGCAGCTGGAAGCAGACGGACGGTCCACCTTCGTCGCGCGCCCGCTGGCACACGGCGGCGGCCAGCCCACCACCCGCGCTGACGCCTCCGACCGCGATCCGGGACGGGGTGACGCCCAGGTCGTCCGACGTGTCCGCGAGCCAGGCCAGCGCCGCCATGCAGTCGTCCAACCCGGCCGGGAACGGGTGCTCGGGGGCCAGCCGGTAGTCGACGCTCGCGACCAGGATCCCCAGGTCGTCGGCCAGGCTGCTGCACCACTGGTGGTCCTGCTCCGGGGTACCCATGACCATGCCGCCGCCGTGGATCCACAGCAGTGCACCGCTCGGTCGCTCCCGGTCGGACCGCTCGTACACCACTACGCGCGGACCGGGCGCGCCGCTGTCGTCGTCGGGCAGCACCCGACTCTCGATCTCGACCCCGGGCACGGGTGGCAGGCCGCGGCGCAGCAGCGCCCGGCCCATCGCCAGCTTCCGCTCGTCGGTCAGATCGAGCGGCAGGTAGAGGACCGGGCTGCGCAGCTCGGGGGCCACGGCGTCGACCGCCGGCCTCCGGCGGGCCACCGAGCGACCGACGACGGTGGCACCGCCGGCCAGCAGGCTGCCCGCAATCAAGCGTCGGCGAATCCGTTCGGACGATCGGGACATGGGGGCTCCGGGAAACCAGGCAGCAGGGGTCGGGCCCCATCCTGCCGCGGGGCGGCAGCCGGGCCCGAAACGGAGGGTGGAAGAGCGTGATCTCGTCCGATGCGAGGTGGAAGAACGAGCCGTCGTAGGCTCGTTCCGGGTGGTGAAACATGGCTTCTTCCGCAGTGGGATCTGGTGGATGGTGGGGCTGGCGGCTCAATCGCCGGACGCCTGTGGCATTGCTTGGCGTCGTTGCGCTCCTGGTGGTCGCGTGTGCGTCGGGCGACGATGCGGCGACCTCGAACCGCAGCACGACGACGCAGATGAGCGACGCTCCGGCGGACGCTTCCGGCACCACGCGACCGACCCCATCAACCTCGACGACGACCGAGCCCGCGACGGACACCGCTCCGTACTCGGCAGGTGAGTGCCCGGTCCCGGTCCAGCCCGAGCTGACCGTCGAATGCGGCATCGTCACCGTGCCCGAGGATCGGACCGACCCCACGGGCTCACAGGTCGAACTGGCCGTGGCGCGGGTGGTCTCGCCGTCGGCGACCGGCGCCGACAACCCCGTGGTGCGGCTCGCCGGGGGCCCCGGTCGTCCGCACTCCGTGGACTCGAACGTGCCGGCCGACGAAGGCGGTGTTGCCGGCGATCCGTTCCTCGTCGACCACGACCTGATCTACGTGGATCAGCGGGGCTCGGGCGTGATCGGCCCTCCCTCGACTGCCCCGAGCGCGACGAGGCGGTCTGGACGGCCCTCGCCGTCGGACGCGCCCTTCGCCGAGGAGCTCGAGATCGTCCACGAATCGCTTCGGGCCTGTCGGGACCGACTGGAGAGCGAAGGCATCGATCCCAGGCAGTACGACTCTGTTGCCAGCGCCGCCGACCTCGACGACGTCCGCGAGGCCATGGGGATCGACCGGTGGACACTGCGGGCCACCTCGTACGGCACGGTGCTCGCGCAAGAGATCATGCGATCCCATCCGGAGGGTGTTGCTTCAGTCATCCTCGACTCGGTCGTGCCTGTCGACAGCTCATCGATCGACGACTGGAACCAGTCGCCGGACCGAGCCTTCGACACGCTGTTCACCGGATGCGAGGAATCGCCGGAGTGTCGTGCGGCTTTTCCCGAGCTCCGGCAGCGATTCGCTGCGATGCTGACGAGCTTCGACGAGGACCCCATGGAGGCGACGGTGAGCGATCCGAGCGGCATGTCGCGCTCCATCTCCATCGATGACTCGGTGGTGTTCGCCGGTGTCTTCAACCTCATGTACTCGACCAAGCAGCTCCCCAACATGCCCGCGCTCTTCGGGCTCATGGAGTCGCGCAACCCTGCGGTGCAGGGCGGCTTCGAGCAAGGCTTCTGGGGGCTTTTCGGCCTGTCCGAGGGAACGCTCTACGTGGTCGACTGCCGCGATCGCTGGCATGACGTCGCCACCGAAGACGTCACCGCTGCGATCGACGAGCATCGCGCTCTTGCCTTCCTCAAGCTCGTAATCTCCCACGCAGGTTGTGACGCATGGGACGCCGGCAGTGTCGACGAGTCGTTCGGTCAGCTGGTGCGTTCGGACATCCCGACGCTGGTGCTGGCTGGGAGCTACGACCCGGTGACCCCGCCCGACGGCGGTGCTCGCGTAGCTGAGCACCTCGGAGCCGCAACTTTCATCGAGTTCGACGGGACCGGCCACGGGGTCTATCGCACCCACCCGTGCGTCGACCGGATCGTGACCGCCTTCGTCGACGATCCGACGGCGGTGCTCAACACCTCGTGCGCAGCGACCGTCGGGCCACCCGAGTTCGCCACGGGCTGATCCGCTACGCGCCCGCGTGTCGTCCGGCCGGGAGGTCAGGCGCCCCGTGGGCTGATCCCGTCGGCGGGCGAAAGCCGCAGCGCAAGCGCCGGGGTCACCGGCAGGCGGTCGGGGAGGGTCACGGTCAGCGAGCCGTCGATCACCTCCCATGTCACGCCGTCGTCGACGCCCAGCACCCGCACGTCGTCCACCCCGGACGCGTCGATGCCCCGGAGCTCCACCCGCCGGGTGGGCGGGGCCTCGAGCAGCACGGCGTAGACCGCGCCGTCGCGCTGGGTGAATCGGACCGGCGTGCCCTCGGACGTCGACGCCCTCCGCTCGCACCCACGGCCGGGAGCCGAACACCGCCTCGCCGTTCACGTCGAGCCACTCGCCCAGACCCAGCAGCGGCTCGGCCTGCCACGACGGGATGCGTGCCGTCGGGCTCGGGTCCGACGCCGATCAGCAGGTTGCCGTTCTTGCTGACGATGTCGACGAACGACCGCACCAGCTCGGTGGCGCTCAGGATGTCCTCGGGGCGCTCGGAGCGGTTGGCGCCGAAGCTGTGGCCGATGCCGCGGGTGGACTCCCACTTCTTCTCGGCGATCTCGCTGCGGCTGGTGTACTCCGGCGTGCGGAAGTCGGCGTGGCCGGGACGCTGGAGGTCGAGGTCCTTCCACGACTCGGGCACGAACCGCCACAGGCCCTGGAGGGTGGCGCCCACCGCCTTCACCGCGGCGTTCGCCGCCCGGCCGGTCGGGCAGCTCGGTCTGGGTCCAGCGATCGTTGACGACACCCTCGGGCACGGCGTCGTAGTAGTCGGCGAACAGCCGGGCCAGGTCGACGCCCGGCGGGCAGGCGATGTCGTTCCACAGCACCGACGGCTGGTACCGGTCGATCAGCTCCCGCAGGTGCGCGTCGCAGTAGGCGGCGTACTCGGGGCTGCGGGGCACCGCCAGCACCATGTCGGCCACACCGCGCACGACGGCGTCGTTGAACGGCCAGTCGAACCCGCCCGAGTAGTAGAGCCCCATCCGCAGACCGGCGGCCCGCACCGCGTCGGTGAGGTCGCCGACCAGGTCTCGCCGAGCGTGGTAGGCGCCCTTGGTCGGGTGCGGTTCCGAAGCGGGCCACAGGCAGAAGCCGTCGTGGTGCTTCGTGGTGAGGACCACGTAGCCGGCGCCGGCTCGACGGCACAGGTCGGCCAGCGCGTCCAGATCGGCGCCACTCGACGCGTCGTCGAACGGCCCACGGAACTCGTCGTACGGCGTGGCTGCGCCGTAGGTCTCGGCGTGGTGGCGCCGGGTCGGGCTGTCCTCCAGCTGCATCGTGTTGAGGTACCACTCGGCGTAGGGGCTGTTGCGGAACAGCCACGCCGGGTCGTGGTCCCGCAGGATCGTGTGGATGTCGGGCACCTGCGGCGCCCACGCCGGCACCGAGTACAGGCCCCAGTGGAGGAAGACGCCGAGCTTGGCGTCGTCGAACCAGTCGGGGACGTGGTGCGTCCGGACGCTTTCCCAGGTGGGCTCGAAGCTCACCGGATCAGAAGAACTGGTCGATCAGGATCTGGTTGCCGTCGGGGTCGACGAGGGTGACGTGGTCGGCGCCGGACTCGCTCTCGGTGGGGTGGGTCAGCTCGATGCCGGCGTCGGTCAGGCGCTGCTCGATCACCCGCACGTCGGTGAAGTCGGGCACCGGCTTCAGGTCGGCCATCTCCTCGGGGCTCGGGTCCTGGGGCAGGCCGGGGTTGAAGGTGAGGATGTTGCCCTCGAACATGCCCTGGAACAGGCCGATCTTCGTCGGGCCGTTGCCCAGGATCCGGTAGTCGCCCTCGCCGCCCAGCACGGAGAAGCCCAGTGCCTCGTAGAAGGCGATCGATCTTCTCCAGATCGGTGACCGCGAGACTGACCGAGAAACATCCGAGGTCGAGTGGTTCGCTCATGGCGCGACGCTATCCCAACGGTCGCCCGCCTGCCGTGGGTCCGAGGACCGGCGATTAGCCTGCGGGCCATGACGACGGACGGTTCGGGAAACGGGTCCCTCGCGGGGCACACGGCGGTGGTCACCGGCGCAGGATCGGGCATCGGCCGGGCATCGGCGCGAGCGCTTGCGGCGGCGGGCGCAGCGGTGATGGTCTCCGACGTGAACGACGACGCTGGCGCGGCCACGCTGGCGCTGATCGACGAGGACGGCGGGAAGGCGGACTACACCCACTGCGACGTGGGCGACGCCGAGCAGTGCGGCGACCTGATCGAGGCCACCCTCGACCGGTTCAACGGGCTCGACATGCTCCACGCCAACGCCGGGCGTCTCGTTGCCGGGAGAGGACGGGTTCACCCCGACCATCTCGATCGAGACCTGGCACAAGGTCGTGGCGATCAACCTCAACGGCGTCTTCCACTGCTGCCACCACGCCATCGGCCCGATGGCGAAACGGGGCGGCGGGATCGATCATCACCACGGCGTCGTCGATGGCGCTCGTTCCGCTCGGCGGCATGGACGCCTACGCCGCCACGAAGGCCGCCGTCGTCGGTCTGACCAAGTCGATGGCGCCCACCTGCGGTCCGCTGGGGATCCGGGTCAACGCCATCTGCCCCGGCTACGTCGAGACTGCGCTCACCGAGATGCTGCACGCGGACGAGGAGGTGGCCGGCGCCTTCGCCGCCCAGCACGCCGAGCCGGGCTGGCAGACCCCCGAGGAGATCGCCGACACCGTCGTGTTCCTCGCCTCGGACGCCAGCCGGGCGTTCACCGGCGCCTCGCTGACCTGCGACCGGGGCTGGGTCAACTTCAAGTCCCCCGACGCCATGCGCGCCTTCCACCACGCGCATGGGCGAAGTCCTCGACGGCTGAACACGCTCTGGGGGTCAGGCACCGAGAGGGTTCACTTCCTCGGAGGGGCCTCGTGGCGGGTCGTGAAACCTGAGCACCTTGCGGTGCCTGACCCCGAGAGGGTTCAGGTCGGTACGGCGTGGCTGTCGTCACAGTTCGTTGACACCGTCGGGACGGCCGTCGACACTGCCCGTGGGTCAAGGGGTTGTCGAGGGACTGGGGTGAGGCATGTGGTACGCCGCCATGCGGGACCTGATCTGGCGTCGGCGTCGCTACGCGATCTCCATCGCGGGCACCGCGCTCGTCTTCGGCGTGAGCCTCGCGGTCACCGGCATCTCCGACGTGTTCCCGGCCGAGCTCGACCGCACCTTCCGCTCGCTCGGACGCCACGTCCTTCGTCATCCCCGACGACATGTCCGGGACCCTTCACCGGGTCGCACCCGTTCGATCCGGCCGACCTTCCCGACGGGGTCGACCCGATGGCCTACATCATCCAGACCGCGAATCCGATGGAGCCGGAGATGGTCGCCGTCGTGGGGTTGCCGCCCGGCGACGCAGAGCCGCTCGTCATGGAGGGCGGGCAGCTGGCCGGGCCCGATCAGGCGCTGGTCGGCGCTCGCTCGTCGTTCGCCATCGGGTCGACCGTCGAGCTGGGGGGCCGGGCGTTCGAGGTCGCCGGCCGGGTCGACGGCATGAGCCTACACGCCGGCATGCCGATCGTCGTCGTCCCGCTCGCGTCGTTCCAGGAGGCGCTGCTGGGCGGGCTGCCGATGGTGACCGGCGGGATCGCCCGGGGTCCGGTCGCCGACGTGCCCGACGGGTACCACCTGGTCGACCTGTCGGCGGCCCGAGCCGACACCATGCGGATCCTGGGTGACGCAGCCTCCACCATCGGCATGGTCAAGGTGCTGCTCTGGGTGGTTGCCGGACTGATCGTCGGATCGGTGATGTACCTGTCCGCTGTCGAGCGGACCCGTGACTTCGCCGTGTTCAAGGCCATCGGCGCTCCAACCCGAGCCATGGCGGGCGGCGTCGCCCTGCAGGCGGCGGTGCTGGCGACCGCCGCCGCCGGGCTCGGCATCGTCCTGGCGTTCCTCATGGCGCCGTTCTTCCCGATGCGGGTCGAGCTGTCGGCCACGTCGGTCATCGTCCTCCCGGCGATCGGGCTGAGCATCGGCCTCGTCGCGGCGGTCTTCGCATTGAGACGCGCCGTGTCGGTCGATCCTGCTCTCGCCTTCGGGGGCGCAACGTGAACCCCGCCGATCTCGTCGTCGAGGACCTCACCGTCGAGTACACCTCCGGCGACTACGTCGTGAAGCCCGTCGATGGCTTCGGGTTTCGTGTGGCCGACGGAACGCTGGCCCTGCTTTTGGGACCGAGCGGCAGCGGCAAGACCACGCTGCTGTCGTGCCTGGCCGGGATCCTGCAGCCGACGGCCGGGTCGATCCGTCACGGAGGTCGGGACATCACCCGGCTGGACGCTACCGAATTCACCGCGTACCGGCGGACCGACGTGGGCATCGTGTTCCAGGCCTTCAACCTGGTGCCGTCGCTCGACGCCCGGGACAACGTCATGCTGCCGCTGCGGATCTCCGGGACTCGCTCCGGGAGGCGCGGCGGCGGGCCGACGAGTTGCTCGACGAGGTCGACCTGTCCGACCGGGCCCATCACCTTCCAGCGGAGCTGTCCGGCGGGCAACAACAGCGGGTGGCCATCGCCCGGGCGCTGGCCCTCGACCCGCCGTTGCTGCTGGCCGACGAACCGACCGCGCACCTCGACTACGTGCAGGTCGAGACCACCCTGCGGATCCTGCGGCGGCTGACCCGGCCCGGCCGGGTGCTCGTCATCGTCACCCACGATGATCGGTTGCTGCCGCTGGCCGACCAGGTGATCGAGCTCGTGCCCCACCGGCCGCTCGAACCCGTCGGCCCACTCGACCTGCGCCTCGACCCGGGCGAAGTGCTGTTCCGTCAGGGTGACCTCAGCGACCTGGTCTACGTCGTCGAGGAGGGAGTGGTCGAGATCTACCGCGAGACGGTCGGAGGCGGCCTCGAGGTGCTCGCTCACCGAGGGCCCGAGGGGTGCTTCGGCGAGATGGGCCCCCTGTTCGGACTGCCACGATCGGCGTCGGTGCGGGCGGCCACCGCGACCCGGCTGACCGGCTACTCGCTCACCGAGTTCCGGGAGGTGCTGGGGGTGGAGTACCTCGACGGCCTGGTGCGCTCACCCATCAACGGGTCAGGCGTCGGGCATCGGGCACGGAGGTGAAGCGAGACCTGGACCCTACCCGGAGTGCTGGCGGACCGGCGGAAGAGCGGGGTGCCTGACCCAGGTTGCTCACCGGGCGGGGTGGCCGGCGGCGACGGCTCGGTAGTAGTTCTGCGACATGTAGGTGCGGCTGGCGTCCGCAAGCGCCGCCGCGATCTCGGCCTTGAGTTGCTTGGCCTCGGCCACCTCGGGGTCCTCGGTCTGGGCCATGGCCAGCAGGTCGACCACGTGGAGACCGAGCTGGAGCTCGCCCCGTTCGAGGTGGCCCCGGGCCGCGGCCAGCACCGCGGCCCTGTCGCTGATCGCGTCCAGGACTGCGCCGGTGCTGTCGGCCGTCGGCGCCGGGTGGGCCGACGTGATGTTGCGGTCCCACCACCCGGCCTCGATGCGCCACACCTCGCGGATCACGTACTCGGCGCAGCCGTAGGTCTGCGGCATCCACGGCGACGATGCGTACTCCTCGGGGAACTCGATGTCGTTGACCACGTCCTCGATGACCATGCCGGCGTTCATCCGCTCGAGCGTCTCCCGCCGCAGCCAGCGCAGCGCGTCGCGCACCGAGGTCAGCATGTCGCGGACCTGGTCGGCGCCGCGGATCTCGGGCCCGTACTCGCGGATCAGGAGCTCGGCGTCGTACTGGAGGTACGAGTCCAGCTGGTCGGCCCACGCCCGGGGATCACGCGGCGGCGCGCAGCGGCGAGCCGATGTTGGGGAAGCTGCCGATGGTGGCGTTGGCGCCGTAGAGCACGCCCTCGTCGGGGAGCCAGACCGCGGTGCCGTCGTCGGTCTCGGCGTGGCAGTGCAGCA
The DNA here is from genome assembly GCA_963793475.1 of uncultured Acidimicrobiales bacterium. GTDB lineage: Bacteria > Actinomycetota > Acidimicrobiia > Acidimicrobiales > CAWCAL01 > CAWCAL01. The sequence goes on from CAWCAL010000005.1 coordinate 256,382, forward strand.
GTTGCACGGTTCGGCCGCCGGTGGTGAGCGTCATCTCGTCGATGTAGGTGACGTCGGGATCCACCAGGACCTCGAACATGTGGGTGCCCACGATCGAGTCGGGCGGGAACCCGAACTGCCACTCGGTGACCCGCTCCAACCACGGCTGGGTCTGCCGGTAGCGCTCGTAGCGGTGCAGCACGTTGCGGTGCCCGACGATCTTCGGCCGGGGATCGCCCCGCTCTTCGGCGTGCTCCAGCCAGGCCTCGACCCCGTGGTTGTAGGCGGTGTGACCATGGCTGTACACGAGGGCGAACAGCGGCTCGTCGGTCACCGAGCGCAGCTGCTCGATCATGCCCCGGGCGTGGTCGGCCTCGATCCCGGTGTCGACCTGCACGATGCCCTCGTCGGTCCGGATCGACAGCGCGTTGCCCGTCCCGTACTGGATGTCCTGGGCCCAGAGCCCGTCGATGATCTCCCGGAACGGCTGGGCGCCGGCGCCGCCACCGGTGGCATCGGACTCGAACCAGTCGACCGAGTTCTCGATCCGCTGCGGGTCACGGTCGGGGCGGGCCATGGGTCACCGGGTCCCTTCGCCGGGTTGGCGGGTCACATTACCGAGTTGCCGTACATCTCTCCGAGGGGATCGGCGATCAGCTCGATGCGCTCGCCGTCGGGTCCGCTGAAGTAGATCGACGTGACGCTGTCCAGGTGGAGGTCGACGCCGGCCGCCTCGAGCTTCCCCTTGAGGTGCGCCCACCGATCGGGCTCGACCGAGATGGCCAGGTGGTGCAGCCCGCCGAGCACCTCGGCGTAGGGGCCCAGATCCAGACCGGGGAAGTCGAAGAACGCCAGCGCGTTGCCGTTGCCGATGTCGAAGAAGAAGTGGGTCGACCCCTGGTAGTCGCGGTTCTCGAACAGCTCGGTCAGCGGGAACTCGAGCAGGTCCTGGTAGAAGGCGATGGTCCGCTCCACGTCCTGCGACAGCAGGGCCACGTGGTGCACACCCCGGGCCGACGACGCCGGTCGGTCGTCACCGCTGCGCAGGTGGCGGCGGCGCATCTCGTCCCATTCGGCGGTCCGATCCACGTCGTCGCCGTGCTTGCCGGTCTCGGTGGTCATGTCTGGTCCTTTCGAGCGGGATATGGGGTAGGCTCAGCAACATCAGATGTGGCCGAGTCACCCCATATCCGGTGGGAGGGGGAAGATGAGCTGGTCGACGTCGGCGTCGGGCTCGGCGGTCCGCGAGAACGACGAGTAGCGCCGGGCCGCCAGCCGCCAGCGCCCGTCGTCGTCACGCCGGAGGTGATCCCGGTAGAGGCCGTAGGCGTCGGTACGCCGACCGTCGGCGACGTTCTGGCGCAGCTCGACCATCCACAGTCGGGCGTCGGCCGCGCCGGCCGCCCCGTCGATGTCCATCACGGTGTTGAGCGGCACGAAGTGGAAGAACGAGAACCGCTGGATCGACTCGTCGATGAACGCTCCGATGGCGTCGGGTCCGGCGAACGCCAGCTGCCGGTCGCCGAGATCGAGATCGAGGCTGCAGTCGGGCGTCATCAGGTCGTGCAGCTCGGCCCAGGCCCGACGGGTGACGATGTCGGCGTAGCGATTCTGCAGCCGCCGGATGGCGAGGTAGTCGGCCGTGTCGTCGGCGCCAGGGTGGTCGTCGCTCATCCCTGCCGGACCCTATCGGGGCGGGGGCTATCGTTCGGCGATGACCGAGCCGGCGCCGCCGCCTGGCCGACAAGACCGTCCTCGTCACCGGCGCCGCATCGGGACTGGGGCGAGCCATCACCCGGGCGGCGGTGGCCGAAGGCGCCCGGGTGGTCGCCGGCGACATCGACGAACCGGGCCTGGCGGCGCTGTCCGAGGAGCTGGGTGACGTCGTGGCGACCCGTCGCAGCGACGTGCGCGACGAGGCCGACCAGGAAGCTCTGGTGGCGCTCGCCACCGAGCGGTTCGGCGGCCTCGACGTGGCCATCGCCAACGCCGGAGCGGGGTTCGCCTCGCCCATCGTCGACCACGACCTGGAGATGTGGCGCGAGCGTCATCGACCTCTGCCTCACCGGGGTGTTCCTCACCGTGAAGCACGCCGGTCGGGCCATCGCCGAGCAGGGTGGCGGTTCGATCGTCACCGATCGCCAGTCTCAACGCGATCCAACCCGGCCAGGGGATGGCGGCGTACGGCGCAGCGAAGGCCGGCGTGAAGATGCTGACCGAGGTGGCCGCGCTGGAGCTGGGTTCGTCGCAGGTCCGCGTCAACGCCGTCGCCCCGGGTCTGGTCATGACCAACGCCACCGCGCCGCTGGAGATGATCGCGGGTGCCATCGAGGAGTACGTCGAGAACACGCCGCTGGGCCGCTACGGCGAGCCCGAGGAGATCGCCGAGGTTGTGATGTTCCTCGCGTCGGGCGACAGTTCGTTCATGAACGGGTCGTTCGTCTCGGTCGACGGCGGAGCCAGCACCCGGCGCTACCCGGATCTGATCGCCGCGGTCCAACGGATGGGGGAGACACCATGAACGACACGAACGGCTCCAACGGCTCGAGCGGTCCCGGCGCCGTGGCCGGACCCGACCCGTTCGCACCGGCCAAGCTCGGTCCGATCCGGTTGCGCAACCGCATCATCAAGGCGGCCACCTTCGAGGGCATGACGCCCGAGGCACTGGTCACCGACCACCTGGTCGACTTCCACCGCCGCCACGCAGCCGGAGGGGTCGGGATCTCGACGGTCGCCTATCTGGCCGTCGCCCCCGAGGGCCGCGCCCATGCCGAGGCCATCTGGCTGCGCGACGGCGCCGTCCCCGGCCTGCGCACGCTGACCGAGGCCATCCACGCCGAGGGCGCTGCGGCCGGCGCGCAGATCGGCCACGCCGGACCGGCGGCCAACGGGCGGTCCAACCAGGCGCCCAGCCTGGCGCCGTCGAGGAGCTTCAACCCGCTGTCGATGCGCCCCATTCACGCCGTGACCGAGACTGATCTCGAGCGCATCACGATGGACTTCGGCCGGGCCGCCCGGCTGGTCGTCGAGTCCGGCTTCGACGTGATCGAGGTCCACCTCGGCCACAACTACCTCCCCAGCTCGTTCCTCAGTCCCAGCCTCAACCGGCGCAAGGACCGGTGGGGCGGCTCGATCGAGAACCGGGCTCGGTTCTCCCGCCAGATCGTGCGGGCGGTCCGCGACGCCGCCGGCGACGACGTCGCCGTCACCGCCAAGTTCAACATGGTCGACGGCTACCCGGGCGGTATGAAGATCGACGACAGCCTGGTCGTCGCCGCCATGCTCGAGGAGGACGGCGGCCTCGACGCCATCGAGCTCACCGGCGGGAGCTCGTACGCCAACCCCATGTACCTCTTCCGCGGCGACGCCCCGCTGGAGGAGTTCGCCGACACGCTGCCCCAGCCGATGAAGACCGGGTTCAAGCTGTTCGGCAAGAAGTTGATGCCGACCTACCCGTTCGAGGAGGCGTACTTCCTGGAGAAGGCCAAACAGTTCCGCGAGCAGCTGTCGATGCCACTCATCCTGCTGGGCGGTATCAACAACCGGTCGACCATCGAGATGGCCATGGACGAGGGATTCGAGTTCGTCGCCATGGGCCGGGCCCTGCTGCACGATCCCGAGATCATCAACAAGATGCAGTCGGGCGAGCAGACCGAGGGTCAGTGCATCCACTGCAACCGGTGTATGCCCACCATCTACAGCGGCACCCGCTGCATCCTCAACGACCCCGAGCCGCTGTACCCCTGAGCGCAGCGATCATCCGCTGCGCCGGGCTTCGCCCATCCGGCTCTCACCCTCCCGCTGCTCCGCCTTGCGGCTCCGCAGCCTTCGACAACGATGAACTCGTGAACTCAGGCGACACATACGCTCGCCTGAGTTCATGAGTTCGCCGTTGCGCTCCGGCTCCTCATCGCGAGGGGTGATGGCCGTACCCTGAGCCGATCGCCGTCCTCCTCCTGATCCCGGCCCTCATCGCCGCCGGCATCGCCGTCGTCTGGATGATGCGCGCCCGGGGAGCGGTCATCGACCCCTACCGTCCCACCTCGGTCTGGGTGCGAGCCGGTGTCTTCTTCGTCATCGCATGGGTGTTCTCCGCGGCCACCGGCACCCTCGGCACGCTCCTCGACCAGCCCATCGCCACGTCGGATCAGCTCTCCAACCCGCGCTGGATCGCCATGGCCGTCCTGTGCTTCGTCGGCGTCACCATCCTCTACGCGGGGACGTGGGCCCGCATGACCCTGGTCTTCGACCGGCGCCAGTACATGATGCCGGCGCTGGGTTTCGGGATCGTCTGGGGCCTGAGCACCGGGCAGCTGCTGCTCAGCTTCTACCACCTGGCCGACGGGACCGACCTGCCCCGCTGGGGGGTCTGGATCGCCGCCTACCTGGCCATCTCGGCGTGGCAGGCCCTGTTCCACGACCTGTTCTGGGACGTCTACGTCAGCCCCGAGCACGACACCCCCCGCACGATCCGCCTCAAGATCCTGGTGGCCCACATCCCCAACGTCACGCTGGCCCTGACCTTCCTGGTCATCTGGGAGAACTACCTCCTCTTCGTCCTGATCGAGACGGTCGCCCTGGTGTCCGCCACGGTGTTCCAGCGATTCCCGGCCCCGTGGGCCACCGAGTTCATCGATCCGCCGGCCACCGAGCCGGGGATGATGGGCCTGCCCCACGCCGCCGGCTTCCAAGGCGACCCGGCGGGCGCACGTCGGTAGTCTGAGCCCACGACATGGGAGGCCTGAGATCATGACTGACCTGAACGAACTCACCGATCTCCTGGTCCGCAAGGGCAAGGTCCGCGGCAACCCGGTAGGGATGACCCTGTTCTTCGACGAGGTCCCGGCCGCGTACGAGGGTCGGCGGGTCGATCCCTGCGCCATCGTCCGTCACGCCATGGACGACGGCGAGCGGGTGTACGTCGACGCCGAGTACCACGACTGCATCGCCGGGGCCTGGCACGCCGGGTTCACCGAGGCGACCCCGCTGGTCAACACCGGTACCTACCTGTCCGATCACATCCCGGCCTTCACCGAGGAGGGGGCGGCCAAGGTCATGTCGGGCATCAACGTCCTGCCCCAGGGCATGGTGATCGGCATCGGCGCCGCCCCGCTCGACGACATGCCGCGCAAGGTCGATCCCGACTGGATCGTCGTCGTCTGCGACCCCATGCACGCCAACACCATCGGTGGCGTTCGTGCCGTGAAGGACGGCGTCCAGCCCCGAGCCGCCTGCGGTACGTCGCTGTGCGGCGAGCTGTTCGCCGTGCCGCACCACGAGCCCAACGTCATCATCACCCCGGGCGACCAGGGCGGCCGCATGGCCAACCGCATCCGGCCCGACGAGATGTTCGTCATCGTGCCGCTGGAGTACGCCGACGACCTGGTCGAGATCCTGAGCATGGTCCCCGACGTCGAAGGCCTGCTCGACGCCACCAAGCGGGAGGACTCCGACTACTGGGAGAAGAAGGAGGCCCGCCGCACCCGGATCCCCGTCGAGGTCGTCCCCGCCGACGCCGGCGACGAAGCCGCGGTGGCCACCTTCGCCATGTCGATGGAGTGGGACGACGAGGCCATCGCCGTGATGAACGACGCGCCGGCCGACATCCGGTCGTTCGCGGTCGGCCAGGCCGAGGACTACGCGCACGAACACGGTGCCTCGATCATCACCCGCGACCTGCTCGCCGAGCAGATGGCCGAGCTGGGGATGGACCTGGACGACATGCTCAGCGTCACGCCGGGCGAGACGCCCGAGGAGGCGGCGTCGTTCGCGGCGACCACCACGCTCGAGCTTCCCGTCGAGTCGTCCGGCGATCATTCGTTCGCCGTCAACACCCGGGCGCCGGTGTACGCCAGCGAGACCTCGACGATCGACGTCGAGGTGCACGCGATCTGGGCGGTCGTCTGCGACATCGACGCCTGGCCCCAGTGGCAGCCCGACGTGGCCCACGCCACCGTGCACGGTCCCCTCGAAGCGGGGGTCGGGTTCAGCTGGAAGACCGGGCCCGGCGTGGTCACCTCGACGGTCGAGCGGGTGGTCCCCGGCCGTGTGCTGGCGTTCAGCGGGAACGGGATGGGGGCCAGGATGCGACACGAGTTCCGGCTCGATCCCATCGACGGGGGTGGCACCCGCCTGACGATCGCCCAGTCGATGGAGGGTGGGGCGGTGCGCGGTATGAAGCGCATGCTGCGCAAGATCACGGCCACCTCGATGGCGACGTGGATGACCTCGATCGGCGAGCGGGCCTCGGTGGACGCCTGACCGAGCACGGCCGAACCGGGCGCCCTCCCCGGGAGCGTCCCCGATGCCGGACGGGGGCGTCGTTAGCATCGCGGAGGTGCGTTGCTCGGTCTGTGTCGCCACCTTTCGCCGGCCCGACGGCCTGCGGTACCTCCTCGACAGCCTGGCCGATCAGGTGGTCCCGCCCGACCTGCGGATGGAGATCGTCGTCGTCGACAACGACGGCGCCAACCCCGTGGCGCCCACGATCTGCGACACCTTCCGCGACGCCTACCCCGAGCTGGACGTGATCGTCGACATCGAGCCCGAGCGCAACATCGCCCGGGCCCGAAACCGCAGCGTCGATCTGGCCAAGGGCGACGTCATGGCGTTCATCGATGACGACGAGATCGCCGACCGGCACTGGATCGCCCAGCTGGTCGAGACGATGGACCGGTACGACGCCGACGGTGTCTTCGGTCGGGTCACGGCCCGGTTCCCCGAAGGGGCGCCGGCCTGGGCCGCCGAGCTCGACATGTTCAATCGGCCGTCGCCACCCACCGGATCGGTGGCCCGCTACACCCGCACCAGCAACTGCCTGGTCCGGTCGACGGCGCTGGCCGCGCACCGGCGAGGCGACGACGGGCCGTTCGACCCCGCGTACGGTCGTACGGGTGGGAGCGACAGTGACCTCTTCGAGCGGATGCGCCGGTCCGGGGCCACGCTGGTCACCGCGCACGAGGCCGAGGTGACCGAGTTGGTGCCTCCCGAGCGGACCCGCCCGGTGTGGATGTTCCGGCGGGCGTTCCGGCAGGGAGCGCTCTACGCGTACCGCTCCACCCGCGACGTCGGACTCGCCGGCAAGTTCGCCACCGCGGCCGGCTCGACCGGTCGGGCGGTGGTCGGTGCGCTCGCGACCGCGATCTCCCTCGCCAACCGGCCGCAGCGCGCCCGCTGGGCGCTCCGCACCGCGTCGTACTGCGGACACCTGGCCGGCGTCGTCGGCGTCGTCCCCCGGGGGTACTGACCGCGGGTCGGCACGGGATCAGCCTCTGAGCGCCGACGGCGATCCTGCGTTCAGAGGGCGGCGTTGTCGGCCTCGACCGCGGCGGCCAGCCGCTCGAGGACGTCGGGGACCGCGCTGACCACCCGCGACCAGCTGGGCATGAACGGCGTCTCCATCGGGTTCGACAGGAACTGCTCGCCCGCCGTCATCAGCGCACCCGAGAACATCTCGACCACCTGCTCCTCGGCGTGCCGATCCTGTTCCAGTCCGTTGAGCACCGCGTCGTGGTGGTACCAGTCGACCAGGTCGAGCGCCGACCGGTAGTACGCCGCCTTGAGGGTCCGGAACACCTCGGTGGAGAGCACGGCGCCCTGCACCGCCAGCTTGCGGTAGATGGCCTTGGAGATGTCGATCGACATCTTGTGCAAGCCGGCCTCGGGATCGTCGGGTGAGAGCGCCTGATGTTTGTGGTCGTAGTGGTGGGCCAGGTCGACCTGGCAGACCCTTTGGGTCGAGTACTGGCGATAGACCTCGGACAGGATGCCGATCTCCAGACCCCAGTCCGACGGGATGCGGATGGCGCGCACCACGTCGTCGCGCATGGCCATCTCGCCGGCCAGCGGGTAGCGGAAGCTGTCGAGGTAGTCGAGGTAGGGCGACGACCCCAGCGTGTAGCGCAGGGCCCGCAGCAGGGGCGTGACCAGCAGTCGCGACGCCCGTCCGTTGAGTTGCCCGTCGCCGACCCGGGCGTAGTACCCCTTCGAGAACGCGTACTCGAAGCCGGGATGAACCAGCGGGTAGAAGAGCCGGGCCGGGATGTCGCGGGAGTAGGTGAGGATGTCGGCGTCGTGCAGGGCCAGGACCTCGGCCCGTCCGGCGGCCAGGAAGTACCCGAGGCAGTACCACACGTTGCGCCCTTTGCCCGGGGCCGGGGGCGCCAGGTCGTGGCGGGCCAGCTCGGCGTCGATGGCGGACAGGCCGGGGCCGTCGTTCCAGAGGATGCGGGTGGGCACCGAGAGCCGGTCGAAGAACCGGAGGGCGTGGGCGAAGTCCTCGGGTCCGGCCGTGTCCAGTCCGATGATGACCTGCGAGAGGTAGGGGATCTGAGCGACCTGGTCGACGATGTCCGACAGGGCCGGTCCGTCGAGCTCGGAGTAGAGGGTCGGGATCACCAGGGCCATGGGTGATTCGTCGCTCCACTTGGTGAGCTCGACCTCCAGGTCCCGGGCCGAGCGTTCGCCCAGGCGATGCAGCGTCGCCACCGACCCGTTCTGGAAGAAATCCGCCACGTGGGCCGCTCCTGCGCGCTGGTCGTGCCTGCGGTTGGATCCTACCGGCCCGTCCCGGTGGCCAGGTCGTAACCATTCTGCAATACTCCCGCCCTGGTCCCCATCCACGGCGGAAACGGGACCCCAGCTCCCCATGACCCTCCCGTTCCGAACGTCTTCGTTCGCGGCTCCATTCGTGCTGCTCGCGCTCGTCCTCACCTCGTGTGGGACCGACGGCATCACCGTCTCCACCGCGTCCCCTCCGGCCCCGGCCACCTGGCCGACGACCACCACGATCGGCATCGGCTCGACGACGACCACCGCCGTGCCGGAGGGCTCGACCGGCGTCCGTCTCGGCCTGACCGCGTCCTCCGGCGCAGGCGTCGGACTCTCGACCAGTCCCACCACGGGCACCACCCTGCCGTCGGCCACCTCCCTGCCTCCGGCGGCACCTCCGGCCGAACCGGTGGCGACGACCGCCCCGACCACGACGGCAGCCCGGTCCCGTGCCCCCGCTCCGCCCCCCACCGCTCCGCCCGCCACGGCGGCACCACCGCGCCCCACCGTGCCGCCCACCACGGCGGCACCGGCACCGGCGCCCCCGCCGCCTCCTCCTCCACCACCCGCCCCGCCCTCCAACGCAACCTCGCCGGCGCGGGTCGCGTGGTTCTACAAGCCACCCCCCGGCATCGACGCCGCCTCGTTGGTGCGCGACTACGACGTCTTCGTCCTGACCAGGAACGACGAATCCTTCCGGGACCAGCTCAAGGCGGCCGACCCGTCGGTGCGGGTACTCCAGTACGTGCTGTCGACCGAGATCGAGGATCCGGGCGGGGGCTCACCGCAGAGCAACCAGGTCGCCTGGAACGCCGGTGACTTCTCGGCCCTCCTTCGCGATCATCCCGACTGGTTCCTGCGCAACCCCGACGGTGGCCGCCAGACCAGGTGGTTCGGCAGCCAGCACGTCTCCTACATGGATCCGGCCGCGCCCGGATGGCGCCACTGGTTCGCGCAGCGCCTCGTGGCGTACAACAACGCGCACGGCTGGGACGGCGTCTTCCTCGACAACGTCGAGCTGTCGCTGACCAAACGCCAGCGCGAGGGACTGGTACCCGCCGCCCACCCCACCGACCAGGCCTGGCAGAACGCCATGGTCGGGTTCCTCTCCCACGTGCGCTCGGTGCTGAGCGCGCACGGCAAGACGGTCTGGGGCAACGGGATCGAATGGAGTGGAGGTCAGGCCGTGCTCGACCGCTACGCCGGTCAGCTCGACGGGATGATGGCCGAGTCGTTCGGCACCGACTGGCACGGACGCCCCCGGCTGGGCTCGGCATGGGAGAAGGAGATCGGCCGAGCCGAACGGCTGACGGCCATCGGCGACCACTCCCTTCTCGTGGCCCAGGGATCACGAAACGACGGCAACGCCTTCCAGTACGCCTACGCCTCGTATCTCCTGGTCGCCGGGCCCACCGTGTCCTTCCGCTACGCCCACCACAGCGCGTACCACCAGCGCTGGTGGTACGACGCGTACGACCGGGCGCTCGGGAATCCCACCGGATCCCGCTACCGCCAGGGCGTGGGGTGGCGCCGCGACTTCGAGCACGGCTCGGTCGTGGTCGACCCCCAGCAGGGCACGTCCTCGATCACGTTCGGATGACCCGCGCCGGTGGGTGGAACCACCGATGGCCGCATGGGTCGTCGGGCTCGATTCGGCGCCGCCCGCTCAAGACCGTGCCCGGTTCCGCCGATCCCGGAAGGGATTCGGTACGAGGGACGACATGGCGAAGGTTCGAGTGCCCGCTGCGATTGCAGCGGCTGTTGCGGTGATGGCCACCGGCACCACTGCGCTCCTCGCGCCCGGCGCCGCGTCCTCGGACGAGCCGGCGTCGCGACCCGTGGTCGTCGACCACGACGTCGCCGAGGCGCCCGCCCCGACCGCGGTGCCCGCCACGACCGTCCGGCCCGACGTCGCGGTGCCCGCCACGAGGGCCGCATCCGACGCTGAGGCGCCGTCGGCTCCGATCCTGCCCGCGGCCCCGGTGCCGGCGGTGACCGGTACCAGTGCACGCTTCGCCTGGTTCTACAAGCCCCCCGCCAACGCGTCGGCGGCGGAGCTGGCCGCTCGGTTCGACGTCGTGGTCCTCACCCGCAACGACGAGGCGTTCCGCGACCAGCTCAAGGCCGCCAACCCGTCGCTGCAGGTCCTCCAGTACGTCCTGGCCAACGAGATCCAGGACGCCGGAACGGCCCAACCCTGGCGCAACCAGGTGGCCTGGAACACCGGCGACGCGGCCACGCTCCTGGCCCGGCACCCCGAGTGGTTCGCCCGGGACGGGGCGGGCCGGCCGCTGGTCAGGACCATCGATGAAGGACGCACCATCTACACGATGGACCCGTCACACCGGGGCTGGACCGACTATCTGGTCGAGCGGGTCCTGGCGTACAACGTCGGCGCCGGCTGGGACGGCCTCTTCCTCGACAACGTCGAGATGAGCCTCGACAAGCGCCGCCGCGAGGGACAGATTCCCGCCGCGCAGCCGACCGACGCCGCATGGCAGGACGCCATGGTCGGTCACGTCGCCGCCATCCACGCCGCGTTCCGCGCCGCCGGCCGTCCGGTCTGGGCCAACGTCATCGAGGGCGAGAACTCCGCCGCCGAGATCGAGCGGCTCACCCCCCACCTCGAGGGCACGATGGACGAGAGCTTCGGCACCGACTGGGACGGCCGGCCCCGCACCGACTCGTCGTGGGAGCGCGATCTTGCGGCCGTCGAGCACCGGACGGCCCGGGGCGATCACAGCCTGCTGGTGGCGCAGGGCGCCCGGGACGACGCGGCGGCCCGCCGCTACGCCTTCGCCTCCTACCTGCTGGTGGCCGGTCCGACGGTGTCGTTCCGGTACGCCGATCACCACACCGCGTACGCCGACGTCTGGTGGAGTGACGAGTTCGATCGTGCGCTCGGCCGACCGCTCGGTCCCCGCTCCCGCGCCGGCGGTGCGTGGGCCCGTGACTTCGAGGGCGGCCGGGTCACCGTCGATCCCGCCGCCGGCACCGCCACGATCGGCTGACTGCCCCCGTCGCGACCCGCCCACCGGTCCCGAAACTTGGGCAACCAGCCCGCCACGGTGGGACCAGATGCCCAAGTTTCGGACGGTTCCGCCGGGAGGGGCGGTCAGGTGCCGGTCCAGTCGGGGCGGCGTCGCTCGGCGGCGGCGGTGAGGCCCTCGGACGCATCGTCGGTGGCGGCCACCACCCGGCGCATGGTCTCGCCCATGCGCACCGCGTCGCTCCAGGGCAGCTGGGCGCCGCGGGCCGCCATCTCCTTGGTGGCCCGTACCGCCAGCGGTCCGCCCTGGCACAGGCGCCGGGCCAGGGTCATGGCCTCGTCGGTGAGCTGCTCGCCGGGCACGACCCGCCAGACCAGTCCCATCTCGGCGGCCCGCTCCGCACCGACCGGATCGCCGGTCAGCAGCAGCTCCATGGCGTGGTCCCACCGCAGCTTGCCGGGCAGTCGGAGGGCGCCGACGATGGTGGGGATGCCCAGCTTCACCTCGGGGTAGGCGAAGCGGGCGTGGTCGGCCGCGATCACGAAGTCGCACGCGGCCACCGCCGTCAGCCCGTAGCCGATGCAGTGGCCGTTCACGGCGGCGATCGTGGGCTTCCAGATCTCCTGCCCACTCTCGAACGAGTTGATGGTGGGGATCTCCCAGAACGTGCCCGGCCACGTCCCGACCGCGCCGGCCCCGTCCTTCAGGTCGGCTCCGGCGCAGAAGGCCTTGGTGCCCGCCCCGGTCAGGATGGCCACCCAGGCCTCGGGGTCGTCGTAGAAGCGGTTCCACGCTGCGTTGAGCGCCTCGCGCAGCGCTCCGTTGACGGCGTTGAGCGCATCGGGCCGGTTGTAGGTGATGGTCACGACATGACCGTCCATCGCGTACAAGACCGGCGGAGCGCCGGAGTCGGTCGCGTCGTCCGCCTCATTCATCGCTCGGCCTTCGGATCGTCGGGTCGGATAGCGTCAACCTATCGCTCGCCCGAGTCGCCGGAGGGAACGCCATGGAGTTGCAGGATCTCGTCGAGATCGAGCAGATCAAGCGGCTGAAGTACCGCTACCTCCGGTGCCTCGACCAAAAGGACTGGGACGACCTCGAGCAGTGCTTCACCGAGGACGCCACCGCCTCCTACGGGGGCGGTGCCTACCCCTTCGAGGGTCGGGATCACATCATGGCGTTCCTGCGCGAGGCCATGGGCGCCGACACCTTCCACTCCAGTCACCAGTGCCACCATCCCGAGATCGATGTGGCCGGGGACGGCACCGCCACCGGGGTCTGGGCGCTGCAGGACGTCGTGATCGACACCGGGTTCGACCTCACCATCAGCGGCGCCGCCTTCTACACCGACCGGTATCGCCGCGACGACGGAGGGGAGTGGCGCATCGCGCACACCGGCTACAAGCGGCTCTACGAAGAGGTCCTGCCCCGGGGTGACGTCAGCGGGTTGCGGTTGACGGCCAGCTGGTGGACCACCGACGGGCGATCCGAGCTCTCCGGCTGACTCCGGTCGGGCCCTTCTCGGTCTCGTACCCTCCCTGCGACCGGCGCCCCGGCGGCCCGTCCGGGCTCAAGTGCGCCCCGATCCTGCCGAAGTGAGGGCCAGGAGGCGGGTGGTGGCTCACCCAGACCGGTGAGCCGTGTGGCCCATTGAGGCTACTCCTCACCGTCCGTAGCGTTAAGAGCACTATGCGTGGGAGAATCTCAGAGCGACGGCGTCGACGAGGTCAGCGCGGCGCGGTCATCGTCGAAGCGGCACTCATCATGCCCGTGGTGCTCCTCATCTCGATGGGCGTGGTCGATCTCGGCTTCCTGGTGGACCACAACCTCACCCTGGCCAGCGCCACGACGGCCGGCACCCGGGCCGGCGTCCGGGCCGGCAACTCGGCCGACGCCGACCAGCAGGTGCTGGAGGCCATCGCCAGCGCCGACGCCAAGCTCAAGCCCAACTCGATCGAGCAGATCATCATCTATCGCGCCGACGACTCGGACGGCGACGTGCCGTCCGAGTGCTTCGGCGGGACCGACGCGTCCAAGCACTGCAACACCTACGGACCGGAGGCCATGACGACCTTCGTCCAGGAGCCGGGTTGGCTGCCCGCCGACCGGCGGGCCGGCGCGTTCGGCGACGCCGACTACCTCGGTGTGCACGTCGTGACCAACCACGACTTCACCATCGGCATCTTCGGTGATGGCCGGTCCGTGTCGGACACCGTCGTGATGTTGATCGACCCGACCGGCGTGGCCGGCGCCAGCGCCGAGATCCCCCCACCGCCGAGTGTGACGACCTCCACCACGACGACCACGACGACGACCACGACGACGACCACCATCCCCGGCCCGACCACCACCACGACCTCGACGATTCCGCCCCCGACCACCTCGTCCACGACGACGACCACGTTGTACGTGCCGCCGGCCCCGACGACCACGACGACGCCGCCGCCCACGACGATCCCTCCGCCCACGACCACCACCATTCCTCCGCCCACCACGAGCACCACCTGGCCGACCCCGCCGACGACCGGTACCAACTCGTGACCCGCCTCCGGCGGCGTGGTGGCCGAACCGACCGGACTGAGACCCAACGGGGTGCGGCGCTGCTCGAGGCGATGATCATCACGCCGGTCGTGCTGATGCTGGTCTTCGCCATGATCGACTTCGGGCTGTTCTTCCGGGACAATCTCACCGCCGGGAACGCGGCGCGGGCCGTGGCGCGGACCGGTGTCTCGGCCGATGCCGACGGATTCGTCGACTACGACGTCCTTCGCATCCTGGACGACCGCCTGACCGGCCTCGGCGTCGAACCCGACCGCATCGTCGTGTTCAAGGCCACGACCTACAGCGACGAACCGCCGGCCGCCTGCCTGATCGACAGCGTGTACCCGGTCTGCAACTCGTACCCGGGGTCGGCGCTGGGCTGGACCCAGGCCGAGTGGGTGGCGAGTACCGAGCGGAACGGGTGGCCCGAATCCGAGCGCTCGATCAGCAACTCGGCCGGCACCGACCTCCTGGGCATCCACATCCGGGCCACGCACACCTTCGCGATCGGGGCCTTCACCGATGACGGCCACCATCAGTGAGACCGTCGTCTATCGCATCGAGCCCAAGGCGGACTAGCGACCATGACCATCACAGCTGTATCCCCGGCCGTCGCAACGACGCCGCTCGACCGGAGCTGGATCCCGAACTCGACGAAGAGCTCGACCCCGAGGGCGGCTACATCCTCATCTGGGCCGTCATCTCGATGATCGCCCTGCTGCTGGTGGGCACCGCTGGCGGTGGACGTCGGAGCGTTCTACGTGCGCAGCAACGAGCTGGAGCGCCGCCGACGCCGCCGCACTGGCCGGTGTCGTCCACATGCCGGGCAACCTGGCCGACGCCACCACCGCAGCGGAGGAAGTCCTGAGCCGCAACGGCATCGTCCACGGCGGCGACATCTCGGTCACCATCGAAGAGGGTTCCAGTTCGCGCCGGCTCCGGGTCACCATCCAGGACGCCGGCGTCGAGACGTTCCTGGCCCGATTGATCCACGACAGCATCTCGATCGATCGCACCAGCGAGGCCGAGTTCGCCAAGCCGCTTCAGATGGGGAGCCCCGACAACCACCTGGGATCAGGGATCCTGCGCCCCGACTTCCCCGGCCCTCAGCCCCCTGACTACGTGCGGGAGCAGGGCTTCTGGCTGGCCGTCAACGGGTTCTGCACCGCGGCGGAGGACGGCGACTCGCTGGTCTCGGCCTTCGACGGCAACGGCGAATCCTTCGCCTGCTCGTCGCCGCCGGCCGAGGAGAACCCGCGCTACGCCGGCTTCCACGAGTACACGGTGTCGGTGCCCGACGGGCGGACCGCCAACCTCCACGTCGACGCCTTCGATCCCAACTACTGGCCCCACGACCGGCCGTGCGAGTCATCGGTGGGCTGCAACCTGGGCCGGTACGCCACGGGCGCACCGCACTGGTCGAGCTGGCCCTCGGGTCCCACCGAGGCCGAGTGGTGGCAGAGTCGGAAGGGAGAGCAAGAACGCCTGGCAGAACCGCCCGATCGACCGGCTCTCCTACAACACCAACACCAAGACCGGCATCATCACGACCAACTTCCAGCTGCTGTACCCCGACACGGCGGGCACCCCGTTCGACACCTCCGACGACCTGCCGGTCGGCGCCCCGGTCTCGTACACCGGCGGGAGCGACACGACTACAGCTGGCCCTACCCGGCCGACTACCTCAGCGACTTCGCCAGTCAGGAATCCCTCTTCAACGAGTGGGACAACCTGTTCCAGCTCGGGACCGGTGCCCCGGCCGGTGACTACACGCTGAAGGTCTGGACCGACAGCACCAACCCGGACAGCTTCGGCGTGAACGCCTTCGCCCTCCGGGCCACCTACGGGCCTCCCTGGGGGTCGCAGTACAACGATCGGTGCGACTCGCGCATGATCGGCCAGGAGCTGTGTCCGAAGGTGTCCGGTTCTTCGGCGCTGTCGATCCTGGCGGCGGCCGAAGGTTCGTGGCCTACTTCAAGTTCGCCCAGATCCCCGTCGACTACGCCGGTCGCTCGGTGCGCATCACGCCTGTGGGACTCGGACGAGGGCGGCGACGAGATCTCGTTCCACAGCCCGGACCGGGCGCCGGACCAGAAGTGGCCGTTCGCCTGGCGCGAGGCCAACGGGCCCGACACGATCTTCCCCAACTGGACCGGCGCCTACGAGCTGGACGTGTCCGGGTGCGGGCCATCGTCACCGCAACCCCAGCCCGGGCCGGCCGGGACCCGATCGGGAACCTGCAAGTTCAACGATCGCCTGGTCGAGGTCAACCTCGACATTCCCGGTCGATTACCCGGCAAACGACGCGGGCTGGTGGTCGATCCGGTACGACTTCGGGTCGGGCACGGTCACCGACCGCACGACCTGGACCATCGACGTGATCGGCGACCCGGTCCACCTGGTCGAACCCGGCTGACCCGGCCGGATCTGGGGAGTCTCTGCCACATCTCGTGTGGCTCACGCTCCCCAAATCCAGCGGAATCAGCTGATGTCGGGGATATTGAGGTCGAGGTTGCTCGCTTCGAGGCCGCCGTCCAGCTCCAGCACCTTGCCGGTCATGAACGCCCCGCGGGCGAGGCCAGGTAGAGCACGCCGAGGGCGATGTCCTCGGGTGTTCCCAGGCGCTTCAGCGGGGTCTTCGTCTCCATCTCGGTGCGGAGCGCATCGTCCTGCATGACGATCTCCAGCGCCGACGTGGCCGTCGATCCCACCCCGATGGCGTTCACCCGGACCCGCGGGGCCAGATCGGCGGCCAGCAGGCGGGTCAGGTGGAGCATGGCCGCCTTGGCCGTGCCGTAGGCGGCGTAGCCGCGGTCGCGCACCCGACCGATCAGGCTGGCGATGTTGATGACCGAACCCTGGTTGAGGGCAAGGTCGCCGGCGGCGCGACGGGTGAGGGAGAAGGCCGTCGTGACGTTGAAGTGGAAGGCCTGCTCCAGGTCGGCATCGGACGTGTCGAGGAACGGTTGGGGCATCGCCCCGCCCACGTTGTTGACGACGATGTCGAGGCGCCCGAGCTCGCCGGTGGCGGCCGGCCGACGAGATCGTCGAGCCGATCGAGGTCGGAGAGATCGGCCGGCACGACGACGGCGCGCCGACCGGCGGCCGCGGACGCTGCTCGGCCACGACCTCGAGCTGGTCCGCGGTCCGGGCCGAGAGGACGACGTCGGCACCGGCGTCGGCCGCGGCGACGGCCGACGCCGCCCCGATGCCGCGGCCGGCTCCGGTCACGATGGCCACCTTGTCGGTGACGAGGAACTGATCGAGGGTGGGGTTCATCGTTGCTCCTTCTGGGCCCGGCCCCGCGCCATGATGGCGTCGAGGCGACGGGAGATCTCGGTGTGGTCGAAGCCCTCGGACTGCCAGGCCATGCCCTTCTCGCGTTCGACGGCGCGCCAGTCTGAGGGATCGGCGGCCTCGACGGCCTGATACAGGTCGAGCATGGCGCCGACCCCGGCCGGATCGTTCGACCGGATGTCGCCGGCCAGCTCGTGGGCCCGCTCCAGCAGGCGGTCGTGCTCGACCACCTCGGCCACCAGGCCGGCGCGGAGCGCGTCGGGCACGTCGAGGAAGTTGCCGGTCGTGCTCATCATCCGGGCGGTGCGGAACCCGACCGCCCGAGGCAGCAGGTGCGAGAGTCCCCACCACGGCAGGATGCCGACGCGAGTGTGGGTGTCACCGAACGCGGCCCGTTCGCTGGCCACCAGGAAGTCGCACTGCAGGGCGAGTTCGAGCCCGCCGGTGATGGCGGCGCCGTTGATGGCGCCGATCATCGGCGTCCGCCGCACAGGCCACCGGTTGCCGGCCTCGGTGCTGGCGGCGATGTCGATGGCGCCGCTGCCGAGCGCGTGGAGATCGAGCCCGGCGCAGAACACGGGATCGACCGCCGTGAGCACGATCACCGACACGTCGGGGTCCCGGTCCAGCGCCGGCAGCGCGACGAACAGGGCGTCGATCATCTCGGGGGTGAGCGAGTTCCGGGCGTCGGGACGGTCGATCGTGACGGTCGCGACGCCGTCGGCGACGACCGTGGGAAGATTGGGGTGATCGGGAAGATCGGGCACGAACGCTCCTGACCGGTCAGACGACGTGCAGGGTCTCGCAGAGACGCTGGCCCAGTTCGGCCTCGCCGTCCAGTTCGACCCGGCATGCGTCCCACTTCTTCCGCCCCGTCGCCCACTGGACCCAGTCGCTGACGGGCGACCGGACGGTGGCGGCGGCCTCGCTGCGAGGGGAACGGTCGTCGGTGGCGACCCTCCCGTCGGTCCGGGTGACGGTCGTGATGGTGGCGCCGGGACCGGTGAGCTCGAGCCGGATCGGCTCGTCGATCCAGGCCAGGGTCTGCTGATTCATCGGTGCGATCAGCGCCAGCGTCCAGGCCACGGTGGGGGCCAGGCGGAGCTGATCCTGGGGGAGCGCGGGCCGGTCGAGCGGCCCGTTGGGCGCCAGGAGATCGAACCGCAGGTGGGTGTAGTGATCGAACACCGCGGCGTCGGCCAGGAGGTGCATCGGGTGGGTGCCGAGGTCGCCCATGTTGAACCCGACGTTGCGGAGCGGCGCCCGCTGGCCCATGCCGAGCATGGGAATGGCCCGCCGGCTCCAGGTCTCGTACTCGTCGAGTTGGCGCTGTGACGTCCACCCCCGCCGTCGCTCGACGAGCACGTCGTTGACCCGCTCGCTGTCGTCGTACTCCTTGGCGGCCTTGGCCATGACGATCGGGCTGGGATGGAAGATCGAGGCCATGTGGGCGACGACGTCCTGCACCGACCAGCCCTGGCACACGCTGGGGGCCGACCACTCGTCCGCGGACAGGCTGCGACCGAGGTCGATCACCAGTTCGCGTTCCGCTCGGAGGGCCTCGATGGCGGTGGCGGTCATGGGTGCGACCCTACCGCTCACCATTCCAGCGGGCCGATCCGGGCCGATCCATCTATGCTCGGCTGCGGCTGCGCCGGGGACACCCCCCACCCCGGCGCCGCTTGAAGAAGGCGACCGGGGGTCCTGATTTCGGCGATCACGCCGGCGGTTCGTACGCTCGACGCCCACGATGGACTTCGAAGAGCACCCCGACGATCTGGCGTTCCGCCTCGAAGCGCGGGCCTGGCTGGCCGAGCACGCCCCCCGTCGCCAGGAGGGCGAGCCGTCGTGGTCGGAGCACCGGCCCCGCACCCGGGGTGAGGACGATTTCCTGGTCGAGCAGTCGCGACGCTGGCAGGAGACCAAACATGGGGCGGGATGGGCCGGCATCGCCTGGCCCCCCGAGTCGGGCGGTCGGGGTCGCTCGGCCAACCAGGCCCGGATCTTCTCCGAGGAGGAGGCACGCTACGAGACGCCGGCCGGACTGTTCATGGTGGCCATCGACATGGCGGGCCCGACCATCCAGCAGCACGGGTCGGAGGGGCAGCGGCGCCGGCACCTGGAGCCCACGCTGCGAGGCGAGCAGATCTGGTGTCAGCTCTTCTCGGAGCCCTCGGCCGGGTCCGATCTGGCTGCGCTGCGCACCCGGGCCGAGCGCGACGGGGACGAATGGGTGATCAACGGTCAGAAGGTGTGGACCACGTCCGCCCACCACGCCGACTACGGGCTGCTGCTGGCCCGGACCGATTGGGACGTGCCGAAACACGAGGGCATCACCTACTTCCTCGTCCCCATGGACACGCCGGGTGTCGACGTGCGCCCCCTACGCCAGATCGACGGTGCCGCCCACTTCAACGAGGTCTTCCTGACCGACGTGCGGCTGCCCGACTCGCAGGTCCTGGGCGAGGTCCACCGGGGGTGGGGGGTGGCGATGACCACCCTGCTGGCCGAGCGCACCGCCATCGGGGGGGCCGGGATGGTGCGGTTCGACGATGTGCTGCGCCTGGCCGAGCGGTTCGATCGTCGCGGCGATCCCGTCGTCCGCCAGCACCTGGCGGCCGCGTACGCCCGATTCCAGATCCAGCAGTGGCTCGCCTGGAGGGCCCAGACCGCGATCGAGCGGGGTCGGATGCCCGGACCCGAGGCGTCGGTGCTGAAACTGATGGGTTCCAACCACGTGGCGGCCAACGCCGAGCTCTACCAGGAGCTGTCCAGCTCCCACGGCATGTTGTGGCAGGACGACGGCTTCGAGCGCGGTCGCTGGCAGGGGGCCTTCCTCTACCAGTGGGCCTCACGCCTGGGGGGCGGCACCGACCAGGTCCAGCGCAACGTCATCGGCGAGCGGGTCCTGGGCCTGCCCCGCGAACCCCGCGCCGACCGCGACGTCCCCTTCCGCGACCTCCCGTCGGAATCTCGGCCTGCCTAGGGCTGCTCAGCGACCTTCCCGAGGCCGAGATTTTACCGTGCGCATGCTGTCCGCGCTCCAGTAGGCGCGCAAGGCGCGGATGAGGCCGTCGTCGCCGACGCGGTAGGTGTACACGCCGTCGACGGCCACGGCGTTCCCGTCGGGGAACGTGGTGGTGATGGTGCCGACGTTGGCCACCTCGTCACCCGCCGCGTAGGACTCGCGGATGTCGAACCGGATCGTCCCCGACGCGATCGTGGTGTCCCAGAACGCTGCGATCGCCTCGGCGCCGCAGTGACCCTGGCCGGTGGGGTCCAGGACGGACACGCCGATCGGGTCCTCGATCACCGCATCGGGAGCGAACAGGGCCAGCCAGGCCGCCCGGTCGCCGGCCTCGACCGCCGCCATCGACGCCTGGGATGCCTGCCGGGCGGGGGGATCGCTCATTTGGGGTGACCTCCGGTGGGTTCGTCGCCCTACCATCACAGCAGATCCTGCCCGCTACCCCCCGATTCCATGGCTGCATCCGAAGACGTCCGAGACGAGCTCGACCACGTGCTGCTGGCCGAGGACCCCACCGACGGGCTCTGGGCGCTGGTCGACTCCGGTCGGGCCGACCAGATCGTGCCCGAGCTGCCCGCGCTGGCGCTCGAGCAGGACCCGATCCACCGCCACAAGGACGTGCTCTCGCACACGATCGCCGTCACGGCCCAGTCGCCGGCTCGCCTGCGCGTCCGCCTGGCCGCGCTGTTCCACGATGTCGGAAAGCCGGCCACCCGCCGATTCGGCCCCGACGGCGTCACCTTCCGCCATCACGAGGTGGTGGGCTCGAAGATGACCCGCAAGCGGCTGCGTGCGCTCGACTACGACCGGCAGATGGTGGACGACGTGACCGAGCTGGTGCGCCTGTCGGGTCGGTTCAAGGGTTACACCGACGGCTGGTCCGACAGCGCCGTGCGCCGCTACGCCCGCGATGCAGGCCACCTGCTGGGGGACCTGAACGCGCTGGTGCGCAGCGACTGCACCACCCGCAACCGGGCCAAGGTGGCGGCGCTCCACGCCGCCATCGACCAGATGGAGGAACGGATCAAGGCCCTGGCCGAGGCCGACCGGCGGGCCGCCGAGCGACCGCTGCTGGACGGTGACGACGTGATGCGTCACCTGGGCATTCCCCCGGGCCGTGAGGTCGGTGAGGCCGTCCGGTACCTGCTGGACGAGAAGCGGGCGGGACGGACCCCCGATCGCGACGCCGCCGTCGCGCGGCTCGACGCCTGGTGGGCCGCCCGTCCTAGCGACGGATGATCACCGTGGTGCGGGTGTCCAGGGTCTCGTCGGTCCAGCGGCGCTTGTAGGCCATCTCCATCCCCAGGTCGTAGATGCGGATGCCCTCGCCGGCCAGCTGCTCGATCTGGAACGCCTGCAGCAGTGTCCCCACCGACAGCGCCCGGTAGGCGTCGTCGTAGCTGATCTGGAGTCCCCGGTAGGTGGTGTGGCGGACGTGGCCCAGGATGTAGCCGACGTCCCGGTCGTCGGCGCGAGCGAACAGCAGCCGCAGGCGGCCGAGCGGCCCGACCCGCTGGGACAGCTTCCAGTAGAAGCGCCGGAGATCGGGTTCGATCAGGCCCGAACCCGACCGGCCCTTCCAGCTCCGGCGTTCGACGTCCATGACCCGCTCGAAGCCGGCGGCCAGGTCACCCTCGGCGGTCACGACCTCGAAGCCGTGCTCCTCGGCCCGACGGTGGGCTCGTCGCAGGTCGCGCTGCCACTTCGCCGGCTTTCGCTCCAGCAGCGCCGTCGCCCCGTCGTCGAGCCGGGCCCGGCAGCGGGTCATCACCGGGCCGTTCCGTAGCCGGTGCCGTTCGCCGATGGTCCGGCGCAGTTCGTTCTCCAACGGACTGTCGGGCACCAGGCCGGTGAGAAGCGTCACCCGCCATCCGGGCACCCGCTCGAGCGCGCCCAGCAGCTGGGGACCGAAGGTTGCCGCGTCGTCCGTGGCGATCGGCGAGCCGAAGCCCCATGCGGCCTCGGGCGGGCAGAGGTAGCGGACCCCGTCGACGTCGCGCCGTTCGCACAGGGTGGCCCAGCCGTCGTCCGAGCGGAGGATGAGGGGGTCGGCGTCGCGCCCCCAGGACAGGTAGGACGGCACGACCCAGTCGCTGGAGGAGCAGATCCGATCGATCCCACGGGTGGCGTCCACGGCACCATCGAACGTGGTGGTCACGCGGGCGAGGTCGGACACGGTCAGGGTGTCCATCCCTCTCCTCTCCCGTTCACCCTCGCTCCGGTCTGCCAGGTCATCGCCGCGCAGCGTAACGTCGCAGCCCGGAGAACTGGCTGTTCCCCCCCGCCACCCCTGAGGAGAACGAGCACGATGACCACCGTGATCGAGAGCCCTGCCGCGCTGACCGACTGGGTCGGCCGGCAGATCGGTCCGACCGACTGGATGACGATCGAGCAGGACCGCATCGATCTATTTGCCGACGCCACGGGAGATCACCAGTGGATCCACGTCGACCCCGAGCGGGCCGGCGCCGGTCCCTTCGGCGCGCCGATCGCCCACGGCTATCTCACCCTGTCGCTGGTCAACAGCTTCCTTCCCCAGCTGATGCGGGTGGACAACAGCTCGATGGGGGTCAACTACGGCGTCGACAAGGTGCGCTTCCCCTCCCCGGTGCGCGTCGGGAGCCGGTTGCGGGCCCGGGCCGAGGTGGTCGCCGCCGATCCGATTCCCGGTCCCCCCGGTGGTGACGGCGACGGCGTGCAGGCGACGGTGCGCGTCACCGTGGAGGTCGAGGGCTCCGATCGACCGGCCTGCGTGGTCGACACCGTCTCCCGCTTCTACCCCTGAGCGCGGGCCTCAGCCCTCGGTGTCGGTCTCCTCGGCCGGCACCTCGCCGTCACCCTCGCCCTCGCCCTCGGTGCTCTCCTCCGGGTTGTCCTCCAGGGTCGGGATGCGACCACTGCAGTCCAGCAGCCCGTCGCAGGCGGCGACGATGTTGGGAGCGAAGGTGAGGCCGCCGGGATCGAAGTTGAGCGGTGCGTAGTCGGTGCTGACCATGCCGAGCACCTCGCCACTGCCGGTCAGGACCGGTCCACCCCGGTAGGCGGTGCCGACCGCGGCGGTGTGCTGGAGTCCCACGGCGGAAACGTCGATGACCAGTCCGGGGCTCACCGATGCACCCTGTGAGCCGAGGCCGCCACCGGCGTAGATGCGGGTGCCGATCGGGTTGCGGGCCAGCTCCTGCGATGCCCACGGGAGGACGGGCAGATCGGCATCATCGACGGTCAGGACCGCCATGTCGGTGCCCTCGTCCCACTGCCACAGGGTGGCCTCGATCTCGCGATCGGAGGCGGTGAGCGTGATACCGGGGCCGGGCTCGCGGGTGGAGGCCTGTACGACGGCGTACGACGTGATGAGGTAGCTCTGGTTGCTGTCGGATCCGACCACGAACGCCGACCCTGCCGACGAACGGCCGTCCTCGTCGAGCGTGCGCACGAAGAACACCGACGGGGCGATGTCCGCGGCGAGCTCGGTGGTCGACGTGGATTCCTCGGTCAGCTCGCGCAACGGCACCAGCCGCTCTTCGATGGAGGCCTCGGCCTCCTCG
Source organism: uncultured Acidimicrobiales bacterium (assembly GCA_963793475.1). Taxonomy (GTDB): domain Bacteria; phylum Actinomycetota; class Acidimicrobiia; order Acidimicrobiales; family CAWCAL01; genus CAWCAL01. Next base: position 280,312 of record CAWCAL010000005.1, read on the forward strand.
CGCTGGCGGGTGATCTGGGCGCTCGCCTCCTGGAACCGACTCTCGAACTCGGTCGTGAACTGCTCGACCGATTCCTGGGTCTCCTTCAGCCGGAAGTCGTACCAGGTGTAGAGGACCGTGCCGGCGAAGGCGGCACCGACCGCCAGTGCGACCAGCAGGAGCACCGTGCCGATGACGGTGCGAGGCAGGATGCGGTGCCGGCGCTTGCGGTACCGGCGGGACCACTTCTCGTCGCGGACCCGCTGGCGTTCCTGGCGCTTGAGGTAGCCGTCGACGCGCCACGATCGCCACCGGTCGGTGAGGCCCACCGCGCCCGACGCCCACCGCGCCGCCGACCCCGGCCGCCACGGCAGCGTCGCCGGGCCCGTCGTCGCGTTCGTCGTCGTCGGGACCGTCCTCGTCGGGACCGCTCTCGCCGATGAAGTGGTCACCGACGAGGTGGTCGCGGTCGGGTGCGGCGCCGCTGGTGTCCTCGTCGCCGGGGAGCGGGTCGGACGAGCGGGCCGGACGGCGCGGCGGCTCGGGGGCGCGACGTCGAAGTCCTCGTCGAACGACAGCAGATCGTCATCGATGCGGGGCTCGCTGTCCGTGTCGGGTGGCGTCTTGGGCATGGTGATCTCTCGGGCTCGCGATCAGGGGGTACTGGTCGTGCTGGGGGCCACCGTGCTGGACGGGGCCGGCTCGGTGGTACTGGAGGGGGAGGGTGTGGTGGTGGCGGACGGGTCGATCGTGGTGGGCGTGGCGCCGGGGTCGATCGTGGTGGTGGGGAACAACCGGGGCGGCAGGGCCGTGGTGTTCGTCCGGTTCCCGTCGGGCAGATCGGCCACGCAGGGGCCGTCGCAGCCGTTGCCGATGGCGCCGGGATACCGCCGTCCGCGCACGCCGATGCCGCGCGTGGCGACGCCCGACGAGCTGACGGTCTTCTCGGTGAACTCGGTGATCGGGGGTGGGAGCGGACCCGGCTCGGGGAACTCGAGCTCGGGCTCGTCCTCGAGGGCGGCGCTCATGAAGCGGCCCCACGTGCGGGCCGGGAGCTCGCCACCCTCGACCGCACCCCAGGACCGCAGGCGGACGGTGCGCGCCCCGTCGGAGTGCCCGACCCAGACCGCAGTGGAGAGCTGGGGGGTGTAGCCGACGAACCAGGCCGCGACGTTGCGCTGGGCGGTACCGGTCTTGCCGGCCACAGGACGACCGATGTTGGCCCGCTTGACCGTGCCGCCGGCGATGACCCCGACCAGGACGTCGGTGACCGTGTCGGCGATGGCGGCGTGAGCACCCGCTCCCCGCAGGGGCGGTGTTGTCCTCATCGTGTTGCCGTCCCGTCCGTGATCTGAGGAGCCGGCGTCGGGGTCGTGCAGACCCAGGCCGGCGAACGTGGCGAACCCCGAGGCCATGTCGAGCGGGCAGGCCTCGTGGCGCCCAGCGTGATGCTGACGCCGTAGTAGGTCTCGCCGCTGGTGTCCATGCTGTTGAGCCCCAGCCGGCGGGCCATTCGGCGGCTTGTCGGGACCGACGTCGAGGACGAGCTGGGCGAACACGGTGTTGATCGACCGCGCCGTGGCCTATCGCAGGGGGATGCGACCGGCGCCGTTGCCGCCCTGGGACCGAGCACTGGCTGCCGGTGCAGCCGGGCACCGTGCAGCTGCTGGGGGACGGGTAGATGGTGTCGGGCGAGTCCGCGCTCGAACGCCCGGCCAGGGTGTAGGGCTTGAACGACGAACCGGGCTGGAAGCCGGTGGTGCCGCCCGTGGCCAGGTTGACCTGGCTGACGTTGAAGTCACGACCGCCGACCAGGGCGCGGACGTGCCCGGTGCGGGGATCGACCGACGCCAACGACATCTCGAGGGGCGACTCGGTGCCGGACATGGCATCGGTGACGGTGTCGATGCCCAGCTGCTGCATGGCGGGATCGAGCGTGAGGGTGACCTGGAGCCCGCCGCGGTAGAGGGCCTCGGGGCCGTAGGTCTCCTCGATGTACTGGCGGGCGAAGTCGACGAAGTAGGGGTAGGCCGTGGCCCCGTTGTTGGGCGGGGACTGGACCCAGGTGGCGGGCTCCCACTCGAAACCGTCGCGCACCAGTCGGACGTCGAGATCCACGGCCTCCTCGTACTGCGCCTGGCTGATGAACTCCTCGGTGAGCATCTGCTGCAGCACACGTTCGCGCTCGAGCTCGGCCCGCTCGGGATTGGTCCGGGGGGCGTTGCGCGAGGGGGAGCGGATGACCCCGGCGATGAGGGCCGCCTCGCTGAGGTGGAGCTCGCTCACCGGCTTGCCGAACCACGATTCGGCGGCTGCGCCCACGCCGTAGAGACCGTCGCCGAAGTAGGCGGTGTCGAGGTAGAGGAAGAGGATCTCGTCCTTGTAGACGGTGGGGCCCAGCTCGTCCTCGAGCCTGGCCTCGAGCTGCATCGACATCAGCGCTTCGTTGAGCTTGCGTTCGTAGGTGCGGTCGCCCTCGGTGAAGGCGTTCTTGACGTACTGCTGCGTGATGGTGGATCCGCCCTGGACGACATCACCCTCCTGGTAGTTCTCCAGCGCCGGCGCGGGCGACGCCCAACAGATCGACGCCGCGGTGGTCGAAGAAGCGGCGGTCCTCGGCGGCGACGACCGCCTCCTTCATCACCTGGGGGATGTCGTCGCGGGTGATGGGTTTGGTCAGGTCGAACTCGCGGAAGGTGGCGACCTGCGTGCCGTTGGCGTCGTACATCTTGGTGGGGCGGGCCGAGATGGTGGGGTTGGCGGTCTCGGGCAGGTCGCCGGGCAGGTACTTGGTGTCGATGTGCAGCACGGTCCAGACCGCCACCGCCGAGGCTGCGGCCGCACCCGCCGCGAGGCCGATGAGGATGGCGATACCCCACTTGCCGAACGACTGGATGATGAGCCACAGCCGGTCGTACCAGCGCTCGACCCCGCGGGAGCGGGGGAGCGAGCCCAGCTGGCGGCCCTGGCGGATCCGCCGCTCCCGCCACGAGAGTTTTGCGTCGACCGGCATCAGCCGACCATCTCGTAGGTGCAGTCCGCCGGGCTCCCGGCGGCGCGACGGAGATCGCGCGCCGGCCAGGGGAGCTGGAGCTCGCCGGTGCCGACGTGGGTCCCGCGGTTGGGAAGCCAGCCCACCTCGAACCAGGCGTCGTACGTGAAGCCGCAGGTGGCCGCCCCGTCGGTGAGCTGGAAGCGTCCGGCGGGGATGGCACCGGGGTACGGCACGGTGAAGCTGTCACCCGGAGTCAAGGTGGTGGTGGGCAGGGCGGCGGCGCAGGCGGGCAGATCGAGCGTGAACCGCACCACGGCGGGCGGCGGAGGGGTGGACGTGGGCGGGGCGTTGGGATCGGGCGCCGGATCGAGCGATCGGGGCCGCTCGGCGGTGACGGTCACCGATTCGGCCCCGAGGGCGGCACACTCGGCGGTCCAGGTGGCCCGGCCGTCGGCGTCGGTCGAGCCCTCCTCGGCCCCGGCGTTGACCCAGCGGTCGGTGTCGGGGAAACCGATGGTGACCCCTTCGAGGGGGAGCGGGGCGACCTGCCCGTTGTCGTCGACCGAACCCGACGTGACCCGGACGGTGAACCGGGACTCCTCACCGAATCGGGGGAGGGCGGGACGTCGACCAGGCGCAGATCGAAGCGGGACGGTTGATCGACCGAGAGGTCCACATTGGCCGTTCCACCGTTCTCCACGAAGATTGCGCCCGGCTCGGCCGCGGCAAGGTCGGGTTGGCGCCGGCGCGGATGCGATAGCGGCCGCCGGACAGGCTGCGGACCTGCCAGTACCCGTCGTCATTGGTGGAGGTTTGCATCCGCTGTTCGGTGTGGATGGTGACCCGCTCGAGCCGGACGGTGGCGCCGCCGACCGGACCGCCGGACGCATCGGTGACCCGACCCCGCAACACGGTGCCGCCGTCGTCGAGGTCGCGGATGAACACCGGAGGGGGCTGGCCCTCCAGCGGTGGGACGTCGCGGACCCGCAGGTCCTCGGCACTCAGGCCGGAGACGGTCGTCGTGGTGGGCGCCGCCGCCACCGACGGTGACTCGGGTGGGGGCGGCACGGTGGTGGTGATGACCGGCAGGATCGGGCCGAGGCGGGGCCGTTCGGGGGGCAGGTCGTCCTCCTGACCGGGAGGCTCGGGGAGGAAGTCGCAGGCGGTGGTGATCAGCGCGACGACGAGCACGACCATGGCGGTGCGCCGCAGTGGTGAAGGATGCTGGTCACGCAGAGTGAAGGTCATGGGGCGAGGGTTCCGGGTGGGGAGACAGCGCCGTGACCGGCCGCGCGGAACGGATGCCGCGAGCCGCCCGACACCCCCGAGAGCCTACCGGGGTCCCAGCCGTCGGTGGCGGCACGGGATTCAGGGCCGAAACGTCACCCGCCGAGCCTCGGGATCGGCGGCGACGAGCTCGACGGTGAGCTCGTCGCCGGGCTCGGCCGGACCCGGTTCGTCCAGGGCCGCGATGACCGCCGGACGTCGCAGCTGGATGGTGGCCCGACCCTCGCGGTCGATCACGGTGAGCACGGCGTCGAAGCGACGTCCCACCTCGGCCTCGAGCACCAGCGCCTCGGTCAGGTCGAGCACGTTGCGCTCCAGCGCCGATTCCCGGCTCCGGGCCCGACCCATCACCGACGGCAGCCCATCGAGGGCGACGATGACCCAGTCGGGCGGTCGCACGCCGAGGCAGGCGGCCAGGGCGATCTCGCCGGCGTAGCGATCGACGACGCGCCGGAGCGGTGCGGTGACATGGGCGTAGGGGGCGGCGATGGCGGCGTGGAGGTGGTGATCGGGGACCTCACCGTCGAAGGCGACGTAGCCGGCCCCACGGAGTGCCCGGACGGCCACGGCCAGGAAGGCGGCGTGGGTCGGCTGATCCGGTCCCAGCTCGCGCACGGCCTCGGCGTAGGTCTGATCGTCGGCCCAGGGGATGTCGAGGGTCTGGGCCACGCTCCGGAGATCGTGGAGCACGTCGTCGGGCGCGGGCGGCAACGTGCGGAGCAGCCCGACGCCGGCGTCCACCATCAACTCGGCGGCGGCCATGCCGGTGAGGAGGGAGACCTGGGCGTTCCAGCGCTCCACCGGCAACGTCTCGTCGTACCGCAGCTCGTACCCGTCCCCGACGCCCACGACCTCCTGCGACGGCAGGTTCAACGACACTCCGCCGCGATCGGCCTCGACCTCGAGGCGACTGAGACCGATCCGCCGCAGCAGTTGCAGCGGCGTGGCCGCCATGCCGCTGTCGACGTCCTGCTGCACGTCGCGGTAGGAGAGCTTGGCCCGGCTGCGGACGGTGGCCCGCAGGACCTCGGCGTCGATCGCGACCCCGTCGCTGTCCAGGTCGATCCGCCAGAGCAGCGCCGGCCGATCGCCGTCGGGCAGGAGGCTGGCCGTTCCCTCGGACAGGACCTCGGGATGGAGGGAGGCCCGGCCGTCGGGCGCGTAGAGCGTGACCCCGCGCTCGAGGCTCTCGGCGGCGATGGCCCCTCCGGCGGGGACGAAAGCGGCCACGTCGGCGATGGCGTACCAGATCCGCGTGCCGGACCCGCGCCGCTCGGCGGTGTAGGCCTGATCGAGATCGAGACTGTCGGGCGGGTCGATGGTGACCAGGTCGAGCGCGGTGTGGTCCTGGCGGGGCCCGACGTCGGTGGGGCCGTTGGCGGCGGCCCGCTCGGCCTCGGCCGTCACGGCAGGCGAGAACCCGGTGGGGATCCGCAACTCGGCCCGGAGATCGGCCAGACAGGCGGCGACCCGTTCGGAGTCGACGCGGAAGCGAACCTCGGGGACCGGCACGTCAGAGGCGCTCGACGGTCGAGACGGCGAACCGGGGGTCGGTCTTGGTGGCCTGGTCCAGCTCGCTCATGCACACCGGCTGCTGGGTGAAGCCGTTGTGCTCGACCGTGACCAACCAGCTGCGCCCGGCGACGTGGACCTCGAACCGTCCTGATCGGTCCGGCTCGGGCTCGGCCAGGACGGCCACCTGGCGGGGTGCGTCGAACAGGCTCCATCCGACGCGGGCGGCGACCGCCGCCTCGGCGACCTGGGCGGCGCGGCTGGGCACGACCATCGATCCGCGGAAATGGCCGATGACCTCGACGAAGGGAACCGACCGGGTGACGATCGCATCGAGGACGTCGTCGTCGAGATGGCCCCACGCCGTGCCGCAGGGGAGGAGCAGGGCCGTGGGGGCGAAGCGGTGGCCCCCGGTGTGACTGACCCGGCGGACCTGGAGCTCGGGCCGGCGCGTGGACGCCGACCGCTGGAGGATGGTGCCCAGCCGGCCGCAGCACCGGTCGCGGGAGCCGTGGGTGCAGACGAGCAGCTCGCGTTCGGTCTCGCCGTCCAGCGGCGTCTCGTCGGGCTCGCCACCGCCGGCGAGCGTCAGGGTCAGGTCGGCGACCCGGCGTTCGTCGACGCAGTAGGTGCGGTGCTCGTACGGACCGGGGGTCGACCCGGCGCGTCGGTACGAGGTCACCAGGACCGCACCCTCCGGTGTGGTGGCGGGGCCGACCCCTGCGCCCCGGGGTACGACGGCGAAGGGACGGATCGGTCCGTGCTCGCCGCTGCGCCCCGCGTCGACCGCCGGCGCGAGGACCGGGTCTTCGCTGACGTCTCGGGGCCAGGGCAGCGGCCGCTCGACCAGGACCAGGCCGCCGAGCGGCTACGCGGTGCCGACGGGGTCGAGCCCCATGTCGATCGCCTGCTGGCGGCAGCGTAGATCCGCGGTCACCTCGAGGTCGCTGCCGGTCGCCATGGGCTCCCACGGTATCCAGCGGCGGCGCCGACCCCGTGGGACGGCCGGATCTCCGGGCTAGTCTCGCCGCCACCGAGCTTGCCCCACCGGCCCGCGCCTCCAGGAGACGACCCGTGATCACCTCGTTCGACGACTACCCCGTCCACCAGGTCGCCGAGCCGATTCGGCACACGCAAACCAGCGATCGCAACTTCTACGACCGCTACTACTTCAACGCCTTCGATCGCGACGGCGGACAGTTCCTCGTCATGAGCTTCGGGCAGTACCCCAACCTCGGCGTCCAGGACGCGTTCGCCGTGATCAGCCGGGGCGACCTCCACCGGGTGGTGCGGTCGTCGGCCGAACTGGTCGATCGGGCCGACACGACGATCGGTCCGCTCAGCATCGAGGTCATCGAGCCCTTGCAGCGACTCCGGGTGCGCTGCGACGGCGCCGACCACGGCCTCGAGCTGGACCTGGAGTGGAACGCCACGTCGATCGCACACGAAGAGCCCCGTCACCACATCCGGATGTACGGGCGGGTCGTGTTCGACACCTACCGGTTCGCCCAGCTCGGCGCCTGGACCGGACGGGTCCGCGTCGGAGACGAAGAGATCGAGGTGACCCCGGATCGATGGATGGGGACCCGGGATCGGTCGTGGGGGGTCCGTCCCGTCGGCGAGCCCGAAGCGCCCGGGATCCGGGGCGACGAGGGCCAGATGGGCGGGATGTGGAACTACTTCCCCGCTCGCTTCGACGACTACTCGCTGGTGTACATGCTCAACGAGACCGAGAGCGGCGACCGCACCATCGAGGAGGCGGTCCGCATCTGGGACGATCCCGAGCGGGGCACCGAGTGGCTGGGCCGTCCCGAGCACGAGCACGTCGTCACGTCGGGCACGCGCCTGATCGAGCGTGGCGCCGTCCGCTTCCCCGACGCGCCGGGTGGGCCGCTCGAGCTGGTCGTCACGCCGATGGCTCGGTGCTACCTCGGCGTCGGTACCGGCTACGGGCTGGACGAGGACTGGCGCCACGGGATGTACCAGGGGCCGTTGGTGGTGCAGGGGCGGGACTTCTCCAACGAGGAGATGGGCCCGCTGGGGCAGTACGTGATCGTCGAGAATTCGGCCCGGTTCGAGCTGAACGGCGACGTGGGCTTCGGGATGATGGAGCACGGGTTCTGGGGTGGCTACCTCCCCTACGGCATGGAAGGCGCCACCGGCCTGGCGCCGTAGCGGCCGCTGCCGCGGCACAGCCGCACCTCCGCCCACCCATCCCCCGCCAACTGTCACACCCCCGGAATACCGTGGGTGGTGACCGCTCGACGGGTCTGCTGGGAAGGCCGTCCTCCTGATGTAGTCCGGCGCTCTGGTTGGTCCTGTTGCGTCGCGGATCCCACGAGGTGGACGATGGCAACGGCGTATGCAGAACCGATCCCGATCGGCGCCAGCGTGGCCGACCGGTTGCTGGAGGCAGGTCGAGACATGGCCCGTTCGCAGCACCGGCTGGTCGCGTTGGCGGCGGAGTTCGAGGAGAGCACCGAGTGGTACTTCTTCGGAGCGACGCCGGCCCACTGGATGGCCCAGCAGCTCGACGTGTGTGTGGCGACGGCGCGTGAGTGGATCCGGATGGGCAAAGCCCTGCGGAAGCTGCCCGCAATCGAAGAGGCGTTCGCGTCACAGCACCTTTCGTTCGCCAAGGTGCGGGCACTCACGCGGTTGGCACAGCCCGAGACCGAGGTCGAGCTGGTGAAGCTGGCTCGGTCGGTGCCGGCCGGTCGGCTGGGCCATGCGCTGGCGGCGTGGACGCAGCGGCGCGAGGACGACGAGGAGCGGATGGCGCGGCACGAGCGGGAGCGCAGCCTCCGCCAGAGGGTCGAGCCCGACGGCATGGTCGTGTTCACCATCCGACTGGCGCCGGAGGACGCAGCTGCGACGCTCGCTGCGGTCGAGGCGACCGTGATGCGCCGCTCCCACCAGGCACGGTCACCCAACGTGACCGACCTGGATACTGAGGGTGGGAACCACGCAACCGCGGTTGCGTTCGCATCGTTGGCGCAGCAACGGGCCGATGCGTTCGTCGAGCTGGTCACCGACGGGGGAGCGACCATCGAGACCGAGGTGGTGCTGCACGTGCGGGGCGACGGGTGCTCGTTCGACGACGGGACCCCGGTGACCGACACGGTGGTCGAGCGGCTGGCGCCGAGGGCGTTCCTCCGGGCGCTCATCCACGACGCCGAGGGGCGCCCGATCAACGCGTCGTCCCGACGACGGCACCCGTCGGTGCGGCAGAAGCGGGTGATCAAGGAGCGGGACCGGTGCTGTGTCGATTGTGGGGCCACCGAGCTGCTCGAGTACGACCACGTGCCCAGCTTCGACGAGACGGGTCACACCGTGGTCGACGAGACCGAGCTCCGGTGCGCCCCCTGCCACCGACGCCGTCACGAACGAGAGCGACGGGGTCAGGGTCCGCCGGCGGCCTGACCGCCGGTCACGGCCAGCACGATCAGCCACCACTCGCCGTCGAGGTCGATCGTCTCGATCGGGCCCAGCCCGGCCCCGGCCTGCTCGTGGGCGGCGATGACGCGGTCGACCTGCTGCTCGGTGATGCCGGTGGCCCAGATCTCACCCGACGGGGACAGCAGCCGGTCCACGGTCATTGCGGTCGACTCGTGGACGCCCACGGGCACATTGGCCAGGATCAGGTCGAACGGGGCAGCCGGCGCGGTGTCGTCAATCGTGGCACCGGCCACCGTGACCCGATCGCCGACGTCGTTCAGGTCGACGTTGGCCGCGGCCGCCGCTCGGGCTGCTGGCTCGATGTCCACCGCGGTCACCGAGCGGGCGCCACCCAGCGCGGCGACGATCGAGAGCAGTCCGCTGCCGCAGCCCAGATCGAGGACTGCTCCGCCTCGGGTGGACCGGCCCACGTCGGCGAACCGGAGACGCAAGCGGGAAGCGAGCGCCGCCGTCGTCGGATGGTTCCCCAGGCCGAAGGCCGGGCCCGGGTCGAGGTGAATCGTGCAGCGCGGCAGCGGGGACCGGTCCGTCCCACCACGCGGGCACCACGACCGTGTCAGGGGCGACCCACATCGGCTGGGCGAAGTCGCGCCACCGCTCGGTCTCGGTCGGCGGCGGAGGGTCCTGGAGCACCGCGTCGAGATCGTCCAGGGCGGAGCGCGCAGCGCGGGCGCGATCGGCCGAGACGAAGGTGGCGAGCAGGCGATCAGGCATCTCCTCGATGCCGGCGGCACCCGCCAGCCAGAGCCGACCCGAAACGACATCGACATCGTCGGCGGGGCTCAGGTGGACGATCAGCCGCATGCCCGATCATGCCCGCTGGCCGCGACCTTAGGCGATGAGGCCGCCGATCGGCTCGATATGACCTACCCGGCAGCAACAGGGTGGGTGGGTGGGGTTGCCGCCGCCGGGTAGGTCGAAGACCATCATAGGCCCGAGAATCTGAGTTCTGCTATGGAGGGCGCGCTGAAGAAAGCTGTCTCCAGCATCCGACCGACGAGGCGTTCAGCGGTCACCGGATCCAGTCCCTGCTCGGTCCGAAGCATGTCCCAGGTGGTCCAACTGGTGGCGGCCTCGAGCTGCTCGATGAGGTCGGCGTCAGACGGTGTCCCGGTGCCGGCCAGCTCCCGGGCGAAGACCTGCTCGACCTGGGACCGGGCTCGGCGGCGGCTCTGTTCCATCGACGCGGCGACGAAGGGTTGCTCGTCGCGCACGAGGCGACCGGCCCGGTGGATGGGGGAGGCGCTCTCCCAGACGGCCCGCCGTTGTGCCGCGAGCGCGTCGACGCGGGTGGCCAGTGGCAGCGTGGGATCGATCGGGTGGAGGAACGGCTCGAGCCGCCGCCGGTACACGTCGACCGCCTCGGCGAACAGGGTGTCCAGATCGTCGAAGTGGCGATAGACGGTCCGGAGGGCGACGCCGGCTCGGGCGGCGATCTGGCGGGCGGTCGGGCGGGGCACGCCTTGTTCGAAGAGGTCGATCACGGCGGCCAGGACGGCATCGCGGCTGCGCTCGCTGCGGGCATGACGCCCGTCGCGCGAGGGGTCTCCACTCCGGCCCATGCGAGGAACCTAAGCCCGATGGTGCCGGGCCACCCAATCTGCCCTTCGGGCCCCGAAATCCGGGCCGAGTGTGTCCTGCGACACAGACGAGAGGCGGTCGATCGGGGAGAGTGGAACCACCGGAGATCTGGAATCGACCAGGAACCGGCGCTGGTGCGGAGCCGCCCTACGGCTCGCGGTCCGGCTTGGCACCCCCGCGCCGAGCCGTGACCGCCCAGCGGGATGGTGGGTGGGGGGACCCCGGGGTTGGTGTGGGCGGGGTCCCGCCTCCATCGCAGTGCCGCATGGTTTGACGGGGCCACCCCGGGTGGTCAGACTGCAGGCGCCGTATCGAACCGCGGGGAGGTCTCGATGGGTTCATCTGCCGTGCCCAAAACCGACGGGCGCCATGCCAGAAGTGAACGAAGTCAAGCCGCGCTGATCGACGCGTTGCTCGCACTGCTCCGCGAGGGCGGCGAGGTCCCGAGCAGCCGCCAGATCGCGGAGGCCGCCGGCGTCACGCAGCGCACGCTGTTCAACCACTTCGACCACCTCGGCCAGCTCTTCGCTGCCGCCCAGGAGGACCAGATTCGGCGCGTGATGGACGCCCTTCCGGCGGTGGGTCCCGAGGGTCCGCTGGCCGATCGGCTGGACCGCTACGTCACGGGCATGAGCACCGTGCTCGAGGAGAACGCTCCGATCTACTGGACTGCGTACACCCGGGCCAGTGACGTGCCCGACGTCGCCGAGCTCATCGGTGTGGTGCGCGAGCTGGGTCGGGCGATGGTGGAGCGGGCCTTCGGCCCCGAGCTCGATGCGCTCAGCGCCGACGAGCGCCGCACGACCCTGAATGCGTTGGAGCTGGCGTTCTCTTCGGTGACCTGGCACCTTCGCCGCGACCTGCAGGAGCTCTCACCGGAGCAGGCCACCGACGCCATGCGGCTCGAGTCCACCCGGCTGCTCACCCGCTGAGACGCCGCTGGCGCCGTCGGCCGGGTCGACCCGTCACCGGCTCAGCGCGCCTGACAGGTCGGGCACCACGTGGTGGAGCGAGCATCGACCGTCTTGCGGCGCAGCGCGGTGGCGCAGCGTTCGCACGGTTCGTCGACCCGGCCGTAGCAGCGCAACGTGTGTTGGTTGCGGCCCGACCGGCCCGACGGGGTGCGGTAGTCCCGCAGCGTCGTACCGCCGTTGTCCAGTCCCCGTCCGAGCACCAGGCGGATCGCGGTGCGCAATCGGGCGGCCGCCCGGCCGACAGCCGGCGTGGTCGCCGGGTTGATCCGCGCTTCCCACAGTGCCTCGTCGGCGTAGATGTTGCCCACGCCCGCCACCGGTCGTTGGCTGAGCAGCTGCGTCTTGACGGCGCGGTGCGAAGCTCGCAACGCCTGGGCGAAGGTCGTCGGCTCGAAGTCCTCGCCGAACGGTTCCGGACCCAACGCGTCCAGAGTGGGCAGCGACCGGTAGCACCCGTGCGGTACCACGGCGATCCGGCCGAACCGGCGGATGTCGTCGAACTCGAGCACCGACCCGTCGTCCAGTTCCCACCGCGCCCGGACGTGGGGCCCCGGTCCGAGCGTTGCGACGGCCGGACGCAGCTTCCCGGTCATGCCGAGATGCACGATCAGCTGTCGGTCGTCGTCCAGGTCGAGGATCAGGTACTTGCCGCGACGGCCCACGGTTTCGATCGTGGTGCCCACGGCGTCCGACGCCGGGGAGAACTTGGGGGAGGGGTGGTGCGACGCGGCCACGATGGACCGCCCGAGCAGCCAGGGTGCGAGCTCGCGGCGGACCGTCTCCACTTCCGGGAGCTCAGGCATCGGCCCCTCCCGCCGCGCCGCACTCCATCGAGTCCATGTCGGCCGACCCTATCCGGGGGAGCCGGATCGTCGGTCCCAAGCGAGTCGCCCGGTCGTCACTACGATCGCGCCGTGCAACCATCGGGCGAGGCCGACTGAATGCGTGGCAGCAAGCAATCGCTGTTCCGCCCGACGGGCCGCGTCATCGGTGCCAGCGCCGACCCCTGGGCTCGATTCCGCTTCGGCATCGCGCTCCTGCTGCTGGTGCTGATCGTCGGAACGATCGGCTACCTGCTGATCGGACTGAGCCTGCTGGACTCGGTGTACCAAACCGTCATCACCGTCAGCACGGTCGGGTTCCGCGAGGTTCGGATCGACGGCGAGATCTCGACCGCCTACAAGCTCTTCACCATTGCGCTGGTGCTCTTCGGGGCCGGCACCGTGCTGTACACCCTCGGCCTCTTGCTGGAGACCCTCCTCGAGGGCCGCCTCAGCGACACCATCGGGAGACGACGTATGCAGAATCGAATCGACGGGCTGTCCGATCACGTGATCGTGTGCGGGTGGGGTCAGGTGGGCCAGGCGATCGGTGCGTACGTGATGCGGACCGGGTCCGAGGTGGTGGTGATCGACCGATCCGAGACGAGGCTGAGCGACGCCCACGGGCACCTGGTGGTGGTGGGCGACGCCACCCAGGATGACACCCTCAAGGCGGCGGGTATCGAACGGGCGGCGACGCTCATCTCGGCGCTCGACCACGATGCGGACAACCTGTTCGTCACGGTGAGCGCTCGCGCCCTGCGACCCGATCTTCAGATCGTCTCCCGGGCCCTGGATCGGGGGACCGAGGAGAAGCTCCGGCGGGCGGGAGCATCACGCGTCGTCAACCCCCACGAACTGGGTGGGTCACGCATGGCGGCTCTGGCCCTGCACGAATACGTGGCCGAATTCCTGGACGTGATGGTGCACGATCAGGACTGGTCGACCCGCCTGGAGCAGGTGAAGGTCACCGAGGAGTCACCCTTCGCCGGCCGGTCCCTGGCCCAGTGCGACATCCGCTCGCTGACCGGAGCCATGGTGGTGTCGGTCCGGGACGCCCACGGCGTGTTCCACACCAACCCGTCCGCGGATCGGGTCGTCGACGCCGGTGAGATCATCATCGCCATGGGGACCGGGGAACAGCTGACCGCGTTGGCGAACGCCGCGAGGTGACCGGGTCGGGCCACCTGTTCGTCTACGGCACGTTGATGGTGGGTCACTGCCGGTGGCCGATTCTGGAACCCTTCGTCGAGGACGGCGCGCACGGCGCCGTGGCTGCTCGGGTGCCGGGCCGCCTGTTCGACACCGGGCTGGACTATCCGGCGGCGCGGTTCGACCTGGTGGGAGTGATCCACGGCCAGCGCTTCGTCCTTCGGCCGGCCCGTGCGGTCGAGGCGTTGCGCGTCCTGGACGAGGTGGAGGGGGGAGTGAAGGGCGACTACCGCCGAGTCGAGGTCCGCACCGAGGCGGGACCGACGGCGTGGTCCTACGAGTTCGGTGGCGAGACCGACGGGCTGATCGACCTGGACGGCCGCTGGAGCGGGGTCTGAGCGGGACCCGGTCGGCGGCTCACGATGCCCCGACCGGGATACGGCCCGACGCCCGCGCCCACTTGAACGACCGCCACGCTTCGCGCAGGGTGGCGTCGGGATGGTCGTCGAAGAACCGGCGCGAATAGGCGAGGTACAGCTGCTGAGCCGGGACCTCGGGATCGGGATCATCGCACGACGGTGCCTCGTCCCCCTCGGTCCGGTTGGCGCCGGCGATCAGGTCGAAGGTGTGGTCGGTGAGGTGATCGGCGATGCGATCGATGAGCATGCTCTTGGTGCCCGACACCGCCAGCCCGTGGAGGCGGCAGTAGTCGACCAGCTCGTCCTTCCACCAGTGCCACCGACCGAACTCGGTGGGGGAGAGGTCGGGGCTCAGCGTGGGGCGAGAGCGGCTTCCCGCCGGGTGGCTGGGGTTGCGATGATCGGCGTCTGAACTCATGGTCCCAGTATCCGCGGGGGGTGTGACAGTCACCTGCGGGCCGCCGCGCCGCACTCCACTACCGTCCTCGCATGGCTTCACCCCGGGCGCATGTGATCGCCGCCGAATTCGCCGCGACCGTCGTCCGGGTCGACGCCGATGCCGGCCACACGGTGGCGGCCGGGGCCCCGCTGCTGGTCCTGGAGGCCATGAAGATGGAGCATGTGCTCACCGCGCCGACAACCGGAACGGTGGACACCGTGGCGGTCTCCACCGGCGAGACCGTCGTACCGGGGCAGACCCTGCTCACCCTCACCGTGTCGGGGGCCGCGCCCGACCCCGCACCGGACCGCGTCGGCGGCGGTCCCGGTCCGGACGAGCGCCCGGACCTGGCGGCCCTGATCGAGCGCCGTGGGTTCCTGGCGGATGGGGCCCGGCCCGATGCGGTGGCCGAACGCCACGGCCGGGGACGGCGCACGGCCCGGGAGAACCTGGCCGACCTGTGCGACCCCGGCAGCTTCGAGGAGTACGGCGGGTTCGTCCTGGCGGCGCAACGGGCCCGTCGGGACCGCGAGGAACTGATCCGGCGTACTCCGGCCGACGGTGTGATCGTCGGGTTGGCCCGGGTCGACGGTCACCGATGCGCCGTCGTCTCGTACGACTACCTCGTCATGGCCGGGACCCAGGGGATGGCGGGTCATCACAAGCAGGACCGGTTCTTCGAGCTGGTGAAGCAGCTCCGCCTTCCGCTGGTGCTCTTCGCCGAGGGTGGTGGTGGCCGCCCCGGCGACACGGACTATCCGGTCGTGTCCGGCAACACGGTCCAGTCGTTCACGCTCTTTGCCGAGCTCAGCGGGTTGGTCCCCACCGTCGGGATCGGTTCGGGGCGGTGCTTCGCCGGCAACGCCGCCCTGCTCGGCTGCTGCGACGTGGTGATCGCCACGCCGGACGCCAACATCGGAATGGGTGGTCCCGCCATGATCGAGGGCGGTGGGCTGGGGTCCTTCCGGCCGGAGGAGATCGGCCCGTCCGACGTGCAGCTCGCCAACGGCGTGATCGATCTGCTGGCCCCGGACGACGCCGGCGCCGTCGAGCAGGCCAAGCGATACCTCGGCTACTTCCGGGGGCCGACCGACAGCTGGGACTGCCCCGACCAGGCCGACCTCCGCCACGTCGTGCCCGTCGATCGCAAGCGGGTGTACGACACCGGCCGGGTCGTCGAGACGTTGACCGACACCGGAACGGCGCTGGAGCTGCGCAGTGCCTACGGGATCGGCATCAGGACGGTGTTGGCCCGCATCGAGGGCCGGCCGGTCGGACTCCTGGTGAACAACCCGAAGCACCTGGGCGGAGCCATCGATGCCGATGCCGCCGACAAGGCGGCCCGGTTCATGCAACTCTGCGACGCCCACGACCTGCCCATCGTGTTCCTCTGCGACACGCCCGGCTTCATGGTGGGACCCGAGGCCGAGGAGACCGCCCAGGTCCGTCGTTTCAGCCGCATGTTCGTCACCGGCGCCAGCGTGACCGTGCCGGTCATCACGATCATCCTGCGCAAGGCGCTACGGGCTCGGCGCGCTGGCCATGGCGGCGGGTGGATTCCACCGCCCGCTGCTGACCGCATCGTGGCCCACCGGGGAGCTGGGCGGCATGAACATCGAGGGTGCGGTCCAGCTGGGCTCACGCCGGGAGCTCGAAGCGATCGACGACCCGGTCCAGCGGGCCGCCGCCTTCGACGAGAAGGTGGCGCAGGTCTACGAGCGCAGCCGGGCGCTGGATGCCGCCGAGATCTTCGAACTGGACGACGTGATCGATCCGGCCGACACTCGCCGTCGGATCGTCAACACCCTTCGCTCGTGCCCCGAGCCACCGCCGAGGGCCGGCAAGAAGCGGCCCATGATCGACACCTGGTGACCCGAGGGTCGCCGGGTGTCGCTACTCGGTGTCGGCCTCGTCGTCGGGGGGTGGTGTCCCCACGGTCACGGTGTAGGCGCCGCCCTGGCCCCAGACCTCGATGTTGATGGGGCCGGCGGTTTCGATCTCGGCGACCTCCGCCTCGGTACCGCCGGCGCCGGCCGAGACGCGCTTGACCTCGACACCGGCGACGTAGACCCGGGCGCTGATGCTGCCCTCGGCTTCGGCCGCGACCTCGAGTGAGAACGGGAGTGGTCCGGCGGGCACCGTGAGGGCGTAGAAGTCGCTCCGATCGTCGCGACTCAGCAGCCCCTCGAACGAAGAATCGATGTCGACGTCGGTGGCGGTGCCGGCGTCGGGCCCGGCGTCGCCGTCGGTGCCGCCGTCCTGCTGCTGGCCGAGGCCCAGCGTGATCTCGTACGACCCGCCCGAGCCCCACACCTCGAGGTTGGCTTGACCCGAGACGTCGTTGGGCAGGGTCGACAGGAACGACTCGGTTCCTCCGGGAGCGGCCGAGGCCCGAGCCTGCTCGGTTCCGTTGATGTACAGCCGGACGCTGAGCTGGGAGGCCGAGGCGGCGTCGTTGGCGATCTCGACCTCGACCACCGCTCCGGGATCGAGCTCGATGGCGTAGAAGTCACTGCGATCCTCGTTGCCCAGCAGCCCGGGGAACGTCCCGGCGGTGACCGGCACGGCGCCGGCGGCGCTGTCGGGCGCGTCACCCTCGGCCCCGCCGTCGTTCTGTGATGTGGTCTCGACGGTCACGGAATACGTGCCCTGACCCCAGACCTTCACGTACCACTGGCCGCCCTCCTCGTCGGTGAGGATGAGCTGGGTCTCGTCCTCACCGCCGGGCTGCACGCTGGTCCGGGTCTTCTCGGCGCCGTTGAACTCGAGCGCAGCCGTGATCGAGCCGTTCTCGCTGGCGCCCATGGCGGCGGACAGCGTCACCATGTCACCGCCCGCGGCGTCGAAGGTGAAGTAGTCGGTCTGGTCGGGCCCGCCCAGCAGGCCGTTGGCGGTGCCGTCGATGGCGACCGCATCGGTGATGATCTCCGGGGCGTCGCCGCCGTCGGGATCGTCCGGCTGTGGTTCGTTCTCGATCGTGAAGGTGAACCGGTCGGCCGGCACACCCGAGGCCGAGATGGTCAGCTCCAGCCCTTCCTCACCCGCGGTGATCACGGGTGCGTCGAGCTCGGCCGTACCGCCGGGGTCGGCGAAGATGGCGAGGGAACCGTCGGTGGAGGTCAGACCGGCCTGCCCGGCGTTGGCCGCAGCCGCCTCCATGGTGACGGTGGTGACGCTGCCCGGTGGGATGCTCAGCGTGTTGGGGGCGGCCTCGGGGTCGACGGTGATCGTGTACTCGGTACCGAACTCGAGGGCGCCGACCGGCGCATCGCCGGTCGGTTCCGATGCTTCGGTGTCGGCCTCGGACCCGGTCTCGCCGGCCTGGAGGCTCCCGAGTTCGTCGTCGGAGTCGTCGCCCCCACACCCCGCCGCGATGAGGGCGAAGGCGAGCAGCACCGCCGACACCAGTCCCCGTCGTGTCCGTGCGCGTGTCATGGTGTCCCCCTGGAGTGTCCGCCGAAGGCGGTCAGCCAACTAGATGTCCAGGGTACCCGGGTCGACCAGTTCGCTGTTGCGGAGCAGGAAGTCCTTGCGGCGACCGACGTCGTTACCCATCAGGGTCTCGAAGAGATCGGCGGCCGAGGCGGCCTGGGCTGCGTCGTCGATGGTCATGCGCTTGAGCACGCGGCTGGAGCGATCGAGCGTGGTCTCGGCCAGCTCGTCGACGTCCATCTCGCCCAGACCCTTGAACCGGACCCCGCCAGCTTGCGGTCGGGCTTGTCCTCGAGGAACCGGGCCTCGAGCGCATCGCGCTCGTCGTCGGTGTAGGCGTAGACCGTGCCCCCGACCTTGGTGGAGTACAGGGGCGGCTGCGCGGCGAACACCCGACCGTCCTCGAGCAGTGGACGCATGTAGTGGTAGATCAGGGTGAGCAGCAGGCAGCGGATGTGGCTGCCGTCGACGTCGGCGTCGCAGAGGATGATGATCCGGCCGTAGCGGCACTCCTCGAGGTTGAAGTCCTTGCCCGACCCGGCGCCGATCGCGGTGATGAGGCCTGCGCCTCGGCGTTGTCGAGCGACCTGCTTCAGTCGTGGCCTTGCCGGCGTTGACGATCTTGCCCCGGATGCGGGAGGACGGCCATGGACTCGCTGTCGCGTCCGGCCTTGGCCGGACCGGCGGCCGAGTCGCCCTCGACGATGAGCAGTTCGGCAGTCGGGGCCGTGGAACCGGCAGTCGGCCAGCTTGTCGGGCATGCCGGTCGAGCCGAGGCTCTGGGCCTTGCGGCGGTTCTCGAGCGCTGCTTGTTGGCGACCCGGTTGATGATGGCGCTTGGCGATCTTGTCCCGCACGGCGGTGACGTGGCTCTTCTTGCCACCGCCGTTGATCCAGTCGGTCAGGCCGTCCTTGATCACGTCGTAGACGATGCTCTGCACGCCGGGGTGCCCAGCTCCTGTTTGGTCTGCCCCCGGAACTGCGGCTCGGGGAACGTGACCTTGACGGCGGCGACCAGTCCCTCCTGCACATCGGCCTTCGTGGCCCGGTGCTTGTCCTCCTTGGCGAGCTTGGCCAGCTTCTTGGTGTCGGCGAGCAGGACGTCGTTGACCACCCGGGTCATAGCCCGTTCGAAGCCCGCGACGTGGGTGCCACCCTCGGAGGTGGGGATGGTGTTGACGAAGCTGACGATGGTCGTTTCGAATCCCTTGACCCAGCGAAGGGCGACGTCGACGTGGCACTCCCGCTGGACCAGCGGTCATCTTGCCGTCGACCGGCACCTTCTCCTCGAAGGTGCTCGGTCCCGGATCGTCAGGATCTCGGTGACGTTCTCGCCGATGGACAGGTAGTCGACGTAGTCGGCCAGGCCGCCGTTGGCGACGAACTCTTCGGGCTCGTGGTCGGTGCCCGGTCGCTTGTCGGCCAGCTGGACTGTGAGCCCGGGCACCAGGAAGCAGACCTGGGCCACATGGTCGCGGACCTTGGCGTATTCGATGGCGGCGTCGGGATCGAACAGCTCGAGCATCGGGCCAGAACCGCACTCGGGTGCCGGTGCGCTTGGCCGGGATCTTGACCGTCTTCTCGAGGGTGTGGGTCTCCTTGAACTTGCCGCTTGGCGTCGAATTGACCGGCAACCGTCGGTCGAGGAAGGTGAGCCGGTGGGTGGACCCGTCCCGGTCGACCTCGGCAACGAGCTTGGAGGACAGGGCATTGACCACGGACGCACCGACGCCGTGGAGCCCGCCGGACGCGCTGTAGGCGCCGCCGCCGAACTTCCCGCCGGCGTGCAGCTCGGTGAAGACCACCTCGAGCGCCGTCGGCTTGTCGTCCTTCTTGTCGATCGGGATACCCCGCCCGTTGTCGGCTGACCTCGACGGAGCCGTCCCGATGGAGGGTGACCTCGATCTTGGTGGCATGGCCGGCGGCGGCTTCGTCGACGCCGTTGTCGATGAGCTCCCAGACCAGGTGGTGCAGACCCGTCGGTGCCGGTGCCGCCGATGTACATGCCCGGGCGCTTGCGGACCGCCTCGAGGCCCTCGAGCTGATCGATGGCGGAGGCGTCGTAGGCGTCGGTCTTCTTCGCCTTGCGGGGTGCCATGCTCACCACCGCGCCTTCGCCGGCCGCCAGGATGCGGCGAGGGGTTTCTTGCTGGCGAGGTCGCGTCGGGTGGGTTCGATGGACAGGGGCTCGGGCCGGTTGTCGGGCTTCGACGGAGCGTCCTGCTGGCCCACCAGCAGGGTGAGTACCGAGGCGGGTGCGACGGCCGCCAGGTCGAGGCGCCGTTCCTTGCTGAACTTGGTGAGGCGCAGCCCCGCTCCACCCCGTCCCTTGACCGGGATCTCGTCGACGTAGGTGACCTTGGCGGTGGACGTGTCGGACACCGACGATGCACGATCGCATCGGGCCGGGCCATGCCGGCGCCGATGACCTTGGCGTCGCCCTTGAGCTTCATGCCGGCGACACCACCGGCGCCGGGGCCCTGGACGCTGATGCCGTCGACGCCGGTGTCGCAGGGCCTGGGCGTCGCTGGCCACGATGACCACGACTCATCCTCGGACGCGAGGAGTGCGGCCACCACCCGATCGGTGCCCTTGAGCTTGATGACCGGTCGTCCGTCGGCCAGGCCGACCAGATCGGACAGCGCCACCCGCTTGGCCACCCCGTCGCGGGTGACGAGGAGCAGCGAGCGGTCGCCGGTCTCGGGTGCGGCCGGATCGACCAGCGTCAGCACCGACTCGCCCCGCTCGATGGCGAAGATCTCGCTGGCCGCCGCGCCCCGGCTGCGCCCGGCCACCTCGGGGACCTCCATGCCCTGCACGGTGCAGGCTCGGCCGCCGGTGGTGATGGCCGTGCGGTGGCGTGGTTGCTGGTCTCGATGCGGGCGGCCAGCACGTCGTGGCGGCCGGAGGTGCCGCGCTTGGCCCCCTCGACCGGCTCTCGACCCATGACGCCGGAGGCCGACAGGCGTGAGCACGCACGGGTCGTCGCCGATCTCGTGCACGACCGGATCGTCGGCGAAGACGAAGTCCTCGACCTCGTCGGCCCCCAGGATGCGGGTGCGCCGTGCGTGGCCGTAGAGCCTCGACCATCTCCTCGAGCTCCTTGAGCACGAGGGTGCGATGGCGTTGTTCGCTGCCGAGCAGCTGCTCGTAGCCGTCGATGCGCGCCAGGAGCTCGGCCTGCTCGTCGATGAGCTTCTGGGTCTCGAGTGCGGTCAGACGTCGCAGCGGCATCTCGAGGATGGTGGAGGCCTGGATCTCGCTGAGATCGAACGAGCGTTCATCAAGCGCTCGCGGGCCTCGGGTGTGTCCTGGCTGCTGCGGATGATGGCCACGACCTCGTCGATGTTCTCGAGGGCGATCAGCAGGCCCTCGACGATGTGCAACCGCTCCTGGGCTCGCCGCAGCCGGTAGCGGGTCCGGCGCACGACCACGTCGAGTCGGTGGTCGATGTAGTGGTTGCACATCTCGAGCAGGCCGAGCGTGGTGGGCACGCCGTCGACGAGGGCCACGTTGTTGATGCCGAAGCTGATCCTCGAGCGGTGTGAACCGATAGAGCTGGGCGAGGAGGGCATCGGGGTTGACGCCGGTCTTGCACTCGATGACCAGGTGGACCCGGTTCTTGCGGTCGCCCAGGTTCTTCACGTCGGTGATGCCGTTGATCTTGCCGCTGTTGACCGCTTCCTTGATCCTTCGCACCACGGCCTCGGGCCCGACCATGAACGGCAGTTCGGTGACGGTGATGCCCTGCTTGCGGGCGGTGACCGTCGACCGATCTCGCACAGCGCACGGATACGGAACGATCCGCGGCCGGTCTCGTAGGCCTCGCGCAGACCGTCGTCGATGACGATGCCACCCGAGGCGAAGTCGGGTCCGGGGACGACCTCGAGGAGCTCGTCGATGGTGGGTTTGGGCCGCCGCTTCTTCATGCAGAACTTCACGGCCTCGTAGATCTCGGCCAGGTTGTGCGACGGCATGTTGGTGGCCATGCCGACCGCGATGCCCGACGTGCCGTTGACCAGCAGGTTGGGCAGCTTGGCCGGGAGGTACTCGGGCTCTTCACCGTCACCGTCGTAGGTGGGGCGGAAGTCGACGGTGTCCTCGCCGATCTCACCGATCATCTCCATCGCAGCTTCGGTGAGCCGGCACTCGGTGTAGCGGCTGGCGGCCGGGGGGTCGTCGAGGGTGCCGAAGTTGCCGTGCGGGTCGATGAGCGTGATCGCTCGGGCGAAGTCCTAGCCCATGCGGACGAGGGCGTCGTAGATGGCCTGATCACCGTGGGGGTGGTAGCGGCCCATGGTCTCGCCGACGACGCGGGCGCTCTTGCGGTGTGGACTGTCGGGCCGGATCCCCATGGAGTGCATGGCGTAGAGGATCCGGCGCTGTACCGGTTTGAGCCCGTCCCGGACGTCGGGAATGGCTCGCGACGTGATGACCGAGAGCGAGTACGCGAGGAAGGACTCGCTCATCTCCTCGGAGACGGGGACGTCGATGACCTCGCGTGCGTAGGGCATCAATTCTTCCTGTCGGGCCATGGTCGGGGGGCTCCTCTTCGCCTCGGTGCTTGGCCACCGGATCGCCGTCCGACCCTACCCCGGACCCTGTGACAGTTCGGGCGAATGGTCGTCAGGCGTAGGGTGGCGATGTGTCCACTCCGTCCGCCTTCGTCCCCGGACCCGCGGTGGCCGACGCCGCGGCCTGGGCCGTCGAGATGCACGGCGACCAGGTGCGCAAGGCCACAGGGATCCCGTACGTGAGCCACCTGTTCGCGGTGGCGGCGCTGGCGATGGAGCACGGGGCCGACCAGGACCAGACCGTTGCAGCACTGCTGCACGACGTGATCGAGGACACGCCGGCCACCTTCGACGACGTGGACGTTCGCTTCGGGCGGCGGGTGGCGGAGATCGTCGCCGCCTGCTCGGACAGCCACGGTGAACCCAAGCCGGCGTGGCGCCGCCGCAAGGAGGTGTACGTGCGCGACGTCGGCGAGATGCGCGCCGATGCCCTGGTCGTGACCATCGCCGACAAACTCCACAACGCGTGGTCGATCCGTCGCGACCTGCGGGCGCAGGGGCTCCCGATGTTCGCCCGGTTCACCGCCGCCGATCCCGAGGACCAGCTGTGGTACTTCGAGGCGCTGGTCGATACGTACCGTGAGCGGACCCGTGGCGACGACGAGCTGACGCCACTGGTCGACGAGCTCCATCGGGTGGTGGCCGACATCCGCCGCCAGGTCGCGGCCCTGTCGTGAGCGCGCCCGGCTACTGGGACTCGCCGTGGCCGGGCGAGGACGGCGGGCCCCGCCGGCAGCAGGCGCCGTCGGGGACCCCCGGTCTGGACCTGCAGCCCGGCGAGCGACTGGAGCTCCACCGCCGCGACCTCGCCATGGGCACCATGGTCGTCGTGCGGGATCCCGGCCAGGTCTTCGTGCTCCAACACACCATGGGACCGGACACGGTTTCGTGGGTGGAGCGGGTCGATCCCGAGTCGCTGGAGACGCTCGAGCGCTCGCCCGATCTCGACGCCGGACCGTTCTGGCCCGGCGGGCTGGCCTGCCACGCCAACGGCTCGCTCTACGTCACCTACGGAACCTGGTGCCACCGGTTGGATCCCGACCTGACGGTGACCGCGTCGCGGCGGCTGCCCCGCGATCGGCCCTACAACTCGCTGGTGATCCTTCCCGACGGCTCGCTGGTGATGAAGGATTTCGTCAGCGACAGCACCGCGGCCTCCACTCTGAGCGTGCTCGACCCCGAGACCCTGGAGGATCGGAGCGCGCCCGTCGTGATGCCCGAGGGATCGATCTCGCGGCTCTCGGCCGACGGCGGAACGCTGTACGCGCTGGGAGAGCGCACCGCTCTGCGCTACCGGTGGGACGGCGACGCGGACGGGCTCGCGCTGGACGACGACTGGTCGGCGGTGTACCTCACGGAGCCCGATCAGAGCTATGCCTGGGACCCGGTGATCGCCGGCGATCAGGTGTGGTTCATGGACAACGGCGACCACACCTACCAGGGCACGATGCTGGGCCAGGGGGTGGCGGCGGGACCGGTGCACCTCGTGCGCATCCCGGTCGACGGCGGCACGCCACGGATGGTCGAGGTCAGCGGGTTGCCACACGGGACCCAGACCAACCTGCCGCTCTACGACCCCGACCGCCGGATCGCCGTGGCCTACGACAGCGGCAACGGCGTGCTCGCGGCGTGGCGCTTCGACGGTGGGGACGACCTGGAACCGCTCTGGCGCCGGGACCTCAATGCGTCGATGCACATGATCCGATATCCCGATACCGGCGAACTGGTGGTCAACGACTTCGACTCCCAATCCGGCGACGCACTGGTCGTGCTCGACATCGAGACGGGCGACGAGCGGGGTCGGGTCGCCACCGGCAGCGCCGACCAGTGTGTGCTGTTCCCGTCGGTCGGCTTCGACCGCGACCTGTACTACTGCTCGTTCTCGACCCTCGCCCGAGTCACCGTCTCCAACTGAGCACGCTCGGGGTCAGGCACCCAGCGTGCTCAGTTCCTCCGGTTTGCGCCGCCGATCGGCTCGGTTGGTGAGCCAGCGTCGTACCGCGGGGACTCGTGCGATGAATCCGAGCGTGATGAGGACGGCGCCGGGGCCGATC
Organism: uncultured Acidimicrobiales bacterium; assembly: GCA_963793475.1. Classification (GTDB taxonomy): domain Bacteria; phylum Actinomycetota; class Acidimicrobiia; order Acidimicrobiales; family CAWCAL01; genus CAWCAL01. Next base: position 304,990 of record CAWCAL010000005.1, read on the forward strand.
TCGCCCATGAGGATGACGTGGGCGAGCAGCGCGGCCGCGACCACGTACGTGAGCTTGTGGAGTGAGCGCCACCGCTTCATGCCCATGGCTCGCTGGGAGCGGCGGCTGCTGGTGAGGAACAGAGGCACGGCCAGCGCGAACGCGACCGTTCCTGCGATGAGGAACGGCGCCGGACAGGGCCGCGGCGATCCCGGTTTCGAGGACGAACATGGCCAGCGTTGCTGAGGGCGAGAAGGAAGAACATGATCCCGAGGTACTTGCGGACGCGAACTTGGGATCGTCCGGTGAACCACTGGACGGGCGACGCGACGAGCAACGCGCCGAAGGTGATCATTCCCGGGTTCTCTCCCGCTGCGAGCACGAACTGGATCATGGCCTCGGTGGAGACCACCCCGAGCAAGAGCGGCCCCGATCGCTCCACCGATGAGCAGCGGGGCGATCGTGGCGAGCATGATGACGACGAGCTGGGGGGGAGTGAATCCGTTCCAGACTCGTCGACGCCGCCACGGCACGGGCTGACGACGATCGAGCGCGGGCATGGTCGGGTCGGGGTGGTGGTGTTGGAGGACAGCGGTCATGGATCCAGCGTCGACGAAGCCCCCCCGGAGGCGAATCCACCTTCGGGAGATTCGGACTACTCCCTGGGGAGTAGTCCGCGATGTGGTGTCGTCTCCCCTGGGCCGATGCGCCGAACGGCCACGTTCTTCACGATTGGAGTGGACGTGTGCGGCGAACCGATCGGTCACACTGGAAGCACGAGGAACCATCACCATGCCGACCCCCGACGAACCCGGCCGCTCCGACGGTCCCCACCGACCTGAAATCACGGTGCCCGAGCCGTGAACCTGCTTGCCGGACGCCCGAGGCTCCAGGACGCCCTGCTGGCGTGCTCGGCCTCCGCGTTCGCCGTCGCTGCGGTCATCTTCGACTTCGGCGAGGACGACACCGACCCGAGCCCATTGACGTTCGTTCTGATCGCGGCCGCCGGCGCCGCGTTGCTGGGCAGACGCCGGAGTCCGATCGCGGTGCTCGGCGTGGTGGTCGTTGCACGACTGATGATGACCTGGGACATCGGCAACGACGCGGCCCTGACTCCGGCGGCGATGATCGCGCTGTACACGGTCGCCCGCACCGGCGATCGGCGCTCGAGTCTGGTCGTTGCTCTCGGCGCCGCGGCCCTGATGATGGTCGTGGTCGCCGGCCTCAACACCGAGGAGTTCGCGCCGGAGCTGGCCGGCGAGGCAGCGCTGATGCTGCTGCCGATCGCGGTCGGTGACGCGACCCGCAGCCGGGCCGATCGCATCCAGGATCTGATCGACACCGAAGCGACGGCGAGGGTCCAGGCCGAACGCATCCGCATCGCCCGCGACCTGCACGACGTCGTCGCTCACGGCTTGTCGACCATCACCATCCAGTCGGGGGTCGCCGCCCATCTCCTGGACCGGGATCCCGGTCAGGCCAAGGAATCCCTGGAGATCATCAACGCCACCGGCAAACACGTCGCTCGAGGAGCTCCGAGCCATGGTCGGTGTCCTCCGATCAACCGACGATGACGTTCCGCTACGGCCGGCGCCGAGCGACCCCGACGACCTCTCCGATCTGCTCGCCGGCGCCGCCAACGTCGGGCCTCACCGTCACCATGGACCTCGATGGTGGTTTCCCCCCTCATGTCGGCGATGCTTGCGTGGTGGCGATGCACCGCATCGTCCAGGAAGCCTCACCAACGTGGCTCGCCACGCCGGGTCGTGTCGCGGTCGACCTGTCGATTCACCACGGCGCCGACCGCGTGCTCGTTCAGATCGCGAATGGGCCCGGCACGGAGTCGCCTCGTGCTTCGATTCCGTCGACGGGCGTCGGGGTCATCGGCATGACCGAACGCGCGCGAGGCGCTCGGCGGCAGCCTCCGAGCTCGGGAGACCGCAGAGGGAGGCTTCCCAGTCGACGCCACGATCCCCTACCACCGACCCGCGTCCTTCGGTGAACAGCCATGACCGACGGGGCCCACGGATCCGGGTGCTCGTCGCTGACGACCAGGCTCTGGTTCGCCGAGGGTTCTGCGCCCTCATCGCGGCCGAGGACGACCTGGTGATCGTGGGTGAAGCTGTCAACGGCTCCGACGCCATCGACCAGGCGTTCGCGACCCGACCCGACGTCATCCTGATGGATGTCCGCATGCCCGAGCTCGACGGGATCGTCGCCACCGAGCGCATCAGCAGCGATGAACGCCTCGCGAACTCAGGGTTCTGGTGCTCACAACGTTCGACCTCGATCAGTACGTGTATGACGCCCTCCGGGCCGGCGCCTCGGGGTTTCTTCTGAAGGACACCGCGCCTGGAGCAACTCCTGGACGGGATTCGCATCGTTGCCGCGGGCGACGCGCTGATCGCTCCTGGGATCACGCGCCGTCTTATCACCGAGTTCGCAGCACGACCCAACGCGCGCGAGCGACGCCGCCGTCCTGGCCGATCTGACCCCACGGGAGCGCGATGTCCTCGCCGAGGTCGGACGCGGCCGGAACAACGCCGAGATCGCGGAACGGCTCTTCATCAGCCCTCTCACCGCGAAGACCCACGTCAGCCGGATCCTGACGAAGTTGGCCGCTCGCGACCGAGCCCAGCTCGTTGTCGTCGCCTACGAATCCGGGCTCGTGACCCCTGGTGGCGGAGAACCGGAGTAGGTGCCGAGCCGAGCCGACTACGCGACCTGGTCGAAGTCGGCGACTCGGTTGACAGTGGGGTAGGTGTAGGTGCCGTCGAAGAACGAGCTTTCGGCGCCGTAGGCGCGGAAGTAGGGGAACCAGCCTCGGCCGGGGAGGGTCTGGACGTGGTTCGGCCTCCCATCCCGGCGGCGGCGGATCGGGGCTGAGCAGCATGGAGCACGACCCGTCGTCGTTCTGGCGCAGTCCCGGCGTTCGGCTGCCGACGGTGGCCTTCCCGCCGACCGCCCCGTGGCGGTTGTCGATGACGCAGCGGGTGTCGGCGTCGTAGATCACCACGGACCAGAAGAGCTCGGCCGGGACCGGACCGTCGATGTGGATCACCTAGCGGTCGGCGCCGTGCAGCCGGACTCCGTCTTCGTCCTCGAACTTGCCCAGGTAGGCCTGCGATTTGGAGACCGGACGCCCGATGGGCGGCTCGCCGCCGGTGGTCGGGATGGTCATGGCCGGCGAGGTGGTGACCGCCTCGTAGCAGTAGCGGGCCCGGGGATCGAAGATGTCGTAGTGGGTCATGCGCTGGTCGTTCTTGATCCCGTCGCCCCAGTCGCCGCCGAGGATGAACCGCCAGTTGTTCTGGCGCAGCACACCCTCGAGTCGTTCGTTGTAGACGAGCGTCTTGGCCATGAGCTCGCCGACCCGGGCTCCGTCCTCGAGGATGGCCCGTTGACGGTCGTCGGGTGCGAACGGCTTCCCCTTCTCGATCCCGAGCATGCGCAGCCAGTACATGAACAAGCGGTCCCGTTCGGCGACGACCTCGTCGTTGATCCCGTGGTGGAGCATCTCCCAGAACGCCAGCCCTCGGGGCTGGTACTGGGCGGTGAACTTGTCGTCGCCGTCGATGATCGTGATCGAGGGCTCGTCGCCATGGTGGTAGAGGCGGATCCGGCTGACCAGCTCGGCCACCTCGTCCTCGTCGCCGAGCGCCCGGAGCACGAAGAACACCCGGTCGGTGGTGATGTGATGGACGAGCTGGCCGTCGGTGCGCTCGGGCACGGCCGATGCCGGCGTGTTTGGCCCCACGATGACGTGGGTGCCGCCCCGCCCGGCGTTGGGGCCGAAGATGCCGACGTCGCCGGGGCTCTGTTGCCACATGTCCACGACCATCCCGACACCAGGACGTTGTCGCCGAACTCCGGATACGTCGCCTCGTAGGCGACGCGCCAACGGGTCATCCCCACCAGTGGGATCCCCCACAGATAGAGCTGCGCGGCCCGCTGATGGTCGATCAGGTCATAGATACGATCGGCGGTTTCCCGGGAGGGAAAGCTGTGATCCAGCTCGAAGTCACCGAAGAACGTCTCGACGGTCCCCGAAATCGGCATCGCCGATTGGAACTCGTCCTCGGTCTGGGGCGTCACCGGTGCGGTGTCGTTCATCCGTCGTCTCCCTCGATCGAGATCTCGCATCGCACGATGGGCAGGAGCGAACCATGGGTTCGATCGGGCGGGTAGAGGACAAGGTGCCGGCGTCCCAGCCTGCCCGGGGATCGGTCGTCGCACCGTCTCTACTCGCGACGGTCGGCCTGCGTGTCTCCGAGCTCGAAGAGCTGCTCCTGGTAGCTGACGTTGGCGGGGTCGTCGGGGTCGGCGGTCTTACCCGGCAGGATCGCGGCGAACAGTCCGAGGCCGGCGGTCAACAGATACGCGGTGATCACGGCGACGCCGGCCGGTGCCACGCTGATCGGCCCGACCCCCACCGTGAGCGCGGCGAGGAGTGCCATGGCGAACGGGGCCTTGATCGACGCCCCCGGCACGGCGACCAGGAGGCACGACAGGGTGAGTCCGATGGGGAGGTCGGGGATGATGACGTGGGTGGCGACACCGGCGGCGCCCCCGAGGAACAACGTGGGCATCACCGGTCCGCCGATGAACCCGGTGCCCAGACTCACCGCCATCGCCACGACCTTGGCCAGCACCACGCCGATCAGCAGCCAGGCCCCGAGGTCCTCGGCCTGGGAGATCATCTCGGGCAGCTGGGACTTGCCGGAGCCGAGCGTGAGCGGGAAGCACACGGCGAGCACTCCGATGGCGAGCCCGCCGATTCCGGCCCGTACGACGGTGTCGGGGATCCGAGTGGTCCACCCCCGGACCAGGAAGATCATCGCCCCCAGCAGCCGCGACAGGAACGCCGCCACCACCCCGAGCAGGACCCCGACGCCGAAGTGCCACATCTCGACGTCGTAGTCGGGTACGGCGAACACATCGAGAAAGGTGGCGCCGACGAACGAGAACACGACGAAGAACCCGAACACCGACCCGACCAGACTCGGGGCCACCACGCGGTAGTACCGATCGGAGCCCTCCGGCGGGTTCAGTTCGGTGACGAGCAGGGTACCGAGGAACGGCGACGTGAGAAGACCACCGACCGCGCCGTTGATGCCCACCAGGGTGTTCAGCTGACGGGTCTCCTCATCGGCCTTGACCCGGTCGGAGAACCACTCGCCGATCGCACCGCCGGAACGGGTCCCGGCGTCGAACGGCCCGAGACTGGCGCCGCCGACCAGCGACACGAAGGACACCAGCACCATGGGGATCGCCGAGCGCTTGTCCACGTGAGCGGCGGCGATGTTCGCCAATGCGCCATCGGGCTCGGCCGGCACGTGCATCCACTTGCGCATCGCCCCGACCAGCAGGCCGGCACCGACGGTCACCGGAAGCCACCACACGTCTCCGCCGAGGAAGCTGTTGTCCACCTCGTCGGGCCACAGCCGGCTCGTCGCCTGACCGACCGTCCACGTGAACGCCAGCCCGGCGCCACCGGCCATCAGACCGATCGGCACCGCGTACAGGACCGGGAGCCAGAAGCTCCGGTCGCGGGCGAAGTAGTCCGACACAGCCAGAGCCTGCCACGTCCTCCTCGGCCCAACACCTCGGAGCGCCGGCGCGTCGGCTCGAGGAATGGCCCGACCTTGCGCCGCGGTCGGTCCCGGTCGAGCGACCCGGGACCGCCGGGCCGGTCAGACAGCCGGTTCGGGCTCGATGCGGCGACGGACGGCCTTCTCGATCTCGACCGCCCAGAACACGCCGGTGGACGCGATCAGCACGATGGCCAGCTCGAGCGGGTCGAGCGCCTCGGTGTCCAACAGATCCTGCGCCGGCGACCAGTAGACGATGAGGAGCTGGAGCGCGAAGGTGCCCAGCACGGCCCAGAGCAGGGGCTTGTTGCTGAGTAGTCCGAGCCGCCACAGCGAGTCGCGTTCGGACCGCACCGCCATGGCGTGACCGAGCTGCAGGAGGGCGAGCGAGACGAAGACCATCGTCTGCCACGGCCGGTCGTTGGCTTCGCCCCACAGGCCCAAGCCGAGGGGGATGAGGCCCATGAGCAGGCCCACGATCAGGACGTGCTGCCACAGCCCCTGGGAGAACACGCTCTCCGACGGGGCCCGCGGCGGCCGCTTCATGACGCCGCGTTCGGACGGTTCGATGCCCAGCGCCAGGCCGGGCAGGCCGTCGGTGACCAGGTTGATCCAGAGGATCTGGACCGGCAGCAGCGGCAGGGACAGGCCGACGAACGGGCCGAGGAACATGACCCAGATCTCACCCGAGTTCGACGTGAGGGTGTAGCGGACGAACCGGCGGATGTTGTCGTAGATCCGGCGGCCCTCGCCGACCGCGGTGACGATCGTGGCGAAGTTGTCGTCCTGCAGCACCATGTCGGCGGCTTCCTTGGCCACCTCGGTCCCGGCGACCCCCATCGCCACCCCGATGTCGGCCGACCGCAGCGCCGGAGCGTCGTTGACGCCGTCGCCGGTCATGGCCACCACGTCGCCCCTGGCCTTCCACGCCTGCACGATGTCGAGCTTCTGCTCGGGCGTGGTGCGGGCGTAGACCGCCACGTTCTGGACGTGATCCTCCAGGCCCTCCTCGTGCTCCTCGGCCAGGCGGGCGCCGGTCATGACCTCCTCACCGGCGTCGAGGATGCCGAGCCGCTCGCCGATGGCGCCGGCGGTGGAGGGGTGATCGCCGGTGATCATCACGGGTGTGATGCCGGCACTGCGGCAGGCGGCGACCGCGTCGAAGGACTCGGCGCGGGGCGGGTCGGCCATGGCCACCAGACCGAGCACGGTCAGGTCGGCCTCGATGGCGGCCGGCATGCCCGGGTCGTCGGTGGGGAGGGCCCGGCCCGCCACGGCCAGCACCCGGTAGCCCTCGTCGGCGAAGGTGGCAGCCTCGGCGAGGAGGAGATCCCGGTCGGTCTCCGACAGGGGACGGTCACCGTCGACGTCGGCGATCGCGGTGGAGACCTCGATGATGGCCTCGACCGCACCCTTCGAAGCCACCCGACCACCGTCGCGCGGATCGGTCCGGTGGACCGTCGTCATCCGCTTCCGATCCGAGTCGAACGGCAGCTCCTCCACCCGGGGCCAACGCTGCTCCAGCTCGGTCCGTTCCAGAGCGAGCTTCCCGGCGAGGGTCAACAGCGCCCCTTCGGTGGGGTCACCGGCGACCTCCCAGGGATCGCCTGTCTCGCTGGGAGGTATGAGCTCGGCGTCGTTGCAGAGCAGCCCGGTCTCGGCCAGCCGGAGCAGCGACGGACTCGCCTCGGTGGGGTCACCGTCGGGGCCGGTCAACCGGCCCGCCGGTTCGAAGCCGATCCCGGTGACGTGCACCTCTCCGGCCGGGGTCCACACCCGCTCGACCAGCATCCGGCTCTGGGTCAGGGTGCCGGTCTTGTCCGTGCAGATCACGGTGACCGACCCGAGCGTCTCGACCGCAGGCAGCTTGCGGACCAGCGCCTCCTGCTGGACCATCCGCTGGGCGCCGAAGGCCAGCGCGATCGTGACGACGGCCGGCAGCGCTTCGGGGATGGCGGCGACGGCCAGGCTGACCGAGGTGAGGAACATGACCTCGACGTCCTCACCCCTTGCCACCCCGGCGGCGAACACGACCGCGCAGATCACCACCGACGCCACCGCCAGCCGACGACCGAGGACGGCCAGCCGGTTCTGCAGCGGTGTGCGCGGCGCCTGGTGTGCCTTGAGCAGGCCGGCGACCTGGCCCAGCTCGGTGGTCATGCCGGTCGCGACGGCCAACCCGCGGGCCCGTCCGTAGACGACGGCGGTCCCCTTGAACACCATGTTGTGCCGGTCGGCGATCAGCTCGCCGGTGGCCTGATCGATCGACTCGGGCGTCTTGTCCACGGGCACCGACTCGCCGGTCAGCGCGGCCTCGTTCACCCGCAGGTTGGGGCACTCGACCAACCGGAGGTCGGCCGGCACGACGTCGCCGGCCTCGAGCACCACGATGTCGCCCGGCACGATCTCGCCGGCGGTCACGGTCTGTTGTCGACCGTCGCGCAGGACGCGGGCCGACGGGGCCGACATGCGGCGCAGCGCCGCCATGGCCTGCTCGGCCCGGTACTCCTGGACGAAACCGATGATGGCGTTCAGCACGACGATGGCGCCGATCACGATCGCGTCGGTGACCTCGTCGATCAGCACGGTGACGAGCATCGCCACGAGCAGCACCACGATCATGGTGTCGAAGAACTGGCTCACGAAGATCCGCCACGGCGGTGTGGTCGGCTCCTCTTCCAGCTCGTTGGAGCCGTACTCTTCGCGGCGGCGCTCGACGTCGTCGGCGGTGAGTCCGAGGGCGGGATCGACCTCGAGCGCCGCGGCGGCTTCTTCGGCTGGTTCGGCCCACCACGGCGAGGTGGCGCGGTTGGCGACGAGGGTCATGGCGCGATCACAGCAGCACAACGTAGGTCAGCCGGGTCGGGCAAACCACGACGTGCGGAGGGGTCCGCCGTCAGGCCAGGAGCCGGACGAAGCAGTAGACCCCCTCGACCACGCCGAACACCGGCCACATGCCCCAGACGACCACCCAGTACATGGCGGTGGACTCTCGAAAGGCGAGGTCCCGGTCCCAGATGAAGTTGGTGATCGCCGTGTACCAGAACGGCACCGATGCGACGAGGGCGAGGAGGAATCCCCACCGCTCGCCCAGGAGCATGCCGATGCTCCCGGCGATCTGGAACGGTGCCCAGAAGAAGACGTCCGCCCACGCCATCCCCTGGTTGAAGGCGAAGTAGGCGGTCGGGTCTGTCGCGTCCGGGCGCCCGCCGTACACGTTGTCGATGGTCCAGGCGTCGCGGGGCTTCAGGACCGCGACCAGCTCGAGCGCACCCAGGAGAAGAATGAGCAACAGGCCGCTCACGGCGACGAGCCAGGTCAGCGGGGTGACATCCAACGGGGCCTCCTCGGGGTTCGGATGCGTGCGCTCATGTCGGGAGAGCCCGCACGGCGGCGACGATGGTGATCAGGGCCGTGACACCCCAGACCCCCAGCGCGATCATCCCGGTCCGAACGCTTGCGGCGCTGCCGATGCGGAGGCCCCGACGTCGCATCTCGAGGCGGGTGAGAATCCCCCGCCCGGCGAAGTAGAGGAACATCCCGCCGCCCACCAGGCCGAAGTAGGCCCACGCCGGCTGGTCGATGATGAGCAGGATGCCGGCGACCACCAGCGTCCACAGGGTGACCATGTCCCACGCCGCTTCGCCACGGATGTCGGCCCAGAAGGTGGGTTCGACGTCCTCCTCGGCCTCGGCGAGCCCCCAACGTGCCGCCGCGTCGGGCGCCAGCCAGGAGATCGTCTGCCCAGCCCAGGCCAGCAGCGCCAGCCCGGTGATCACGAGGCCACCGAGGACGTTCATCCGGGTACGTACCTCCTCCCACCCTGTCCCACGATGACCGACCGGCGCCCGGGCGAGAAGGGTCGAAGGCCACCACTACGGTGAGCGCATGGATCGACCGACGTGGTTCGAGCGGGCGCTCTCGGTGCCCACCGAGACGCACACCGTCGAGGTCGCGGGGTGCCCGATCTCGTACCTGGCCTGGGGCGAGCCCGGTCGGCCCGGTCTGGTCTTCGTCCACGGGGGCGCCGCCAACGCCTACTGGTGGAGCCACATCGCCCCGCTGTTCGCTGACGAGTACCGGGTGGTCGCCCTCGACCTCTCGGGTCACGGCGACAGCGGCCGCCGACCCGCGTACGCGCTCGACAGCTGGACCGACGAGGTGGCCGGGGTGGCGGCCGACGCCGGGTTCGACGCCAAACCGGTGGTGATCGGCCACAGCATGGGCGGTTTCGTCACGATCTCGACGGCGGCCCGTCACGCCGACGCCATCGCCGGGGCCATCATCCTCGATTCCCCGGTGGCCGAGCCCGATCCCGAGGTCCAGCAGGCCCGGCGCGGCGCCGACTTCAAGAACCCCAAGGTCTATCCCGATCTCGAACTGGCCGTCTCGAAGTTCCGCACGGTCCCGGCCCAGCGCCACTACGAGCCGTACGTGATGGACCATGTCGCCCGGCACTCGCTCCAGCAGGTCGAGGGTGGGTGGACCTGGAAGTTCGATCCCACACTCTTCCTGCCCAAGCGGTCCGAGCCCGACGAGCTGCTGCCCCGGATCACCTGCCGGGTCGCGCTCTTCCGAGCCGAGTACGGGCTGGTGACCCCCGACATCGGCGCCTACATGTACGACAAGCTGGGTCGGGTGGCGCCGGTCATCGAGCTGCCCCGCTCGGGCCACCACATGATGCTGGACCAGCCGCTCTTGCTACTGACCGGCCTGCGCACGCTCATCGCCGACTGGGAGCACAGCATCCCCGTCCGCCGAACCTGAACCCTCCGGGGGTCAGGCCCCCCGAGGGTTCACCCGTCTTCGGCGCTGCGCAAACTGAACCCTCTCGGTGCCTGTCCCCGAGAGGGTTCAGGTCAGGAGGGTTCGCACCTCGGCGAGGGAGCGGATCGTCTCGAGGTCGGTGTCCGGGCTGATGCCCATCGTTCGCACCACGATCTGATCGACCCCCAGGGCGGCGAAGGGAGCGAGCTGCTCGGCGGCCTCGATCGGGGACCCGGCCACGACGTGGTCCGTCCCCAGTCCCCGGTATCCCGACGCGAGCCGCTCGGCCAGTAGGCGTCGGGCCCGATCGCCGTCGTCCAGCACGAGCACGTCGCGTCGCAGCATCACCCGCGGCGGGGCCCCTGACCGTTCGCATGCGTCGCGGTACTCCTGGAGCAGCGGCGGCAGGGTCTGCCGGGTGGCGAAGGGCGAGGCGTACCAGGCGGCGCCCATCCGCCCGGCCCGTCGCAGGCCGGGCGTGCTCATCGTGCCGACCCACCAGTCGACGGGACGGGGCGGAACCAGGCCGATGGAGACGTCGGTGAAGCCGAACCGCTCACTCGACACCGTCTCGCCGTCGAACAGGGCCCGGATCACGCGGAGGGCCTCCTCGAAGACGGCACCGCGATGGTCACGGCTGGCGCCCAGCGCCGCGTACTGGTGCGGATCCCCGCCCAGCGCGGTCTGGAGGACGAACGGACCGTCGTGGAGGCAGGCGAGCGTGGCGGCCTGTTCCGCAATCAGGACCGGGGACCACATCGGCACCAGGAAGAGGCACCCCGCCGGCCGTCCACGCCACTCGGCCAGAACCCGGCCCAGCGTCGGGGTGTTCTGGAAGTACCGCTCCGGGCTGCGGGCATGGCTGTCGCCCAGCGACAACGAATCCAGACCGGCGTCGGTGGCAGCCCGGGCCCGATCCAGCAGGTGGCGAGCCGCCGCCGGCCCCGGCAGGAAGGATGACGACGAGAGGGAGACGCCCAGCTCCACCCGGCTACGTCTCGTCGGCCTTGGCGGCCTTCTTCTTGGGCTTCTTCTGGCCGGACTTCTTCGCGGAGGCCTTCTTGGTGGACGCGTTCTTGGCCGACGACGTCTTGGCCGTGGCCTTCTTCTCCGTCGCCTTCTTCCGGCGTTGCTCCGCCGCCTGACGCCGCCCGGCCGCCTTCTCCAGGTTCCGCATGGCCTCGGGGACGAAGTCGGCGAAGACCCGCGGATCGGGCGCATTGTCGCGATCGGCCATGAAGCCGAAGTCGAGCCGGCCCATGAAGCTGATGACCGTGATCTCGAGCCGGTTGCCGTACAGCAGCGGTCCCAGCGGGAACATCCCCTTCAGCTTCGCTCCGGCCAGATAGAGCTCGAACGGCGGCCCGGGCACGTTGGACACGATGACGTTCATGGGTGGGGGAGCGTTGCGGTCGAGCTGGGCCAGCGAGTACATCCGCGACGCCAGGCTGATCATGCGGGGTGGCGCCGCTTCGCTGATCCCCATGATCTTGTGCACCGCCATCGCCTCGCGCATCTCCTTGGCGGACTGCGTCGCCTGGTGGATGGCCAGCAGACGTTCGCCGGGGTCGTCGATGTCGGTGGCCAACGACGTGAACATGGCGCCGACCTTGTTGCCGACCTCGTCGTCGCCCTCGGAGCGCAGCGACACCGGCACCTGGGCGATGAGCGGATCGTCCGGCAGCTCGTCCTGGTCGATGAGCCAGCGCCGGATCGTCGCGCCGCACAGGGCGAGGACGACATCGTTGAGCTTCACGTCGAAGGCGTTCTTGATCGCCTTCACATCGTCGAGTGGGACGGTTGCAGTGGCGAATCGCCGGTGCGGTCCGATCTCGCCGTTCAGCGGTGTGCGCGGCGTGCCGATGCCCATCGGCGGCAGCGTGCGGTCGGGATTGGACGCGGCGCGGGCCACCTCGATGCCCTGGCGGACGAGCTGTCCGGCCAGGCGACCGAACCGCCAGGGGGTGACGGCGAAGCTGAGCATCCCACGCGCCATCAGGTCGATCGGGCTGGGCGCGACGGTACCCAGATTCTCCCGCTCGACGATGTCGCGGGGCGGCGGGTCGGCCTCGATGTCGAGGAGGATCTCGGAGAGCCCCGCACCCGAGGCGCCGTCGATGATCGAGTGGTGGATCTTGGCGAAGATCGCGACCATGCCGTCCTCGACACCCTCGATGACCCACAGCTCCCAGAGCGGTCGGCTGCGATCGAGCTGGTAGCTGGCCAGGTCGCCGACCAGGCGGTTCAGCTCGTCCGGTCCGCCCGGCGACGGCACGGCGATACGCCGCACGTGGTAGTCGATGTCGAAGTCGGCATCCTCGATCCACCCCGGTCGATCAAGGTGGAACGGAACCTCGACCAGCGTCCACCGGAACTGCGGGAGCTGCGGGAGGCGCTCGATCAGCTGGTTCTTGAGTCGTTCGACGTCGAACCCGTGCTCCATCTCGCTGGGATCGGCGATGATGAGGGAGCAGACGTGCATGTGCCAGGTCGGCGTCTCCCCGTAGATGAACGCGGAGTCCATTCCGCTCAGTCGCCGCATGATGAGGGCCCCCCGGGCACTTGGCAGTCGGACCAGTGTCGCAGACAGGGTACGGACCCGTCGATGGACCTCAACCCGCCGCCGGCACCCCGGCGGCGCTCGAAGGCGGATCCGGGGGCCCGACGGTGAACCCGATGACGGCACCGCCCCCGTCGGCATCGCGCACGAAGGTGGAGCCGCCGTGGTGCCGGGCGACCTGCGCGACGATCGACAGGCCCAGACCCGACCCCGGCTTGCTGCGCGCACTGGTGGAACGGAAGAAGCGGTCGAAGACGTGGGGCTTGTCCTCGTCGTCCACGCCGGGCCCGTGGTCTCGTACGGCGATCGACGCCGATCCGAGGTGGATGTCGAGCGGAGTCCCGGGCGGGGAGAACTTGTCGGCGTTGTCCAGCAAGTTGAGCACCGCCCGCTCGACCTCACCCCGGGCGGCGGTGATGCGGCCGGTGGTGTCGTCGTGGATCTCGACCGGCCGGCCGGTGCGCCGCCGGGTCCGCTCGGCCAGCTCGTCCACCAGCTCGGCCAGGTCGAGCGCCTCCCGAGGCTCGGCGTGGCTGTCGGCATCGGTGGCCAGGTCGACCAGCTCGCCGACCAGGTCGGAGAGCTCGGTCACTTCGAACTCGAGGTCGGCCATGAGCTCCTGCCGATCGTCCGCCGCGATGTCGGGCGTGCGCTGGAGTACCTCGAGATTGGTTCGCAAGCTGGTCAGCGGTGTGCGCAGCTCGTGGCTGGCGTCCATCACCAGGCGCTGCTGCTGAGCTTTCGAGATCGACAGCGAGGACAACATCTCGCGGAAGCTCGATGCCAGCCGCCCGACCTCGTCGTTCCCTTCGACCTCGATGTCCGGGTCCAGCTCCTTGGTCTCGGCCACCTGTTCGGCTGCCGCGGTCAGCCGCCGCACGGGGGCGGTGGCCCGGGTGGCGATCAGCCAGGCGACCAGCGCCGCCAGCGCGGTGCCGATCAGGCCGAAGAAGAACAGCAGGCGGCGCACGCTCTGGACGGCGGCGTCGATCTCCTCCAGGTCGCGACCGATCTGGACCGCCCCACCCTCGATCGGGGTGGTGATCAACCGGTAGTTGGCGCCGTCGATTCCCTCCGCGCTGCGCTTGGTCGGCGGCCGCTCACCGGTGGCGACCTCGACGTCGACCTGGTCCACCGGGAGGACGACATCGCCGAAGGGGTTGCGCACGACCCCGTTCGGGGTCACCACCTGGGTGACCGCGTCGAGTTGGACCGGGAAGCCGCCCGGACCGCGCCGGCGGGGATCGACGGGGTCGAATCGGGCGCCGCTGAAATCGCCGGCCGAGATCTCGCGCGCCCGCTGGTCGAGGAACTGATCGACCTCGCGAAGCAGGAACACGCGGGTGGCGGTCCCGGCGCCGATGGCGACCGCGATCATCGAGACCGCGACCGCCAGGCCGACCATCAGGGCCAGGCGGGAACGGAGGGTCACGACGAACGGACCGTGTAGCCGACACCCCGGACGGTGTGGATCAGTCGGTCCTCGCCCTCCGCCTCGGTCTTGCGCCGCAGGTAGCCGATGTACACGTCGAGTGACTTCGACGAGGTCTCGAAGTCGAAACCCCAGATCCGTTCGTAGATGACGTCGCGGGACAGGACGATGCCGCTGTTGTGCATGAGGAGCTCGAGCAGGTCGAACTCGGTCTTGGTCAGCTCGAGATCACGACCGCCTCGGGTCGCCGATCGTGAGGCGGGATCCAGCACCAGATCGCCGACGACCAGCGTGTCGGTGTCGGGGCCGGCATCGGTCCGGCGCAAGAGGGCGCGCACGCGCGCCAGCAGCTCGTCCAGCGCGAACGGTTTGACCAGATAGTCGTCGGCGCCGGCGTCGAGGCCGGCCACGCGGTCGCTGACCTCGTGTCGGGCCGTGAGCATCAGGACCGGTGTCCTGATCCCCCGCTCGCGCATGCGACGGCACACGGTCAGCCCGTCGACGTGCGGCATCATCACGTCCAGGATGACCAGATCCGGATCCGCCGAGTCCACCTGGTCCAGCGCGTCGGCGCCGTCGTGAGCCGTCAGGAGCTCGTAGCCCTCGAATCGAAGCGCCCGTTCGAGCGCTTCTCGTACGCCGCGATCGTCCTCGGCGACGAGGAGGCGACCGTTCTGCGCCTGGGAACCGGTGCTCACGTGATGCACCGTACCGGCGGCGGTTGAAGCCCCCGGTGAGCCCGGGGTGAGAACCGGGTAAGAGCCGGCCTCCGGTTCTGAACCGTTTCTTGATCGGGTCTGGGACGGACCTCACGTGGGACCCGGAGGATGTCCATCGACAACCCACCCAGTCAACGAGGAGTCATCATGAAGAAGTCCATCGCAGGTGTCACCGTCGCCGCTTCGGTCCTGGCCGGCGGCATGGGAGGCCTGGTCCTGACCACGCCCGGCCTGGCCGGCGCCCAGGAGGACGAGGCCACCGAACAGGACGGCGCCATCGCCGAGGAGGAGCGTCCCGACGTGGTCGGCGGCGTCTTCGCCGACCTGGTCGAGGAGGGCGTGCTCACCCAGGAGCAGGCCGACACCGTCAAGGAACGGCTCCGAGAGGCTCGGGCCGAGTTCGGCCCCCGGCTCCACGGTCCCCGGGCCGCCCACACCGAGATCCTGACCGACGTGCTGGGGGTGACCCAGGAGGATCTCATGGAGGCCCGCCAGAACGGCGAGTCGCTCGCCGACGTGGCCGCCGCCAACGGCGTCGAGACCCAGGCGGTGATCGACGCGCTCGTCGCGGACCTGGACGAGCACCTCGACCTGGCCGTCGAGTCGGAGCGTCTCACCCAGGAGGAGGCCGACGAGAAGCTCGTCACCGGCACCGAGCGCATCACCGACCTGGTGAACGGCGAACTGGAGCCCGGCGACCGCGGCCGCGGTCCGGGGCACGGACGGGGCGGCCCCGGCGGACCGCCGGACGATGCCGCTACCGACGAAGAGATCTGATCCAGGCGGCAACCTGATCGGCCGGCATGAGATCCGGGTCGCCCAGGCGGCCCGGATCGACGCCGTCCAGCTCGGGCGGCACGTGGGCCACCACCAGGTCCAGCGTGTCCGCCCGGGCGTAGGTGTCGATCACCCGTGCGGCGGCTTCGTCGTGCTCGGCGTCGCGGGCACGCACCGCAGTGACCAGCCCGACCAGGAGCGACTCCCACGTGGTCATCGGGCCCTGGGCGATGCTCGCCGACTCGGCGAACGAGTCGATGAACGCGAACGGCACTCGACGGATGTCGAGCCCGGCCTGGATGGCGCCGAGGATCCAGTCGGTGTCGACCGAGAAGTCGTAGACCGAGGCGCCGGCCAGGATCGTCTCAGCGGCCGAGCGGTCGTACAACTTGAACGCCGCCTGGGTGTCGAGGATGCCGCGGGAGAAGATCGCGTGCCCGACCATGCGCTGGAGGTGGCGCAGCACGACGATGCCGGGCCCCCAGCGATCCTCCTGCTTGACCAGGACGGCCCCACCCGACTTGCGATCGCCCAGGACGACCGGCGCGCCGCCGGCCCACGGTCCGAGGAGCAGTCCCAACTGGCCGAGGTCGACCGAGGTGTCGGCGTCGGTGAAGACGATGGCGTCCGCGCCGTGGTCCAAGGCGTGGAGGGCACCGTGGACGAGCGCCCCTCCCTTGCGGCTGTCGTCGGTCGAGACGAGACCGGCGAGGGGGCCGTCGTCGGCGGGCAGGGCGTCGCCGAGCGAGAGCACGCTCACGCGATCGCCGAGCCGGTGCTGGTCCGCCATCTCGGTCGCAATGCCGGCGCTGTCGTGCGGACAGCCGTCGTCGACCGGGAGGAGGCGCCACGACACGTCGCTCCCGGCCAGCAGCCAGTCGATCTGATCGAGCTTGACCCGCAGCGAGTCCTCACCGGCGGGGTTCTCGGCGCTGCGTGGCCGCAGCCGGTGGTGTTCGCCCCACATCGCGAAGATGACGGCGACATCGCCTCGGATGCCGCCCCGACCGATGGTCGCCTTCGATCGGGCCAGCATGGCGGCCACCCGAGCGTCGAGCGGCGCGTCGTGGTCGGCCGCCAGGTGCGGGAGGGTCTCGTCGGTCGGTTCGCCTCCGGTCCGGGCCAGCAGCTGGTCGGCGATCCGCCGGACCCGACGATGGTCCTCGACGAGGGTGAGGTCGACGGTGCCGGTCAGCTCGGCGATGCCCGTGAGCGGGTCGGCGGGACCGCCGCCGGTCACAGGGCGGCGAGCGCCGCGTCGTAGTCGGGTTCCTCGCCGATCGACGGGACGAGCTGGGTGTAGGTGACGTTGCCGTCCTCCCCGATCACGACCACGGCTCGTGCGCAGAGCTCGGCCAGCGGGCCGTCGGTCATGCGCACGCCGTAGGTGTCGGCGAAGTCGCTGCGGAAGGTGGACGATCCGGTGGCGTTCTCGATGCCCTCGGTACCGCAGAACCGGGCGTGGGCGAAGGGGAGGTCGGCGGAGACCGAGAGGACCCGGGTGTTGTCCAGGTCGGCGGCGCGCTCGTTGAACGTCCGAACGCTGGAAGCGCAGACCGGCGTGTCGATGCTGGGGAAGATGTTCAGGACGACTCGTTGGCCCTGGAGCTCGGCGAGCGAGACCGAGCCGAGGTCGGAGGTGGTGAGCGTGAAATCGGGAGCGTCCGATCCAACCGCGGGAAGCTCGCCGCTGGTCGCGATCGGGTTGCCGCGCAGGGTGACCTGGGCCATGAGTGTCGTTCCTTCGGAATCGGTGGTCGTTGGGGGCGACCCTACCGGCGCGATCCCTACCATGGTCGCATGGCGGCCCTGTACGGATCGGCAAGCTTGACCTGGCAGCTCTCCACCCGGTGGACGTCGTTGCTCGGCGGCCAGCGGGCCCTGCTCATGCAGGTGGCCCACCCGTCGGTGGCCGCCGGGGTGGCCGAGCACTCCGACTTCACTCGCGAGCCGTTCAGCCGGCTCGATCGCACGCTGAACGCCGTGATGACGATCGGCTTCGGATCCGACACCGAGCGGGCGGCCATGCTGGACACGCTCGATCGGGTGCACGCGGGGGTCACCGGCACCACCGCCGCGGGCGACCCGTACCGCGCCCTGGACCCCGAGCTGCAGTTCTGGGTGCACGCCACGCTGGTCGACACGGTGTTCTGCATCGAGCGCCGCTACCTGCAGATCCTGACCCGCACCGAGCGGGCCCGGCTCTACCTCGAGTCCGTCGAGATGGCGGGCGCCCTGGGCATCCCGGATCGACACATCCCCTCCGATCTCGCTACCTTCCGGGCGTACATGGACGAGATGAACCGATCGCTGGATCCCAGCGTGCAGAGCCGGGCCGTCGCCCGCTCCGTACTCCGTCCCGGTCTCCGTCTGCTGCCCGACCCGCTCCTGGTGCCGCTCGCCTGGGCCACGCTCGAGATGCTGCCCCGACCGCTGCGGCGGGCGTACGGCTACCGGGATCTGGCCCCGCCGCAGCTCGCGGCGGTCCGCACCGGTCAATTGGCGGCCCGCACGACGCTGCCCCGGCTGCCTCAATCCCTCCTGCGGCTTCCGGGCGCCGATCGGTACCTGGACCGGGCGGCCTGATGCGTCACCGGAGCTTCGCCACGATCGTCGCAACGGCCGCCCTGCTGCTCGCCGCCTGCCAGCCGCCGCAACCGACGACGGGACCGGGGTCGGCCGAGCACTACATCGCTACCTCCGTCCAGGTCTTCGAGCAGGGCGAGCAGAGCGCCACCGGCAGCACGAAGGTCACCTGGTTCGTGCCCGATGTGCTCGCCGACGGAACCTCTGCTCCGGTCGTGGTCTACCTCCACGGATTCTCGGCGGGTCTCCCGGCGCTCTACCGCGGGCACATCGACCACCTCGCCCTGCAGGGCAACATCGTGATCTTCCCGGCCTACAACACCGCGAGCCTGGTGAACGACCTGGACCAGAACGTGATGGTGGACCGGATCGTCGCCAACATCGACGCGGCCCTCGGCGAGCTCGGCGCGGTGGCCGACACCGCACAGCTCTACGTGTACGGCCACTCGGCCGGGGCTGCGTTCGGGTCCGTCTGGGAGGCGAACGGCGGGATCGTGCCCCGGGGACTGGTGCTGGCCCATCCGTCGATCGACCTGTCGGCGGTGCCGGTGCCGGTCGACATCACACCGGTCGACTTCGCCGCCGAGGCCCCGGCGACGACGGGTCCGGTCGTGCTCCTGACCGGCGACGAGGACACGATCGCAGCGCCGGCCGAGGCCGTCGAGCTCCACGGGTACCTGACCGGAGCGCCGTCGCGTCAGGTGTGGAGGCGCGCTCCGACGACACGATGTACCCACCCGTCGCCGCGACCCACACCGCACCCCTGGCGTTGCCTGGCGCGGCGGACACGCTCGACTGGCGCTTCGGGTGGTCGGCGCTCGACCAGATGATGTCCGGGAGCGCCCACCCCGTCTTCGACCTGGGGGAGTGGTCGGACGGGACGCCGGTGCTGGCCCCCGTCCTGCTGGCCGACTGACCCGTCAGCGCTGCCGGAGCAGCACCTCCTGGGTCACCGTCGCAGCCAGAAGGCCGTCGGGCGTGCGCAGCTTGCCGAGGGCCAGGCCCCTGCCGCCGCCCACGGTCTCCGACGTGAAGTCGTGCAGCATCCAGCGGTCGGCGCGGACGGGCTGATGGAACCAGATGCCGTGGTCGAGGCTGGCGGACATCCAGCCGTCCCAATCGGACTCGGAGCCGGTCGAGACCGTCTCGGGGTGGATGGCCCAGACGGCGCCGGTCGGGATGTCGTCGGACAGGTAGGACAGTGCGCAGGCCTGGATCAGGCGATCGTCGCCCAGGTCGTCGTTCATTCGAGTCCAGAGCGCGTAGCGGCCGTCGTGCCCTGCGATCCGGGGTTGGCGGCGATCGAACAGCGTGGTCCACGAATCCGGCTCGAGGTCGTCGGGGGTCCGCACCTCGGGACCGAAGGAGGACGACCGACGGGAGCGCCGCCTGGTCGGGCTCGTCCACGTGGAACGAGGCCGACAGATTGAGAATGGCCCCGCCCGACTGGCGCGCGACCACCCGACGGGTGCAGAACGACCGGCCGTTCCGGATGCGGTCCACCTCGTAGCGGATCGGCTCGTCCGCCGTACCACCGCGGATGAAGTAGGCGTGGAGGGAGTGGACGTGGAACGGATCGTCGACCGTGCGACCGGCGGCGAGCAGGCCCTGTGCCACCACCTGACCGCCGTAGACCCTGGGGCCCCAGGGGTACTCGGGGCCGTGGCCGACGAAGACGTCGGGCCCGTGCGGCTCCAGCTCCATCAGCTCGGTGAAGGTCGTGGGGTTGGTGGCCACGCGGCGGTCAGTCGCCCGCGGCGCCGTCGAGCAGCTCGCTCTGGCAGATCTCGAGCGAGTCGTACACCTCTCCGACCACACCCGACGGCGGGGGGGAGGTGTCGGGCGAGCTCAAGAGGTAGAGGAGCAGGGCCCGAGCGGTCTCCTCGTCGGGAATGGTCCGATCGATGCACTGATCCAACGGGGGAGCGAAGCCCAACGATGCGATCGCGAGGTCGCGCAGCGACGTGCAGCTTCCGAGCGCGTCGACGTAGGCCTCACGCTCGGCGTCGGTCATGTCGAGGATCGGGTCGACATCGTCGACGTTGCCCGGCCGCACCCCCAGCTCGATGAGCCGGTCGTAGCCGATGCCGTCGATGATCGCGGAGACCAGACACTCGGTGGTTGACTCGTCGTAGGTGGCCCCGCCCGAGGCGATGGAGGCAGCGAGCGCCTGGCGCAGCTCGTCCTCGGTGCCGATCGGCAGCTCCTCGGTGGTGGCGACGGGCGGGTCCGGCGGGCCGGTGGTGGCCTCGGCCGAGGTGTCGGCCGTTTCCGTTCCGGCGTCGTGTCGGTCGCTTCGGAGGAGTCGCCGTCGTCGCTGCATGCGCCGAGGAGGAGGAGAATGGCGCCGACCACGGGGAGGAGCCATCGCCGCTTGCTTCGAGTCCGCATGGAGCGTTGACTGTAGATGAGTCGAATGACCTACGGAGAAGCCGGTGGATCGCTGTTCCCTTGACCCCATGACTCTCTCGCAGCGGATCATCCGGTTCATCGCGCTCCTGGGCGCCCTCGCGCTGGTCGCGGCCGGCTGTGGCTCCGGGGACGGAGACCAGGAGGGTGCGGGCGACGACACCGGTCAGCTCTCCCTCCAGAGTGGTGACGAGAAGGATGACAAGGCGCCGTCCGACGATGGCGACGAGGACGCGACCGAGGTGCTCCCGGCGACGCTGGCGGCGGTCGGGCAGAAGACCGCCGAGGTCACCAGCGGTCGGTACACGCTGTCGATCGAGCTCACCGGCGACGTGCCGCCCGAGGTGGTCGAGCAGGTCGGGCCGATGACCGCCGAGATCGAGTTCTCGGGCGAGTCCATGGCGTTCAGCATGGACCTGTCCGCCATGGGCGAGCTCGACGAGGATGCCGCCGCCATGTTTGGTGACGACTTCAGCATGGAGATGGTGGCCACCGAGGACGCCGTCTACATGAAGGGCTTCTTCGCCGCGCTGTTCGGCGGCGACGCCGACGGGTGGATCGGGCTGCCGGCCGACGGCTAGGACGAGGTGGCCGGTACCGACACCGAGTCCATGTCCGCCGACAACTGGTTCCGGATGCTCGAGGGTGTCAGCGAGGCCGATGTCGAGGTCGTGGGCCAGGAAGAGGTCAACGGGGTCTCGACCACGCACCATCGGGCCACCGCGACGCTGGAACAGCTGGCCGCGGCCGACCCCGAGTCGGCGGCCGACTTCGATCTCGAGGGTCTCGAGGCCAGCGATGTCGAGATGAACGTCTGGGTCGACGGCGACGGGTTCGCCCGGCGGGTCAGCTTCGACGTGCAGTACGAGGGCGGCGACGTCGACATCGACGGCATGGGGATGTCGGTGACGATCGACATGTTCGACCTGAACGAGGACATCACCATCGAGGTGCCCGAGGGCGTCACCGTGATGACCGAGGAGGAGATGATGGCCTCCCTGTTCGGCGGGGCCCTGGGCGAGCTGGGCGAGGCCTTCGGCGAGGGCTTCGGCGACACCGAGGGCCTCGACGACTTCGAGTCGCAGATGGATGATCTGGCCGGCGATCTCGAGGAGCAGCTCGGCGACCTGACCGACGATCTGGATCTCACCGACGGACCGCAGGGGTACGGCGACGACGCCGAGCTCGATGCGCTGTACGAGCAGCGTGCCGCGGCCGGTGACGGCCAGGCGTGCGACGACCTGTACTACCAGTCGCCGTTCGGCTCCGAGTACGAGGACTTCGGCAACACCTGCGGCGGCCGCGGCTTCGAGCTCTCCTGCGCCGACGCCTGATCTGGGGTCGATCTTCGACCGTGGCGGTGCGGTATCGACCCCATATCCGGTCAGGGTGAGCGGAGGACCCCTCCGGGGCGCGCCCCGGTGGGCGTGCCGCCCTCGAAGGTCACCTCGCCCGACTTGATCGTGGCCACATACCCGTCGACGGGCTGCACGAGGCGCTGACCGCCGGCGGGGAGATCGTGGATCATCCGCGGTCCGTGCAGCGTCAGCCCGTCGAGATCGATGACGTTGACGTCGGCCAGCGCGCCGGGCTGCAGGCGCCCTCGATCGGCGAACCCGTAGGTGTCGGCGGTGGCGCTGGTCTGCAGTCGCACCGCGGTCTCCAGTGCGAGGCGCGGCCCCCGGATCCGATCCCGGACCCAGTGCGTCAGCAGGTAGGTCGGGAAGCTGGCATCACAGATCAGCGAGCAGTGGGCGCCACCGTCCCCCAGGCCGGACACCGCCGCCGGGTGTTCGAGCATGGCCCGGATGGCCTCGTGATCGTGGTCGACGTAGCTGCCGAGCGGCGAGAACAGGAACGCCCGACCGTCGTCCTCGACCAGCCAGTCGAGCACCACCTCCTGCGGACTCCGACCGTCGCGGTCGGCCACGGCCTGCGCCGAGGCGCCCGCCGGCGGCTCGTAGTCGGGTGGATCCCCGAGTCGGTACATCTGGTGCCAGGCCGTCGCCAGGTACGCGGCGGATCGGTCCCGGGTCCGGGGCGACTCGGTGATCAGACGGTCCCGTAGGTCGGGGTCGCGCAGCGCGGCCACCTGACGCTCGAGCGGCTCGGCCCCGGAGCGGTCGGAACGACGGGTGGGCCATGAACGGATGGAACGAGCTCTGGAGCCCGAAGAGCATGCCGGTCGGCCGAGCCGGGACCTGCGGGGTGATGCGCTGGCCGTCCGCCGCCCGGGCGGAGGCCTCGTCGAGCGCGTCCCGGAACGCGGTCGGGGCGAACGGTGACTGGGCCAGCGAGTAGGTGATCGCCACGCCGGTTCGGTCCAGCGATCTCGGCCATCCACGCCTGGTCGTCCCCGCCGCCTTGGTGGTCGGAGACGAACTGGAAGACGCCGCGACCGCACGCGGCCATGGCCTGGGCGATGGCGATCAGCTCGGCCGGCGCGGCGGTGGTGCCCGGAACGAGGCCGTGGCGCGAACGGTGGAGGATGGTGCGCGACGTCGAGAAGCCGACCGCTCCCTGGCGGAGCCCGTCGGCGACGACCTCGGCGATCGCGGCGATCTCGGTGGCGTCGGGATCCTCGTGGGCGCGCTCTCCCATGACGTAGGCACGAACGGCGGCGTGAGGGACCTGGCCGGCGACGTCGATGGTCCTTCCGGTCCGTTCGAGCGCGTCGAGGTACTCGCCGAAGGACTCCCACCGCCAGTCGATGCCCTCGTGCAGCGCCGTGCCGGGGATGTCCTCGACCCCCTCCATGAGCTCGATGAGGAAGTCGTGCCCGTCGGGACGGGCGGGAGCGAAGCCCACCCCGCAGTTGCCCATGACGACGGTGGTGACGCCGTGGTGGGAGGAGGGGGCGACCACCGGATCCCAGGAGACCTGGCCGTCGTAGTGGGTGTGGATGTCCACCCAGCCGGGAGCGACGACCGCGCCGTCGGCATCGAGTTCGCGCCGGCCCGGTCCGTCGACGGTGCCGACCGCGGTGATGTGCGGTCCGTCGATGGCCACGTCCCCGCCGAAGGACGGCGCGCCGAGGCCGTCGACGATGGCGCCGTTGCGGATGACCAGGTCGTGCATGCTGCCCCCTCGGACGTGGACCGACGGGTCCGTCCACCCATGCTGCCCGATGAGGGCGCCCTCCCGCCCGGTGCCGCACGGGGAGGCCGCCGATCCCTTGCTCAACGAACGTTCAATGAGTAGCGTGGGGGACGATCGTTCGTCCCGCGTGATCGCTTCCCTGCGCTCGCGTCCGCCCGACCCCCGGAAGGTTCTCCGCCATGGCGCTCACCACCACCACCACGGACTACTCCGACACCGACTTCTGCGATACCAGCACCTTCGACGATCCGTGGGAGCTCTACCGCTGGCTGCGGGACGAGGACCCGATCCACCGCGACGACAAGAACAACCTCTGGGTCGTCAGCCGCCACGAGGACGTCTTCGCGATCTGCGCGAACCGTCCCGCTACTGCAACCGGTTCGGCGTCCGCCCCAACATCGCCGCCGACATGTCGCTCATCGCCATGGACGGTGAGGAGCACACGGCGATGCGCCGGCTCATCAACCGCGGCTTCACTCCCCGCCGCGTGCGCGAGCTGGTGCCGCATGTCCGCGACATCACCAACCAGGTCATCGACGAGGTGGCCGAGCGGGGGCGGATCGAGTTCATCGAGGACTTCGCCATCCACGTCCCGCTCATCGTCATCTGCGAGCTGATGGGCCTCGACCCGGAGACCCGGCAGAAGATGTACCGCTGGTCCGACGACATGATGGCGGGCGACGGTGCGGTCGACGATGAGGACCCGCGTCTGCATGCGGCGGCGGTCGCGTTCGGCGAGTACGCCGAGGTCTGCCAGGGCCTGATCGCCGCCCGACGGTCCGACCCGGCCGACGACTCATCAGTGTCCTCACCGCAGGCCTACGACGACGGCGCGCTCGAGAAGGAGAAGCTCTCGGGCACCGGCATCGACTACGAGGGCCTCGGCATCGAGAGCATGGCCGACGACGATCTCCAGATGTTCCTGACGCTGCTGTTGGTGGCCGGCAACGAGACCACCCGCAACGCCATCGCCGGCGGCATGAAGGCGCTCAGCGACTTCCCCGAGGAGCGGGCCCGTTGGTCGAGCGCATCGACGACGGGGCGTTCGTGGACCTGGCCGTCGACGAGATCATCCGCTTCGTCTCACCGGTGATGACCTTCATGCGAACCGTCACCGAGACCCACGACTACAAGGGCGTCACCTCGAGGAGGGCGACCGGATCTTCATGCTGTACCAATCGGCCAACCGCGACGAGCGGGTGTTCGACGACCCGGACCGACTGATCCTCGACCGTGATCCCAACCCCCACCTGGCGTTCGGTACGGGCGCACACTTCTGCCTGGGCGCCAACCTGGCCCGGATGGAGGTCAAGGTGGTGTTCGAGGAGCTGTTCCGGCGGCTGCCCGACATTCAGGCCGACGAGCACCTGCCCATCGTGCGCGGTGCCTCCTCCCTGGTCCTGGCCTTGCAGGAGATGCACGCCGACTTCACGCCCGAGTCCGAGTGCCCGGTCGCCGACTGATCCGGTGACCGACACCACCGAATCGGTCGACACCGGTACCGAGTCCTCGCCCCAGCGCGAGCGCATCATCGACATCGCACTGCAGTTGATGTCCGACCAGGGCGCGTCCAACACGAGTATGCGCCAGCTGGCCAAGGCCTGCGGGGTCAACGTCGCGGCGCTGTACTACTACTTCCCGTCCAAGGCCGACATCCTGCGGTCGGTGATCGAGGAGCGCCGCTACGAGCTGCGGTTGACCGAGATTCCGGCGGCCTCGGCTCGACCTTCCCCCCGCCGACCGGCTCGTCGTCTTCTTCGACCTGATGTGGCAGGGCGCACTGGAGGAGGAGTCGGTCTGGCGCCTGCTGCTGGTCGAATCCATCCGGCGCAACGCCGATGCCGTCGCGGTCGGGGCCGAGCTGGTCGCGGCGCTGACCCGTCACCTGGTCGAGTGGCTCGAGGCGTCGTTTCCCGACGTGGCGCTCGATGCCGAGACGGTGGCCAACGTCATGATCGGCCAACTGCTCGGTCTGTTCGTCGAGACGCAGTTCTGCCCGGCGGCCCAGCGCGATGTGATGGCGGCCGACCGGGCTCGCCGGCTGGCGGAGCTCGTGCTCGCCTGACCGCGTCCCGGCTCGACCGTGTCCGACAACAATGTGTTTGACACTGGTTGATGACCAGTGTAAAACACTCTCATGCCGAAGCACCCCCATTCCCACGGACCCCGTCACGGTGGTCCCCCGGGTGGACCCCGTCGTCGGCGGGGCGGACCCGGACGCCGGGCACGCTGCCGCTGGTGGGACGAGGAGGACGAGCGGTGGGTCGTCGTGGCGCGCATCGAGCGCTACGTCGAGCCGGCGCTACTCCTCACCCTGCCGCGACGGATCCGCCCATGGGTACGACCTGGGCGAGGCCCTCGAAGAGCTCGTGGGAGAGCGGGTCGACCTCGGCAATCTGTACCGCATGTTGCGGAAACTCGAAGAGGACGGCGTGGTCAGTTCCACCTGGCGCGACGACCTCCCGGGTCGAGCCAAGCGCGACTACCAGCTCACCGAGAGCGGGGCCGCCCTCCTCGACACCTGGATGTCGGCGCTGGACGGATCGCTCGATCGGATCACCGATCTGAAGGAGCGCTACGACCAGTCGCCGCCTCCACCATCATCCCCACAGGAGACACCATCATCATGACGTCCCATCTTCACCCCCATCCCCGCCACGGTTTCGGCCGGGGCCGCGGCCGCGGCCCCGGCCCCGGCCCCGGTCGTGGTCGTCGCCGCGGTCCCCGCGGTCGCGGCGGCCCTCCCGGTCACCCCGGCCACCCCGGTCATCCCGGCCATCGGGGCCGTCCGGACGCCGCCACCCGGCGAGTGCGACTCGAGTCCTACCAACGAGATCTCGAGCAGGAGCTGGCCGACGTGGCCGAGCGCATCCGACGGCTCGACGAAGCATCGTGACGACGGCAGGGGGCCGCACCGCATGAAGCTGCTGGCCATGCTCGGGGCACCCGAGGACGCGGTGCTCCGGGCCGCCCAGTTGTCCGATCTCGGCCTTTCGGGCGTCTACACGTTCGAGGGCCCCAACGATCCGTTCGTTCCCCTGATCCGCGTCGCCGGTGAGGTCGACGTCGATCTGATGACCAACGTGGCCATCGCGTTTCCCGCAACCCCATGCAACTCGCGCATCTCGCGTCGATCTGCAGCGGCTGGCGGGTGGCCGATTCACGCTGGGTCTCGGCTCCCAGATCAGGCCCCACATCGAACGGCGGTACGGGGTCGAGTTCGATCACCCCGTCGCCCGCATCGCGAGTGGGTCGAGGCCCTCCGCGCCATCTTCGCTCGATGGCAGGACGGCACCCCGCTCGACTACACGGGGCGCTTCACCCGCCACACGCTGATGACGCCCATGTTCGATCCCGGGCCGCTGCCGTCGGGCCCGCCCCCGATCCATCTCGGCGCCGTGGGTCCGAGGATGACCGCGATGGCGGCCGAGGTCGCCGACGGCCTCCTCACCCATCCCTTCACCTCCCGACGGTTCCTGCACGAGAGGACGTTCCCGGCCATCGACCGCGCCCTGGCCGAGGCCGACCGTTCACCGGACGAGCTCGAGCTCGTCGGCCAGGCGCTCGTGGCCGTCGCCGGTGACGAGACCGAGCAGGCCGAGGCCGATTCGGCCGTCCGTGGCATGCTCGGCTTCTACGGCTCCACCCCCGCGTACCGTCCGGTGCTCGAGGCCGAAGGATGGGCCGACGCCCAACCCGAGCTGCGGCGCCTGACCAAGGAAGGGCGATGGGAGGACATGGCTGCCCTGGTCGACGATGCGATGCTCTCGACGCTGGCGGTCCGCGGTACGCCCGCCCAGGTGGCCACCGCGCTTCGGGAGCGGTTCGGCGGGCGGGCCGATCGCGTGGCCGTCACCATGCCGTACACGGTGCGCGACGAGACGCTCGGTGCGCTCGTCGACGAAGTCCGCGACTGAACCGGCCGCCCCGGCGCCCCATCCCACCCCTGGGCGACCCGCACGGCCCACAATGGTCCCCATGTTCCGCGTTGACGCCGTGGTCTTCGACCACGGCGGCGTGCTGACCACGCCCATCGACCCTGCGCTGGCGTCCAGCGCCCGCGAAGCCGGGCTGTCCGTCGCCACGGTGCTGGACAGCTTCCGGGAGCCCACCGTCTCCGAAGCGATGCGCCAGCTCGAGACGGGCGCCATCGGCGTCGACGAGTTCCGGACGATCGCCCACGCCTCCGCGCCGCACGTGATCGACCTGTTCGATCCTCGTCGGAAGCTGTTCTTCGGTCATCGGCTGCAGGCGCTTCCCACGGCCGAGGAGCTGCTCCGGAGGCTCTACGCCCGGCGCATCAAGACGGCGGTCTGCTCCAACTCGCCCGCGAGTGGATGGCCGTCCTCGAGCACACCATTCCCGCCCGTTCGCTGTTCGAGAGCGAGGTCTGGTCGTGGCGGATCGGGCGGCGCAAACCCGACGAAGTGGTCTTCCGCCGCGTGCTGACCGATCTGGGCACGGCCGCGTCGGACACGCTGTTCCTGGACGACTCGAAGTCGACGATCGAGGCCGCCGACTCGTACGGGTTCCAGACCCTGCACGTGGTCGACCCGCTCGAAGCGCTGAACGAGGTCAACCGCAACCTCG
>CAWCAL010000006.1:0-324816 GCA_963793475.1 uncultured Acidimicrobiales bacterium
CGTGGCTGAAGGCGGTCAATCCGGTGGTCACGGCACTGTCCTTTCGGGGTTTGTCACCCCTTTCGGTGTTCGTCACCGGCACCTGGGCAACTTCTCGCAGGCCTTCTCGCACGTCGGCCTCGCCAGTTCGGCGATGACGCTCTGCCCCGACACTCGAGGTCCCAGCGAGCAGCGCTGCGGGTCGTTCAGGAGCGGGGCCGGCTGAACGGTCGCTTGCGTCGCATCCGTCGTCCCGCGGCCACCGCCGGCGACCGGGAGCAGTCCTTCGAGTTCGAGCGTGGGGACTGGGTGGACGAGGATGGGCGTGTGCTTCACGACGTGGTCGTCAGCCCCTTCGGCGCGAGTGCGCAGGACATGGTCGAGGTTGCTCGCTGCGCCGAGGACGGCGGCTTCGACGGCGTCTGGACCTACGACCACATGACCGGCACGATGCTCGACCGGGGTCGTTCCCACGACGCCTTTGCGGTCCTGGGCGCGATGGCAGCCGCTACCGCATCGGTCCGTCTCGGTCCGTTGGTGGCGAACATGATGAACCGCCACCCAGTCCAGCTCGCCGTCGCGATGGCGACGCTGCAGTCGCTCAGCGACGGTCGGGCCGTCTTGGGGATAGGCGCCGGTGCGGCCCCTGGCTCCCGATTCGCCCGTGAGCACGAAGCGATCGGGACGGCGCCGCTCGACGGTGGTGCACGGCGGAGACGGCTCGTGGAGACGATCGCCGTCGTGCGACGGCTGTGGGCAGGCCAGTCGGAATTTCGGGGCGAGTTCTTCCGGATCGGCGGGCTCGACTTCGGGCTCGACGAACCATCCGCCCCGCCGATCATCGTCGGGGCGGGGAGCCGCCCAACCGTGGAGCTTGCTGTTCGCCACGCCGACGGCGTGAACCTCAGGGTCGATCGACGACTTCCCGAGCTCCTGGCAGCGATCGGCCGAACCACCGACGCCGATTTCGAGACCTCGATTCATGTTCCCATCGATCTCGACCACCGAACCGGAGGGGCGTTGCCCGCCGGCGCGACCGACGGTGTCGCCCGGAGGGTCCTGGCCGTCAGCGCCCCGTTCGATTTGGCCCGCTTGATCCGCCTCGGCTCGCAACTCGCATCCTCTGCCCAGTGAGCCGCAGCCCGTATGACCTGCACGGTCACCGCGATTGCGGAGTCGGTGCCGCCACCGAGATCGATGACGGCAGGTTGCGCCGGTGAAGACGTGCTCAGATCACCGAATCGATCGCTCCCGGGAGCAGCGGGATGCCGCCCGTAGCGTCGGTCTCGACGCACCAGAACGTTCCCGTCGTCTGACCGAAGCCGAGGTCGGCGACCGCCGTCGCGGTCACGTACAGCGAGGCGCCGTCGAAGGCGCAGTTCGTCGGATATTCGCCGATGGCGATCTCCTCCACCACTTCGCCCTCGGGGGAGAGCACCGTGACACCGCGGGAGATCGTCGTGCACACGAACGCCCGTCCGTCTGCGGCGAACGCCATGCCGTCGGGCACGTGCTCGTCGCTGAGCTGGGCGAACGTCGTGGCCTCGCCGTCCTCGAGACGGCATACGCGATTCCGCAACGACTCGGTCCAGTAGAGCCGGCCCTGCGCGTCGAAGGCGATGCCGTTGGGATAGACCTGGGGGCGCTCGATCACCATCTCGCCACCCGCAGCGCCGACCGCGTAAAGGCGGCCGGGCTCCCGTACGGCGTAGCGATCGTCCCCCTCGGTACCCGAGTCCGTGAACCACAGACGCCCGTCGGGACCGAAGGCGAGATCGTTGGGCCCGGCGAGCGGATGCCCGTCGATCGTCGACGCGAGCAGCACGACGCCGCCATTCGCATCCACCCTCTGGATGCCCGGGACGGCACTGAAGTCGCCGCTTCCCGGAACGTTCCCCCCCTGCGTGACGTATATGGAGCCGTCGCTGCCGAGCACCGCCCCCCACGGCGACCCTCCGGTCCGAGCGAAGGTCTCGAGCGCGCCGTCGCTCCAGCGGAGGAGCTCCCCCGTATTGCCGTCACAAAGGACGATGGAGCCGTCCGCCATGACGACCGGCCCCTCGGGCAAACCCAGCCCAGATGCCAGCAGCGTCACGTCCACGTGGCGGTCCTTGAGTCGAGGGCCATCAGCTTCGCCGTACGGAAGTGGAATCGGGGCCGAGGCCCGAGTGCCCGCAGATGGTAGCCCGTCCGAACCCGTGGATTGCCTCGGCGAACATCGGTTCTACCATCGCCGCGACCGCACCGTCGCGCGCGCTGCAGCCCGGTACCACCAGTCACCGTGCGATGTGCCAACGCAGTACGCCGGCGGCGAGCGAGGAGGCGAGCGGCGACAGCGAACGGGAGCCGATCGACATCCACCCGCAGGAGCAGCGGCGCCGCACGGGCGTCGTCCCCGGCGCCTCTTGTTCCCTGGCAACCACCTCGAGGTGGCATCGACGCCACGAGTGAACGGGCACATCCCGCGCTCGGCAACCCCGGCGCGCGCAACGTGCCGAAGTGCAGCGAGGACCTCGATCGTGACCTTTCAGGAGTCGGCCACCCGGGTGCGTCAGACGTGGCTCAAGAACTCAGCAGCCCGAGCTTTGGGGAGCCGCGCTTGCCCGAGGCGTACGACTCGCCCAGAGTTCGCGCTGCGTTCAGTCACCGATCCGTACCAGATCGGCGGCAACCTCGGCAGGCCGGTTGACGACGTCCAGGTGATTCCCCAGGTCTTCGAGGACCGGCCAGCCGAGCAAGCAGGCTTGCTCGGCCTCGCCCCGCATCTCCTCGCTCAAGAGGAGGTAGTCACACTGCCATTCGCACCAACCAGCCGGGGCCGGGAGCCCCTCGTCGAACAGCCTCATCGGAAGCTCGGGTAGCTCGGCTTCGACTCGGGCCCGCATCTCACTGTCGGGGATCAGCCGCTCCAGCCCACCCTCACCCAACCACAGGAACCCCGGCGGCAAGACGCCCTCGACGGCCAGGGGCCGAAGGAGATCGACGACAACGGGTCGAGTCTCGCGATTCCCTCACATACGGGATAGCGGCATCGACGAAGACGAGACGCGGCCGCGCACTCGACGGCAACGAGCCCGCGATTGCCGGCAACAACAGGCCCGCACCGCTGTGCCCGACGACAACGTCCGTGTCGGTCGAGCACGCGGCGACAGCGTCCCTCACGATCGCCGCTGGCCGTCCCGACAGTGCCGCCCGTCGCAGATCCGGCACAACGACGTCATGTCCAGCCGAGGTCAACACCTCAGCCACCCATCGCCACGTCGCCGGCCCCACTGGCGGACCGTGAATGAGGACGAACCTCACGCCGACCATTGTGCACGAAACCACAGCGTTCGGCGGCCGGATCATCGCCGTAGAACTCGAAACCCCCCGGGCTGGGGGGGACTGGGACTCCGCCGCAGCCGCGTCAGTACGGACGGATCCAACCCGGTCTCGTCGCGTCCCTGCAAACAGTCGGCCCGTCGCCGTCTCATCGAGACCGATCCTGACCGGTCCTGTGACGTCGCCTCCGTCAACCAAAGGTTTGCGATCCGTGGCCGACACGGCGTTCGCGGCCGCTGAGAACCACGATCTGGGCGCCACCGACGACAGAAACTCGATCTGCGGTTAGCAAACGGTAAGCAAATCGCCGCGCAACAGGCTCGCGATCGCTGCAATACCAAGGGTTTCCGAGTGTCGGAGGGGGGACTTGAACTCACCCGCGACCCGTCCATCTGAACCCATCCAGCGCGGTTCTGTGGTGTCCTGTCCACGAATCGGCGGGTGGCTGTGTCATCGAGACCGGTCCTGTGCGGTCCCGTGATGTCGCCTCCGTTAGCAAACGGTTTGCAGTCCGATTTTCGCTACGCACGGAAGGATCAGGACGGAGGCTGCGTCTAGGACGCATCAGACCCATGGGAGGACCGCTATGCCTCCCTCACGGCTCAGCGACGCGATCGCCTGCCGGTAGCGCTGGTCGGGGCCTCGTGCAGTGACTCCGCCGACACGGCCGATACCGCGCCGACCGGATCCGCCGTCAGCACGACCGAACCGACCGCGACGGAACCGACCGTGACGGATGCGGGCGCCTCGACGACCATGACCACCGAGGCCACGACCGACGAGCCGGAGTTGCCCGTGGTCGTGGGGGGCCGCCGCGGGTCGCAAGCCAGATCAGTTGTCACCGCTACCCACGAGTGCGGCCGACCCTCGACTACGAGATCGCACACGCGGCTTGACCAACCACACACCTACCCCGTCCGCCAAACCGGGGGAAGCTCATCGCTGCCAGCGGGTAGGCGTCTACCCAACAAGAATCGCCCAGACCATCATGGCGATCAGCCCGATCGGGAGGAGCGACACGAGCAGGGGCAGCACCAACGCCAGGCTCCGATCACCCTTGCGTACGGCGAGGAACAAGAAGACGGGGGCACCGAACATCGTCCCGGTGGCGTATGGGACGAAGGTCAACACCGCGCACAGGACTGCGATGCGTCCTTCAACAGTGGTCGGCAGGACGGAGCGACCCCGCAACGTCCAGCGGGGGGCTCATCCGGCCGAGATGGCAGGGACGAGACCAGCCGACCGCCGCCGACCAGCGCCACGAGCCCAACGACCAACGAAACCAAGCCGATCGGGAGGAGGGCGGATAGCCGCGCAACCCCGAACCGGACATCGGCCGAAACCCCGGGCGAGCCGTCTGCGTTCATGATCACCAGAGACCACTCGCCACGCTGGATCGTCCAGTCGAGGGTCTGTTCTCCGCTGCCACTCACCGACGCCACCCAGAAACCCTTGGTCCCCGGAGCGGCAGGATCGGTGGCGCCGTCGTTCCTGGTGTACACCACGTCGGTGATGTCGTCCTGCGAAGGAGTCCCAGGCGGTGATCTCATCGTGGACGACGCCGTCCAGGTACCCGGCGACCGCATCGGCGGGAGCGATGCCCATGAAGAGCGGAGTCGGACCCCGTAGCAGCACCCTGCACCCGGACGTCATCGGGCGGCGAGATGAACTCGGGCATGGTGGTCCAACGCAACAGCTCGACGTCGTCGGTGACCACTGCACGAGACGACACCTCCATCGTCAACGGATCGCTCAACCGGTACTCGCCAAGAACGGGAGAGTGGAACAACAATGCGAGACCGAAGGTGTAGACGAGGACCAGCCCCACCACCACGAGCCCGGTTCCGACCCGATCGCCTTGGTCCTTCGCGTCACCGGAACCACCTCGTTCCCTCGGTCACCGACTTCGCTGGGTCACCGACCGGGAAGTCGGATCTCTCTACCTCCTTCCTGCCATGTCCGCGTCGCCGCGACCAGGGCCGAACGACCAGATCTTCTTCGAGAGTCCGTGCTAGGGCCGCCAGGCTGGGCCCTGGCCTCGGATCGCAGAGCTCAGCCGGCGTCGAAGATGACCGTGTCATCGAACCGCAGCAAGTGGGGACCAAGTGTTCGATACACAACAGCACCAGTCAACCGGCAGGCCGCCCTCGAACTCGCCCACAACCACCCTTCGGGTTGGAGTTGCCCCGGTTTCACGGACCCCGGCAGACTCGGGCCGGGCTCGCACATCAACGATGCTCGCTGCTACGCATGGCCCTGTGGTTCCCATGCTTCGGCCCCTCCACCCGAGAACCGAGTCCTGGGCCCTCAACAGCCACCACCACACTTGAAGGATTCGTCGTGACCGACCACCACAGCCACCACCATGTCGCTGCCGTCTTCACCTCTCGGGACGAAGCCGAGGCAGCCGTGGCCGACCTCCGCCAACACGGACTCGGCGACCCCCAACTGGGCATGGCCATCCACGGCCCCGGTCGCTACGTCTTCGAGGACGCAGAGGAACCGGAGATGGTTCGTGACACGGAGACCGGTGTCGAAGTCGGCGTTCCAATCGGCATCCTGGCCGGCATGACCATTGCCGCTCTGGCCGTGCCGGGCGTGGGAACCCTCGGGGTGGGCGGCATCGTCGCCATCGGCCTCAGCGGCGGACTCGGCGGCGGCATGCTGGGCGGCTATCTCGGCATCGGGGCGGCCAGCGATGAATGGGATCAACACGAACACCTCAAAGACACCGCCCTCGGGCCCGGCGAGATTCTCCTGGCGGCGTGCGCCCACGACCAACCCGACACCGTCACCTCGATCATGCAGAAGTGCGGCGGACGCATCCTCGAAACCACCTGACACACCGTCCCCGTCACGCCCCGTGAGCAACACCCGCGACCTCGGCGCGCTTCCTCCTCGCCCACACTCCGGCCGGTGACAGAGCGGGTCACCCGCAGGCGACGAGCCCGGCCAACCGACTACCAGTCTTGGAGGGGTGACTTGGACTCTGCCGCAGTTCGGCGGTTTCGACCATCCTGGAGCGGTCTCGTCGCGTCCCACTCAACGAATCAACCCGCAGCTGTCGCATCGAGACCGGTCCCGACCAGTCCTGTGACGTCGCCTACGGTTCACCCCCCGTGTCCGCCGCCGCCGAGGACCTCCGCTGGGCGCCCTTGGGCGGAAGAAGACTCGATCTGCGGTTAGCAAACGGTTAGCAAATCACGCGCCAGCGGCCCGAGATCGCTGCAATACCAACGGTTCCGAGTGTCGGAGGGGGGACTTGAACTCACCCGCGACCCGTCCGTCTGGACCCATCCAGCTCGGTACCGTGGCCTCCCGTCAACGAATCGGCCTGCGGCCGTCTCATCGAGACCCGTCCTGTGCGGTCCAGTGACGTGGCCTCCGCTAGCAAACGGTTTGCAGTTCCTCCCGCCTGATCGACCGGTCTCCGTGAAGGGCGGCGGGCGAACGGCTAGCGCCGCCTCCCCGCCCGTGGTGAGAACCGCCGCCGAGCGCACCTTGGCAATTCTTGCCAAGGCCCGTACACTCGGGCCATGACCACGATGAACGTCTCACTACCGGACGATCTCAAGAGCTTCGTCGATTCCCAGGTCACCCACGGCAACTACGGATCGACGAGCGAGTACGTGCGCGATCTGATCCGACGCGACCACGACCGCCGCCAGCTCCGAATCGCCCTCCTTGAAGGCGCCCGCTCGCCGATCGCCGGCACCGCAGACGCCGCCTACTTCGCCTCACTCCGCGCCCTCGCCGAAACCGACACCTGAGCACACCGGTGCAAGTCCACCTCCCGCCCTCGCAGCAACCGATGTCGAGGCCGCGGTGACCTACTATCGCGACGAAGTCGGCCCGAAGACCGCACAGGACTTCGTCAACGCGCGCTCGAAGCAGCGATCACCCACCTCCGCCGACATCCGCTCACAGGATCGCTTCGATTCGCCGTCGAACTCGAAATCCCGGATCTGCGCAGCTGGCCTCTCGAGAGGTTCCCCTACCTGATCTTCTACCTGCCTGACGACGACCTCGTCGACATCTGGAGAGTCCTCCACGCCCGACGGGACCTCCCGGCCTACCTCACACCGGACCCGCCCCACTGAACCTTGTGGGTGCCCAAGACTCGGTCGTGGGTGCTAACCAGGCACGATGCACCGCATGCTGGGTCCTCATGTTTCGCATCCTCTACCGGTTCCTCACGTCGTTGGTGCGGCTGGCTGCGCTCCGGCCACTCGAAGGACCTCGAGATCATCGTGCTCCGCCATCAACTCGCCGTCCTGCGCCGCAACGCCGACAAGCCGCAGCTGACCAACGATGACCGAACGCTTCTCGGCACGATCGCCGCGTCGCTCCCCGCGCTCGACGGGCCGGTTGGCTCGTCACCCCCGAGACCCTGCTGCGCTGGCACCGACGTCGCATCGCCCGACACCGGACCCAACCCGACCGGCGCCTGGACCACCCAAGCTGCCCGCAACCTGTTCCTCCGCCACGCCGATCGACTCACCGACGCCCGGGCACTGGTCCGTGATCGGGGCAGCCAGTTCATCGACGCCTTCGACGAGATCTTCCGAACCGAAGGCCTCAAGATCCTCAAGACCCCCGTCCGCACACCCGTGGCCAACACCTTCGCTGAACGATGGATCGGGACCCTGCGCCGCGAGCTCCTCGACCGGACCATCATCTGGAACCAGCGCCAACTCGAACGCCTCGTCATCGACTACATCGATCACTACAACACCCACCGGCCACACCGCTCGCTCGACCAGCGACCACCACGACCAGCCGACCCAGACGACGCAGCGCGGCCGCTCCACCACCGCTCCGAGTCGTCGAAATCGTCCCGCTGCGACGGCCTCATCAACGAATACCGAAACGCCGCCTGACCAGCCACGACGGAATATCGGGCACCCACAGGCACCCCCCCTGCATGCGCCGCTCGGAGGCACCGGCTTCACGATGCCGGCCATGAGCGCATCGTCGCAACCCCCGCCGGGACACAAGCCTCCTGCAACCGCCGTCCTGGAGACTGGTGCTGGAAAGGAAAGGAGGAGTCATGAAGCATCTGATTCGAACCGTCATCACGGTTGCAGCTGCGGGAGGGCTCCTGTTCGGCAGCGTGGCGGTTGCCCAGGACACCGAGCCGACCGAGCTCCCCTACGACACCCCGGAGGAGTGCGAGGCCAACGGCGGCACCTTCGCCTTGTTCATGGGGTGCCACGATGCGGAGGAGTACCGCGGCGTTCCTGGAGTCGTTGGCCCGGCAGCCCGGCGCTGAGCCGGCGCCGGAGGGACCGGCCCCCGCCCCGGCACAGCCTGAACCGGCGACCCAGGCCCAGCCGCAGTACACCGGCTGAGCCTGAATCCACCGACGGGTCCTGCTGGAGGGGGACTTGGACGCATCCGCGGCCGGTCGCTCTGGACAGATCCGGCACCGCGGCCGCCTCATGTGTCAACGGTCAGTAGGAATTGCGCGTGGGCGGCCAGCGGAACTGCGCGTTGGTGGCCAGGTAATCGCGCGGTGGTGGCCAGCAGAACCGCGCGGTGCACGAGGGTCAGGCCAGTGGCGTCACCCCCTTGCCGGCGGTGGCTTGGGTGAGTCGGATGCTGTCGCCGGCGGTGAGCACGATGTGGGCGTGGTGCATGAGCCGGTCGACGGTGGCGTTGGCGATGGTCTTGGGCATGAGCTCGTCGAACCCGGCGGGGTGCAGGTTGCACGACAGGGCGATGGAGCGTTTCTCGTAGGCGGCGTCGACGACCCGGTAGAGGGCTTCGGCGGTCTCGGTCGTGACCGGGAGCAGGCCGATGTCGTCGATGACGATGACGTCGGCGCGCATGATCCGTCGGATGGCCTTGGCGGTGGTGTCGTCGGCGCCGTGGCGGCGGACGAGGGCGCCGAGGTCCTCGAGGCTGAACCAGGAGACTTTGTGCCCGGCGTCGACGGCGGCTTGGCCGAGCGCTTCGAGGAAGTGGGTCTTGCCGGTGCCGGAGGGGCCGCACACGACGAGGTTCTCGGCCCGGTCGACCCACTCGAGGGTGCGCAGCGCCCGTTGGGTGGGCTCGGGGATCGAGGACACGTTGTCGTCCCAGACGTCGAAGGTCTTGCCGGTCGGGAACCCGGCGGCCTTGCGTCGGGCCCGGATCGCTGAGGCTTGCCGGCCGGCGAGTTCCTCGGCGAGCAGGGTGCGGATGGCTTCGGCGGGTTCCCAGCGTTGCGCTTTGGCGGTGGCGAGCAGGTCGGGGGCGGCGTTGCGCATGTGCGGCAGCCGCAGGCTCCGGAGCAGGTCGACGACCTCATCGATCGGTGCTGCGGTCATCGCTGACCTCCGAGCTGGCCCCAGGCGGCGGTGCCGGTCTGCAGCGAGTGCACATCACCGGCGCTGCGGCGCTGGCCGGGCGGGTTGGCTTCGAGGATCGAGGCGAGGTCGCCTTCGGCGAACCGGCAGAACATCGCCGCGTGGCCGAGCGCCCAGTCGACCCGGTCGGTGCCATGCAGCCGGGCGAGGGTGACGGCTTCGGCCATCTTCACCTTCACCCGAGACGTGCCCGCGGCGGCCGCTTCGACCAGCCAGGTGCGGGCGCCTTCGCCGATGGCGAGGAACTCGGCCTCGGCCGCGCTGGTCGCCCTGGGTTGCCGGGCCAACGGCCCGTCGGGGCGGGCCGGGTAGTGGGCGTCATCGATCACCGGTGTGCCCGGCGTCGACCGGCGATGCCGGGCGACCTCGACCGCCCCGGCCCTCGACGTGAACGGCCACGATCTCGTCACCGTCGACACGCACCCACACCTGATCGTCGACGAGGGTGTGCGGGACCGAGTAGATGACGCCGCCGTAGCTGATCGTCGCCGACCACGAGACCTTGCGGGTCTCCCCGAACGCCGCGGTGTAGGCCACATCCGGCAGACGATGCAGCCGCTGAGGTTCTTCGGCGAGCATCTCATCGGGCCCTCGGCGGGTGATGCGGTGCTCGCGGCCGTTGACCTTGGCCATGAACGCTTCGCACGCCTCGACCAGCTCGGCCCAGGAGCCGTAGTCGGCCCGCAGGTTCACCTCGGTCGGGACCAGGTCGGCCTTGGCGACCCGCACGGTCGCTTCCGACCCGCCCTTGGACTCAGGGTCGGCCGGCACACACGTCGCGATCGTGACCCCGTAGTGCAGCCCGCCGCGACGACCAGCGGGTGCCGGACCGCGATCCCCGCCACGTGGTCGGTGGTCACGGTGCGCTCGTTGTCGGTCAGCCAATACGTCGGCGCCCCGCCCCAGCGTCGCATCGACGAATCCAGACACGCGATCACCGTGGGCAGGGTGCGATCCCAGGTCGGGATCACCACCCGATGCCGACACCACGCCAACCACGCACAGAACAGGTTCGTGCCCGGCCGCCGATCCTCGGGCCCTGACCCCAGTCCCACTGGGCCCACATGCCCGGCTCGACGATCCACGGCCGATACACCCGCCGCCGGCCCGCCCGCAACGCCGCCTTCACCTCCGCCACCGCCCGGCGCACCGTGCGGTCCGAGCCGTCGTAGCCGAGCGCCACGAGCTTCTCGTGGCACACGTCGGCGCGGATCTTGCCGTTGGAGCGGTCGACCCACTCCTCGATCTTCGGGAGGAACTCATCCAGCTTCCGCTCCCGGCGGTGCGGCTCGGCCAGGTCGCCGAGCTCGCCCCGGTCACGCTTGGCGACCCAGTCAGCCACCGTGTTCGGCGAACACCCCGCCAGCTCCCCCGCGGCCCGGAACGAGCCGGTCAAATCGAACGCTTCCAGAATCTCTGTCACTTGCTTGCCATCCTTCACATCGTTCCTCCCGGTCGAGGGTCATCGGTTTCGTCACCGACAACTCGACCGGGAGGGCACCCGCCCGGGTGGACCCCGGGCAGGCAACGAACACAACCGCGCGCTTCTGATGGCCACCAGCGCGCAATTCCAATGGCCATCACCGCGCAGTTTCGTGTCCGCCTACGCGCAGAATCTCATGGCCGCCGACACTCATGTTCCTTTCAACCAGTCGGCCCGCGGCTGTCTCATCGAGACCGGTCCCGTGACGTCGCCTCCGTCAGCAAGAGGTCCGCACCGTATCCGGTACGAGGTGCTCGCGGCCACTGAGGACCTCCATTGGGCGCCCTGCGGCGGAAGAACTCGACCTGCGGTTAGCAAACGGTTGGCAAAACGCCCCTAGAGCGGCCCGCGATCGCTGCAATACCAATGGTTTCGCAGTGTCGGAGGGGGGACTTGAACTCACCCGCGACCCGTCCGTCTGGACCCATCCGGTGTGGTTCTGTGTGGTCTGGCCTGAAAACTGGGAGCGGCAAGGTCGTCTGGAGCAATCCCGTGCGGCCCAGACGTGTCCTCTCCGTTAGCAAACGGTTTGCAGTCAGGATGGCTCGCTCCGAGCCGGGTCAACTCCCAGTGGGCTGTGGTTCGACCGGTATGCCAACCGGGCAGCTCGACGCCGGTGTGTGAGATCGACGCTCTGGCTCGGGCGGAAACCACACCTGTCCACGCATCTCAGAGCAGGAGCTGAGTACTGCACCTCACCCCAAGCTGACGAGTCCACCCTGCCCGGCGACGGCGGGCCGTCCTACGCGGGGTTGACGGTTGCCACGATCGATGTCTCTCCGGCCGGGGGCGTGAACCCGGGCGGCTGTGTGATCGAGATGGTCGTCGTTCCCACCGCGAG
Source organism: uncultured Acidimicrobiales bacterium (assembly GCA_963793475.1). Lineage (GTDB taxonomy): Bacteria > Actinomycetota > Acidimicrobiia > Acidimicrobiales > CAWCAL01 > CAWCAL01. The sequence goes on from CAWCAL010000006.1 coordinate 11,975, forward strand.
CGGATCGAAGGCGGTGGTGAGGTAGTCCTCTGTGCCGGTGAAGACCAGTGGGCTGCTCGTGATCACCCCGACCGAAGTGTTCGAGGAGACGACATCGATCGAGAAGGTCCCCCCGCCCCGCACCTGTTGGTTCTCGTCGGCCCGCTGCAGGGCGTCGAGGGAAGCTGGGTAGATCCGGACGGTGCGTGTTGGCGGCGGCGGTCGTGGTCGTGAAGTCACCGGACGGCGTCGAGATGTAGAAGCCCGACTCGACGACCTGGACGGTGGTGATCCACTGGTCGTACCCGGGGGCCGTGATCCGCAGCTCGGTCCCCTGGTTCAGGGTCAGGCCCTGGACGTAGATGAACGGCGTGGAGGTGCTGGTTACCAGCGGGAACGTGACCGACGCGCTGCCGGGCGCGGTCGGGTCGGTGGAGATCAGTGCCACGGAGGGGTCGGCGACCGTGACCGTGACGTCCACGCCCGGTGCGGGTGGCGCTGCTTCGAGCGCGATACGACGCTCGACCTGGAGATCCCGTCCCAAGGTCTGGTCGGAGATCCGTGTCGATCGGTTGGTCGAGTAGAGCCAGAGGTCGGGGGCGTCGACGTTGACGGTGCGGGTGGTGTAGCCGTTGGCGGGTGCGGTGTGGCCGGGGGGTTGGATGATCTCCAGGGTGGTGGTCCCGGAGGTGAGGGGATCGAACACCGCGTTGGCGCTGCTGAGGCCGCCGCTGAAGACGGCCGGCGACACGATGTCACCGACTGTCGGGTTGCTGTTGGATGGGTCGATGGTGACGGTGTGACCACCCCGCAACTGCTGGTTATCACGCCGGTTGTGCAGGGTGCCCGACTCGCTGTCGTAAAGCAGGTAGGACTGGACGACAACGTTCTCGTCGGGTGAGAGCGTGGTCGCATCCAGGTCGGCGGCGGTCGAGAACTGGAACCCGGACGGTCCCACATCGACGTCGGAGGGCTTGTCGGCCTGCTCGTAGCCGACCGGGGTCGTCGTGGTGGTCTCGAACACGTCGATCGTCACCGGCACGTCATCATCGACGTCGTCACCCTGGATCGTGCCCTGGACATAGAAAGATGACGTCAGAGGAGTCCCGGACGTGCTGGTGAAGCCCGTCTCGACCACCAGCGACTCCGACCCCGCCTCGGTTTGCGAGGCCGAGAACAACACACCTGACCCCGCTGGGGCCGACACCACCACGTCCACCGGACCAGGCGGCGGCGCCTCAAACTCAACTCGAACCGTGAGCTGGAGATCCATCCCAACCCCAAACGGAGTGCGATAGGTATGCGAGCCACCAGTCCCCTCCACCAGGAAGACATCCGGGGCAGAGACGTTGACGTTGCGGGTGAGGTTGCCGTTGGCGGGGGCGGTGTGGCCGGCGGGTTGGATGATCCCCAGCGTGGTGGTTCCCGGCGGTGAGGCGGATCGAGCACGGCATAGGCGGCGAATCCGGGGAAGGTCGTCCCCCGAAGGCGGGCGCCCGCCGATGAAGATCGCCGGCGAGGCCTCACCGACCGTCGGGTCGGTGCTGGTCATATCAACGGTGACGGTGTGACCGCCCCGCAACTGCTGGTTATCACGCCGGTTGTGCAGGGTGCCCGACTCGCTGTCGTAAAGCAGGTAGGACTGGACGACAACGTTCTCGTCGGGTGGGAACGTCGGTAGCGTCCAAGTCGGTGGCAGTCGTAGAACTGGAACCCGGACGGTCCCACATCGACGTCGGAGGGCTTGTCGGCCTGCTCGTAGCCGGCCGGGGTCGTCGTGGTGGTCTCGAACACGTCGATGGTCATCGGCACGTCATCATCGACATCGTCACCCTGGATCGTGCCCTGGACATAGAAATATGACGTCCGAGGAGTCCCGGACGTGCTGGTGAAGCCCGTCTCGACGACCAGCGACTCCGACCCCGCCTCGGTGTGCGAGGCCGAGAACAACACACCCGACCCCGGCTGGGGCCGACACCACCACGTCCACCGGACCCGGCGGCGGCGCCTCAAACTCCACCCGAACCGTGAGCTGGAGATCCATCCCAACCCTAAACGGCAGTGCGATAGGTATGCGAGCCACAGCCCTCCACCAGGAAGACATCCGGGGCGGAGACGTTGACGTTGCGGGTGGGTTGCCGTTGGCGGGGGCGGTGTGGCCGGCGGGTTGGATGATCGCCAGCGTGGTGGTCCCCGGCGGTGAGCGGGATCGAGCACGGCATAGGCGGCGAATCCGGGTGAGGTAGTCCCCCGAGGGCGGGCGCCCCCGATGAAGATCGCCGGCGAGGCCTCACCGACCGTCGGGTCGGTGCTGGTCAGATCGACGGTGACGGTGTGACCACCCCGCAACTGCTGGTTATCACGCCGGTTGTGCAGGGTGCCCGACTCGCTGTCGTAAAGCAGGTAGGACTGGAGGACAACGTTCTCGTCGGGTGAAAGCGTGGTGGTGTCGAAATCGATGCGTATAGAACTGGAACCCGGACGGTCCCACATCGACGTCGGAGGGCTTGTCGGCCTGCTCGTAGCCGACCGGGGTCGTCGTGCTGGTCTCGAACACGTCGATGGTCATCGGCACGTCATCATCGACGTCGTCACCCTGGATCGTGCCCTGGACATAGAAATATGACGTCAGAGGAGTCCCGGACGTGCTGGTGAAGCCCGTCTCGACCACCAGCGACTCCGACCCCGCCTCGGTTTGCGAGGCCGAGAACAACACACCTGACCCCGCTGGGGCCGACACCACCACGTCCACCGGACCCGGCGGCGGCGCCTCAAACTCCACCCGAACCGGGCGCTGGAGATCCATCCCAACCCTAAACGGAGTGCGATACGGTATGACAGAGCCACGTCCCCTCCACCAGGAAGACATCCGGGGTCTGGCTGATGGTGATGACAGATGTGCCCTCGATGAGACCGACACCCCCGGCGCGGAGGGTCGTCGTCGCAAGGTTGGTGCCCGCGGTGATGTCGATCGGCCCGCTGAGCGTCTGACCAGCCGGGATGAACACGCTCGCCGGAACTGTGGCAAGCGTGGGGTCGTCGAGCGACAGCTCGAGCGTGATCCCACCGGTCGGGGCGGGTGCGGAGAGCTGCGCCGACACCTGGCGGGTCCACTGCTCGGGAATGTCGAGTTCGGCTGGCGTCAGGGTCACGGAGAGGGCGACGGTGACGTCACGGGTGTCGGGGGCGAAGAGCGCGGCGGTGGCCTTGATCTGCGTGACGCCCGGGGTCACGCCGGTGATCTGCGGGTTCGTGGCCGGGACCTGGAGGCCCTCGGGGATGAAGGTCGTCGGGTCGGTGATAGCGATCGCGGGATCGAGGCTCTCCAGGAAGATCGTCACGCCACCCGGGGGCGCAGGCTTGGTGATGCTGACCGGGAGATCGGCCGACTCGTCGGGGGCGATGATGGGGATGTCGTCGATGGAGATGAGGCTGTCGGTCACCTCGACCTGGGCGGTCGCCGTTTCGGTCACCGGCGATGTGCCGCTGACCGTCGTGGTGCCCATGGCCACACCGGTGAGCACGAAGTCCCCCTCGGTGGCCCCTCCGACGATCGACACGGCGGTCGGATCGACGGTGGCGATGGCGGTGTCGAGCGAGAGCGTCACGGTGACGCCACCGGGCGGGGCGGGATCGTCGAGGGTGACGGTGCCGATGGCGGTGCGACCCACTCCGACCAGGGAGTCGGCGAGCGACATCGTCATGCCGATCGCTCCGGCGGTGACCGTGACGGTGTCGGTGTCGGTGCCGCCGTTGTTGTCGTCGACGGTCAACTCGACGGTGTAGGCGCCGGGCAGGTCCGGAACGAACGTCGGGGACACCGTGGTCGCGTCGGTCAGCGTCGTGGCCGAGCTGGCGGGTCGAACGGTGATCGCCCAGGCGTAGGTGAGCGGATCGCCCTCAACGGGGTCGGTGGAGTTACTGCCGTCGAGGGTGACCAGGTCGCCGACCGTGACAGTCTGAGCGGGTCCGGCGTCGGCGACGGGTGGGTCGTTGATGGGGTTGACGGTGATGGTCACGGTGGCGAGGTTCGAATCGGCCTGGCCGTCGTTGGCGCGGTAGGTGAAGGAGTCTTCGCCGTTGAAGTTCGGGTCGGGCTGATAGGTGAACGACCCATCGGACGCCAAGGCCAGCAGGCCGTCGGACACGTCGTCGACCAACACTGCGGTCAACGCATCACCATCGTCATCAGTGTCGTTGTCCAACACTCCCGGCGCCGCCACCACCAACTCGACATCCTCATCAGTCGAATACTCATCATCCACCGCCACCGGCGCCGCATTCGGCGCCTGCCCAATATCGGCGGCGGTCGTCGTGGTGTCGGTCAGGCCTCCGTCGTCGGTCACGGTCAGGGCCACCGGGTAGAGACCCGGGGTCGCATAGGTATGGCTCGGCGTGGACCCGGTGCCCGTCGTGCTGTCACCGAAGTCCCAGTCATAGGACACGATCGTCCCGTCCAGATCGAACGAACCCGACCCATCGAACGACACCGCGCTCCCCGCCGACCCCGAATAGGGGCCGTTCGGATCCGCAACGGGTGGGTCGTTGATGGGGTTGACGGTGATCGTCACCGTCGCGAGGTTCGAATCGGCCTGGCCGTCGTTGGCCCGGTAGGTGAAGGAGTCTTCGCCGTTGAAGTTCGGGTCGGGCTGATAGGTGAACGACCCATCGGACGCCAAGCCCAGCACGCCGTCGGACACGTCGTCGACCAGCAAAGCGGTCAACGCATCACCATCATCATCAGTGTCGTTGTCCAACACTCCCGGCGCCGCCACCACCAACGCGACATCCTCATCCGTCGAATACTCATCATCCACCGCCACCGGCGCCGCATTCGACGCCTGCCCAATATCGGCAGTGGTTGACGTGGTGTCGGTCAGACCGCCGTCGTCGGTCACGGTCAGGGCCACCGGGTAGAGACCCGATGCCGCATAGGTATGGCTCGGCGTGGACCCGGTGCCCGTCGTGCTGTCACCGAAGTCCCAGTCATAGGACACGATCGTCCCGTCCAGATCTGTCGAACCCGACCCATCGAACGACACCGCGCTCCCGGCCGACCCCGAATAGGGGCCGTTCGGGTCCGCAACGGGTGGGTCGTTGATGGGGTTGACGGTGATCGTCACCGTGGCGAGGTTCGAATCGGCCTGGCCGTCGTTGGCCCGGTAGGTGAAGGAGTCTTCACCGTTGAAGTTCAGGTCGGGCTCATAGGTGAACGACCCATCCGACCCCAAACCCACCACGACCGTCGGACACGTCATCGACCAGCAAAGCGGTCAACGCATCACCATCATCATCAGTGTCGTTGTCCAACACTCCCGGCGCCGCCACCACCAACTCGACATCCTCATCCGTCGAATACTCATCATCCACCGCCACCGGCGCCGCATTCGACGCCTGCGCCCCACAGGTGGGGTCGCCAGCGATCGAGTGGGTCGATCCCTTGATGGCGATCCGGTCGGCCAGGATCCCGCACCGCAGGACATGGCCCGATCCGGTCAGGTTCGCGTCGCCTCGAGGGGAGTACACGAACCCGTCCAACGCCGAGCCGTTGCCGGCGATCTTGATTGCGTTGTTGCCTTGGGCGTTCGAATAGAGCAGCAGGTCGTCAGCGAAGGCGGGACCGAGGGCCAGGCGCGCTCCGGTGACGGTGATCGTTCCTTCCGCCACGAGCGTGATCGACCCGGTGATCTCCGCCGAGCTGATGACCACATTGCACGGTGCATAGTGCAGGCCGGTGACGATCTCGGTCCCGCGGCCGTGCCGTTCCCATTTCCCGTCGGCGGCGCATTCGGCCGTGCCGTCGAAGTACAGCGGGCCGGCCGCCTGGGCCGCGGTCCCGCCCGGCCGGTAGTCGGCAATGTCGAACTCGATCGGGAACCCGGCGACGTCAGCCGTCGTCGCCGGTGGGTCGATGACATTGTTCCGGCCTGTCACCCTCAGCTGCCGCCCATACTCGGTACCGCCCAGCAGCGAGTTCTCCGAGCCACTGATCCTCAGATCCCGGTTCGAATGAACCAGACCTTCCGCGCTCGAACCATGGGCCGACCAGACAAGCCCACGCGATCGCTGTGCAGTGTTGGCCCACAACGCGATCCCACCATCCCCGTCTGAGACCGCGCCCGCCTCTACCAATAGAGACCGAGGCTGCGCGGGCAACCCCAGAACGAGCATCGCCAAGACAACCGCAACCACCAGACTGCGGTGCCTCGGTCCCCGATCCACCACTACGGAAGCACTCCCGACGCCCATGACCCAACCTCCCTGCCCCGCACCTCCCGAGTCTTCTCCGCACGACGGCGCCCCAGTAGAGGAATAGGTCCCCGAAGCCAACAAGCCACCGGACCGCCGAATCCGCCAACGCGGCCCGGGATCAACAAACGCACCCAACAGAGCGGAACGCCCGGGAGAGGGTTGACCCTCGCCGCCGACGACGAACTCGGTGGAGTTGACCCGGTTCGGTGGACACTCGGTACGCCGGGTGGGAGCTCGTGTTGGAGGGGGGACTTGGACACATCCGCGGCCGGTCGCTCTGGACGGATCAAGCGCTGCCTCGTCATGTCCCCTTCAACGAATCGGCTCGTGGCTGTCTCATCGAGACCCGTCCCGTGCGGTCCGGTGACGTCGCCTCCACCAGCAGACGGTTTGCCGTCCGTATCCGGAACTATGTTGGCCGCCACTGAAGACCACAATCGAGCGCCCTTCGGCGGCAGAACTCGATCTGCGGTTAGCAAACGGTTAGCAAAACTCCCGAAATCGCTCCGAGAGCGTTGCAATACCAACGGTTCCGAGTGTCGGAGGGGGGACTTGAACCCCCACGCCCTTGCGGGCACTAGGTCCTTAACCTAGCGCGTATGCCAATTCCGCCACTCCGACGTGGCGGTCCGGCGAACCGGACCAGGCGGAGAGTCTAGCGCAGGCCGGAGCTCCGGCCTGCACCCTTCTACTCGGTCTCGGCCAGCCAAACCGTCATCGGATCGAACGCGCCGTCCCGGTCGATCTCCAGGTCCTCGACCCGATCCCCCACCGACCACCGGCTCACGTACTGCGCGATCGGAATCAGCGGCGCCGCGTCGGTCATGATCTCCCGCTCGAGTTCGTCCCAGGTCCCGGCCGCAGCGGCATCGGCCAACGCTTCGTCGAGACCCTTCGAGCTCAGGCCCGTCACGTTGTTCTGCGCCTCGGACCCGAACATCAACGGGAGGTAGGCGTCACCGACCGGGGCCACCCCGACGTGCCCGAAGCGAAAGATCTCGTGGTCACCAGAGACCAGAAACTCGCTGTACTCCTCCGCTCCATGGGCTCGTGCTTCGGCGTCGAGTCCGGCCGCCTTCAGCTCGGCCACGACGGCGTCGGCCAGCTCCTTCTCCATCGGATCGTCGCGATGATCGACATGGAGCACGGGCACATCGACCTCGAGGCCCTCGACCAGAGACGTGGCCGATGCGTTGCTCTGTTCACACAGCGTGCCACAGCCATCGGCACCCGCTCCGACACCTTCGGCCGGCACCGCTCGGTCACCGAGCGCCTCGTCGGCCACGTCGTCGGCGTCGATCGACGCCACGACCGCTCGACGCACCGCAGTCTCCCGCAGCGACGGATGGTTGACGTTGATGCCAAAGAACAGCAACGCCCGAAAGGGGGTCGAGATCACATCGCTCGTCGTCGACTCTGCCTCCGGGAGCACGGCGAGGTCGACCTCTTCCTCCTGCTGAAGCTGCCATGCGGCGTCGACCGATCCGGCCTCGACCAGCTCTACGCCATCGAGTCGCACGGCATCGCTCGTGGCCGAGAGCGTGACTCCCTCGGGGGTCGACTCGACGCTGCCGTAGGGACCGGAACCGATCGGCTCCGACATGAACCCATCGAGGTCTCCGACCACCTGGGCTTCGGAGAGAATGCCGGCGCCAGGAGCGGCCAGCAGTTCGGCCAGCCCGGCCGTCGGCTGGTTCAGCGCGATGCGCACCGTTGCGTCGTCGACCGCTTCGACCGACTCGATCATGGTCAGTGACTGCCAGATCAGGGCGAATGACTTCCTGGTCCGATCGAGGGAGAACACGACATCGTCGACCGTGATCGGCTCACCGTCGGCGAATGACCGCTCCGGGTCGATCTCGAAGGTCCAGACATCCAGATCGGCGTTTGCCCTCCACTCGAGCGCAATCGCTGGTGACGCTTCCGCATCGCCGGGGCGCACATCGGTCAATCCGTCGAAGATCAGGTCCGATGCGAGCGAGTCCGCGGCCGACCCGATGTTCGCAGCGAGAGGGTCGAGCGATCCCACCTCCGCGACTCCCACGCGCAATACCCCGCCCTCGGTCGGCTCCGGCACCTCGGTTGGTTCGGCCGGGGCGACGGTGGAGTCGACGGCCGGCAGCGCCTTGGGTGTCTTCTGCGCAACGGCACCGCCGTCGCCGGAGCCGCTACAGCTCGCAGCGAGCAAGGCCGCGAGCGCGGCAAACCAGAATCGTCGAGCAGGTCGCACGTTGCTTCAATCGGCGAGGCTGCGCCGATTTCCAGCGATTCCGTCGAACCCTCAGAGGCGGAGGGTGAGTCCCATGGTGGTGAACAAGAAGACCAGCGATGCCAGCACCGTCAGCCGGTCCAGGTTCTTCTCGACGACCGTCGATCCAGCCGCCGTCGCCCCCATGCCGCCACCGAACATGTCGGACAGCCCGCCGCCCTTCCCGCTGTGCAACAGGACGAGCACGATCAACGTGATGCTGGCTGCGAAGTGCAGCGCGGTGACGAAGGTGGTCAACATGAAGAGAGGAGAATAGCACCGGTGGCCGCCGGATCCGTGTCCCCGCCGACCGACCGGTTCACTCGGCGAGCCGGTAGTGGATGATGCCGGCGAAGTCGTCGGGCACCAGGCTGGCGCCGCCGACGAGCGCCCCGTCGATGTCGGGCTGGCCCATCAGCTCGGGCGCATTGGCCGCCTTCACCGAACCGCCGTACTGGATCCGGACGCTTCCTGCGGCGTCATCGTTGACACTGTCCGCTACGACGCTCCGCACATGCGCACACATGGCCTGTGCGTCCTCTGCGGTTGCGGTCTTGCCGGTTCCGATGGCCCAGATGGGCTCGTACGCGATGACCATCGAGGCCACCTGATCCCGCTTCAGGCCCGCCAGACCCTGGCGAATCTGATTCTCGACCTTGCTCTCGGCGTGGCCGGCCTCACGCTCGTCGAGCGTCTCACCGCAGCAGAGGATGGGGGTCATCTCGTGCTTGAAGACCGCCTTGACCTTCTGATTGACGAAGTCGTCGGTCTCCCCGAACAACTCTCGCCGCTCGCTGTGTCCCACGATCACGAGGTCGACGTTGAGCTTGGCCAACATCGGCGGCGACACCTCACCGGTGAACGCCCCCTTCTCCTCGAAATGGCAGTTCTGCGCCCCCAACAGGATCGGCAGCTTGTCCGACTCGATCACCGTCTGGATCGAGCGCAGATCGGTGAACGGCGGATGCACCGACACGTCGACGACCTCGACGTCGCTCTTGTCGATCAGGTACCCCAGCTTCTGGACCAATTGGATGGCCTCGAAGTGGTTGTGGTGCATCTTCCAGTTGCCACTGATCAGCGGCTTGCGGTCAGCCATCGACGAACTCTCCTCGTAGTGCGGCGAGCCCCGGGAGGTCGCCCTTCTCGATCAACTCCAACGATGCGCCGCCGCCGGTGGACACGTGGTCCATACGGTCGTCGACACCGAACTGCTTCGCCGCGGCGGCACTGTCGCCACCGCCCACCACACTGAACCCGCCGGCGTCGGCGACGGCTTCGGCCACCGTGCGGGTTCCGGCTTCGAACCGGGGATCCTCGAACACACCCATCGGACCGTTCCAGAGAATGGTCCCCGCCTCGGCGATCACGTCACAGAATTCGGCGGCGGTGCCGGGGCCGATGTCCAGTCCCATCCACCCTTCGGGGATGTCGACGCCCATCTGGCGCACCTCTCCCCCGGCTTCGGGATTGCCGATCTCGCCACCGGGCCCGAGCGCCGTGATGTCGGACGGGATGTGGATGGCCGTGTCGCCGCCCAGCAGTCGGGCGCACGTGTCGATCATGTCGGGCTCGAGCAGCGAGGAGCCGACCGAATGCCCCTGGGCGGCCAGGAACGTGAACGCCATGCCGCCTCCGACGATCAGCCCGTCGACCGACGACAACAGCGACTCGATCACGGCGAGCTTGTCCGACACCTTGGCGCCGCCCATGATGGCGACGAACGGCCGACGGGGCGACTCACGCAGCCCGCCCAGCACCTCGACCTCGCGGGCCAGCAACCGACCCGCAGCGGAGGGCCGGTGCGCCGCCGGGCCGACGATGGAGGCGTGAGCCCGGTGCGACGCCCCGAAGGCGTCGTTGACATAGAGATCCTGGCCCTCGATCAGCTTCTGCACGAAGGCCGGGTCGTTACCGGTCTCGCCCGGATCGAACCGCAGGTTCTCGAGCAACTCCACTCCCGGCGCCAGCTCGGCGAGCCGGGCCCGGACCGGGTCCATCGAGAACTCGGGCTTGGGCTCACCCTTGGGCCGGCCCAGATGCGAGCACGTGGTGACCTGCGCCCCGCGCTCGGTGAGCCACTGCAGCGTGGGCAACGCGGCCTGGATGCGGAGATCATCGGTGATGACGCCGTCGGCGAGCGGCACGTTGAAATCGCAACGCACGAGGACGCGCTTGCCCTGGACGTCGCCCAGGTCTTCGAGGGTGGGGACGTTCACTGTGCCTTGACGGCGGCACCAACCACGCGGGTCAGGTCGACGAGGCGGTTCGAGTAGCCCCACTCGTTGTCGTACCAGCCGCACACCTTGACCAGGTTGCCCTGCGCCATGGTGAGGCCGGCATCGATCGTGCACGAGGCCGGCGTGCCGACGATGTCGGAGGAGACCAGCGGGTCCTCGCTGTACACGAGCACGTCCTGCAGCGGACCATCGGACGCCGCCGCGGCGTACGCCTCGTTCACCTGCTCGGGAGTCACCTCGGCCCGCAGGGTCCCGACGAAGTCGGTGAGCGAACCGTCGGGGATCGGCACGCGGAGGGCAATGCCGTCGAGACGGCCCTGCATCTCCTCGAGCACGAGCCCGGTGGCGCGAGCGGCACCGGTCGACGTGGGAATGATGTTGACCGCGGCGGCTCGGGCCCGGCGAAGGTCGCTGTGGGGTCCGTCGACCAGGGCCTGGTCACCGGTGTAGCCGTGGACCGTGGTCATGAGGCCCTTCTCGAGACCGAACGCGTCGTCCAGCACCTTGACCATGGGCACGAAACAGTTGGTCGTGCACGAGGCGTTGGAGACGACCTTCTGCGTGCTGAGGTCGAAATCGCCCTCGTTGACTCCCATGACGAAGGTGGCGTCGGCACCCGAGCACGGGGCCGAGACGATCACCACCGGCGCGCCGGCGTCCAGGTGGGCGGCTGCCTGGTCACGCTTGTTGAAGATGCCGGTCGACTCGATGACGACATCGACGCCGAGGTCGCCCCAGGGGAGCTCCTTCGGGTCGCGCACTGCGGTCACACCGATCTCGATGCCGGCCACGCTGATGCCGTTGTCGGTGACCTCGACGTCGGCGTCGAGCGTTCCATGAACCGAGTCGTACTTCAGGAGGTGCGCCATGGTCTCGACCGAACCCAGGTCGTTGACCGACACGATCTCGAGCTGTTCGCCATGGAACCAACGGGAGACGAACTTGCCGAGCCCGTCGTCGATGGTCTGCTGTGCGATGGCACGGAAGTAGTTGCGTCCGATGCGACCGAAGCCGTTGATACCTACGCGGACCGTCATCTCTGTTGTTGCCTCCTGATCAGATGGGTCAATCCGATCAGATCGTGAACGCTTCCACAAACGCGGAGCGGCGATTTCCTCGGATCAGCACCGAGCCTGTCACATCGGGGTGTCGCGGTGGACCACCCGGGGTTCGTGGCCCATCTTCTCCAGGCGTTCGGCAACCGCCAGAGCGACGGCGATCGACCGGTGGCGACCGCCGGTGCACCCGAATGCGACGGACAGGTAGGCCTTGCCCTCGGCCTCGTGACGAGGGATCGCGAAGGCCAGGAGTTCGACGATGTGATCGACGAACTCATCGGCCCCGTCGGAGCCGAACACCACGTCACGCACGGGTTGGTCGGCGCCGGTGAGCGGACGCAGCTCCGGGTCGTAGTGCGGGTTGTCCATCCACCGGCAGTCGAAGACCAGATCGGCGTCCAGCGGGAGCCCCTTCGGGTACGCGAACGAGCGAATCGACAACTGCATCCCGCTGGCGTCTCGTTCGTGGCCGAATTCGTCCCTGATGCGGGCCTTCAGCTGGTGGATGTTGTAGCTGCTGGTGTCGAGGACGACATCGGCCTCGGCTCGCACGGGAGTGAGCAGCTCGCGCTCCCGGTCGATGGCCTCGACGACCGTCTCACCGAACAGCGGATGCCGGCGCCGGGTGTTCTCGAACCGACGGACGATCTCCGGCGTCGACGCCTCGAGGAACACGATGCGCACGTCATGACCGGTGCTGCGCAGCGCCTCGATTCCGGGCAGGACGTCGCGGTGGTAGGGGCCGATACCGGTGACGAAGACCACGTCGGTGATCTCCGAGGACTCCTGGACCGACAGCTCGGCCACCCGAGGGATCAGCATGGGCGGCAGGTTGTCGATGACGAACCAACCGAGATCCTGGAGTGCGTCCGCGGCCGTCGACAAGCCCGCCCCGGACAGCCCTGTGATCACGATGAACCGGTTCATCTCCCACCCTTCATAGCGGCTCCGGTGAAGAAATCGACGGCTTTCGTCCCGGTAGCCTCGGCCGATGCGCCGTCCGGCCCGACTCTTCATCTCCCTGACCCTTGCGATCACCCTGCTGACCACCGCCTGTTCGGACGACGACGACGCAGGGGGCGCCTCAGGACCGACCACCACCGTCGCGTCCGAGGTCGTCGAGTTCTCGACTCCCGACGGCGTCCTGCTCGAGGGGGAGGTCTACCGGGGAGGGCGACGACGGCATCGTGCTCGCCCACATGCGCGGCGCCGACCGATCGACGTGGGAGCCGTTCGCTGCGACGGCGGCGGGCAACGGATTCCGGGTCCTGACCTTCGACTTCCGCGGCTACGGCGGCTCGGACGGCGAACGTGACACCATGCTCGACGTCGATCTGACCGCCGCCGTCGAACACCTCCAGCGCGAGGGTTCCGAGAGCGTGATGGTCATGGGCGCCTCGATGGGCGGAACGGCCGCCATCAACGTGGCCTCGAAGCTCGACCTGGCCGGTGCGGCCAGCTTGTCGGCTCCTGCCGAGTTCCAGGGAATCCCCGCCCTCGACGTAGCCGACGATGTCGACGAGCCGCTCCTGCTGGTCGTCGCCGAGGACGACGAGCCCTACGCCGGCGCCGGCGTGTCGATCTCCGCAGCGGCTCCGGACGGACGCTTGGAGATCCTCGACGGCGGCGCACACGGCACCAACCTGTTCGCCGACCACCCGAATGATCTCACGATGGAGCTGCTCGCCTTTGCCGGCGACCCCGAAGGGTCGGGCTAGCGGCGTTCGGCGCAAAGGAGCAGAAGCCGCGGGATGCTCGCCGCCTGCTCGTACTCGTGAGCGCGGGCCAGGAACCCCGGCGGTGGGGCGGGTTCGATCATCCCGGTCAGGGTCAGACCGACCGCCGCCATCGCATTGACGTACCGGCTCAGGGGGCGGTGGACGAACCGGATGTGCACGCCGGAGGCCACCTCCTCGACGGTCTCGGCCTCGTCCAGGTAGGGGCCGACCCTCCAGTACTGCTCGGGCGGCTCGATGATCTGGTCGTCGATCCAGCCCGACCCCGGGGTCTGGAGGAGCGGGTGGTTCAAGAAGAAGACGAATCGACCGCCGCGCTCGAGGACGCGGGCCACCTCGCCCAGCGCCTCGTCGACACGATCGATGTGCTCGAAGACCAGGCAGGCCACGACCGCGTCGAAGCTGCCGTCGGGAACCGGCAGCCGGTCGGCATCGGCGCGGACGTAGGCGGGGCCGCCCGCTCGTTGGCAGGCCACTGCGACCTGCGTCGCCGACGGATCACACCCGACCACGGTCGTCGCACGCGCCCGTGCCACCCGTCGAGCAACCTGGCCCTCACCGCACCCCACGTCGAGCACGCGCCGCGCCCCGGCCAGATGGCGCTCCGCCAAGGGCAGGATCTGCTCTTCGTACTCGGCGTCGACGCCGTCGGTGAATTCCTCCTGCCACCAGCTCGCGTGGCGCTCCCAGTCGGCCCGACTCTGGTCGCCGTCCGCGGCGAGGCCGCTCACTTCCGGGCCGCTTCCTTGTGGACGGTCTCGTAGACGGCAATCGCCACGTCGTCGGGCAGCCAGGTCAGCGCCCTCAGGTCCTCCAGGTCGGCCGCCTGCACTGCCCGGACCCCACCCATCTCCTTGACGAGGCGCTTCTTCCGCTTCGGCCCCAGGCCGACGATGTCGTCCAGCACCGACTTCGTCATGCGCTTGTTGCGCAACTGCCGGTGATACGTGATGGCGAACCGGTGGCTCTCGTCGCGCAGGCGCTGCAGCAGGAAGAGCGCCTCGGACTGCCGGGGAAGCCGCACGGGGTCGGCCTGCCCCGGGACGAAGACCTCCTCGAACTGCTTGGCCAGCGAGGCCACGGGGATCTCACCGGCCAGGCCGAGCGACTCCAGGACGCCGGACGCAACGCCCAACTGACCCTTGCCGCCATCCACCAACAACAGCTGCGGCGGGTAGCTGAACTTGCCCGAGCGCTCCTCCAACGGAAGCGCCCGCTCCTCCAGGAGCTGCGTGAATCGGCGGGTCAGGACCTCCTCCATTGCGGCGAAGTCGTCATTGCCCGGCACCTCGCGGATCTTGAAGCGCCGATAGTCCCGCTTCTTCTCCAGCCCATCCTCGAAGACCACCATCGACCCGACGTAGTCCGAGCCCTGGATGTGACTCATGTCGTAGCACTCGATACGCAGCGGCGCGTCCGGCAGGCCGAGCGACTCCTGCAGCTCGTTCAGCGCCCGAGCCCGCGTGTTGTGGTCACTCGCCCGCTTGAGCCGGTGCCGGGTGAACGTCTCGGCCGCGTTCTGGGTGACGGTTTCGAGCAGGCGGCGCTTGTCGCCCCGTTGCGGCACCCGCAGCGCCACCGTCGAGCCCCGATGCTCGCTGAGCCACTGCTCGTAGGTCGACGGGTCGGCCGGCAGCTCGGGCACCAGCACCTGCTTGGGCATCCCCATCGGGGGCTCGTCGTAGTAGAGCTCCTCCAGGATGCGGGAAACGAGCTCGCCCCGCTCCAGCTCGATCACCTTGTCCAACACGAAGCCCTTGCGGCCCACCACCCGGCCCCGGCGGACGTAGAAGACCTGGACCGCGGCTTCGAGCTCGTCGTCGTGGATCCCGATGACGTCGAGGTCCTCGGACCGCTCGGCCACCATCTGCTGCTTCTCGATGGCCCGCCGCACGCTGGTGAGCCGATCCCGCAAGCGAGCAGCTCGCTCGAACTCGAGTGCCCCGGACGCCTCGTGCATCTCGCTCTCGAGGCGGCCCACCACCTCGTCGGTGTCACCGTCGAGGAAGGCCAGCAGCTCCTCGACCAGGGCGTCGTAGTCGTCGTGGTCGATCTCGCCCACGCACGGACCGGCGCACTTCTCGATGTGGAACAGCAGGCAGGGCTTGCCCAGACGCTCGTGGTGGCGGAGCTTGTTGTCCGAGCAGGTGCGGATGGGGAACGTGCGCAGCAACAGATCCAACGTCTCACGGATGGCGTACGCGTGGGCGTACGGGCCGAACCGACGCACCCCCTTCCTGGTGCGCCCCCGCATGACCATGGCCCGCGGCCAGGCGTCGTCCAGCGTCACCGCCAGGAACGGGTAGCTCTTGTCGTCGACCAGCCGCACGTTGAAGCGGGGCCGGTGCTGCTTGATCAGGCTGTACTCCAGCATGATCGCCTCGACGTCGCTGCGGACCTGGATCCACTCGACCGTCTCGGCCGACGCCACCATCTGCGCCGTGCGGGGGTGCATGGCGGCCGGCGACCCGAAGTAGTTGTTCAGCCGGGACCGCAGCGACTTGGCCTTGCCCACGTACAGCACCCGTCCCTCGGCGTCCTTGAACTGATAGGAGCCCGGCGTGTCGGGGATCGTCCCCGCGGGAGGTCGCTGCACCACGCCCCAAGCCTACGACCATCGGAATCTCGGCCTCCGCAACCGGACGGAGTCAGGGTGACGGGGCCGAGATTCTCCGCAGCGCGGCGATAGCGTCGAACAGCGCGACTTCCCCTTCGCCGATTCACTGAAGGAGGAAGCTGTGGTGGACCGCATGACCCTGCTTGCGCTGGCCCGACGGCAGCACGGGCTGATCACTCGGACCCAGGCCCTGGATGCCGGTTACACCCGCAACCAGGTGGAGCACCGAGTCTCACGCGGCAGCTGGACGCCGCTCGAGCAGGGCGTGTACCTCCTCGCCAGCCACACGGCCACCTGGAAGTCGTCGGTAATGGCCGCGGTGCTGCGCACCGACGGCGTCGCCAGTCACCGCTCGGCTGGGTTCCTGTGGAGTCTCGACGGCATACGAGCGTCCCGACCCGAGGTGACCGTGCCCCACGCCAAGAAGGTCGGGTCCCGAACTGCGACGATCCATCGGACTGGCCAGTGGGACCGAATCGAGGCGACCGTCCGGTCGGGTATCGCTGTCACGGGCGTCGCTCGCACGCTGCTCGACATGGCGTGGTGGCTGTCGCCAACCCAGCTCCTCATCGCGGTCGACAACGCCAGGCTCCGGAACCTCGTCGACTGGGAAGATCTCTACACCGTGTATCGCCGCCACAGCCGACAGGGCCGCACGAGCTGCGGTCCGTTCCGGCTCATGCTCGAGCGGCACCTCGGCGAGGAGACCATGTCACGGAGCGGCTGGAACCGGCTGGTTCAGAGGATGCTCACCGATGGCGGCCTGCCCAAGGCGGAGCTCGAGTACAAGGTGCAGGGGCCCGATGGCTTCCAGGCCGACCTCGACCTCGCGTACCCGGACCAGCGCATCGGCATCGAGCTCGACTCGGCCACCTGGCACCTCAATCGCACCTCGTTCGAGAACGACCCTCGTCGCCGCAACCAGGTGCAGAACCTCGGGTGGTCGGTCCTCAACTTCACCTGGAGCGACTACGCCGAGCGCAGCGACGAATTGGTCGCCACCGTCCGGGCGGCACTCGAACTCCGCTCCTGAGGGAATCTCGGCCTTCGCAACCGGATGGAGTCAGGGCGACGAGGCCGAGATTCCGGATGGGGTAGAGTTCCGGGCCATGATCGTGCTGTACCACAACCCCAACTGAGGGTCTTCCAAGAACGCCGTCGGGATTCTCGACGACGCCGGGGTCGAGTTCGACACCGTCAAGTACATGAAGACCCCGCCCGACCGCGAGACGCTCGAAGCGATCGTCGCCGGCCTCGAGGACCCGGTCGACGACCTGGTCCGCAAGGACGCCAAGTTCAAGGAACTGGGCCTGGACAACGGTGACTACGTCGACAATCCGGCCGCCGTCGTCGACCTGCTCCTAGCGCACCCGCGCCTCATGCAACGTCCGGTCATCGTCAAGGACGGCGCCGCCATCATCGGGCGACCCAAGGACCGGATCGCCCCCTTCGTCACCGGCTGACGACGCTCGGTCCACCAGCGAGCGGGCCGCGCTCACGGCGACCCATCCGTAGATGACGACGCCGAACTGCACGGCGCGCCCGAACGCGTCGATCTGCGCCGACGACGTCCGCCAGACGACGCTGGCGATCACCAGCCATGCGCCGAGCCGGACCCACTGCTCCCGCCGCTCCGGCACCGCCAGCCACACGATGACGGCCGGCACGAACAGGATCAGCCAGTCGTAGACCAAGAGGTGCGGGGCCAGCCACGGCGTCAGCGCCACGGCTGCGGCCAGGTGCAGCATCCACTGGCCCTCGGTCCTGCGGACGAACCACCGCAACGCCGCCACACCCACCACCGCCGTGGCCAGCCACAGCGGCATGACCAACCACTCGGCGCCGATCAGCAGCTCGCGCCAGAACTCCCACGGGGTCACACTCGCGGTGGTGAACCAGGTGCTCTCGCCCGAGCTCTCCCCCGTCGCCACCTCGACGAACCGCCGCCACGGGTCGACCCCCACGCCCACGACCGACGTCGCCACGATCACCGCACCCCCGGCCGCCGCACCGAGCAGCGCTCGCCAGTGCTGTCGATAGGTGATCAGCCACCACACGCCGACCCCCAACGCCAGTGTGGGCTTGAAGAGCAGCAGGCTCGCGGCCAGGCCCGCTTCGGCGGGGCGCTCCGACCGCAGGAGAGCGAACACGCACGGCCAGGAGTCACCAGGCCGACCGCTCCGTTCTGGCCGAGCTGGAAGTTCAGCACCGCCGGCGGCACCACGAACGCCAGCAGCCAGAACGGCTTCGGAGCCCGGAGCAGCGCCAGACCGGCGGCGGACAGCACCAGGGTGACGGCCGTCCACAGCAGGAACGCCGTCCGGTACGGCAACGCGCCGAGCGGCTGCAGCACCTGCGCCACGACCGGCGGATTCAGGTAGATCAGGTTCCCCTCGTCGTCGCCTCCGAACTTCTCGTTCGCCAGCTCGACGAACCGGTCCTCGTACAGCAGGTCGGCCTCGGCCGTCCGCGGCGAGCTCCCCGGCCGTGTGGAAGACGGCGAAGTCCGCCGCGGTGGTGGCCTCGGCACCCGAGCTGGCGATCGACAGGCCCAACGCCGCGACGACTCCCACCATCAGCAGCACGGCCACCATCACGACCGGGTTGGCCATCCCGCGAGCTGACCAGCGCATCGACGCGCTGGCCCAGCGAGGGAGTGGAGACGCCCATCCGCACCCTTCGGCAGTGCACAAGCGGCTCTTGAGCCGCTACGGCGATACACTGCGCCTGCCGGCCCGGTTTCCGGCACCATATCCGGCTCTGAGGCCGTCATCCCCGTGGCGCGGCGACCGGGCTGCCCCCACTGGCCAGATCAGAGCCGACCCAGAAGACGGCGTCCCCGTGACGCCGATCGGAGGCTCAGATCCCATGCTTCGGCTCCAATCCCCCCTACCCGACGACTACCTGGACGCGTCAGAGGACGATCTGGCCCGCCGCATCGCGTGCGGCCAAGGCGGCCCTCGGTGACCGGCTCTTCGTCCTGGGGCATCACTACCAACGAGACGACATCATGCGATGGGCCGACGCCCGGGGTGACAGCTACCGCCTGTCGGTCCTGGCCCAGGAGCGGCCCGACGCCGAGTTCATCGTGTTCTGCGGCGTCCACTTCATGGCCGAGTCGGCCGACATCCTCACCGGCGACCACCAGCAGGTGATCCTGCCCGACCTCAACGCCGGCTGCTCGATGGCGGACATGGCCGACATCGACGAGGTCGGACGAGGCGTGGGAGTCACTGGAGCAGCGTCATCGACGTCGACCAGCTGGTCCCGATCACCTACATGAACTCGAGCGCCGCCCTGAAGGCGTTCGTCGGAGACCACGGCGGAGCCGTCTGCACCTCGACCAACAGCCAAGCCGTGCTCGAGTGGGCCCTGGACAAGGGCGACAAGGTGCTCTTCTTCCCCGATCAGCACCTGGGCCGCAACACCGGCTTCACGATGGGCTACACCGAAGCCGACATGCGGGTCTGGGACCCTCGCCACGAGCTGGGCGGGCTGGCCGAGGCCGACTGCAAGGCCAGCACCTTCCTGCTCTGGAAGGGCCATTGCTCGATCCACCAGCGCTTTCGGCCCGAGCACATCGCCGCGTTCCGGGCCGACCACCCGGACGGCATCGTCATCTGCCACCCCGAGTGCCCCCGGGAGACGTGCGCCGAGGCCGACCAGATCGGCTCGACGGACTTCATCATCCGCGCCGTCGACGCCGCTCCCGCCGGCTCCACGATCGCCGTCGGGACCGAGGTCCACCTGGTCAACCGGCTCCACGACGAGTCACCCGACAAGACGGTGGTGTCGCTCGATCCCATCGTGTGCCCGTGCTCGACCATGGCCCGCATCGACCCGCCGCACCTGGCCTGGGTGCTGGAGAACCTGGTCGACGGACGCGTGGTGAATCAGATCACGGTGGACGAACAGACCGCGGCCTCGGCCCGCGTCGCACTGCAACGCATGCTCGACATCACCTGACCCAGCACGACCGCGGCGATCTCGTGAACTCAGGCGACACATACGCTCGCCTGAGTTCACGAGTTCGAACTAGGCGAGGCCGAGCAGCGGGGCCAGGTACTGGCCGGTGTAGCTCTCGGGGGTCTTGGCCACCACCTCGGGTGCACCCTCGACCACCACCGTGCCGCCGCCCCGCCCGCCGTTGGGGCCGAGGTCGATGATCCAGTCGGCCACCTTGACCACGTCGAGGTTGTGCTCGATCACCACCACCGTGTTGCCGGCGTCGACCAGACGACTCAGCACGGTGAGCAGCCGGCGCACGTCCTCGAAATGCAGCCCGGTGGTGGGCTCGTCGAGGATGTACATGGTGTGGCCGGTGGACCGTTTGGCCAGCTCGCTGGCCAGCTTGACCCGCTGGGCCTCACCGCCCGAGAGCGTGGTGGCCGGCTGGCCCAGCCGCACATACCCCAGCCCGACGTCGACGATGGTCTGGAGGTGCCGGGCGATGGGCGGCTGGTTGGAGAAGAACTCGAGCGCTTCCTCGCAGGGCATGTCGAGCACCTCGGCGATGTTCTTGCCCTTGAACTGGATGTCGAGCGTGTCGCGGTTGTACCGGGCGCCCTTGCACACCTCGCACGGCACGTAGACGTCGGGCAGGAAGTGCATCTCGATCTTGATGGTGCCGTCGCCCCGGCACGCCTCGCACCGGCCGCCCTTGACGTTGAACGAGAACCGACCCGGCTGGTAGCCGCGGATGTTGGCCTCGGGGGTCTTGGCGAAGAGCTTGCGTACGTGGTCGAACATGCCCGTGTAGGTGGCCGGGTTGGACCGCGGCGTGCGGCCGATGGGTGACTGGTCGATGTTGATGACCTTGTCGATGGCGTCGGCACCCACCACCTTCTTGTGCTTGCCGGGCGGCAGCTTGGACTTGTAGATGCGCTGCATCAGCGACCGCAGCAGGATCTCGTTGACCAGGGTGGACTTGCCCGAGCCGGACACGCCCGTGACCGACACGAAGCACCCCAGCGGGATGTCTACGTCGATGCCCTGCAGATTGTTCTCCCGTGCGCCCTTGACCGTGACCCAGTCGAGGCCGGGCTGGCGGCGCAACTCGGGCACGGCGATCTCACGCTGGCCCGACAGGTACTGGCCCGTGATCGACGCCCGGTTCTTCTTGAGCTTGGCCACGGTGCCCGCGTGCACGATCTGGCCGCCGTGCTCGCCGGCGCCCGGCCCGATGTCGACCACGTAGTCGGCGGCGTTGATGGTCTCCTCGTCGTGCTCGACGACCAGCACCGTGTTGCCCAGCCCGCGGAGTCGCACGAGCGTCTCGATGAGTCGCCGGTTGTCGCGCTGGTGCAGCCCGATGGACGGCTCGTCGAGCACGTACAGCACCCCGACGAGCCCGCTGCCGATCTGACTGGCCAGCCGGATCCGCTGCGCCTCACCACCGGCCAGTGTGGCCGCAGAGCGGTGTAGGTCGAGGTAGTCGAGACCCACGTCGCACAGGAAGCCGATGCGGGCGTTGACCTCTTTCAGCACCCGCTCGGCGATGAGCATCTCGCGATCGCTGAGCTCGAGCCCGGCCAGCATCTCGCGGGCCTCGCCGATGGGCAGGGTGCACAGCTCGTGGATGCTGTGCCCGTCGAGGGTGACCGCCAGCGACAACGGGTTGAGACGAGCGCCGCCGCAGGCCCGACAGGGCACCTGGCGCATGTAGCCCTCGATCTGCTCGCGCTGACTGTCGGACTCGACCTCTTCGTGGCGCCGCTTGAGGTACGGGATGATGCCCTCGTACTTGGCGTTGTAGCTGCGCTGCCGGCCGTACCGGTTCTTGTAGCGGACCGTGACCCGACCCTTCACGCCGTAGAGCATCTTCTTCTGTTGGGGGGCCTTGAGCTTCTCCCACGGCACGTCGATGGGCACGTCGTTGTCGGTAGCGACCGCCTCGATCAGCCGGGAGTAGTAGGGACTGCGCCCGCCCGACCAGGGCCCGATGGCACCGTCCTCCAGCGAGAGCTCCGGGTCGGGGACCACCAGCTCGGGGTCGACCTCGTACACACTGCCGAGGCCGTCGCAGGTGGGGCAGGCTCCGTAGGGCGAGTTGAACGAGAAGTTGCGCGGCGCCAGCTCCTCGAACGACTTCCCGTCGCTGGGCCGGGACAGGTGCTGACTGAACACGATGGTCTCGGGCTCACCGTCCTTGGGCACGAGCTGGATCTCGGCGACACCTTCGGCCAGCCCCAGCGCCGTTTCGATCGACTCGGTGAGCCGTCGCTCGATGCCGTCCTTCTTCACCAGGCGATCGACGACCACCTGGATCGTGTGCATCTCGTAGCGGGCCAGATCGACGTCGTCGCCCAGCTCGTGCAGGTCGCCGTCGACGATGGCGCGGGCGAACCCCTCCTTGGCCAGATCCTCGAGCAGCGTCTCATAGGTGCCCTTGCGACCCCGCACCACCGGGGCCAGCACCTGGAACCGCTCGCCGTCGGGCAGCTCGAGGATGCGGTCGACGATCTGTTGCGGCGTCTGGCGCACCAGCTCCTCACCGGTCTCGGGATCGTGCGGCACGCCGATGCGGGCGTAGAGCAGCCGCAGGTAGTCGTAGACCTCGGTGACCGTGCCCACCGTGGAGCGCGGGTTGCGCGACGCGGTCTTCTGGTCGATGGAGATGGCCGGCGAGAGACCCTCGATGAAGTCGACGTCGGGCTTGTCCATCTGGCCCAGGAACTGCCGGGCATAGGCCGAGAGCGACTCGACGTAGCGGCGCTGGCCCTCGGCGTAGATCGTGTCGAAGGCCAGGGAGGACTTCCCCGACCCGGACAGGCCGGTGAACACGATGAGCTTGTCGCGCGGCAGCTCGACCGAGACGTCCGCCAGGTTGTGCTCGCGCGCGCCTCTGATGACCAGCTCGTCCGTCACGGCGTCACTCTAGCGGAGGCCCGTTCGATCGAACACACGTTTGGGCGATCTCACGCCCCGCGGCCCGTCCACCGCCCAGCGTGACCATTCGGGCTAGGGTGCTGGAACGGAGGGGGCGAAGCGTGCGGCCGCGAGTGATCGCGGAGACCTCTTTGGGAGCGTCATGACACGCGAAGTGAGAATCCTGCTGGCCGAACTGGTCGGCACCATGATCCTGGTCGTCGGCGGCTGCGGCACCGCCGTCCTGGCCGCCGACTACGTCGGGGTGTTGGGCGTCGCCCTGGCCTTCGGCCTGAGCCTGCTGGTGATCGCCTATTCGTTCGGGCAGATCTCCGGCGGTCACGTCAATCCCGCCGTGACGATCGGCATGATCATCGCCGGCAAGACCGACGTGAAGGACATCGCCTGGTACATCATCGGCCAGGTCCTGGGTGCGGTGGCAGGTGCCGGCATCATCTTTCTGATCGCCAACGACGGCGTCGACTTCAGCACCGCCGACCCCGTTGGTGGTGCAGGATTCGCCACCAACGGCTGGGGCGATCGGTCGCCCTTTGCGGGTGAGGGGCAAGAGTACGGCTTCGTCGCCATGATGATCACCGAGATCGTCATGACGGCGTTCCTCATGTGGGCGGTGCTGGCCACCACGACCAAGAAGTTCACGCCGGCCGCCGGCGGCCTGACCGTGGGTCTCGCTCTGGCGCTGATCCACCTGATCAGTATCCCCGTCGACAACACCTCGGTGAACCCGATCCGCAGCCTGGGCGTGGCCATCTTCAACGCCGATGCGCTCGAGCAGGTCTGGGCCTTCATCCTCTTCCCGATCATCGGCGCAGCGATCGGCGCCTTCGTGTGGATGGCCATCGAAGGCAACGAGACCCCTGAGGACGTCGCGACCACGAGCTGAGCCGACGCACTCAGCCCAGAACGCCGGAGGGCAAGGGCGAATCGACGCCCTTGCCCTCTGCTGCGTCTCCTCCTCGAGCTGCTGGTCTCAGACCATGTCGCGCAGCTCGCGCCTTCAACTCCTTGACCTCGTCGCGGAGCCGAGCGGCGTACTCGAACCGGAGATCGGCCGCCGCCTCGTGCATCTCGGACTCGAGCGTGCGGATCAGTCGCTCGAGCTCGTCGGCGGGGAGCTCCTCGGCCAGCTCCTCGATGCGCTCCCGCTCGCCGGGGCGGGCCGACCGGCGCTCCGACCCCGGCACCGGCGCGGTCTTGGACTCCTCCTCGGGCCGCAGCATGGCCAGGATGTCGGTGACCGCCTTGCGGATGGTCTGCGGATCGATCCCGTGCTCCTCGTTGTACTCCTGCTGGAGCCCTCGCCGCCGCTGCGTCTCGGAGATGGACCGTTGCATGGAGTCGGTCATCTGGTCGGCGTACATGACCACTCGGCCGTCGACGTTGCGCGCCGCCCGCCCCATGGTCTGCATCAGTGAGGTCTCGCTGCGCAGAAACCCCTCCTTGTCGGCATCGAGGATGGCCACCAGCTGCACCTCGGGCAGATCCAGGCCCTCGCGCAGGAGGTTGATACCGACCAGGACGTCGAACTCGCCCAGGCGGAGGTCCCGCAGGATCTCGATGCGCTGGATGGTGTCGACCTCGCTGTGCAGGTAGCGCACCCGCACCCCGAGCTCGAGGAGATAGTCGGTGAGATCCTCGGCCATCTTCTTGGTCAGGGTGGTCACCAGGATCCGGCCCGACTGCTCGACCGTGGCCTCGATCTCGGAGAGCAGGTCGTCGATCTGGCCCTTGGTGGGCCGGACCTGCACCTCGGGATCGACCAGGCCGGTGGGACGCACGATCTGCTCGACCATCCGGCTGGAGTGCTCGAGCTCGTAGGGCCCCGGCGTGGCCGAGACGAACAGGCACTGATTGACCCGTTCGAGCCACTCGTCGAATCGCAACGGCCGGTTGTCGGCGGCCGACGGGAGCCGGAACCCGTGCTCGATCAGCGTGGTCTTGCGGCTGCGATCCCCCTCGTACTGGCCGTGCAGCTGCGGCACCGCCACGTGGCACTCGTCCAGCACCATCAGGAAGTCGTCGGGGAAGAAGTCGATCAGCGTGAACGGTGCCTCACCCGGCGACCGCCCGTCGATGGGGGCCGAGTAGTTCTCGATCCCGTTGCAGAACCCCAGCTCCTGGATCATCTCGAGGTCGTACTCGGTCCGCATCCGCAGTCGCTGGGCCTCGAGCAGCTTGTTCTCCTTCTCGAAATACGCCAACTGCTCCTGCAACTCGGCTTCGATGCGTTTGACGGCCAGCTCGAGCTTCTCGTCGCTGGCGACGTAGTGGGTGGCCGGGTAGATGTCGAGCTCCTCCAGCTCGGCCACCCGCTCGCCCGTGAGTGGATCGACCACGGTGATCTGCTCGATCTCGTCGCCGAACAGCTCGATGCGGGCGACGGTCTCGTCGTAGGCGGGATGGACCTCGATCGTGTCGCCCCGCACCCGGAACTTGCCCCGCACCAGGTTCATGTCGTTGCGCTCGTACTGCATGTCGACCAGCTTCCGCAGGATCTCGCGCTGGTCGAACGTCTCACCGGTCTTGAGATAGAGGAGCTTGTCCCGATACTCGTCGGGTGATCCCAGGCCGTAGATGCACGACACCGAGGCCACGACGATGGTGTCCGGCCGGGTCAACAGGGCCGAGGTGGCGGCGTGGCGAAGCCGGTCGATCTCGTCGTTGACCGATGAGTCCTTCTCGATGTACGTGTCCGAGGACGGCATGTACGCCTCGGGTTGGTAGTAGTCGTAGTACGAGACGAAGTACTCGACCCGGTTGTCGGGGAAGAACTCGCGGAACTCGTTGGCCAGCTGCGCGGCCAGCGCCTTGTTGGGCGCGATGATCAGCGTCGGCTTCTGGACCTGCTCGATCGTCCACGCCACGGTGGCGCTCTTGCCGCTACCGGTGATGCCGAGCAGCGTCTGGAACCGCTCGCCCGCCTCGATGCCCTCGACCAGGCCCTGGACGGCCGCGGGCTGATCACCAGCCGGGTCGTAGGGCGAACTGACGCGAAAGGGAGGCACCCGACGATCCTACGACGTGGGTGTGACGGTCACCTTTGGCCGGCGATAATCCGCCGGCCGCCTTCGGCATCCGGGTGTCATCCTCACCGCTGCTCCGCCTGGCGGGCGCCGCCGCCCTAGACCTTGGATTCGGCGTCGCCGCCGCCGGCCAGACGCCAGCCCTCGACTTCACCGGCGCCGTTGGCGACCACGAACCCGTTCTCGATGGCCGAGATCACCGACGCATCGACGATCTCGGGCTGCACCCGCCACAGCTCGCTGCCGGTGCACCATGTCGAAGCCGACGACCTCCTGACCGGCCAGCGCCATGACGATCGCGGTCGCCCACCGCCACCTCACGAAGTCCCGAGACGGTCTGGGGCCAGGCGATGCCACCGTCGGCCACACGGCGCACGACGATCTCGCCGTCCCCACGCGCCTCGACCGAGAGGCCGTCGTGATCGTCGATCGGTCGGACCCGAATCGACGCTGGTCTCCGCCGTCCAGACCTCGTCACCGGTCGCCAGGTCGAGCCCGGTGCGGGTGGACGAGCCCAGCACGATGACGTCGTCCGAGGAGATCTGGACCTCGGCGGTCTCGGCCAGCTCGCGGGTCCAGAGCAGCGAGCCGTCCGCTCGACTGCGCACGTCGAGCGAGAGCGAGCCCGGGCCCTGGGTGGTGGCGACGACGGAGGTCGTCGAGCAGCCACAGTCTCGACGGTGGCGTCGCTGGCGACGCCCACTGCTCCACCGCGACCCGATCGAACAGCTGGAGCTGGTCCCCGACCCTGAGCAGGACAGATCGGTGCCGTCGGTGGCGGCGGCCAGCCCCGCCGACCCCGGTGGCGTCCCATCGGGCTTCACCGGTGGTCCGGTCGAACACCTCGACCCGATCGCCGTCCCAGACCACGACCGCATCCTCGGTCGCGAGAATGGTGCTGGTGACGCCCAGCGGCACGCGCCACAGCTCTTCGCCCTGTTCGAGATCGACGACCCAGGTCTCCACTGCCGACGCGACGACCACGTCGTCCTCGCCGGCGTCGACCACGCGGAAGTCGGTATCGAACGATGACGTCTGCCACAGGATCGCGCCGTCCTCGGGATCGAGGACGAACAGCCCGCTGACCGCGTTCACGACCATGACGTTCTCGGTGGGCTGATCGTGGAACGCCACCGCGGTCTCGAAATCAGGCGACGGGAACATCGAGCGCCAGAGCCGGGTGGGAGGTCCGACCGGAGCGGCATTGAGGGTCTGGCGGGACGATCGCAGCGCGTCGTACCGCGTCGCCGGTTCGTCCTCGGGCACCGTGGTGGTGTGTGGAGGGCGGGACCGACGACGGCGGCGTGGTGGCGCCCGGAGGGGTGGTCGGTGGCGTGGTCGTGGACGGTGGGGTCGTCGTCGACGGCGGTGTGGTGGTGGGCGGGGGGATCTGCGGGGAGATCGTCGGCGGGGGCAGGTCGGGCAGGTCGGTCGTCGTGGGCGGGGAGGTGGCCACCGATTGACGCCGGTCCCGCGCCACGAGCAACGCCAGCAGGAACACCACGATGATGGCCAGGACTGCGGCGATCACCCATGGCAGGACGGGGCGAGACGCCACCGTCGCCGCCGCGGAGGCCGGCTTGGTGAGCGGAACGGCGCGCAGGCAACTGGGACAGTGACCGCGACCGTGAGGAACGGCGGCCCCGCAGTGGGGGCAGGGTTCGGTCACGGTTCGACGGAGGCGGTCTCGGTCGTCGAACCCGTCGGCAAGCGCTGGATCCAGGTCCAGGCCCGATCCACCTGAAGTCGCAGCTCGTCGAGGTCACCCGAGTTGTCGATCACGAAGTCAGCCTTCTCGAGCCGGTCGGTACGGCTCACCTGGCGAGCCATCCGCGCCCGGACATCGTCGGCGTCCATCCCACGGAATGCAACGGTTCGGGCGACGGCGATCTCGGGGTCGACGTCGACGACCAGCGTGCCCGCCATGTCGTCGCGCCCCGACTCGACCAGCAGGGGGACGTCGAGGATGACCACCCGGTCCGCCCGTCGGCCTGTTCCTCCATCCGGCGAGCGATCTCGGCCCCCACCTCGGGGTGGACGATGCCGTTCAGCGACGGCGAGACGTTCGGGGTCGCCGAACACGACGTCGGCAAGTGCCGCCCGGTCGAGCGCACCATCGTCGCCGACGATCTCGGCACCGAACTCCTCGACGATCGCGTCGTACACCGGCTGACCCGGGGCCTGCAGCTCGTGGACGATGGCGTCGGCATCGACGACGGCCGCGCCGCGCTCGGCCAGGAGGGCCGACACCGTCGATTTCCCGGAGCCGATGCCGCCGGTGAGCCCTACCAGGATCATCCGGATCGACGGTAGCAGCGGCACCCCCGGATGGTTCGTTCAGGGTCGAGGCCACCGTAAGAACCGGACGTTTCGTGCCGACGGAGAGGCCGAAAGCAGTCCATGACCACCACCGAAGAGCCTTCCGAAACCCCCAGCGACGCACCGCGCCCTGCTCGACGCGCGCCTGGAGACCGCAAACGCGACCTCCAGCAGGGGTTCGACGTCGCCCTCGGACCCGCCGAGCCGGCGACGGCGCCCGAGGCGGTCGACCGCCTCCTGCCCTTCGCTCCCGCCATCCTCGCCATCCGCTGGGGAACCACGGTCATGGGGGTCGCCCTGGCCGGCCCTGCGCTCACCGGCGACGCCCGGGAGATCCCCCTGTTCTGCGGCCTGATCGTCGCCTACACGGTGCTGCGAACCCTTGTCCCGTTGCGCTATGAGGCGAACGGGTTCACCCTGGCCCAGATCCTGATCGAGGTCGCGCTTCACCACCGCGGCCGTGGCGACCACCGACCAGTGGGCCAGCCCGTTCGTGTTCTCGCTGGTGGCCGCCCTGATCATCTCCGGGTTCGCCGCCGGATTCTGGCTCGCGATCCCCACCGCGGTCCTCGCCAGCACGATCATCACCATCACCGGCGCAGCCGACGGCAGCACGTCCTCGGAGGACCTGCGGCTGGCGGCGGAATGGACCCTCGTGGTGATCCTGGTCGCCGTGGTGGCCGCCTACGCCCGGCGCATCACCGGCCTGGCCGACCGCCAGCAATCGGTGGTCCTGGACCGGATCGGCCGCCTGGCCGACGCCAACGCCCTGCTCTACTCCCTCCACCGGATCACGCAGACGCTGCCGGCGTCATTGGACATGGACGGCGCCCTCGACACCACGATGACCCGGCTGCGGCACGGTCGTGGACGTGGACGCCGCCGCCATCCTGCTCTTCGACGAGACCGACGGGCAGTGGCAGGTCGCTCGCTCGGTCGGAAGCCGGCTCCCCACCCGCCTCGGACCCACCGAGCTCCCGCCGCCGCTGCGGCGGGCCCTGGCCGAAGGGTTCGGTCGTGTCGGTCGGCAATCTCCTCGGTCCCGTTCGGTCCCGGCCTGAATGCCCGAACCTCCTCGGGCCTGTACGCCACTCTCGAGTCCCGCGGCGAGATCATCGGGCTGCTGGCCATCGAACACCCGTCGCCGGACCACTACGACTCCCGTGCGGTCGATCTCCTGACGGGCTTCATCGAGCCGGTGGCCCTGTCGATCGACAACGCCCGTTGGTTCACCCGGATCCGCACCGTCGGCGCCGACGAGGAACGCAACCGGATCGCCCGCGATCTCCACGATCGGATCGGGCAGTCCCTGGCCTACCTGGCGATCGAGCTCGATCGACTGACCCGAACCCATCGCGACGGCAAGGATGTTGGCGAAGCCATCGGCCAGCTGCGCGAGGACGTACGCGGCGTGGTCCGCGAGGTGCGCGAGACGCTCTACGACCTCCGCACCGACGTCTCCGACGACCAGGACGTGTCCCGAACCCTCCACACGTACGCCAGCCGGGTCGAGGAGCGATCGGGCCTCGACCTCGATGTACGCACCCAATCGACCGGGCGGCTCCCGATCCTGCAGGAACGGGAGATGTGGAGAATCGCGCAGGAAGCCCTCACCAATGTGGAGCGACATGCCGATGCAAGCAATGTGAACCTCTACTGGAGCTGCGACGGCACGCGGGCGCGACTCGAGATCTCCGACGACGGTCGTGGTTTCGAGATCGGCGAGAGCGGCCGCATCGACTCGTACGGCCTCATGGGCATGCGCGGAGCGTGCGTCGAGCATCGGCGCCCTCCTCGAGATCGACAGCACACCCGGCGAAGGAACGACCATCCGCTGTTCGCTCGACCCCTCGACCGCAGGAGATCCCCGGATCCCTGTTCGAAAGCAGACCACGACCGGCCTCGGTCCCGTCGCCAGCTAAGGAGCCCCTCATGCCCATCCGCCTGATGATCGTGGACGACCACCAGATGCTCCGCGAGGGGCTCCGTCGCTCGATGAGCGAAATCGGCTTCGACGTGATCGGCGAGGCGTCCGACGGCGACGAGGCGGTCACGCGCGCCACCGCGCAGCGCCCCGACGTGATCCTCATGGACGTGACCATGCCCCGCATGGACGGTGTCGAGGCCTGCCGCCAGGTCAAGGACGTGCTTCCGGACACCCACATCGTCATGCTGACGATGCATGCCGACCAGTCGGTGCTGGCGGACGCCATCCGGGCCGGAGCCTCCGGGTACCTCGTCAAGGACTGCTCGACCGACGAGATCGCCGACGCGGTGAAGATCGCCGCCGCCGGCCAGACCGCCCTCTCGCCCCAGCTGGCGGCCACCATGCTCGACGAGGTCCGCCGGATGGAAGAAGCAGGAGCGGGCTCAGGAGAACCGCCTCATCACCAAGCGAGAGGAAGAGGTCCTCCAGATGATCGCCGACGGCTGCTCGACCACCGAGGTGGCCGAGGGCCTCTACATCAGCCAGAAGACGGTCAAGAACCACCTGGCGTCGATCTACCAGAAGCTGGAAGCCCGCGACCGCACGCAAGCCGTGCTCCAGGCCGTCCGGATGGGCATCGTCCAGCTCAACTAGCTCGCTGGATTCGTCCAGCTCAACTACTCGCTGGATCTCAGAGCTACGCTGGATTCGTCCAGCTCAACGAGCTCGCTGGATTCGTCCGGGTGGGTGAGGAATCTCACCCAGGACAGGTCGATCGGCCCATCAGGTGCCCGACCCCGACCGTCGATACCTCCCTTGACAGCAAAACCCCCGCCCTTGAACGGGTGGACCTACAAGGGAGTAAACCCGATTATGAAGACCCAGATCGAATTCCTCATGGCCTACATCCCGGCCCGCCTTGACGTCACCTCCGAGCGTGGTGCGTCGCTGGTCGAGTACGCCCTCCTCGTCGCGCTGATCGCCGTTGTGTGTATCGCTGCCGTGACCGCTCTCGGCGAGGCCGCCTCGGAGAACTTCACCGAGGTTGCGAACGAGATCTCCAGCTGATCTTGAGGTCGGCCGGCGGGTTCCGGGGTCACCCCTCGGAACCCGCCGTCTGGTCGACCCATCCACCCCACGTCCTCACGGAGGAGTGAAGACGAATGTTCGGCCACCGCGCTTCCGACGAACCAGGACCCCGAGGGCGAGACGCCCGCACGTGATCGCCGCTTCGGCGAGCGTGGAACCGGTCTCGTCGAGTACACGCTGCTGACGGCCCTCGTCGCCCTCGCCGCGATCGGCGCGCTCGGCTACTTCGGCGAGTCGAACGAGTCCGGCATCGACGACTCGGCCCAGGAGGTCACGAACGCGATCGCCCTCCCGTAGCAGCGGCTCCTGCCGCACACGGGACACCCGCCCACCCCGGGGCGCCGCCACTAGGATCACCGCATCCAGCCGCCGGCAACGGGAGCACGACCGCCAATGACCTCTTTCACGGACTTCACGATGGAGTCCATCTCCGGTGACCAGGTCGACTTCGATCGATTCCAGGACACGGTCTGTCTGGTGGTGAACGTCGCCAGTCAATGAGGGCTCACTCCGCAGTACGCAGGTCTGCGTACGCTCCACGAAGAGCACAAGGACCGGGGATTCGCCGTCCTCGGCTTTCCCGTGCAACCAGTTCGGCGCCCAGGAGCCCGGCACCAACGAGGAGATCCTCGAGTTCGCCACGTCGAAGTACGACGTCACGTTCCCGATGTTCGCCAAGATCGAGGTCAACGGAGACGGTGCCTGCGAGCTCTACCAGTGGCTGAAGGAACAGCAGCCCGGTGAGGGCGACACCGCTGAGCTCCCCTGGAACTTCACCAAGTTCCTGATCGACCGCTCCGGCCAGGTCGCCGCCCGCCTGGAGCCCACGGTCACGCCGGAGGAAATAGCGGGAATGCTCGACCAGTACCTCTGACGCTCGTCAGCCCGACGGGGCCAGACCGGCCCCGTCGGCGCAGCGTTCGAGGATCGTGCCGGCGGCACGTATCGCACTGACGGCGCCGGCCGCCGTGACGAGCCAACCGGTGTCGACGATCCGCTCGCCCAGGTCCGGGGCCCCGGTCGACGCTTCGAACGCGTGACCGCTCAGCCAGTGGCCGGTGACCGGCCGCCGCTCGACCAACCCCAGCGCATCGAGCAGGAGGCTCCCGGTCGACACCGCCAGCACCGTGCGGGAGCGTCCGGCGACACCCGTGAGCCAACCGCCGATCGCACGATCCCCGGCCAGCCGCCGCCACCCGAATCCGCCGGGCACGATGAGCACGTCGGGAGCGCACGACGCGAACGGCGTCGTCTCGATGCTCACGTAGGGGTCGAAGCCGTCGCGGCATCCCCCACCCGCCGACTGGAGCTCGCAGGACGCGCCGGCTGTCTCGAACGGCCCGAGTGGACCCAGGACCTCACGGCTGACCACCCCGTCGAAGACGAGGGCGACGACATGCACGGTGTCAGGCTACCGCTCCCCGCCGCGGGATGAAGGGGCTCGGTCGGTCAGACTTCGACGGGCGTAGCGGCCGGCAGTGGCGCGTACGGACTGCGGCCCATCGCGCCCAGGAACCGATCGTGGAGCGGATCCGACGCAGGAATCGGTACCACGGGGCCGATCAGCCCGGGTCCCCTCGGCGGTCCGGGTCCATCGGCGAGGAACCGCTCCCAGAGTGTGGCCAGGACCTCGGGATTGATCCCGTCGTTCACCCCGATCGCCCGGGCCAGGTCCCACGCATGCGTGGTCAGCTCGAGCGCGGTGGCGGCCAGCGCGGTCTCGAGGCGCCATTCGCCGCCTCCTCCCCGGAAGGTGACCATGTCGTCCAGGTCATCCATGCCGGTGTCGACCGATGCGATGTACTTCATGTGATCGCTCATGTGCACGCTGAGCTGACCGACCGTCCAGTCCTCACACGGCGTCGGCGCCGCCAGATGCGAGGGCGTGAGCTGGCTCAGCAGCGCCTCGGCTCGATCGTGGCTTCGGTCGTAGAGTTCACGCGCTTGGAGCACGGTGCTTCATCATCCTGGCTCGACTGAATGGTCCTGGAGATCTCATCGGCCGGGATCCCGTCGATCATGAGGAGAAGGATCGTCGGCCGGCGACCCACCACTAGGATCCGCCGACGTGCACCCCGTGAACGTCGCCCCCGCCGTCCGCCGAGCGTTGGACGAGCACCGTCCGGTGGTCGCCATGGAGAGCACCGTCTACAGCACGCTCGGCCTCCCGTCCGACGCCGGAGCCGAGGCGCTCCAGCGCAGCCGGACCGCGTGCACCGAGCGGGGCGTGACGCCGGCGATCACCGCGATCGTCGACGGCGTCGCAGTGGTGGGCCTGTCCGACGGCGATCACGCCCGCTTGCACGCCGCCACCACGAAGGTCGCCGAACGTGATCTCCCGGTGGCGCTCGCCCAGACCGTCGAGTTCGGCGCCACCACGGTGTCGGCCACCGTCGCCCTGGCATCCCTGGTCGAAATCGGCGTCTTCGCCACCGGAGGGATCGGTGGCGTCCACCGCGATGTCACCGAGACCGGGGACGTCAGCGCCGACCTCGGAGCGATCGCCCGCCACCCCGTGATCACCGTGTGCAGCGGGGCCAAGGCGTTCCTCGACCTCCCACGAACGTTGGAACACCTCGAGCGGCTCTCGGTCCCCGTGCTGGGATGGCAGACCGACGAGTTCCCGGCGTTCTACGCCCGCACCAGCGGCTTGCGACTCTCCCACCGGGTCGAGAGCGCGATCGAGGTCGCCGCCGTCCACCGGGCCCGACAGCACCTCGGCGGCGGCGGCACGGTGCTCGCGGTTCCCGTGCCGTCCGGGGTCGGGCTGGATCGGTCCGAGCTCGACGACATCATGGACCAGGCCCAGCGAACGGCCGTGCGTTCGGGTGTGGTCGGACCGGCGATCACCCCCCACGTGCTCGCCACGATCGCCGATGCGACCGACGGTCGTGCGGTGGCGGCCAACGTCGAGCTGGTCGTGCACAACGCCGAGGTGGCCGCCGATGTGGCGGTGGCGCTCGCGGCCGCACCCACGCCGTGACCGAGCTCGACGCCGATCCCAAGGTGGCGCAGGTCATCGAGGCGGGTCGGACGCTCGGCATCCCGGTCTCCCCCACCCGGTTCCCCGATGGCACCCGCACCGCCGCCGAGGCTGCGGCCGCGATCGGTGTGTCCGTCGCCGAGATCGCCAACTCGCTCGTGTTCCTCGTGGATGACGAGCCGGTGCTGGTCCTGTCCAGCGGAGCCGAACGGGTCGAGCTCGACGCCCTCGCAACGGCGGTGTCCGGTTCGCAGGCCACCCGATGTCCGCCCGACCGCGTCAAGCAGGCCACCGGGTACGCCATCGGCGCGGTCCCGCCCTTCGGACACCACGGATCACTCCCGGTCGTGCTCGACGACGCCCTGCTGGCGTTCGACCGGGTCTGGGCGGCGGCCGGAACCGCGGACACCTGCTTTCCGGTGGCGCCGGACGCGCTGGTCCGCGCGACCGGGGCGCAGGTCGTCACCGTCCGCGTGCGAGGATGAGCGTATGACCGTCACGATCGCCGTCCTCAACCAGAAAGGTGGCGTGGGGAAGACCACCGTGACCCTCGGACTCACTTCGGCGCTGCGCGCCCGCCGGAAGATCACGCTGGTCGTCGATCTGGACCCCCAGCAGTCCTCGACGTGGGCGCTCGGGATCGAACCGGGCAGCTACGAGACCGACGTGTCGACGGCGATGGAGCTCAATCGGGACGGGGCGGCGGCCAACGCCATCTACGAGACGTCGTGGGGTCCACTCGTCGACGTGTTGCCCTCATCGACCCAGCTGACCGAGCGGGACACCGAAACCGCCCGGACCAACCCGCAATACCGGCTGCGTCGGGCGCTGGCCGGTATCACCGATCCGTACGACGTGGTGCTCATCGACTGTCCGCCCTCGTTGGGCCTCAACAGTCGGTCGGCGCTGGTGGCGGCCGACTACGTCCTGCTGGTCACCGAACCCTCGGCCCTCGGCACCAAGGGTCTGGCCGCGGCGACCGAGTTCATCGACGAGGTGTGGCACGAGGACAACCGCACCCTCGACGTGGCCGGCATCGTGGTCAACCGCGTTCCGCCGGTCAGCTCCGAGGCCGAACACCGCTACGACGAGCTGGCCACGATGGTCGGCCGCCGAGCCATCTGGAAGCCCGCCATCCCCCAGCGGGTGGTCGTCGGCCGGGCCATCGGGGAGCGGCGGCCGATCCACGACCTGGGATGGCGCTCGTCGGGCGTCTCCGAGGTGTTCGACGCGCAGCCGCCAAGTTGCTTCGCCTGGAACGATGAGGGTGCAACCGGACCTGGTGGCGTGACCGACCCGGCGGGCGGGTCGGATGTCGGCGAGCTCCGCCGGCGGCTGCGAGCACGACGACGGGCGCTCGACGCACGGGTCCAGCGTCGTGAGCGCGGCCACGGTTGCGGCCCGGTGCATGGAGATCCCCGAGATTGCCGCGGCCCGACCGTCGGCCTCTCTCTGGCCGACGACGGCGAGCTCGACCCGCTCCCGCTGGCGGAGCTGCTCGACGAGCGGGGCGCAGCGCTGTATCTCCCTGTGGTGGGCGAGGACGACGCCCTGCGCTTCCGATCGTGGGACCTGGGATCACCACTGGTCGCCGGGCGCTGGGGGATCGCCGTTCCGCCCGAGCCGTTCGAGACCCGTTCGGCCAACGAGCTCGACGTCGTGATCGCGCCGCTCGTCGCCGCTGACCGCCACGGCACGCGGGTCGGTCGGGGCGTCGGGTACTACGACCGGGCACTGTCCCACCGAATCGACGGGGATGGGCGGCCGACGATCGTCGGCTGTGCCCACCACTTCCAACTCGTGGACCGGGCCCTGCCTCGGCACCCGTGGGACGTCCCCCTCGACGTGCTGGTGACCGAACACGAGGTCGTCCGATGGCGACCGGAACGGCCCTGAACCCTCTCGGGGCCAGGCACCGAGAGGGTACACCTCTGCCCGAGGCGCACTCGGAAGACCGCGGCGGGCGCCCACCGGTTTCTTGCGCCGCCCGTTAGGGTTCCCTTCCATGTCCAAGCGAGCGCTCACCATCATCGGAATCCTGGTCGGCCTGGTCGTCATCGCCGTCGGCGGCTGGTACTTCTTCATCCGCAGCGACGCGCCGGACGCCCCCGACGCTGAGTCGGCCCGCGAGGCCCTGGAGGGCAGCGAGACCACGACGACGGTCCCGGCCGTCACCGACACCGGGGGCGAGACGCCGAGTACGACCGCGGCCCCGTCGGGAGACCCGAGCGAGGTGAGCGGCACGTGGACGGTGGACACCAGCCTGGGCGGCGACTCCATCGATGATCGGAGCTACGTCGGCTACAAGGTGAACGAGGAGCTGGCCAGTATCGGCTCGTCGACGGCATTCGGTCGCACGCCCGAGGTCTCGGGCACGCTCACCATCGACGGAACCGCGGCCACGACCGTCGACATCGATGCCGACCTGACGGCGCTGGAGTCGGACAGCAGCCTCCGCGACCGCGCGCTGGGCAGCCAGGCCCTCGAGACCGACACCTTCCCCACCGCCACCTTCCGGCTGACCGAGCCGATCGACTTCGGGGCCGTGCCCGAGGACGGTGTCGTCCTCGAAGCGACCGCGGTGGGCGACCTCGACCTCCACGGGGTCGTCAACCAGATCGAGATCCCGATCCAGGCTCAGCTGGTCGGCGACACCATCGCCGTGACCGGCGTCGGCCCGGTCCTGTTCGCCGACTACGACATCGACCCGCCGTCGGCTCCGGCCGTGGCCTCGGTGGAGGACAACGGCACCATCGAGATCCAGCTCTTCTTCAGCCGCGCCTGAGGGCTCGGGGGTCAGACCCCGAACGGAAGCTGGGGTCAGGCCCCGGACGTCGGGAGTTCGGTCGTTTCCTCGGCCGCACATGACCGCTCCGTGACGGATTCTGTAACAGAACCGTCAACTTCGGCGCCGTCCCGCCGACGGTGGTGGAATGCCGGCCCGCTCTCACGCCTCGTCCATCCCGCGCGAGCCCGTCCACGTCACGCCCTGGCTTCCTGCCGCCGTGGTCCTGGCGCTGCTCACGCTCGGCACCGCCTTCGTCGCTGCGGGAGCCGCCCCGGGCCCGGAAGGTATGGCCCTGCCGGTCGACGCGCCCGGCCGCGTCCGTGCTCCGAGCGGCCGCTCCCGGCGCCCCTTCGGCGGTGCGACCCTTCGAGCCCACGCCCACGCCGACCGTGGCCCCGACCACCACCGTGCCGCCCACGACGGCGCCGCCCACCACCGCCGCACCCCCGACCACGGTGGCGCCGACGACCACGGCACCACCCACCACCGTGACCCCCGACCACCGTCCCACCCACGACGGAACCTGCGCCCGAACCGCCCCCACCGGTGATCGTCCAGGTCGATCCGGCTCCCCCACCGCCTCCCCCGCCACCCCCACCCCCACCGGCGATCACCACCACCGGCCTCGGCGGGGCCGCCGGCGAGTTTCTCGGAGCGATCAACGGGCTCCGCGCTTCGAAGGGCGCCCCCGCGCTCGACGCCGATCGCCGAGATGAACGCCGTCGCCCAGCGCTGGGCCGAGCACATGGCGGCGACCCGGACGCTGGCCCACAACCCGAACTCGTCAGGCCAGATCCCGGCCGGATGGTCCGCTTGGGCCGAGAACGTCGGCTACGGCGGCTCGGTCGGACAGGTCCAGGGTGCGCTGGTCGCCAGCCCCGGCCACTACCGCAACATGGTCGACGCCAACCTGCGACAGATCGGCATCGGCGTCGCCGTCGACGGCAACGGTCAGGTCTGGACCGCCCACGTCTTTGCCCGCTACTGAGCACTTGGGGTCCGGACCCCGGTCTCACGCTCGGGGTCAGACCCCCAGCGTGCTCACTCGCCCTGACCCGGCGACCGCGAACGAAACGAGCACACCGGTGCCTGACCCCGGTGGTGCTCGTCAGGCGTTGGCGGCGATGAGGCGGCCCAGCTGGCGCAGCTGCGCGGTGGTGCCGCCCAGCTGCAGCTCGAGCTGTTTGGCGGCCAGGAACAGCCGTCCGAGCGGATAGTCCCGGTCGACGCCGACCCCACCGTGCAGGTGGACCGCGGCATGCACGACCCGCTGCCCGGCCTCGGCGGCCCAGATCTTGGCCGCTCGCGACCTCCATGGACGCATCGCGGCCCTCGCTGAGACGCCACAGTGCCTGCCACGCCGTCAGCCGGACGCCCTCGGTGTCGATGTAGGCGTCGGCCGCTCGTTGTCCGACGGCCTGGAACGAGGCGATCGGAACGTCGAACTGCTTGCGCTCGGTGATGTACGTACTGGTGATGTCCACCGACGCCTCGCACACCCCGACCATCGTGACGCACTGGAGCGCGGTGGCCCGCTCGAGCAGCCAGGGCAGCACCGCCCCCGGATCCGACGCACCCAGCACATGGTCGGCATCGACGGCGACCCCGTCGAGCTCGAGGCGGGCGTCGGGTGTCCCCGCCGTGGTCTCGACCGGCAGGAGCGTGCATCCGTCGGCCGAAGGATCGACCGCCACCACGACGGTGCCGCCGTCGGTCGCGGCCGAGACCAGGATGTGGTCGGCCAGCAGCGCGGCCGGCACACAGACCTTGGCCCCGGTGACCCGATAGCCGTCGCCGTCGCGCTCGGCGGTGGCGCTCGGCGCCTCGACCGGCGCCAGCTCGTCCATCAGCGCCGCCGTCAGGATCTTCGATCCGTCGACGACGCCGGGGAGCAGCGACGACGCCAGGGCCTCGGAGCCGAACTCGGCGATGGCGGGCGCGGCCAGGCCCAAGGTCTCGAGTGCGGGCACCGGGGCGGCCTTGCGACCGACCTGCTCCAGGACCGCGCCCACCTCCATCAGACCCAGCCCGGCGCCGCCGAACGGTTCGGGGATCCCCATCCCGAGGAGCCCTGCCTCGGCCATGGTGGACCACAGGTCGGGATCGTGCCGTCGATCGTCGCTCTGCTCGATCCCGCGCACGGTCTCGTGGGTGGCCTTGTCGTCGAGGATCTGCCGGGCCAGCTCGGACACGGCCTGCTGCTCGTCGCTGAATGAGAAGTCCATGGTGGGAAAGGTGCTCCTGGAGTCGTTCCGTCGAGGGCCGTCAGCCCCGCAGGGTGCGGGGAAGGCTCATGCCGAACATGCCGATGAGATCGCGCTGGATCTCGTTGGTGCCGCCGCCGAAGGTGAGGATGATCAGGCTGCGATAGAGCATCTCGAGGCGACCGGCGACCTGGTCGTCGACCGAGTTGCGCTCGAGGTAGGCCCGAGGCCCGACGATCTCCATCAGCAGACGGAAGGATTCGAGGAACCACTCGGTCCCGAAGACCTTGATGGTGCTCGCCAGTGCGACGTCCATGTTGCCGTTGGTGGCGTCCCATGCCGTCTTCCAGTTGGCCAGGCGCAGGAACTCGAGCCCGGCGTGGACCCGGGCCAGGTTCACCTGGACCCACTCCTGATCGATGACCCGCTGACCCGACCCGTCCTCGGTGGCGGCCGCCCAGGCGACCACATCGTCATAGGCGGGTTGCAGCAGTCCGGGTGCGGCGATCGTGATGCGCTCGTGGTTGAGCTGGTTGGTGATGTAGTTCCAGCCCTTGTTCTCCTCGCCGACCAGGCGGGCGGCCGGCACGCGCACGTCGTCGTAGAACACCGCGTTGATGTCGTGGGTCGACAGCAGATGCAGCGGATCGACGGTGATCCCGGGATCGTGCATGTCGACGACCATGATCGAGATGCCCTTGTGCTTGGGTGCCTCGGGGTCGGTCCGGACGGCCAGCCAGCAGTAGTCCACCCCGCTGGCCAGACTGGTCCACATCTTCTGACCGTTGACGACGTACTCGTCGCCGTCCTTCACCGCCTTGGTTCGCAGGGCGGCCAGGTCCGTTCCGGCCTCGGGCTCCGAGTACCCGATGCAGAACTGGATCTCGCCGGAGAGCATCCGGGGCAGGAACTCCTGCTTCATCTCGTCGCTGCCGAACGCCATGATCGACGGGGCCACGGTGTTGATGGTGAGCATGGGTACCGGCGCACCCATCCGCATCGACTCGTTGAAGAAGACGAACTGCTCCAGCTGGGATCGGCCCTGACCGCCGTACTCCTCGGGCCAGCCGATGCCGTACCAGCCGTCGGCACCCATCTGCTCTCATGACTCGCTGGTGACAGGACCGACGCCATGCTCGAGGTGCAGCGCCTCCTGCACCTCGGGGGTGAGCAGCTTGTCGTAGTAGGCCACCAGCTCGTCGCGCAGCGCCTCTTGTTCTTCGGTATACCCCAGGTACACGGCTTCTCCCGAACTAGAACGTGTTCCAATCCTTGCCGCTGGACCCCGCTCCCGTCGAGTCGATCGCCACCACGATTCTCTCGAGCACGACATCTCCCGATCACCGAACCCGGGCCCGGGGAGCGGGAGTCCGGTTGATCCCGTCTAGATCGGGCCGGTGATGCGGTACAGCCACTCGCCGACCGTCGCCACGACCTCCCGCTCAGGGTGGTGGGTCCCTCGGGGCGCCAGGAAGTCCGCCGGAATGCCATCGGATCGGAGGGCGAGCGCAGCCGCCTCGCCGAAATCGATCGGGACCACGTCGTCCTCGCGGGTGTTCAGGACGAGGACGGGCGCCGGCGATGCGTGCCACGAGTCGGCCGCTGCCTGCTTCGACCAGCCCTCGACATCGGGAAGCCAGCCACACACCGACACCGCCGCAGCCACCGAGGCGAGCCGCTCCGACGCCAGCAGGAGCGCCATCGCCCCTCCCTGGGAGTACCCCACGACCACGGCCGGATCTGTCGATACGCCGATCTGCTCACGCTGTTGGTCGACGGTGGCGCCGAGCCGGTCCAGCGATTCCCGAACCTCGGCCGCGACCGGCCCGCGGTGCGGTGCTGGTGAACCAGGCTCGGGCGCCGGCGGTGCCGAACGGTGCACCGCACGGCGAACGGCGGAACCGGCGGTCGGGGTCGAGCACGTCGACCCAGCCGAGCATGCTGGCCGGGTCGTCCTCGGCACCGTGCAGCAGACAACAGTCGGCGGTCGGGCCGCACCGCCGTCACCACGACCGGCAGCAGCTCCAGAAAACGGCGTCGATCGGCTGCGGCGCGTGACGGTGGCATGGCCATGGAAGGTACAATCGGAATGACCTTGCGGCTGTTCCCGCCGTGCCCAACGACGATCCCGACCGGGAGGCCGCATGTCGCGTCGAGTCATCGCACTGCTGCTGACCGGGTGGGCTCTCGCGACCGTGCAGGTGACCTTCGTCGGAACGGCCGGGGCGCAGGAGCCGACGCCGCCCACGTCGGACCCTGCGGCCGTGGTACGGGACGAGACCGCGCTCGAGGCGCGACTGGTACAGCTGGAAGTCGGCGGTGGCGCTGAGGCGAGGCCGCCATCATCAGCCTGCGGAGCGAGCTCGGCGAGGCCGCGGTCGCCCGGGCCGAGATGGCCGAACGACTGGACGCAACTCTCGGTCGACCATCGGGCCGCACTCGCCGATCCGCGACGACGCCGACGAGCTGGGCCGCGAGGTCGCCGTGATCGCCTACATGTCCGGTCGGACCGAACCGGACCCGGTCCTCGACATGCTCGAGGCGGGCCGGTCCAACGACTACCTCGCCCGCCGGACGCTCTTCGGCGAGGTGCGGGCCCACGCCCGCGACCAGAACCGGGAGTTCGAGGAGCGGGCCGACGCGCTGGCCACCCAGCTCAACGAGACGCGCGAAGAGCTGGCCGCGGCCACCTTCCGACGGAGCGATCTGCTGGGCCGTCTCACCCAGGCCCATCGCGATCGGCTGAAGGCTCGTGACGATCTGCGCGAAGTGGCCAGTCAACTCGACCGGATCCTGGCGCTGGGCATTCGCTATCCACTCACGGGCATCGCCACCGAGCAGGTTCCGCAGCGGCCGGCACTCGCGGTGAAGATCGACAATGCGCCGGCGGCGCGTCCGCAGGCCGGCCTCAACAGTGCGGACATCATCTTCGAGGAGCAGGTCGAGGGGAACATCACGCGCTTCGTGGCGTTGTTCCACTCGAAGCAGCCCGGGGTCGTCGGCCCCGTCCGGTCGGCTCGCACCAGCGATTTCGACATCCTCGCCAACCTCGGTTTCCCGCTGTTCGCCAACTCGGGCGCCAACGCCAACGTCCTGCGGGGCATCGCCGAGGCGCCGGTCCGCGACGCCGGGGCGTCGCGTCTGGCCGGCCCCTACCGCCGCGAAGGCTCCCGTCGGGCCCCCCACAACCTCTACGTGGACACCGACGCCGTGTGGGCCGCCTTCAACGCCACCGATCCCCCGCCGTTCGCGTTCGAGTACCTGCTCGACGACGAGGTGAGCAACGGATCGTCGGTCAGCGGCGTGAACGTCGGCTACGGCGGCACCCGCGGGTAGTTCGAGTGGGACGAGGGGAAGGGGCTCTGGATGCGGAGCACAGACGGCGCTGCCGCACATCGACGCCGCGACCGACGAGCAGGTCGGCACCACCAACGTCGTCGTCCAGTTCACCGAGTACCGCCCGAGCTCGGCCGACATCCGATCGCCCGAGGCGATCACGGTCGGGAGTGGTGAGGTCTGGATCCTCAGCGATGGTGAAGTCATCCAGGGCCGCTGGGAGCGGGCCAGCCCCCGAAGCGCCCACGTTCTTCCGACGCGGTGACGGTCGGTCGATCCGACTGCAGCCGGCACGACATGGGTGGCGCTGCCCGAGCCGGGCGGGGATCGCTGATCGGCTGAGGTGCCGGAGTTCAGCGAACCGGGAACAAGGCGAAGTCGACTTCGCTGAGCTCCCGAGGAACTCGCAGAGTTCCCGTCAGGCTTCGATCGAGGCCGCCACGCACGCGTCGAATTGTTCGATCAGGAAGAGGTCCAGGGCCTGCGCAGGGACCTGGACATCGTCGGGTTGGTGCGCAGGTAGCGGTCGAAGTCGTGTTCGGCCTCGCTCAGGGCCGGCGCGTCGGCGGTGACGCCGACGAGCGCCACCTGCCAGTCCTCGGCCAGCTGGGGCGGCGCGCCGGCTGCGGCGACTCGATGGCAGCGATCCTGGCCTGGGATGCCGCCGCCACCGCTTCCGGCGAGCCCGTGGAAAGGGTGCGGTCCAGGGCGTCCTGGGCCTCGAACGAGGCCGTGACATCGGCGCACCACGCCACCTGGTCGAACGCCTCGGGGGCGGCCTGCAGCGCCTCGACCGCCTCGGGAACGACGAACTCCACCTCGGGGTCGTCCTCGCCGCGGGTGAGGAGGAACACGGCACCGCCCGCCAGCATGGCCACGAGACCGACGGGCAGGACGATGCGCAGCCACACCGAGCGCTCCGGCGCTTCCTCGACGACGACCTCGTCGCTGAGCGCTCGCCGCTCGCCGCTGTCGATCTCCCGGATCTCACCCTGGGCGTTGACGTCGGTGCGCGATCCGTCGGGGTGGACGGTCGAGGCCGAACCATCGGTCCGCTTGATGACGGTGGTGCCGTCGACGCCCGTCTCCCAGGAAGAATTCTCGCTGGTTCGCTCGACGGTCCCGTCGATGCGCGGTCGTCGACCGGGTGCCGTCGGGGAGCACCAGCGTGTTGGAGCCGTCGAGGTTGGCGACGACGACCGCGCCGCTCGGGGAGCGCTCGCCGGATGGTGCCATCCGGATCGGTCTCGGTGCTCACGGGCTCCTCGGCCGCCGACCCGTCGCTGCGCACCGTGTGGCTGTCGCCGTTCTGGTCCAGTTCGGTTCGGGCGCCGTCGGGATGGAAGACCGTCGCCGTCTGATCGGGTCGCCACGTCGTCGTGGTGCCGTCGAGGGCGATGATCCAGACACTGTCGTCGTAGTGACGCTCGATGGTGCCATCGGCACGTTCGACCCGGCGGAAACCGTCCTGGACCTGGTCGTCGCGGACGATGGCGTCGGCATCGTCGACCATGCCGGACGACTTGTTGGCCGCGAAGCCCAAGCGCGTCGGAACTCGCCACAGGAAGATCGAACGTGTCCGCGGCGCGATCCGCTTCATCGCTGCTCATCGCCCCCATGGTCGCACCATCCGGCGGCGGTACACACCGCATGCTCGGGAATTCCGTCATGGTGTCAGGTTGCTCCGGCGCACGCCGCAGCAACCAGCCTGCCGGTATGGCCTGCACCCTCACAGACGCTCAGCGCACTCGGATCGGCCGCCCGGGAGCGGAATCTCCATCGGCTCGACTCCGAGCAGTTCGACGTCGTCGTGATCGGTGGCGGCATCACCGGGGTCGGATGTGCACTCGATGCGGCCAGCCGGGGACTGTCGGTCGCGCTGGTCGAGCAGCGCGACATCGCGTCGGGCACCTCGAGTCGCTCGAGCAAGCTGATCCACGGCGGCCTGCGCTACCTCGAACAGCTCGACTTCGGCCTGGTGCGCGAAGCGCTGGGCGAGCGGAGCCTGATGCTGCGGTACGCTGTGCCCCCATCTGGTCCGCCC
Organism: uncultured Acidimicrobiales bacterium; assembly: GCA_963793475.1. Taxonomy (GTDB): domain Bacteria; phylum Actinomycetota; class Acidimicrobiia; order Acidimicrobiales; family CAWCAL01; genus CAWCAL01. Next base: position 56,706 of record CAWCAL010000006.1, read on the forward strand.
GGTTTCCTTCCTCTACCCGCTCCGCCACCGCGTCTGGGAGCGCCCCTACGTCGGCGCCGGCATCGCGCTGTACGACCTGCTGGCGGCGTCCGGCGACAACCCGCTGCCCGGCCATCGCCACTACACCCGCCAAGGAGCGTCCCATCTGGCTCCGGCCCTGCGGACCGACCGCTTCACCGGCGCCATCCGGTACTGGGACGCCCAGGTCGACGACGCCCGCCATCGGTGGCCGTGGCGCGGACCGCCGCGGCCCACGGCGCCGTCCTGTTGACCAGCGCCCGGGTCGTCGGCGTCCACCAGGCCGGACCCGACCGGCGGGTCGCACGGCGTCGAGGTCGCCGACCTCGAGACGGGCGCCACCATCGACGTGCGGGCCCGCACCGTGATCAACGCCACCGGCGTCTGGACCGACAGCATCCAGGACATGGTCGGTCGGGCCGACCTCCAGGTGCGCGCCTCGAAGGGCATCCACCTGATCGTTCGCCGCGAGAAGGTCCCGTCGCACACCGGGCTGATCCTGCGCACCGAGAAGAGCGTCCTGTTCGTGATCCCGTGGGGAGTGCACTGGATCATCGGCACCACCGACACCGACTGGGATCTCGACCTCGCCCATCCCGCGGCCAGCCGCCGCGACATCGACTACCTGCTCAGCCGACTCAACGAGCTGCTGGTCGACCCGCTCGAACCAGAGGACATCGTCGGCGTCTACGCCGGACTCCGCCCGCTCCTGCACGGCGAGGCCGAGGCCACCAGCAAGCTCTGCCGCGAGCACGCCGTGTCCGAGCCGGTGCCCTCGTTCTTCACCGTCGCCGGCGGCAAGTACACGACCTACCGGGTGATGGCCGCGGACACGGTCGACGCCGTCTGCGAGCGGCTCGGGCGTCAGCACCGGATCGGTCACCGACCAGATCCCGCTGATCGGCGCACCCGGGTGGGAGCGGGCCCGAAGCCGCCGAGCCGAACTGGCCCGCACCCACGGGATGTCGATCGCCGCGGTCGACCATCTGCTCGGACGGTACGGCGGCGAGGTCGACGAGATCTTCGCCCTGATCGAGGAGCGATCCCGAGCTGGCGACACCGTTCCGGGCGATCCCCGGTATCTCCAGGCCGAGATCCGGCGAGCGGCCACCGCACGAGGGTGCGCTGCACCTGAGCGATGTGCTCACCCGGCGGACGCGGATCAGCATCGAGGCCGAGGACCGCGGCGTCGCGGCCGCCGAGGTCGTCGGCCGGGTGATGGGCGAAACGCTGGGGTGGAGTGAGCAGGACATCGACCGCGAGCTCTGGCACTACCGGGCCCGGGTCGACGCCGAGCGCGATGCCCAGAAGCAGCCCGACGATCACACGGCCGATGCGGCGCGGCTCGGTGCCCCCGATGTGCGGACCGGACAGGGTGGGGACTTAGTCTGAAGGGAGTCGGAGCCTGCCGTCCGGGTGGGCTCCCGCCGCTCCCCACCCCCTTCTGGAGGACACCGTGCAGCGTTCGCTCTTCGAAGAGGAACACGAGATGTTCCGACAGTCCTTCCGGTCGTTTCTCGACCGTGAGGTCGTTCCCCACTTCGAGAAGTGGGAGCAGGACGGGATCACGCCACGCGAGATGGTCCTGTCGGCCGGAGCGGCCGGGTTCCTGTGCATGGCGGCCCCCGAGGAGTACGGCGGCGGCGGGGTCGACGACTTCCGCTACAACCTGATCATGGGCGAGGAGATCCAGTACGCGCGCAGGTGACCGGCGCGGGGTTGGTGCTGTCGCTGCACAACGACGTGTGCGCTCCCTACATCCTTCACGGCACGACCGAGGAGCAGAAGAAGCGGTGGCTGCCCGGCATGTGCACGGGCGAGCTCCTCACCGCCATCTGCATGACCGAGCCCGGCGCAGGCAGCGACCTGGCCGGCATGAGCACGTCCGCCATCCGTGACGGCGACCAGTACGTGGTCAACGGGTCCAAGACGTTCATCACCAACGGGATCAACGCCGACCTGGCCATCACGGCGGTCAAGACCGATCCGTCCCAACGCCACAAGGGCATGAGCATGATGGTGATCGAGCGGGGCATGGAGGGCTTCGAGCGGGGCCGCAACCTCGAGAAGGTCGGCATGCACAGCCAGGACACGGCCGAATTGTTCTTCAACGACGTACGGGTGCCGGCCGAGAACCTGCTCGGGGAGGAGGGCACCGGCTTCCTCCAGTTGGTCGACAAACTGCCTCAGGAGCGGCTGAGCATCGCGGTGGGCGGCATCGCCGCAGCCCGCGCTGCGCTCACCTTCACCCTCGAGTACTGCAAGGAGCGGGAGGCCTTCGGCCAGCCCATCGGCACCTTCCAGAACACCCGGTTCCAGCTGGCCGAGATGGAGACCGAGGTCACGATCGGCGAACGCTTCATCGACGATTGCGTCCTGGCGCTCAACCAGGGCGAGCTCACCGCTGAGGAGGCCGCGATGGCCAAGTGGTGGACCACCGAGCTCCAGAAACGCACCGTCGACACCTGCCTGCAGCTGCACGGCGGGTACGGCTACATGCTCGAGTACCCGATCTCGCGGGCCTACGTCGACGCCCGCATCCAGACGATCTACGGCGGCACCACCGAGATCATGAAGGAGATCATCGGCCGCGGCATGGGCGTGTAGCGGGACTGCTGGTCTGGCAACGACGTAGGTGTTGCTGTCGCCTGGTGCGGGCGTACATCGCGCGTCTATCGCGCGAGCGGCCTGGTTTGCAGCGGTCCCCCGGATGCAGGCGGCGATCGGTTCCCACCGTTCCTCTGCGGTAGGCAGGATCGTGCCCGGCAGGATGTGCAACGGGGGACGACCGCGCATGGCCTGGACAACATTCGGCATCTCGAGCACAACCGCTCCAGCTAGGACGGCGACCAAGATGAGTGGGTCGATCGCCCCCACTGCCATCAAGCCGACGAGCACGATCCAGCACAGGATGAAGACGCACTGAAACGTGAACGCTCGGGCGGCATGCGTCTGCCGAAACCCTTTGCCCTGAGAAGCGAAGAAGATCGCCAGCGGGAGTAATGGACCGTAGAGAGGCACACCAAGGTGCGACGCTGCCGCCAACCACTTGTCGCCGGCTGACGGACTCCCGAAGTTGACGAGTCGCCGATCGAGAGCCATGGTCCTCAAGGCTTCCGAACGGACTGTCCGTAGCGTTGGCGTGCTGCTTCGCCCGACGTTCCGACCATCGCACCAATCGACGCCCACGAGTGGCCAGCGGTTCGAGCTGCTTCGACGGCTTCGGCCAACTGCTTCTCAGCGTCGGCACGGTTCTGAAACGCCACAAGAAGGTCTCGGAGCGCCACAGCGCCGACCCCCGAGCCCGGTTCAGGCTCGAAGCGCTCGAACCGATCAGCCAGTTCTTCGGCCTGGTCGAGGATCTCTTGTGCGGTTCGGGGCATCCTCATCCCCTCAGGTAGTTGCGACGAGCGGCCATGGCGTGGGCGACCATCTCATCCTCGATTCCGCCGAATCACAGAGGCAAGTTAGCTTGTGTCGTATCGCCCGACAAGCTAACTTGCCAATCCGCGCTCGATTGACTTCGTGCTCCGTGGACCTGCGAACGCCCTGCGCGGAGGCTCGCGCTCGACTCCGCTGGACCCAGCGTGAACCCGTGCCCCGGCTCAGCGAGTTCTACGGAATCGTGATCTTCATGTACTTCAGCGATCACAACCCGCCACATTTCCATGCGATCTATGCCGAACACGAAGCCCTGATCCGGATAGACGACGGGTCGCTGATCGGCGGAGAACTGCCCAGGACCGCAGCTCGACTCGTCGAACAGTGGCGGGGCCTACACGAGGCCGAGCTCTTCGACAATTGGCGACGGGCCCAAGAACCCGCCTCCCTCTCAGCGATCGAACCGCTCCAGTAGGCTGGAGTGATGACTCGTCCGGCTCGTGTTACCCGCGTTGAGTATCTCGGTGACCGCCTGCTGCGCCTGGTCTTCACCGATGGCCTGGTGAGAGAGCTGGACTTCCAGGACGCGCTCCCCGGAGTACTTGCCGCAATCGACGATGACGCAGCGTTCGGCCGCGCCAGCATCGATCCTGTCGCCGGAACGGTGTGCTGGCCGGGCGGGATCGATCTCGACCCGGACGTTCTGCACGGCGACATGGAACCGGCATCGCCGCACGGATTCCGTGTCGTGAGGGAGTACCGGCTCCAGCAGACCAGCTGAGCAGGTTGTCATCGAGCGATGCTCGCTCGATCAGTGCGGCAGCGTCCCGACGCATCAGGCCATGAAGTAAGTCATCGGTTGCGGCATGGGCGTGTAGCCCGATCGCTGGCCTGGCAACGATATAGGTGGTTGCTGTCGCCTGGTTCGGCGCCGGCCCACTCCTCAGCCGAGGCGGTCGACCCGGACGACCCTCGTGTTCCCAACCCGGTCGTGCAGGCTGCGTCGCTCTGGGTCGGTGGCGATGAGCGCGATGTTCGCAACCCACAGGATCAGGTTGAGCAGAAAGCCGATGACCGGCACCCACCCGACCAGCGACGGCAATGCTCGCACCACAGCGGGCCCCCACCCCGGCGGGGTCATGCTGCCGTCGTCCAGCGTGATCCGCAGGCCCAGGGCCAGCTTGCCTGGTGACCCGCCGAGCGTTGCGTCCATCGCGACGTACCACCGTCCCAACGACGCCAACGATCAACGACGCGGCGACCCACCCCACGACTGCGGCCACCGCAGCGATGAAGGCGATCCAGATGACGAAGTTCAACAGCCCGGCACCACCACGAGATTCTGGCCCGGCGAAACGATCCTGCTCTCGATGACCCAATCCGTCCTCGGCCATGCCGGGCAGCATGCACCACTTCGATCGGATGCCCCGAGGAGCACTGCGCCCGACCCCGAACGCCGGGATCGAGATGTCGTCCGGCACAGGCAGGAAGCCTTGGTATTCGACGATCACGGAACGAGGTCCAACGCGGTGCAGTGACTCGGTCGCACGACGCTGAAGTGCCTGCCGTCGATGCTGGCGACTTCGGTGATATCGAGCCGCTCGGCCGTCGCCACCACCGAAGCGTCGACGGTTCCCAGCGGCAGATCGCGGTAGGTGTGGACGAGCTCGGCAATCCGGAGCCAGTCGCTGGGCGCAACGGGCTCAGCGATCAGATCACCCGACGCAAAGTCGCCGAGGAAGCGCACCTCGACGTCAGCCCCGAGTCGAGTGCCGATGAGGTAGGCAACCTCGGTGATCACCAGACTCGGCACGATCAGCGGTCCCGCCTCTCGTCCGCATCCACGTACGCATAGAGCGGCCCCGCGTCGACGACGAGCGCTATGACGCCGCCTCGGTGGACAGGATCTCCTCGATGCGCTCGGAGATGTCGTCATGCCCGCTCCGACCGGCGCCGGCCACGGCGAGCTTCCGTCGCCCACCGAGATGAGACTCGATCGCCTCGCGGGCCAACTCGGAGATCGTGATGCCGCGCCGGTCGGCCTCGTGGCGGAGCTTCGCGTCGAGCTCCTCCGGCAGTTTGATCGTCGTCCGATTCATGATCTGCCAGCATATTTTCGGGGCAGGAAACCGCCAACGACCCGACACGCCGGCTGGCTTTGTCCAGTTGATCATCCGTGGCATGGGCGTGTGGAGCACGATCGCTGCGACGTCGAAGGCTTGGTCCGGACGGTGCGGTCGATGACTTTGGACCCTGGTCAGGTCCCGTTGGGAGAGGCACGCTGCCTGGCGTGACCGCATCCCTGATGTCGGCGCCCCAAGGAAGCGAGCCAAACGAGGGTGTGAGCGTGAGAACCATCAATGAAGCGGCGACCGAGTTCCTCGCCTCCAAGCGCATCGCGGTGACCGGCGTGTCCGGACACCCGAAGGGCCATGGAAGCAATACGGTCTATCAACGCCTCCGCTCACGCGGCTACGACGTCGTCGCGGTGAATCCCAATGCCGACGAGGTCGAAGGAGATGCCTGCTATCCCGACCTGACGTCGATCCCCGACGGCGTCGAAGCCGTCGTGATCGCCACACGGCCCGAGCATGCCGACGCCACCATCCGCGAGTGCGCCGAGCTCGGCATCGAGCAGGTCTGGATGCACCGCGGGCCCGGTGCGGGAAGCGTGTCGGCGACTGCTGCGGAGTTCGGCCGCGAGAATAGGATCAACGTCATCGACGGGGGTTGCCCGCTGATGTTCGACCCCACCGGCGACTTCGCCCACAAGTGCATGAAGGCCGTGTTCACGCTCACCGGGAAGGTACCCCGCAAGGTGTAGCGGCCGCTCTCTACCGTGCAGCGCACGGCGGCGACGGGTGGGCCACGTATGGCCGCCGCGGACCGCGCGGCACCTCGGCGGCTCAGACCCGGTGTGTTACCAGCTTGTTTCGTGCTGGCCCCGGTTCGTGCGACTTCGGTACCGTCCGTCCGTGGAACCGCAGACCGGCTACTTCGACGAGATGGTGGCGGACGGCTCCACCACTCGGTCGGTCTACCGCCACTATCGCGAGTGGTTCGACACGCAGGAGCCCGCTCGGCTCCTGAAGAAGTCCTCGGAGGCTGAGGCCCTCTTCCGCCGGACGGGCATCACCTTCAACGTCTACGGCGGTGACGAGGCCGACGAACGCCTCATTCCGTTCGACATCGTGCCGCGGGTGCTCGCCGCCGGCGAGTGGCGGCGGCTCTCCCACGGGATCGAACAGCGCGTCCGGGCGATGAATGCCTTCCTGCACGACATCCACCACCGCCAGGAGATCCTGCGGGCGGGCCGTATCCCCGAAGCCCTGATCGCCAACAGCGCCGCCTACCTGCCCGCCATGATCGGCGTCTCGCCGCCCGGTCTGGTCTACACGCACGTCCTGGGGATCGACCTCGTTCGCACCGGCGAGGACGAGTTCTACGTGCTCGAGGACAACGCGCGGACTCCGTCGGGGGTGTCCTACATGCTCGAGAATCGCGAGACGATGCTCCAGATGTTTCCGGAGCTCTTCTCGAGCGTCCGAGTTCAGCCGGTCAGCAACTACCCGCTGCACCTGCGCCGATCCCTCGCCGAATCTGCTCCATCGTCGGCCGAGGGCACCCCGGTCGTCGCGGTCCTCACGCCCGGCATCCACAACTCGGCCTATTTCGAGCACTCGTTCCTCGCCGACCACATGGGCGCCGAGCTGGTCGAAGGCCACGACCTCAAGGTCGTCGACGGACGGGTGGCCATGCGCACGACCGAGGGCTACCGCGCCATCGACGTGCTGTACCGCAGAGTCGACGACGACTACCTCGACCCGTTGACGTTCCGGCACGATTCCCGTCTCGGCGTGGCCGGCATCATGGACGTGTATCGAGCGGGCAACATCACGATCGCAAACGCGCCGGGCACGGGCATCGCCGACGACAAGGCCATCTACTCGTACATGCCGGAGATCATCCAGTTCTACACCGGCGAGAAGGCGCTGCTGAAGAACGTTCCGACGTGGCGCTGTGTCGAATCCGACGACCTCGCCTACGTGCTCGATCACCTGGCCGAGCTGGTCGTGAAGGAAGTCCACGGCTCCGGTGGATACGGCATGTTGGTCGGCCCCGCGGCCAGCAAGAAGGAGCTGTTGCGCTTCCGGGACAAGCTTCTCGCGGCTCCGGGGAAGTACATCGCGCAGCCCACCCTGGCGCTGTCGACGGTACCGATCCTCACCAAGAAGGGGCTGGCGCCGCGCCATGTCGACCTCAGGCCCTTCGTCCTCATGTCGCCCGAAGGCATCCACATCACGCCAGGAGGCCTGACGCGGGTGGCGCTCGAGAAGGGGTCGTTGGTCGTCAACTCCAGTCAGGGCGGCGGCACCAAAGACACCTGGGTCCTGGGGTAGTCGATGCTGGGAACGACCGCCGGTGGGATGTTCTGGATGTTCCGCTACCTGGAGCGCAGCGAGAACACCGCGCGACTCCTCGAGGCCGGACTCCGGATCGCGTTGACCAGATCCTCCGATCCGGAGGACGAGTGGGCGTCGGTGCTCACCACCGCCGGTGCCCGCACGGCGTACCTGGAGCGATACGACCGGTTCGACGGTCCGTCGACCATCGACTTCCTGCTCCGCGACGAAGGCAACCCGTCGAGTGTGCTGTCGGTCATCGACGGCGCCCGCCAGGCCGCGAGACTCGTTCGGACCGCGCTCACCCGCGAGGTGTGGGAGGCCACCAACGAGGCCTGGATGTCGTTGTCGGCCGCGTTGGAACGACCGGTTCCCGACCGCGAGCTTCCCCGCATCCTGGGACTGATCCGCCAGGAGAGTGCCTTCGTCCGGGGCGCGCTGCACGGCACGATGATGCGCAACGACATCTACGATTTCGCCCGACTTGGCACCTTCATCGAGCGAGCCGACAACACCGCCGCGCATCCTCGACGTGAAGTACTACATCCTCCTGCCGTCGGCCCTGCACGTCGGGTCCCGACTCGACAACGTGCAGTGGGAGACGATCCTGCGGTCGGTGTCGGCTCAACGGGCCTATCGATGGCAGAACCCCGGTGAGATCAACCCACCGGACATCGCCGAGTTCCTGATCCTCGATCGGCAGATGCCGAGGTCGCTCGCGTTCTGCTTCATGAAGCTCGACGACAACCTGGGCTACCTGGCGACCGACTACGGGCAACGTCACCGTTGTCACGACCTGGTGGCGAGCCTGCGCGGATCGGTCAGCGATCGCACGATCGGATCGATCTTCGAGCAAGGGCTGCACGAGTTCCTCGACGCCTGCATCGCCGACACCAACCGGCTCGCGCAGCAGATCGAGCACGACTACCGATTCAACGAGTGACCAACCCATGCGCATCAGCATCACCCACGACACCACCTACTCCTACGACGAACCGGTCCCGTTCGCGCTCCAGGAGCTCCGCCTGACCCCGCGGCCGTCCGAAGGCCAACGAGTGCTCCGGTGGGACATGGCCATCGAAGGAGGCAAGAAGGAGGTCGACTTCGTCGACCACCACGCCAACCAAGTGCAGCTGATCAGCATCCTGCCGGATCAACAGCACATCACCGTCCGCTGCGAGGGCGTGGTGGAGACGACCGACACGGGTGGGGTGACCTTCCACGCTGCGGGCTTTGCTCCTCGGTGGCTGTTCCTGCGCTCGACACCTCTCACCACGGCCGGCGCGGCCGTCGACGCCCTCCTGGCCGGGGTCGACGATGCTTCGGCAGGCACCCTGGTGCAACGAATGCACGACCTCTCGGCGCATATTGCGGCCGCAGTCACCTACGAGCTCGGCCACACCCACGCCGCATCGACGGCCGAGGAGGTCCTGGCCGCGGGTCACGGAGTCTGTCAGGACCACACCCACGTCTTCATCACCGCGGCCCGGCGTCTGGGGGTACCGGCTCGCTACGTCAGCGGGTACCTCGTCATGGACGGACGAGTCGATCAGGACGCCACCCATGCGTGGGCCGAAGTCCTGATCGACGATCTGGGCTGGGTGGGGTTCGACGTCTCCAACGGGATCTCCCCCGACGATCGGTACGTGCGCGTTGCCGTGGGGCTCGACTACAAAGAGGCGGCGCCCGTGGCCGGCGTCCGATTCGGCGATGCATCCGAGGACATGCACGTCGCGCTGCAGGTGCAGCAGTAGGGAGCGACGAGCAGAATGCGATTCCGATGACCTATTGCGTGGCGCTGAGCCTGGATCGGGGCCTCGTCTTCGTTTCCGACACGAGGACCAACTCCGGGGTCGACAACGTGTCGAAGTACCGGAAGATGTCCACGTGGTCGAACACCGGGGAGCGCGCCATCGTGCTGCTCGCGGCCGGGAATCTGGCCACGACGCAGGCGGTGGTGAGCTTGCTCGATGAACGGTCGAAGGCACCGGCCGACCGGAGCCCGTCGATCCTCGAAGCGCCCACGATGTTCCAGGTCGCCACGCTCGTCGGCAGGACGCTCAAGGAGGTCATCGCGTCACACGCACAGACGGGCGAGACGGCGGACTCGGCGTTCAACGGCACGTTCATCATCGGTGGGCAGATCGCCGGCATGACGCCCCGGCTGTTCCTGGTGTACCCCGAGGGCAACTTCATCGAGGCCCACGACGACACGCCGTTCCTGCAGATCGGCGAGACGAAGTACGGGCGACCGATTCTGGTGCGTGCCTACGACACCGAGATGGGCTTCGAGGACGCCGTCAAGCTCCTGCTCGTCTCGTTCGACTCGACGATGAAGGCCAATGTGTCGGTGGGTCTACCGATCGACATCCAGGTGTACGAGCGCGACAGCCTCGAGCTGCGGCCGCCCACCCGCGTCGAGGCTGACGATCCGTACTACCGGTCGATCTCGACGGGCTGGGGCGACGCGCTGAAGGCTGCCTTCGATTCACTGCCCGACTTCACCTTCTGAGCGATCGGGTGCCTCGCCGCATGGCTGATCCGTTCGTTCCTCCGGACTTCGTCGTACCCGTGTCGCTGGAGATCGGCGGGCTTCACCTGGAGCCGTTGGGACCCGAGCACAACGAGAGCGACCACGAAGCGTGGATGTCAAGCACGGACCACATTCACACCCTCCCCGGCTTCCGGCCGGGTGAGCGGGAATGGCCGATCGAGATGTCGCTGGAACAGAACCTCGATGACCTCGAGCGTCACGCTCGCGACTTCACGGAACACGTGGGATTCACCTACTCGGTGCTGGACGGCGACGATGTCGTGGGCTGCGTCTACATCTACCCCAGCGAGCAATCGGAAGTCGATGCGCATGTCCGATCGTGGGTCACCGAGCGCCACGCCGAGCACGATGTCGTCGTGTGGGAAGCACTGTCGGTGTGGCTCGACGAGTCGTGGCCCTTCGCCTCGGTGGAGTACGCACCACGGAGCTGAAGCGGGCAAGCTGACCTCAGGAACGGGTCTCCCCCGCCACCCTGCGAACCTATCCGGTCGCCGTCGGCGTCCTGTGGGCACTGAAGTCGTCCATCGCGGCCACGACCTCGTCCAGGGAACGCCGGGCACCACGCTGGAGATACTCCATCGCCTGCAGGGCGTACTCGTGAGCATGCTCGGTCGACCCGGCGACGCAGTCCTCGATCACCCGGCAGAAGTAGTCGGACTGGTGACCGTCGACGAAGGTGTAGTGCACGCACACGTCGGTCAGCCCGCCGCACAGCAGCAACGTGTCCACTTCCAGACCCCGCAAGAGGATCTCGAAGTCCGTGCCGAAGAACGCCGAGTAGCGACGCTTCTTGATCAGGTAGTCGGTCGGTTGGAATCCCGTCTCGGCGGCCACCGCGGTGTTCGGGTGGTCCTCGAGGCAGTGGATATCCTCGCTGCCGTCCAGCTCCCGCCCGAAGTCGACCAGGTCGGGGCGGTGCACCTCCTGGATGAAGATGACGGGGATATCGCACGCACGCGCCCGATCGATGGCAGCACGGGCCTGAGCCATCCGCTCGGCGTATCCGGGCATGTGGTCGATGGCCCGGACATCCTGCTCGACGAACGTGGACACCAGGATGTCGATCACGATCAGGGCCGGCCGGCCCTCGATCAGCTCACGCCGGGACTTGCCCGGATTCGCCATGGTCGGTCAGTCCTCCTCTTGGATGCTCCGCATCGACCAGACGAGCGATCGCATGTTCTTCGGCTGACTCAGTACCGTCACGATGGCAGCGGCGACGTCCTCGGCGTTGAGCATGTCGGCCAGACCGGGCATGTCGGGCGTGCGGCCGGCGCCCATGGCGAATTCGGTCGCCGTGCCGCCGGGGCAGAGGGTGCTGACCCGGATGTTCTTCTCGCGGAGCTCACGGTCGAGCCCTCCGGCGAGGCCCAGCTGCGCATGCTTGGTTGCGGCGTAGACCGCCTCGTCACCGGCGCCGCGCAGACCGGCCACCGATGCGACGATCACGATGTCGCCGCCGCCGGCCTCGATCAGGTGAGGTACCGCCGCTCGGATGGGCCAGACCGTCCCGGCGACGTTGGTCTCCATCATGTCCTGGAGCTGCTCGTCGGTGAGATCCATGATTCCGCCATAGGCGCCGATCCCGGCGTTGGCCACGAGCGCGTCGAGGCGGCCGAAACGTTCGAGCCCCCGAGCGACCAACCGCCGCGACGCCTCGGGGTCGCGCACGTCCGTCTCGACGGCGAGGGCCTTCTCCCCCAGCTCGGCCACCATCGACTCCAGTCGCTCCACCCGGCGTGCCCCCAGCACCACCGAGGCGCCTTCGGCCACCAGCAACCGCGCCGCAGCGGCGCCGATACCGGCACTGGCTCCGGTGATGGCAACGACGGTTCCCGTGAGATCGTTCATGTCTGTCCTCCTGCGGGCGGGCGATCAGCTTCGGCGGGGATCGGCGGTCGCGACAACTCGACCGCGGAGCATTCTGGCCTGGCCGGCGGCGTCGCTCAGATTTCCACGTGCTTCGCCGCCGTGCTCGCATCACCGGTGTTGGGGGTGCCGGTGGGTTCGATGAGGAGGACCTCGGCCTCGCGTTCGGCGTAGGGCTGATGCTCGACCCCGACGGGCACCACGAACAGTTCACCCGCCCCCAACTCGACCTCGCCATCCCGGAGGCGAATGGTGATCCGGCCCGACAGCACCAAGAAGAGATCGTCGGTGTGGTCGTGGTGAACTGGGACAGCTTGTCGGCGAGATTCACGGGCCGGTGCGGTGATGGTGGGCGCATGCCTCCGAGTCTGGCCGCAGGTCGCAGGGTTCGAAGATTCTTCGGTTTCGGGGTTGTGCGGGTCCGGCCTGTTGGCTAGTATCGAACATACGTACCCCTCTGACGTGAGGCTTCGAGCCAGTGCGAGGAGGGGTGCGTCTCAGCCCTTTGGTGGGCTCTTGGCACGGTGGACCCAAGTGAGAAGGCTGTGATGGCGCTCACGATGGATGGTGACGTGATCAACGTGACCGAGTCCGACCCGGTCGCCGTTGCGGCCCGGGTCCGTCAGCTGGAGGAGCAGATCGCGGGGATGCCGGCCGAGGCGGTCGACGCGTTGAGTGCCGATATCGGGACGGTGAACTCCTGGTTGACCGGGGTGTTGGCCAAGGCAACGGCCCGGTCGCGGCGGCTGCAGCAGCAGGGTCAGCGGTCGGATCCGAACAAGACGGCCAAGCGGGCCGGCCTGGGCGATCGCGAAGCGGCCCAGGCGGCCAAGCGGGGTGACGCGATGCAGAAGATGCCCGAAGCCCTGGGGGCGCTCGAGGACGGCACCCTGGGTGCCGGGCACGCCGACGCGTTGACCCGGCAGGCCAACCGGCTGTCGGGCCGGGAGAAGAAGCAGTTCGAAGAGCAGTCCGAGCGGCTGGTCGCCGACGCGGTTCGCTGATGGCCTGTCGGTTCCGGACTTCGAGCAGCGCTGCCGCCAGTTGGTCGATCAGCTCATGGGTGACGACGGGATCAGCGAACTCGAGAAACAACGCCGGAACTCCCGGGCCCGGAAATGGACCGACCCGGCCACCGGGATGGGCCATGTCGACGGCCAATGGGATCCCATCCGGGCCGAAGCCATCCACAACGCCATCGACCGCGAAATCGCCGCACGGGTCGCGGCCGGGGCCCGCAACATCACGCCCCGCCAACACGCCCAACTCGCCGCCGAAGCCCTCCACGCCCTCATCGTCGGAACGAGGGTCTCGACCGCCGAGTCAGCCGCGGTCATGGTCCTCATCGACTACGACACCCTCGCCGACCGGGTCGACGACGACGCCAACACCTCACCCGACGGCACCCGCCGTACCTCCGAAACCCAAGCCGGCACCCCACTACCGGCCGAAACCATCCGCACGCATCGCCTGCGACGCCGGCATCATCCCCATCGTCCTCGGCGGCTGCAGGCCAGGCCCTCGACGTCGGCCGGGAACGCCGGCTCGCCACCCGAGCCCAACGCATGGCGCTGCGAGCCCAATACCCCACCTGCGGCATGGACGAAGACTGCAACGTCCCCTTCGACGACTGCCAAATCCACCACATCGACCCCTTCGCCCAAGGCGGCCACACCGACCTCGACCGCATGTGCCCCGGATGCGACACCCACCACCACCTCGCCCACGAAGGCGGCTGGACCCTCACCCGAGGACCCGACGGCCAATGGCAACTCCACCCACCCCAACGACCACCCCCATGACTGGCGGGCGGAAAGCCCATTCACAATCGGGAAGAGACGGCGCTGGCGGAGAGAGCGGTTGGCGCAGACCAGCGAACGAGACAGTGCCGTCGCTTCCCGATCCCCCGACCACGAGCCGCCGAGGCGTGCGGTCAGAGATAGAGGCCGGTGGAACTCTCGTGGAGGCGCTCGGCCGCAACGGCATGAACGTCGCGCTCGCGCAGGATGATGTAGTCCTCGCCGCGCACTTCGACCTCGTAGCGGTCCTCGGGGTTGAAGAGGACGTGATCGCCCTCCTCGACGGCGCGCACGTTGGGCCCGACCCCGACCACGGCCGCCCAGGCCAGGCGCTTTCCCATCTGGGCGGTGGCGGGAATGAGAATCCCGCCGGTGGATCGACGCTCACCGTCAGCGCTGTCGACCGACACCAGGATCCGGTCGTTGAGCATCAGGATCGGGAGCTTCTCGTCCTGGGTCTCGGGACCCATCGGCATGTGCGGCGTGGCAGGCGACTCGGTGGTCGGAGGTGTGCTGTCGGCGTCAGGGGTTTCCGCCCCCTCCGATGCTGCCGTGGCGTCCGATTCCATGCTCCGACGCTACCGTTCGCACCGATGGCCGACGCAACGCCCCACATCACCCATCTCACGCTCGTCACCGACGACAACATCGAGCTGGCCGCCGACCTGGCGACGGTTGCGCAGCCCCGAGGGCTCGCCGTGTTGGCTCACCCCCACCCCAGCTTCGGAGGCAGCCGCCACGTCCACATGATCGAGGCATGGTTCCACGCCCTCCCGGCTGCCGGCCTCACCACCATTCGGTTCGACTTTCGAGGCGGGGGCGGCTCATCGGGCACGCACGCCGGTGGCACGTTGGAACACCTCGACGTCAGCGCCGCCATCGCCGCCCTGCCCTCAGCCGGCCAACTCCCGCTCCTGGTTGCGGGCTGGTCCTTCGGGGCCGAGATCCTCCTGGGCCACTCCGCCCCCGAGATCGCCGGATGGGTTGCGGTCGCCCCACCCGCCACCGAACGGCCCGAGGGGACTCCGGCCGGCGCCGACGACCGTCCGACGCTGATCCTCGCACCAGAGCACGACCAGTTCGCTCCCCCCGCCGTCGCCGAGGCCGCAGTCCGGGACTGGACCGCCACCCGGGTCGAAGCCATCCCGAGGACGGATCACTCGCTGATGGGTGCCGCAGAGTCGATCGTGCAGCGCACCATCGAAGCGTTCGACGCCCTCGAGTCCGAACCGTCGGTCGGCTTCTAGGAGTCGATCAGCCAGGCGGCGGGGTTGCGTGGGGGCGAACGGTAATGCCAGCCCGGGCCATCGTCGCCTTGGCCTCGCCGACGGCGTGTTCGGCGAAGTGGAAGATCGACGCCGCCAGGACCGCGTCGGCGTGGCCCTCGGTCACTCCCTCGACCAGGTGATCGAGCGTGCCGACCCCTCCCGACGCAATCACGGGCACGTTCGTGGCCGCCACGATCGCGGCCGTCAGCTCGGTGTCGAACCCGTCGCGGGTCCCGTCGCGATCCATCGACGTCAGCAGGATCTCCCCCGCCCCCAACTCCTCGGCCTGGGCGGCCCAGGTCAGCGCATCGATGCCCGTCGCCGTGCGGCCACCGTGGAGGAAGACCTCGAACGCAGGGTGACTTCCCCGTCGGGCGTCGATTGCCACGACCACACACTGGCTCCCGAATTCCTCGGACAGCTCGGCCACCAACTGAGGTCGCTGGACGGCAGCCGTATTCACCCCCACCTTGTCGGCGCCGGCCCGCAGGATCCGTCGGGCATCCTCGACCGAGCGAATCCCGCCCCCCACGGTGAACGGGATGAAGACCTCATCGGCCGTGCGCCGGACGATGTCGAGGATCGTGTCGCGCTCGTCGGACGACGCCGTGATGTCCAGGAAGACCACCTCGTCCGCACCCTCGCGGTCGTACCGCGCCGCCAGCTCCACCGGATCACCCGCATCGACCAGATCGACGAAGTTGACCCCCTTGACCACCCGGCCGGCGTCGACATCCAGGCACGGAATGACCCGCACCGCCCTCATGCCGAACCTCCGAGAGCTCGGACCGCCTCGGCCAACGTGAAGGCCCGCTCGTACAGCGCACGACCCATGATCACGCCCCCGAGGGTCCGACCGTCGGCCGACACGTCTCGTAGCGCCGCCAAGTGGTCGAGCGTCCCGATGCCACCGGAGGCGATGACCTCACAACCGGCCACGCCCAACACGCTGCGCAGCCCCTCGACATCGGCGCCGTCCATGGTCCCGTCGCGGCTGATCTCGGTGACCACCAGAGCGTCGACGCCGACATCGGCGAATTGCCGCGCGACCTCGACCGGCGAGCGGCCGCTCCCCGACTCCCACCCGTGCACGGCTACGTCGTCACCCCGCGCATCGATGCCCACCGCCACCAACTGACGCAGCGCAACCCGCTCGACCAGCTCGGGCTGCTCCAGCGCCGCCGTGCCGATCACGACCCGCATCACGCCACACTCGGCCAGCGCCTCGGCGTCGGCCTCGGACCGCACCCCTCCGCCGCACTGCACGGGCACGTCCACCGCATCGGCGATGGCCCGGATCACCTCCCGGTTGGCGCCGGTGCCGCTCCGGGCGGCGTCGAGGTCCACGACATGGATCCAGTCGGCACCCTCGGCCTCGAAGGCCCGGGCCTGCGCGACCGGATCGTCGCCGTAGACGGTCTCCCGGTCGAAGTCACCCTGGTAGAGCCGCACACATCGCCCCTCGCGCAGGTCGATGGCCGGCAGCGCCCGCAGGACGGGAAGGTCGTTCACGACGGGTCCAGCGCTCGAATGAAGTTGGCCAACATGGCCAGGCCATTCTCGCCCGACTTCTCGGGATGGAACTGCGTGGCCCAGAGACCACCGCGCGCCACGGCCGCAGCCACCGGCCCGCCGTACTCACACGTGGCCACCACGTCGTCGGTCCACGTCGCTGCGTACGAGTGCACGAAGTACACCCAGGCCGGATCGGCCAGGCCGGCGAACATTTCGTGCGACGGCGACCCGGTGCCGCGCGGACCCCGCAGGACGTTCCACTGCATCTGGGGCAGGCGCTCGCGCTCCGACATCCGCACGACGTCGGCGTCGATCACCCCGAGGCCCGGGCAGTCCGGCGCCTCCTCCGACGCCCGATACAGCAGTTGCATGCCGATGCAGATCCCGAGAAACGGACGGCCCGTCTCGATGGCGTCGACCGCCACCTGATCCAGCCCGGACGCTCGGAGCTCCTCCATGCAGCGCCCGAACGCCCCCACGCCCGGCAGCACGACCCCGGCGGCGTCCGCGATCAACCCCCGATCGGCGGTCAGATGGGCGTCGGCGCCGACGTGTGCCAACGACTTCTCGGCCGAACGCAGGTTGCCGATGCCGTAGTCCAGCACGGCCACCAGAGGACCGTCACTCATCGTCGCGTCCAGGTCGGCGTCACAGGACACCCTTGGTGGACGGCACGTCGAATCCCTCGATCCGCACGGCGTCGCGGAGAGCGCGCGCCACCGCCTTGGTCGACGCCTCGATGATGTGGTGGGTGTTCTGGCCCCGCTGCATGACGATGTGGAGTGTCAGGCTGGCCGAGGTGGCCAGCGCCCGCCAGAACTCCTCCATCAACTGCGGGTCGAACGGGGGGTCGCCCAGGATCTTCTGACCGGGCGGCACCACGTCGTAGACGAGGAACGGGCGGCCCGACAGGTCCAGGACGACCTCGACCGCCGCCTCGTCCAGCGGCACCACGTTGGAGGCGAATCGCCGCACGCCCACCTTGTCGCCCAGGGCCTCGCCGAGGCAGGCCCCCAGCAGAATCCCCACGTCTTCGACCGTGTGGTGGGCATCGACCTCGATGTCGCCCGCGGCCTGGACCGACAGGTTGAAACCGCCGTGGCGGCCCAACTGGTCGAGCATGTGGTCGAAGAACGGCAGACCGGTGCTGACGTCGGTCTCCCCCACCCCGTCGATGTCCAGGTTGATCTCGATGCGGGTCTCGCCGGTGATGCGACTGCGGGATGCGGCTCGGGTCATGGGGACTCCTTCAGGGGGCCTCGGCGGTCGCCGAGGTGGAAGCCTCGGGGGATTCCAGCACGGCTCGGAGCGCGGTGAGGAACCGGTCGTTCTCCTCGGGACTGCCGATGGTGACCCGCAGGCACCCTTCCAGGCGGGGCCACGACGAGCAGTCACGCACCAGAACCGATCGATCGACCAGTCCCTGCCACACGGTGACGGCATCGTGCCGTCGGGGGCGGAACAGGATGAAGTTGGACTCGGATGGCCAGACGTCGAGCTCGAGCCCGTTCAACCGGTCCAGGACTTCACCCCGCGCCTCGACCAGCCGAGCCACCCGGGCCACCATGTCGTCGGTGTGGTCCAGCGCGAGCAGACCAGCGGTCTGGGTGACCGCGTCCAGGTGGTAGGGCAGCACGACCTTGCCGAGCTCGGCGACCAACCACTCGGGCCCGATCAGGTACCCCAGCCGGGCCCCGGCCATGGCCCACGTCTTCGAGAACGTCCGGCACACCACCAGGTTCCGATCGGTTCCGACCAGGTCCAGCGCGCTCCACGAACAGAACTGGCCGTAGGCCTCGTCGACGACGACGAGCCCGCCCCACCGGCCCACCCGAGCGACCGCGTCGAGCACGGTCTGGCGATCCTCGGCGTTGCCGGTGGGGTTGTTGGGTGAACAGAAGAAGACGACCGCAGGCTGCTGATCGAGGACACGATCCATCTCGTCGCCGCCTACTGCGAACGCAGCATCGCGCTCGCCGGCCACGTGGCCGGTGCCGGTGATGGACGCCAGATGCCGGTGGAGGGCATAGGTCGGCTCGAACGTCGCAGCCGTCCGACCGGGCCCGCCGAAGGTCAGCAGCAGGGTCTGGATCACCTCGTTGGAGCCGTTGGCGGCGAAGACCTGCCCGGCGGCCACCCCGTGGTGCCGGGCCAACCCGTCACGCAACGCCGTGGCCTGACGGTCCGGGTACCGGTGCCATGCCGTCGAGGCGACCGCGTCGGCCACGGCGGCCCGGAACGCGTCCGGTGGCGGTTCCGGAGACTCGTTGGTGTTGAGCCGGACCTCGACGTCGAGTTGCGGTGAGTGGTAGCCGGTCAGTTCGCGGAGGTCGGACCGGAGTTCCGGACGGCGGTTCATCGCTCTCGCCGAGCCCGCAACGAGAGGGCATGCGCGGCCAGACCCTCGGCGGTTGCGAGCGCCTCGATGTGCGGGGCCATGTCGGCCATGGCGTCCCCGTCGATGGAGATGACATGCATCGGCTTGCAGAAGTCGTCGACTCCGAGGGCCCCCGAGTACCGGGCGGTCCGGTGGGTGGGCAACACGTGGCTCGGCCCGGCGAAGTAGTCGCCCGCTGCGGCCGGCGCCGTGTCGCCGACGAAGACCGCTCCCGCATGCCGGATACCGGCCAGGACGGCGTCCGCGTCGGCGACCATCAGTTGGAGGTGCTCGGGGGCAATCTCGTTGGCGACGGCCGCCGCTTGGACCGGGCCGTCGCAGACGACGCTGAAGCCACTGGCCGCCATGGTCGCCGTGATGTCGTCCGCACGCGGCGCTTCGTCGATGGCCTCGACCAGCGCTGCGTCGACCCGATCGGAAACCTCGGGATCCCAGCTGACCAGCCAGGCCAGCCCGTCCGGACCGTGCTCGGCCTGGACCATCAGATCGATCGCCACCAGCCGGGGGTCGGCATCGCGATCGGCGACCACGACGACCTCGGAGGGTCCGGCGAAGGCCGACGGCACGCCCACCTGGCCGCTCACCAGCTGCTTGGCCATGGCCACGTACAGGTTCCCGGGACCGACGATGACGT
Organism: uncultured Acidimicrobiales bacterium; assembly: GCA_963793475.1. Lineage (GTDB taxonomy): Bacteria > Actinomycetota > Acidimicrobiia > Acidimicrobiales > CAWCAL01 > CAWCAL01. The sequence continues at coordinate 76,545 of CAWCAL010000006.1, forward strand.
CGACCGCATCCACCGACTCGGTGCCGTAGGCCAACGCGGCGATCGCCTGCGCGCCGCCGATGCGGTACACCTCGTCGACGCCCGCTGCTGCTGCGGCGGCGAGTGTCACCGCCGGCACCGCACCGGTTCCGTCCGGGGGCACGCACAGCGCCACCTGCGGGACGCCGGCCACCCGGGCCGGTATGGCGGTCATCAGGACCGTGGACGGATAGAGCGCCCGGCCACCGGGGACGTAGCAGCCGGCCCGATCGACCGGCTGCTGCCACTCGTCGATGGAGACACCGCCGCGCTGGACGGTGTGGCGATCGCGCCGTTGCGTCTCGTGGAACCAGGTGATCTGCTCGGCGGCGGCCTCGAGCGCACGGCGGAGCTCCTCGGGCTGGGCGGCCAGGGCGCCCGAAACCTCATCCGCCGGAACGCGAACCGTGTCGAGCTCCACGCCGTCGAATCGCTGGGTGTACTCGACCAGCGCGGCATCACCCCGCCGCCGGACCTCGGCCACGATCTCCCGCACCGCGTCCCGCACGTCGTCCGTCGAGCCCCGCTCGGGACGGGGCAGATCCAGGTCGACCCGGCCCCGCACGTCGAGTCGGGTGAGCAACGGCTGATCGGCGGCAGACATGGGTCGGCCAGCGTACCGGCCGGGAACCGAACCCCCCGAAGCAATAGGTGCGATGGCCCCAGAGCCACCCGGCCGGCGTGGCCGAGGAACGCACCGGACCGCGGCCGGGCCTGCCAGAGCGCGCCGCGAGCCGGGAGCTGGGCGGCCTGCGTGGCCGGGGAACGCACAAAAGAGAAAGAGCCGGCGCCCCGAAGGGCGCCGGCGGGCGACTCCGGGCGGCGGATCCCAGTAGTCGCCTTGTGCCAGGTGGCGGGAACCTGGTCAAGCGGTACTCTACCGGCGAGACCTCTCGCTGAGAAGTCTTTCGACAACGCTCCGCGTTATTTTGGCGCGAACCGATTCGCCTTTTCTGTGGATGACGGGCCTTTTCGATGCCAAATCGCACCCTGGGTGGTTCGATCCGCCACGCAGCGATCGAATACCGTTCATTGTTACAGTTTCATGACGGCTGCCCGAAAGCGGCCGATCCGGCCGGGTCGATGCCGCGCCGCCGCCACCACCGCCTCACTAGCCTCACGGCGTGGACTCCATCGCCCCGGCCGGTCTCCGGTTCGATCAACCCGGCGTGGCCGACCTGACCCTGCCCGGCCCCCTCGACGCTGACGTCGCCGCCGAGGCGCTCCGGCTCGGCATCGCATCGGCGTTCGAAGCAGGCGCCGGCCTCGCCCGCTGGTGGGCCGCTCCGGCCAGCGAGGACACCGACCAAATCGCCACGGCGGCCGGCCTCACCGCGAGCCGCGACCTGCTCCACCTCCGGGTCCCGCTGCCCGCCCCCGAACCCGACCCCCAGCTGGCGGTCCGGTCCTTCACCCCCGCCGACGGCGACGCCTGGATCGAGGTCAACAACCGGGCCTTCCACTGGCACCCCGAGCAGTCCGGCATGACGAGGGAGCGGCTGAACGCGCTCACCGCCGAGTCCTGGTTCGATCCGTCCGGCTTCCTCTTGCACGAGCGCGACGACCGGCTCGCCGGCTTCTGCTGGACCAAGCTCCACCACGACCACACGCCCCTGCTGGGCGAGATCTTCGTGATCGCCGTCGATCCCGACTTCCACGGTCAGGGCCTCGGACGTTCCCTGACCCTGGCCGGCCTCCGATGGCTCCACCGTGCCGGAGCGGCCATCGGCGCGCTCTACGTCGAAGCCGACAACACCCCGGCGATCGCGGCCTACGAACGGATCGGCTTCACGCTGCACCACATCCAGCGGGCGTACACCACCGGGGGGCCGACGCCGTGACAGGCAGGACGCCTTCCCTCTACGGACTCGACCGCGATGGTCTCGCCGAGGTCCTGGGCGACCAGCCCTCCTACCGCGTCGATCAGCTGTGGAACGGCCTCTACGCCGAGCTGCGCAACGTGGCCGACATCAGCCCCCTGCCCACATCACTGCGCGCCGATCTGGACCGGCGCTTTCCACCGGCGCTCGCGACGGTCACCGAGCAGTCCGCAGACCGCGGCGCCACCACCAAGTGGCTGTGGAGGTTGAGCGACGACCACCAGGTCGAGACCGTGCTGATGGACTACGACGACCGCTCGACGGTGTGCGTCAGCACCCAGGTCGGCTGCGCCATGGCGTGCGGATTCTGTGCCACCGGCCAGGCCGGCTTCGACCGCCATCTCGACACCGGTGAGATCGTCGAGCAGATCGTGCGGGCGGCCCGGGCCGCGCAACCCCGCCGGCTCTCCAACGTCGTCTTCATGGGGATGGGCGAACCGCTCGCCAACTACGAGCCCACCAGAGCCAGCCTGGTGCGATGTCGCGACGACCTCGGTCTGTCGGCCCGCCATCTCACCGTGTCCACGGTCGGCATCGTGCCCGGCATCGATCGGCTCGCCCAGGAGGGCCTGCCCGTCACCCTCGCAGTCTCACTGCACGCCGCCAACGACCGGCTGCGCGACGAACTGGTGCCCATCAACAAGCGCTATCCCCTCGACGCGCTGATGGCCGCGTGCCGGCGCTGGATCGACGCCACCGGCCGTCGGATCTCGTTCGAATGGGCCATGATCCGTGACGTCAACGACTCGCTGACCGACGCCCGACAACTCGCCGACCTCGCCGGTCCACTACGCGCCCACGTGAACCTGATCCCGCTCAACGCCACCGACGGCATGCCCGCCACCGCGTCGACCCCGGCCTCCATCGACGACTTCCGGGCCGAGCTCACCCGGTCGGGGGTCAACGTCACCGTCCGGGCCAATCGCGGCAACGACATCGACGCCGCCTGCGGCCAGCTGCGTCAGCGGACCAGCACCGTGCGGCCCGCACCGGTACGGATCGCGTCGACCAGCACCTCACCGTCGGTGACCACACCCCCCGACCACACCACCGACCGCTCCAGCTGACCATCCACCCGCGCGTCGGGGGCCACGACCGGGAGGCCGCCGGACCACGCCATGTTGGCGGCGAGGTAGTCGGCCGGAGTGCCGCAATCGTGGAACATGCCCTCGGCGGCGATCACCTGGAGTCGCCCGTCCTGCTGCGCCGGACGCCAGCAGGTCTCGTACAGGCCGCTGGGCCCGGCGGGGAGCTGCGCGGCGACAGGGCCCGGCAGCAGGCTGCCCACCACCCGGCTTCGGGGTCCCAGCTCGGCCTCCCCGGCCAGGATCACCGCAGCCCGCTCACCGTCCCACCGGTCGACTGCGGGACCCAGGCCGACGTCGGAGTACGTGTCCGCGTTCACGACCAGGACCGCCCGTCCCTCCAACCAGGGGAAGAGCTCGACGACGGCCCCGGCGGTCCCCAGTCCAGGTCGGTCCTCGAACGACAGGTGGACCCGGCCCTCCAGGTGCTCCTCCATCCGACGCCGTCCGTGGTGCACGTTGACGGCCACCAACGCGGTCACGGCATGGACGCGCTCGATCGCATGGTCGACCAGCGCACGGTCGCCGACCGGGCACAACACCTTCGGTCGCTCCAGCGTCAGCGGACGCAGGCGGGTGCCGGCGCCCGCTCCGAGCACCAGGGCTGCCAGACTGTCAGTCATGCAGACCATGAGATGGACCAACCCCTCGCAGCCCCAGACCCTGCAGATCGGAGTCTTCCTGCTGTACTTCGACGCGTTCTGGTCGGTGCTCGGCGCTCTCTCGAGCGGCGGCATCGGCGTCCTGATCCAATTGGCGTTCGCCGCCCTCTACGCCGGGGCCGGCTGGGGGATCGCCAACGAGAAGAAGGCCTGGTACTGGGCCGGCATCGTCATCTCGGTCATCGGGATCCTCCCCATCCTGTTCATCTTCCAGGTCGGACTGAGTCTTCCCTTCATCATCGGCATGATCTTCCCGCTGGCCCAGTTCGTCGCCCTGGTCCACCCGATGAGCCGCAGCTACGCCAAGATCTGGTTCAGCTGAGCGGCCTAGGATCTCGCCATGACCACCACCATCGACGGCATCGACGGCCTCAAGGCCATGGTCGGCCAGCACTTGGGCCACAGCGACTGGCTCGAGATCACCCAGGAGCGGGTCAACCAGTTCGCCGACGCCACCGGCGACCACCAGTGGATCCATGTGGATCCCGAGCGGGCCAAGGACGGTCCGTTCGGGGGCCCGATCGCCCACGGCTACCTCACCCTCTCCCTGGGGCCCATGCTCGTACCCCAGGTCCTGAGCGTCACCGGTATCTCCATGGGAGTCAACTATGGCACCGAAAAGGTGCGATTTCCGTCCCCCGTGCCGGTCGGGAGCAATCTGCGGGTCGGCGTCGAACTGGTGTCCGTCGACGACCGACCCGACGGGTCCGCCCAGGTCGTGATGCGCTCGACCTTCGAAGTCGAGGGCGGGGCCAAACCGGCCTGCGTCGCCGAGACCGTCACGCTCTACTACCCGTAGGGCGGCGCGCGCCGGTCCCACGGCGTCGGCCCGGCATACTCGATGCCGATGAGACTCCTCGCTCCCCTGCTGGCCGTCACCCTCCTGGCGGCTGCGTGTGCTGGCGACGGCGGGGCGACCGACAGCACGACGTCGCCTCGAGCCGGACTCCACCGCCGACCCGACGACCACAACCTCCACCAGCACCGCCGTCGCAGCGGATTCCACCACGGACCCGACGACCACCACCTCCACGGTGCCGCCCCCTCCGGCGTCCCTCTCGGACTGGTCCGACTGTGGCAGCGTGCAGTGCGCCACGCTGACGGTCCCGCTGGACTACGCAGAGCCCGACGGGGCCACGATCGACATTCCGGTCACCCGACGCCCCGCCTCGGGCGACCGGATCGGGGTGCTGCTCGCCAACCCCGGCGGTCCGGGCGCCCCCGGAACCGACTTCGCCACCGGCTCGTTGGTCTCCGGCGACCTGCTGTCCCGGTTCGACTTCGTCATGTGGGATCCGCGCGGCACCGGCGGCTCGACCTCGCTCAACTGCGCCGCCCCGTTCGAGGCGCTGTGGGCGATCGACTCCGGGCCCGACGACCCCACCGAGCAGGCCCGGCTGGATCGAGCGGCCGCCGACGTGGCGGAGGAGTGTCAGGCTCGGCACGGCGAGGTCCTGGCCCATGTCGACACCGAATCGACCGTCGCCGACATGGACGCGCTCCGTCGGGCGCTCGGTGAGGAATCGATCAGCTACATCGGCTTCTCGTACGGCACCTACCTCGGCCTGCGCTACGCAGAGCGGTACGGCTCCTCCGTTCGAGCGATGGTCCTGGACGGCGTGGTCGATCCCGACCAGGACCTCGAGGAGTTCCTCGCCGGGCAGCTGGGAGGATTCCTGGACGTCTACGACGACATGGCGGCCGGATGCGGTGACGAATGCCCGGTCGACGACATGGACGCCACCCTGCGCCGGGTGCTCGCCGACGCAGAGGTCCGGCCGATCCCCACCCGGTTCGGTCGCGGCCTCGGACCGGCCGACATCGTGACCGGCACCTTCTACTCCGCGTACGGCTACAGCAGCCAGGCCTGGAACGACTACTACGAGGCGCTCGCCGATGCCGCCGAGGGCGACGGGAGTGCGCTGTTCTCGCTGGCCGATCGGTATCACCAACTCGTCGACTTCCCCGCCTACGTCGCCACGACCTGCGTCGACAGTCCGAGGCCCGAGACCCCTGAGGAGTTCGCCGCCATGGCCGACCGGCTGGCGGACATCGATGACCGGTTCGGCGCCGGCATCGCCAACGAGCTCGCTCCCTGCGGGGCCTGGCCCGTCCCGTCCACCGGTCCCCTCGACGACATCACGGCCTCCGAGGCACCGCCGATCCTGGTCATCGGCAACACCGGGGACCAGGCGACGCCGTACGAAAACTCCGTCGAGATCGCCCAGGAGCTCGACCGAGCGGCACTGCTCACCCTCGAGAGCACCGGACACCTCAGCTACTCCCGCAGCGACTGCGTGCGCAACGCCGCCGACCGCTACCTGATCGACCTCGACCTCCCCGCCGACGGGGCGGTCTGCTGACCGGCCGATCTGCGCCCGAGTGACCGGCGGCCGTACGATCCCCACCCGGAGGGGACGTGATGGAGTTCAATCTGGGGCAGGTCTTCACGGCGGTGGCCGACGCGATCCCCGACCGCGATTGTGTCGTGCAGGGGACACTGCGTCGGAGCTACGGAGCCGTGGCCGACCGCTCGAACCGGCTGGCCAACTTCCTCCTCGACCGGGGCCTCTCGGTGCGGGCCGAGCGCCGTGATCTCCTGGGCCACGAGAGCGGCCAGCCCCATCTCGGGTGCTACCTGCACAACGGGCCCGAGTACCTCGAGGCCATGGTGGGTTCCTATGCGGCCCGGGTGGCGCCGTTCAACGTCAACTACCGCTACGTCGCCGAGGAGCTCCGCTACCTACTCGACGACGCCGGCGCCGAGGCCGTCGTCTACCACGCCGAGTTCGCCCCCACCCTGGCCGAGGTGCTCGATGACCTCGACCCCACGCCGGTCCTGCTCCAGGTGGCCGACGCCTCCGGCCATCCCCTCCTGCCCGGCGCAGTCGACTACGAGGCCGCGCTGGCCGGCTCGTCCCCGGCACCTCCGGCGATCGAGCCGTCACCCGACGACCTGTACATCCTCTACACCGGCGGGACCACGGGGATGCCCAAGGGGGTCCTGTGGCGGCAGTCCGACATCTTCGTCGCCGCCCTGGGTGGCCGCGACCTCGCCACCGGCGAGGAATGGCCCACGATCGACGCCATCGTGGACGCCGCCCGCAACGGCGGAGCCCGGGCCCTTCCTGCCCCACCGTTCATGCACGGCGCTGCGCACTGGCTGGCATTCAACGCGTTCGCAGGCGGCAACACGGTCGTGCTCCCCACGTCGACCCACCATCTGGACCCGGCCGAGCTGTGGGCCACGGTCGAACGTGAAGGCGTCAGCATCCTGCTGATCGTCGGGGACGCCTTCGGTCGTCCTCTCTCCGACGAACTCGATCGCCACGACTACGACCTCGAGTCCCTGATGGTGCTGGTCAACGGCGGGGCGGCGCTCACCGCCCAGCTCAAGGACCGGCTGCTGGCCCAGATCCCCGGCATGATGCTCATGGACGGCCTGGGGGCCTCCGAGACCGGGAGTCAGGCGCGTGCCCTCAGCACCACCGACGCCGAGGCGACCACCGGCACCTTCCAGCCCGGTCCCGGGATGGCGGTGCTCACCGCGGACCTCACCGCTCCGGTCCAGCCGGGCCACGAGGAGATGGGGTGGCTGGCCCAGGAGGGCAGGGTTCCGCTGGGCTATCTCAACGACGCGGAGAAATCGGCCCGCACCTTCGTCGATGTCGCGGGCCGCCGCTACGCCATCCCCGGCGATCGGGCCCGACTCCTGGCCGACGGCTCCATGGAGTTGCACGGGCGGGACTCGGCCACGATCAACTCGGGGGGTGAGAAAATCTTCGCCGAGGAGGTCGAGCAGGCGATCATGCCGCACCCGGCGGTGTACGACGTCGTGGTGTGCGGTCGCCCTTCCGAGCGGTGGGGCAACGAGGTGGTCGCAGTAGTGCAGCTCTCCCCCGAGACCTCGGCGACCCCTGACGATCTCCTCGTCGAGGCGTCCCGTCACATCGCCCGCTACAAGCTGCCCAAGGAGATCGTGTTCAGCGATCACATCCAGCGCAGCCCGGCGGGAAAAGCCGACTACCGGTGGGCCCGGGACCTGGTCGAGCGCAGCTGAGCCGCGGCGTCCGCCGGGCGTCTCCTCGGATCTCCTCGTGGGGCCTAGGCCGGGTCGTCCCGGAGCTGGAACTCGGCCTCGCGCGACGGCTGGATGTGGGTGTCGAACTGCGGGTGATCGAAGATCTGGAACGCGAAGATCTGGTCGTTCCACACGGCGGGAACCGGCCGCTTCCAGTGCAGCCCGTGGATCTTGGCGATCTTGCGGTGGTCGTGGGCGGCGTTGAACTCCTCGACGGCGGCCAACTCACCCGTGAACGGCGTGTGGATCTCGATGTCGTTGCCCACCACGTCGTCGAGGTAGCAGTAGACGCGGGGCAGGAACGCCGGGGCATCGTGCTCGAACAGACCGAAGGCGGCCACCGTCGACGAGTGGTAGTCGAGGTCGAAGGAGCAGAACGCGATCGGCGCCGGGCCGAACTGCTCGACGAAGGTCGGGATGGTGTCGGCCACGTCACCCAACACCAGCTTCGCCGTCGAGAGGCGAGCCTCGAGGGCGGGAAGATCCATCACGAACTCGCCGGGCTGCCACACGTAGGCCATGTCCCGATAGTCCTGGGGCTCGGGCATCCCCGAGCCGGTGTCGAACCCGTAGATCTCGATCCGCACGCCGAGCTCGGCCGTGATCTCCGCGGCGAGCTGCTCCATGGCCACCAGACCGTTGCCGCCCGCAACACCGAACTCGAGCACGCTGATGGCCTCCAGGCCCAACGCCCGAGCCTGATCGGCGCCGTGATACATCCCGTAGGCGAAGTGGGGCCGCGGCACCGCATCCCAGAGCAGACGCTTCGAGAACGGCGCCTTCGAGGCCCCGCGAGCCCGCTGAAGGACGCGCTTCGGTTCGGCGACCATGTCCATCAGGTCACGCTTCGTCAGTCCCGAGAATCCGCGTTCTGGTCCGGCCATGGCTCCGATTCGTCCTCGATAGGGGGGGCTCGCGCTGTCTCTCCGCAGCGTAACGAACCTCCTCGCCGGGGCCCGTATCGCGATTTCTCCGGCCTCGGGCGACTCGTTATCCTCCGAGCCATGGTCGAGCTGCTGCTGAGCCTCCGTCGCTATCCGGTCCTGCGCGACATCGCGCGCGATCCTGCGGGGCTACTACTCGCTGATGATCCCCAACAGCGTGGTGCTCGGAGAGGGCACCCGCATCATCCACTCCAACGGCGTGAACTTCCACCCCAAGGTGGTCATCGGGCGCAATGTCCACATCCACCACGAGGTCAGCATCGGCCGGGCCAACATCGAGGTCGACGAGCCCGAGGACTACCCGGGGGTCGTCGTCGAGGACGACGTCATCCTCGGCGCCCACGTGAAGATCTACGCCCCGGAAGAGGGTCTCACCGTCGGCCGCGGCACGCTGGTCGCTGCGTGCGCGCTGCTGCTCGAGTCCACCGGGGAGTACGAGATCTGGGCCGGGCTTCCGGCCCGCAAGATCGGCGACCGGGAGCGACCCGATGCCACCCGGTCCGCCGTGACCGGCTGATCCGAACCACCGACCGGCCCCTCACGGCTGCAGCGCGGCCCGGAACGCCCTCATTGCCGCGGCACCGGTGCGCTCGGCGGTGAAGGTCGCCGAGCGCGGCACACCCTTGGCCACCAGGTCCTCCCGCAGCGGCGCATCGGTCAGGATCCGGGCGATGCCCTCGGCGATGGCGTGCTCGTCGAAGGGATCGACCAGAAGGGCGGCATCCCCGACCACCTCGGGGAGGGACGTGGCGTCGGAGCTGAGCACCGGCGTTCGGCGCGCCATCGCCTCGAGGGGCGGCAACCCGAATCCCTCGAAGATGGACACGTACGACAGCGCCGACGCCAGGTGGAGGACCACCTCGCGCTGCCAGTCGTCGACCCTCCCCAGGTAGACGACCGAACCCGGGGGCGCATCGGCGGTGGCCTCGTGCTCGGCTTCGCTCCCCCACCAGGCGGCGCCCGCGATGGCCATCTGATGGTCGGCCAGCTCGGGATGATGCTTCTTGGCCTCGATGAACGCCCGGACCGTCCGGACCACGTTCTTCCGCCGGTGCAGATTGCCCAGGTACAGGAGGAACGGCCCGGTGATGCCGTGCTCCTTCAGCCAGGTCGCACCGGTCGCTTCGTCGTCGGCGCCGAAGGGCGGCGGTGGAGCGATCATGTTGGGTGCCACGAAGACCCGATCCTCGGGCAGGCCGAGTCCCTCGATGAGATCGTGGCGGGCATGTTCCGAGACCGTCAGCACCGCCCGCGCCCGCCGGGCCAGCCTCGGCACGATCTCCATGAGGAGGCGGTAGTTGGTCGGCGGGTAGTGGTTCGGATAGTGCACGAAAGACAGATCCTGCACCATCAGCACCTTGGGACAGGGCGCCCAGATCGGCCCCTTGTTGGCCGAGAACACCAGATCCAGCGGCCGGCGCCGGTGGAAGGCGGCCAGCTCGGCCGGAAACCGGCTGGAGTAGTGCGCAATGCCGTGGAGCCGACGGAACGTGCGCACGATCGGAAAGCGCAGATCGTTCGCCACCGAGTCGGGTGCGACCCCGCCGGACGACATGAAGATCGGGAACTCGTCGTCGGGCCCGGCCGCGACCGACAGCCCGGTCAGGAACCCGGACAGCATCGTCTCGTCCCCACCCTGCCCGGAGCCGAGCGGGAGGCCGTCGATTGCGACTCTCACCGCGACGACCGGGTGTCGGGGGGCACCGGCGGGCTCAGGAGGAGGTGGGGATGTCGAACCCCTCTTTGGGCGGACCGAAGATGGTCCGGCAGTTGGGCGACTCCCACGTGCCGTCGGGCATCTGGACCGGACGCTGCCACTCGGGCAGCACCAGATCCAGGTCGACCGTCTCCTTGCTGGTCATGTTGCCCAGCACGAAGGTGTGATGCGGGATGTCGGTCACGACCCCGGCGCCTGCGGAGATCATGACGCGGTTGCCGATGGTGACCTTGCCGCCGATTGCGGCGCTGAACAGCAGCCAGACGTCGTCGCCGATGATGGGCATCCCCGGGTCGCGGTCCATGAATCGACCCGTGCTCCCGATGGTGGCGCCCTTCATGATCCGGAAGCGCTCGCCGATCTGCACGTCGCTGCCGATGCCGACCCCGACGGTGTGGGCGATGACGAAGCCCTTGCCGATCCGTGCGGTACCCGAGATCTCACAGCCGAACAGCATGATGTTGAGCCAGAAGAACAGGGCCGAGACGGGCAGGAGCAGCCGGCTGCGGAAGTACGCCCACGAACTGATCCGGAAGAAGACGACCGCCCAGAGGCTGGGCAGGAACATCGCCTTGATCATCGCCGCCGGCGTGGTCTCCCAGTTCATGAGCTTCAGGGCCTCGGTCAGGTCGGCCTTGATGAAGCTCAGCAGCTCGATCTCGTGGGGTTCGGGAGCCCGGCCGACCGGCTCGAGCGCCAGCTTCTCCTCAACCGTCAGCTCCTTCGGCTCCTCGCCGTTGTCTCCTGTCATCGGTGCAGACCTCCCGTACTCAGGCGAACGCCCGGGCCCAGCGACCCATCCAGTCGCCGAGCTCGCGATAGACCCCGAGATAGTGGGGCGGCTCGGGACTGCGTTCGAGGGCCCGATCGTACTCCTCCACGAAGTGGGCGAAGATCGACGTGTAGTCGGCGTCGGTCACGTTGGCCACCGCATCGTCGACGATGTTGTAGAAGCCCATCGACATCAGGTGCATGTACTGCTCGAGCACGGTCACCCGCTCCAGCGGGGTCTGCTTGGTGTGTTCGACGATGGGACGGCCGTAGGTGAAGAGATCGCCCTTGATGTCCATGAGCTTCTTCAGGATGTAGCCGCCCCAGATGTCGTCGTGGCGGCTGAGCTGCCAGTTGCCGGGCGACCCGTCGTCGACCCAGACGTCGGGCAGGAAGTAGTAGGCCGGCGTGATCTCGGCCAGGAACGAGTTGTTCATGCCGCAGACCGGGATGTTGCCCAGCGCGACGTAGTTCTGATCGCCCCGGAGGCCCGGGTCGTACGGCGGCTCGGTGTGGTACTTGTCGATCCCGTTGAGGTCGAGGATGTTGTCCCAGACGCCCATGTTGATGACCACCCGGCCGCTGGCCGTGGTGTCGGTGACCTGGCTGCGCTCGGGGGTCCGGTACTCGTACGGGTAGCCCCGGGCGTAGAAGCCCTCGCACTCGATCGAGTTGATCCAGTCGCCCTGCACCGCGGGATGATCGGTGACGGTGGTGAGGGTCGACAGGTGGTCGCTGAGCCAACCCGGGCGGGTCCCACAGTCGAAGTCGAGGGCGATGACGACGTCGAAGCCCTCCTTGTACGCCCAGTAGTGACCGAAGTTCCGGCTGGCGGCGCTCTTGTGGGGCATCGCCTCGTAGTGCTCGCCGCAGTAGTCCTTCTGGGCCGCGTAGTCGAAGTACGTGACGTTGTCCCGGGGAGCGGGCGCCAGATTCCCGTCGCTGTCGTCGGGAACGATGATGGGGACGTCGTCGGGGATCTCGTCGAAGAGCTCCCACGGCGGGTCGCTCGGCATCGGGCTGACGACGCAGACCTTGAGGTCGGTGGTATCGGTCATGGTGTGCTCCTTATGCCGCCGTCGCCGACAGATCCGAGAAGTTCTCGAGGAGGTACTCCTCGAGGGCGACCCGCCAGGGTCGCATCAGGTTCATCCCCTGCAGGTCCAGGGCCATGTTGCGCATGATCTCACTCCGCGGCCGGTTGGACGGGAACGTGTCGGCGAAATAGTCCGAGTCGACCTCGACCAGCTCGATCCGATCGGTCAGACCGAGCGTCTCCAGGATCTGCTGGGTGACGTCGTACCGGCTTCCCTCGCCCTCGCAGGCCATGTGGTAGAGCCCGTAGAGCCCCGAGTCGATGAGCCCGAGGAAGGTCCGGGCGAAGTCGGGCGTGTAGGTGGGTGTCCCCAGCTTGTCGCCGACGGCGTGCAGGGTGGTCTTGCCGTCGCGCAGCTGGTTGAGCATCTTGGCCACGAACTTGTGGTCCTTGCCGGCTCCGCCGCCGACCATCCATCCGGCCCGGATGACGAAGTACCGGTCGCAGAAGTCCCGCACGTACTTCTCGCCCTCGAACTTCGAATCGCCGTACGTGTTGATCGGATTCGGCGCGTCGAACTCGGTGTAGGGCGTCTCCTTCACGCCGTCGAACACGCCGGCGGTGCTGATGTAGACGATCGGGATGTCGGCCTGTCCGGCCTCGATCGCCAGATACTTGGTGGCGATGGTGTTGGTGAGATAGGCGTGGTCCTGGTCGGCGTCGCTGAGCTCCAGCTCGGTCTCGGCGGCCAGGTGCACCAGGAAGTCGGGCTTCACCTTGGCGAAGGTCTCCTGGACCGCATCGCGGTTGCGCACGTCCAGCTCGCTCAGCTGTGGGCCACCCGCTCCCCACGGCGTCGGGTTGCTGAGATCGATGTCGGTCACGACCACGTCGTGACCGTGGCCGATGAGCGCCGGGACGAGGGAGCTGCCGAGCATTCCCGCGGCTCCGGTGATCAGTGTGGTCATGTGAGTAGCTCTCTCTTCCTAGGTGAATCGGGGAGGATGGCGGCGCGTCAGCCCGCGCGCATCGTGACGACGAGAAACCGGGAGATCGGCGTGAGGCCGGGGACCCGGTCGAGAAGGAAATGGTCGATTCGTTCGAGCCGGGACCAGCCCTTGGCCGAGATCTCCCACCAGACCAGGTTCTGGACCCGGCCGAGCAGCTGGAACGGCACCGCCTCGCTGCTGGCGAACGCTCGCGTGAAGTCGTCGAGGTCCTCACGGTTGAACGATCGCTCGTCCGGGGTGTGATGAGCCGACGGGATCCAGCGGGTCACGAACGGGCCGTGGCGGAAGTTCCTGAGCCAGTCCGGCCCGAAGAGGATCGGCTCGGCGAAGACCGCGACCCCACCGGGCTTCAGCATCCGCTCGAAGTTCTTCCCTGCGAGCGCCAGATCGAAGTGGTGCGCGACCTGATTCCCGAAGATCACGTCGTAGGTGTCGTCGGGCTCGTCCAGGAACTCGGACGAGCCCTCGATGAAGCGGGTGGAGTCCTCGACCCCGTTGACCTTGGCCCGGCGCTTGGCGACCTCGAGGATGCCCGGCGACACGTCGAAGCCGGTGGTGTCGGCGCCGTTGAGGGCGAACCATGCCGCCAGGTGACCGGTTCCGGTCCCCGCTTCGAGGATCTTCTTGCCCTCGATGGGGCGGATCTGGTCGATCGCGTAGGTGAGGAAGTCGACGTGCTGCTGGTTGGGGAACGGGATCACGTCGCCGTCCACCTTCAGGACCTCGTCGGGCGCTTCGGCGAACTCGTTGACCGCCCACTCGTCGTAGAACTCCCGCTCGTGCTCGTGGCGTTCCTCGAGCGTCAGTGGCTGGTCGTGGTGACCGTGGTCGTGCCCGTGCTCAGACATCGGGTGTCTCCTTGCAGATACGAACTTGGTTCCAGTGCGCCCGCGCCAGCTGGGTCCGCTCCCGGTCTCTCGTGGCCAGCCCGACGGCCCCGTGGCCTGCGGCCCGCAGCCCGAACCCCCCGGCCTGGGAGACGCGCATGGCCAGCCCGGCCCTGGGTCCGTGCTGGCGGGCGAACCACCGGTTGGCCGAGCGGGCCGCCTCGGGGCTGGCCGAGCCGGTCGCCTTGGTCGAGGTCCCGTTCATGAAGTGGACCGCGGTCTCGTCGGCCGCGTACCAGACGGACCATCCGGCATCGTGGGCGCGCTGGCACAGATCGACATCGTCCATGTACAGGAAGATCCGCTCGTCCATGAGCCCGAAGTCGTCGAGCGCCTCGCGGCGCAGCATCATCACAGCCGAGCTGACCCACCCGCACGCGAACGGCTGATCGGTGTCGTGGGCCAGGTAGACGCTGGAGAGGGCCGGGACGCGGTCGGAGAACCGGTCGAGGAAGTAGTAGAAGGTGCTGGCGCTGGCCAGGGTCGGGAGGCGTCCGCCCGTCCACCGCTGGAAGGACCCGTCGCCGTAGGTCAAGCGGGGCCCGACGATCGCGCAGCGCGGGTCGCGGTCGAAGGCGGCGAGCATGCCGTCGAGGCACCCGTCGGTCAACCGGGCGTCGGTGTTGATCAGGAGCACGTACTCGCTGTCCGTGGCCTCGATCCCGGCGTTGTTCGCACGGCAGAAGCCGGCGTTCTCCCCCATCTGGATGACCTTGACGTCGGGGAAGCCGGCCTCGACCCGCGCGACCGAGTCGTCGGCGGAGTCGTTGTCGACCACGACGATCGGGGCGTCATCGGGCAGGTGCTCGTCGAGGTTCCGAAGGACCCCTTCCAGCAGATCTGCCGTGTTCCAGTTGACGATGACCGTTGCGATGAGCGGTCGGCCCACGGCTACTCCCAATCGACGGATGTCTCAACGACGTCGGGGGTGTCGACGAACCCTTCGACGCTCCCACCACCATCGGCACGGACCGCCTCGACATCAGTCAAACCGGGGCCCCCGCCTATGTAGGCCACCATCGAACCATCGGGTGACCAGGAAGGGAAAAGGGTGGGCGATTGGTCGGCTGCTGTCAAGTTGGTCTCGGCGCCGCTGGCCAGGTCGTGCCGGATGATCACCCAACCGTCCAGCGGGATCTCGCCGTCGCCGTAGACGACGGCGTCGATGAGCTGGTCCTCGGAGTAGTTGCGGTTGGACACGTAGGCAATGCTGCGGCCGTCGGGCGACCACGTGGGCATGGTGTTGAAGAAGGCATCGTCGGTGACCGAGCGGAAGTCGGTGCCCGACGCCGCGTCCATGAGATGGATGTCCGTGCCGGAGTCATCGGTGAACGAGAAGGCGACTCGGCTGCCGTCGGGCGAGATCTCGGGGAAGTTGTCGTCGACCCGCTGGGCCCCCGCCGTCCCGTTCGTCAGGTTCAGCACCTCTCCGGTCACGAGGTCGATGCGCAGGAGGAACGACTCGTTGGCCACGGCGGAGCGGTTGGCGACCACCAGCGTCCGCCCGTCCGGGCTGATGGTGGGATCGGAGTTGCCACGGTGATCATCGGGCCCGACCCCGACCCGCCAGTCCTCGATCCACGGGTCGGTCACCTGCGTGACGGCACCGTCGCGCAGCACGAAGATCTGTTCCTCGCCGATCTCGGGCCGGTCCTCGGGCAACTCGGACAGGCTGAGGATCGTCTCGATCGTGATGTGCTCGGAGCGCTGTTGGCCCGCGGGCGGGGCCGGACGGGGTGCCGCCGCGGCCGGATCGTACGGAACCCGGGCCGAGAACACGACGACGGACCCGTCGTCACTCTGCTCGGCCCAGCTGGGGACGAGGCCGCCGGTGTCGATCGTCTCGACCCGCCAGCCGTCGGCCGACACCCGTCGCAGCGTCGAGCCGTCCAGGCCCAGGCCGGCCACGAGCAGCTCGGGTCGGCCGGCCGTGGCGCCGATGTCGGTCACCGCATCCGCCGGAGGGGGCCCCGGTACCGCCCAGTCCCAACCGCGCAGCTCGAGATCCGAGCGCTCGATCAGCACATCGGAGGTCGAGCCGTCGGCCGAGACGAGGCACAGACAGTGGGTTCCGAAGCTGCGCTTGGCCAAGAACCCGATGGTGGAGCCGTCGGGGGTCCAACGGCCCGAGAAGGCCGCCGCCTCGGTCGGCTCGCAGGGATCGGCGGGTCCCCGGAGCGTGCAGTTCTCGCCCTGCGTGAGCTCGATGGTCTCGCCGGTGGCCGGGTCGGCGTTGAGAAGCTTCCACCCGCTCTGCGCGACGAGATCGGTGACCAGGACCCGGGGCAGGATGGCCAGCCCGTTCTGCTCGTTGCGACTGACGACGAGCCGGCTGCCGTCGTGGGACAACGAGGGCATGAAGTCGGCGAAGCGGTCGGCCAGGAGCGGCCGGGGCCCGCCGATGGCGTCGTCGATCCACACGTCGGGCGAGGACTGCGGATCATGGCGGGTGTAGACGATGCGATCGCCGGCGCCCGATCGGGACACGCCGGTGCGGCTGGCCGCCCCGTCCGCGTCGATCGGAGCGACGCGCAGCGAGTCGAGGTCGAGCGAGTAGATCCCGGCGGCTCCGCCGCCCGGCGGGGTCGAACTGAAGAAGACCGATCTCCCGTCGGCGCTCATGACCGCGGAGCGCACCGCCTGATCGGCCAGAACGGTCTGCACACCGGACCCGTCCGGAGCCATGATCTCGATGTCGTTCCGGGGCCCGCCCTCGCCGGCGAGGTAGACCAGCGCGTTCCCGTTGCGCGCCCAGGTGGGGACCGAGTACGTCCGACCGTCGTCGGGGGTGATACGCCGAATGCCGCTGCCGTCGCCGTCGGCGACGTAGATCCCGTGCGATCCGCCTTCGTCGACCGCGGCGAACGCGATCCGCATCCCATCGGTCGAGAGCTCAGGAGCGGCCGTCACCGCCTGGCTGGCGCCGAGGAGGAACAGGATCGCGAGCACTGCGGTGGGACGGACGAAGCGGCGCCCGAATCCACCCGACGCCCGATCGTGACCGCGAATGCGACCGCCTCCATCGGCAGCCGCCCCCGCAAGCACCGCCGTCGGGCCGGACGTGGGGCGGCGCAGGGCCCGGAACGGAGTGGCCAACCGGTCGACGAGGGTGGTCGCCCCCCGGGCTGCCACCCGGGAACGAGCCCGCCGCTGCCGTTGGCGCTCGCCGTGGGTGGCGGGGCGGGCGTGGCGACCATGGCGCTGCTGGGCGCGCATGGCCCTCATCATCGCCGGCACCGGCGTTCGGGGGGCGGCTTCGCGCCGGCCGACCGGAACGAAGCGGCGCGGCACGTTGATCGGCACCAGCGTGGTGGGTCCGATGGCAACGGTGTCGTCGACGGGTTCCGTCGGGCGATCGATCTCCTCGGGCCCGTCGTCGTCACGCCCCTTCGGGCCACCGAACACGGCGTTCTCGGGGCGGAGCCGCCCGTCCATGTGCAGGCAGGCCACCACCATGCCGGCCACGACCCAGAAGTACGCGTTCAACTGATCCATGCGCAGCAGGAAGCTCAGCCCCGCCTCCATGCCCAGGAAGCCGAAGAAGACGAGCGCGCCGAGGCCGATCCCGCGGAAGAGCCAGTCTTTCGATCGCGAGAGTCGGTAGGAGAGGACGAAGAGACTGAGGCCGATGATGTACGTGAGGATGAGACCCAGGAATCCGGTCTCGACCAGCATCAGCAGATAGAAGTTGTGCACGTTGTGGACGAAGATCAGGTTCTCACGCCGGTACTCCTCGTCGGCGTTCGCCTGCTGGAAGTTGTTGAGGCCGATCCCGTACACGGGTGAGTCCAAGGTCATCCG
Organism: uncultured Acidimicrobiales bacterium; assembly: GCA_963793475.1. Taxonomy (GTDB): domain Bacteria; phylum Actinomycetota; class Acidimicrobiia; order Acidimicrobiales; family CAWCAL01; genus CAWCAL01. The sequence goes on from CAWCAL010000006.1 coordinate 94,437, forward strand.
ACGGGCGATGGAGCTGAGCCGGATCCGGGACTGAAGCTCCTGGTAGACGCGCTCGCTCGTGACCTGACTGCCGATCGTGGATTCGACCTGCTCGTTGAACACGCCCAGGCCGATGAACAGCACCAGGGACCAGACCGCGATGGTGCGCCAGGACATCCATCCCCGGGCGGTCACGACGCCGATGAGCACCAGCCCCATGACGACGATGGCGAGGAACGGCGACCGGGTGTGGGAGAGCACGATCGGCAGGCACGCCATGGGGGCCGAGGCGAACAACACGTAGCGGAGCGGGTTCTTGGCGTTCATGGAGGCGCCGATCGCGCACAGCATGAGCGCGAAGGACCCCAGCACCGACCCCAGGACGGCGGGATGGATGAACGTCCCCATGGGGCGGCCCACATCGGTGGGAAGTTGGGCCTGGCCCGGCTGCTGCTCGGCCGGTGAGACCTGGAGGAAGTCGAGGGGACCGACCCCGCCGGTCTTGTACTGCATGAGCACGACCGGCACCTGCACGACGATGATGATCATGAAGGCGCCGAGGATGACCCAGAGGTGGGAGCGGTGGCGCACCCGGCCGACCAGGTAGAGGTAGATCAGCACCGGCCAGAGGAAGCGGTGGAACTGGGTGATGGCGAGGTAGTGATTCTGGGCGCCGATCACGCTGGGAATCATCACCAGGAGTCCGAGGATCGGCAGCCAGGTGGCCCAGTGACCGAAGGCACGTTTCAGGTCGGCGCCCAGCGTGCCCGAACGCCACCAGACGACGTACAGGACGAGCACGGCCAGATCGAGTGAGGTCGTGTACAGCCCCGGGGCGAGGATGTTCCAGTTCCACTGGAACATGTACAGCGGGCCCCAGGACTTGATCAGCGGGATGGAGATGGAGCCGATGACGACGAACAGGGCGAAGAGGGACCGGTTGCGCACCGCGATCAGCGTGAAGACGGCCAGCACGGCCAGGATGCCGGTTGCCCACCACTTGAGGTCGTCGAGCCCGTTGATTCCGAAGCTGGCCAACGCCGCCACGAGGCTGATGATCACGATCGTCGCCATCTGGAACGGAACGGTCGGCCGCCGAATCGCGGAGCCCAGCACGTTCTCGAGGAACCGATCGTTGCGGGTGCGGATCTCGTCGGGCGGGGTCGAGAAGAACCACTGGTGGAGGAATCGCCACGACGCCACGCCGAGCACGATCATCGTGCAGATCACCGCCAGCGTGATGATGCCCTTCATCCCGGCGCTGGTGAACACCCACGACGTGAGCGCGGTGCCGAAGAGGGCGACCGACCACCACCAGGCCCGCCACCAGCGGGGTTGCTTCGTGTCGGAAGCGCTCGGCGCCGGAGGACCCGCTTCGGGGGGTTCGCCCGATGTGGGCGTGCCGGGAGGGATCTCGGTGATGCTCATGCGGCCACCGTCTCCCGGCGGTCACCCACGCCGGCCGCCTCGACGGATGCAGCGACGATGGGCCGCGCCGCCGGTCGGCGCTGGTCCTGGGACCGGTAGCCGCGATTGGTGAAGTGCAGGAGCACCTTGGGGTACATCCAGTCGGCCAACCGGCTGCGCTGGCGTCGACCGTCGAGCCAGTGCCGGAGCAGCGGGATGGTGACGCCGTTGAACAGGACCCGACGCACCAGACCGCGGGCGATGCCGGTGGGACTGTTGTGCCAGGTGAAGATGCCGTAGGACTCGAGCATGCCCGGGTCCCGGACCAGGTGTTGGAGATCGCGAAGGCCGCGTCCGATGCTCTCCTGGAGCCTGCTGGCCGAGTCCATGTCATGCGGGTGGAAGTGCTCGCCCCACGCGCTCGGCTCGTAGAGCAGGTCGTGACCGGCCAGCGTCCAGCGCCGTCCCAGTTCGACGTCTTCGCTCCCGATGACCGCCCAGTCCTCGTGGAACAGCAGGTTCTGATCGAGCATGACCTGCCGCGGGAACGAGAGGTTCATCGACCAGCTGAATCGGTAGCTCAGGGGCCGGCCGACCTGATCCTCGAGCAGGAAGTAGGCGAACGGCGGATACCAGTCGAGGAAGGGCGTGTGGTCCATGCGGGGCGACTGCTCGCAGTGACCCAACACGGCGACCGGCCGGGCCGCGTCGCGGTGTGCCGCGACGTGGCGGCGCACGAAGTCGGGTCGCACCCAGACGTCGTCGTTCATGAAGATGACGTAGTCGCCCCGAGCGGCCAGCAGTCCCTGGTTGCGCTTGACCGCCGGCAGGCGCTCGTCGGATTCCTGCACGTGGACGGCGACGGCGCTCCGAGCACCGATCGCACGGGCCATCTCGGGGGTGCCGTCGTCGGAGTTGTCGCACACCAGGATCTCGAGGCGGTCGGCGGGGTAGTCACCCGCCAGCAGATGTTCGAGCGTGGTGCGGGTGACCTCACAACGGTTGTACGTCGGGATCACGATGGAGACCATCGGCAGATCGTCCCCGGTCGATGACCGAACCGGCCCAGCGGGCTCGAGGAGGGGGCGCTCTGCGGTCATGCGGGCACCACCTGATCGGGCGCGTCCTCGTCGTCGCCTTCACGCTCGACCGCAGCCTTGAGATACCCGAGGTCGACGCTCCGGGTGACGACGAGCAGGAGGCCGTACACGACCGGACCGATGACGGCGATCAGGAGCCACGGCACTCCCGTGGACTTGAGCCCGTAGAGAATCCCACCGGTCAGCAGCGCAACGCCGGCGATGCGGAGCATGCGGAACCAGTCCGGGAACACGCCGGTGAGCCGGTGGGCCAGGACGCCCGAGACCGTGGCCGCCACCATCCCCGTCGCGAGCGTGGCCGCAGCGGCGCCGGTGATGCCATACCGGGGAATGAGCAGCAGGTTGAGCGCGATGCCCAGGGAGATGGACCCGAAGTTCACGAAGATCGTGATCCGCTGCAACCGCGCCGAAAGGAGCACGGCGGCGTGCCACACTGCGATCCCCATGCCGAGCATGGACAGCGCGAGCAGGCGAAGCGGATCGTAGGCGGCCACGAACTCGCCGTCCGACGGAATGGCCAGCACGTCCTCGCCGACGGCGAACGCCATCACCGCGATCAAGGCGTAGACGCCGAGTCCCACCTCGAGGGTCCGCTGATGGGTCGACAGGTACCTCTCCGGGTCCCTGTTGTAGTAGCGGGACATCAGCGGCAGCGACAGCGTCGTGATGATGCTGCCTGCGATGACGAGGTACTCGAGTGGCTGCTGGGCGCTTCCGTAGACTCCCAGTTCGGTGCGGTCGTCGCGAAGGAGCTCGATCATGATGAGGTCCATCCGGAGCCACGCCAGCGCGACGAACGCGGACAGACCCATGTACCAGCTCTGACCGAACAGCCAACCGACGCGACCGCGGTCGAATCGCAGGTGGACTCCGAACCGGTGACCGACGAGCCACACGGAGAGCAGACCGCCAACGATCGGGATCATCATCTGGGCCGCCATCACCGGCACCAGCGTGGCGCCGAGGCTGACGAGGACGACCACCGTGACCGTCTTGGCCACGACGTTGACGATGCGGACCACGGCGTCGTACTGCTGCTGGAGTCGGCTCTGGAACGTGGCGGTGGTGACCAGCAGCGCGTCGGCCACGTAGATCCCGCCACCGCACAGGCCGGCAAGTCGCAGCTCCGGTGTCGGATCGAAGGCGGTCATCACGACCTGGATCACGACGGTGCCGACGGCCGCGTAGAGCAGCTTCATGCCGACGACCGTGCCCAACATGGCGTCCTCGTCCTCGCCGCGCGACACCTCTCGGACCGCGATCTGGCCCAGACCCGAGTCGACGGCGAGGCCCACCAGCGTCACCACGGTGAGCACCAGGACATAGTCGCCGAAGCGGGCTTCACCGAACGTGTCCAGGATGACGTAGGTCATCCAGGCGTTGAGCACGACCTGGAGGACGCGGGTCGGCCCCTGGGCCGCGGTGCTGACCGCGACCCGGCGCGCGACGCCGGAGTCCTCCTGAACCGTCGGTTCGGTGGTGGCCACCCGCAGGGGTCCTAGCGGGGGTCGTCGGATTCGGGGTCGAGCCCCTCATCGGGCCCCGATCGGACCAGACCGGTGCCCGGTTCGACGCCCGGGTCACCGCCACCGGCGCCGGTGGGTCGTCGAGCCAGATCGAGCAGCGCCGCCGAGATGTTGGTGGCGCCCCCGGACCCCGAGCCACCGGTCGGCTCGCTGGCGACGCTGGGCGCCGAGTAGGGCACCTTGTACTCGCCGAGGTCGGCGGTGACCATGCCGTCACCGTCGATCAGCTCGTCGTCCTCGTTGCGCCGATCGATGATCCAGGTCAGCGCCGCGCCGGCCAGCAGGCCCACGAAGATCCCGACGAGGCCGTAGAGCCAACGCTGCGGCTTGACCGGGTAGGTCGGAACGCCGGCGGCGTCCTCGAGCGTGATGTCGGCCCGAGGCGTCGCTGCTGCGGTCCGGGCCGAGCTGAGCTGGCCCTCGAGGCTCTGGAGCTCGGCGGTGGCGCCGGTGACCTCGGCCTGCTGCAGCGCGAGGGCGGCTTCGCCGTTGTCGTTCTGGGCCAGGGCTTCATCGCCCAGGAGGCGCTGGAGCTCGGCGATCGTGGCCTCGGAACCGGCCACCGACGACACCAGCGTGTTCTTCTGGACCACCAACGACGTGTAGGCCGGATCCGGCGAGGAACCCGTGACCGTCGACTGGCTCCGGCCGTTGGTGACCACCTGCTGGGTGACGGCGTTCTGCTCGGCCGTGGCCAGCTCGGCCTCGGTCGCCGCCAGCTGGGACTGGGTGCTGACCAGCGCCGTCTGGGCCGCCTGCAGCTGCGTCTCGAGGCTCTGCCGCTGGGTCTCGGTCGTGACCTCGCCGGTGGCGCCCTGGATGCCGAGCTCGTCGCGGATGTCGGCCAGGTCGTTCTCCGCGTTCTCCATCCGCTCGCGGGACTCGACCACTCGCTCCTCCAGCGTGTCGATCGTGCTCTGCGATCCGAATGCGAATCGCTCGGTGTTGGCCTCCATCATCTTCAGCACGGCCAGGTTGGCCATGTCGCGGGCCAGGTAGGGATCATCGGCCATGGCCCGGACCCGCATCACGTAGCTGAGCTCGTGCATGCTGGCCGAGATGCTGCGGTGCGTCTTCTGGATGGCGGCCTCGAGCGGCTCGGGCTCGTTGTAGTAGCCGTGGGTGATGTAGGCCCGGCCCCGCTTGATCCCGTTGAAGACCGTGGTGAGGAGGCCCTCCTGCTCCTCGACCTGATCGAGACCCAGCTCGAGCACGATCTCACGGGCGACGGTGCGGGACTCGACCAACGCGGCGTAGGTCATACCGAAGCTGATCGACGCCTGGGCCTCGAGCGGCTCGGTGAGCGGCAGCTGTCCGTTCGTGGACTTGAGCGAGTTGTCGGTGACGCGCATGAGCACCGTCGCCGTCGCCTCGTACTGCCGCGCCACGCCGTACGAAAAGATGAACGCGAGCAATCCGCCGAGCACGGCGATGGCGGGAATCCGCCAGTACCGCTTGCTCTCTTTCCACATCTCTTGAGGTTCCATGTGTCATGCCCTCCCTCAGGCATTTCCATCGCGTCGTCACCGGGACGACATCGCGTCATCCCCTGCCGCTACCGGCCAGCGCACCCACGATGATGTCGCGCCCGATGATCAACCCGGCGCGCACCAGGAGAGCTGCCCCCGCTACGTAACGAAGAGGATGCCACGGTGACGTGGCGTGATGTTTGCACCAGTATAGATACGCTCCGTGGTGGAAGTGCCACACCTGTCGGACGGGCCAGCCCCTTCTTGAGCCGCCCTCGTGGTGGACGACCTGTGCGGAGGGCGCGCACCACACCCCGAAGTCGTGCCGTTTCGCTCGGTGGCAGTACTCCGCGTCCTCCCAGTGCATGAAGAAGTCCTCGTCGAGGGGACCCACGATCTCGACCACCCGGCGGGGCGTCATGAGGCAGGCGCCCGACACCCAGTCGATGGGGAACGGGGTGTCTCCGACCCGATCCCTGCCGGTCATGTACCGCTTGGCCCACGGGTTGTCGGGGAAGAGGCGGGTCAGGGGCGAGCGGCGCCCGAAGATGGCTGCTGCGGGACGGGGAAACGCCCGCGCCGTGCCCTGATCGGTGCCATCGGTGTTGAGGAGCTTGGGGGCCACGACCCCGGCGTCGGGGTGGTCGTCGAGGAAGGCCACCATCGTCTCCAGGGCACCGGGCCGCACCACCGTGTCCGGGTTGAGGAAGAGGATGTTCCGAGCCGTCGTGGCGGCGATCCCGGCGTTGTTGGCCCGGGAGAACCCCGTGTTGGCGCCCATCTCGATCACCGAGACACGCGGGTCGTCCCGCAGGTGCGGGACGACCCCGTCGCTGGAGTCGTTGTCGATGACGACGATCTCCGCCGCCACGTCGAGATCAGCCTCGTCGATCGATGCGAGGGCCTCGTCGATGTCGTCTCGGCAGTTGTAGGCGACGATCAGGATGGCCAGGTCGGGCCGGCTCAGATCGCGCCTTCGCTTCGCAGGACCGACCAGGCGGTGAGGAACAGGATCTTCGTGTCCAACCAGAGGGACTGGTTCTCGACGTAGCGCACGTCGGCGGCGATCTGCTGGCGGACCGTGAGGTTGTTGCGGCCGGTGCACTGGGCCAGACCGGTGATTCCCGACTTGACGGTGAACTTCGACAGCTCGACCGGGCGGTAGTACTGGACCATCTGTTTCAGCTCGGGGCGGGGGCCAACCAGGCTGACGTTGCCGAGCACCACGTTGATCAGGTTGGGGAGCTCATCGAGGGTGGTCTTGCGCAGCCACCCGCCCATCCGGGTGTTGCGGGGATCGATCTGCCCCTTGTAGTAGGCGTGCTCGAGCTGTTCCGCCGTGTACTTGTACTGGTACAGCTCCGGGAACCGCTCCAAGGCGTCGACGTACATGGTCCGGAACTTGTAGAACCGGATGAGCTCTCCGTCGAGCCCGACCCGGTACTGCTTGAAGATGGCCGGCCCGGGCGAATCGAGGCGGATGAACAGGGCGATCAGAGCCATGACGGGGGCGATGAGGATCAGCGCCGGCACGCCGATGACCAGGTCCATGGTGCGCTTGGCGGCTCGGAAGAAGGGCCCTCGGGACGCGGCGTCGGCGCTGAGCTCGAGGTTGTCGGCGACCAAGCCGGCGATCGTCCCGTAGCCGCAGGTGTAGTCGTCGCCGGTCTCGGCTTCGGGGCCTGGGGCCACCGATCCGTTCCCGCCCACCGGGGCGCTCAGAGCCGCGCCGGACCGGTCCGTGGGCAGCACGCTCGCGTCCACGTCCGATGCCATCCGAGCTTCGAGTGCCACGTGCTCCCCCGCCGTGCTTGATCATGTGGGTCCTGCGGTCGAACAGGACGGGACTCCTCGACACAGCTGTATACGTGTCGAATCCACGATCTGTCAACCCGTAGCGGCGACCCCTGGGGCGACCTGGCGACGCCGGTTACGATCCCAGTGTGCCGCGCCCAGCCCCAGGATCCACCACGCGGACCCTCGTCGCACGCCTCCGCCACGCCCGCGTCCTGCTGCTGTTGACCACGCTGGTCGGAGCGCTTCTGGCGCTCCTGGTCACTCAATGGCAGGGCCCGGCGTACGAGGCGACCAGCCGGCTCCAGGTCTCCTCCGCCCCGGCCATCGACGTCGTGCCGTTCGACACGCCCGATCCGCAGGCCATGGTCGCCGCCGAGTTCGAGTTCCTCCAGTCCGACGACGTCGCCGAAGCCGCACTCGACCTCTTGCCCGGTACGTCCGCCGATGTCTCGTTCGCGCTCGTTCCCGACTCCACCATTCTGGCGATCACGGCTCGGGCCGACGATCGCGCCACGGCCCGCATCACGGCGGAGACCTATGCGGCGGCCTTCTCAGACCTCCTGCACGCCCGACGGCTCGTCGAGCTCGATCAGGCCGAGCAGGCGGTCACCGACCAGCTCGAGGCGACTCGTGCCGTCGCCGCCGAGGCCGACCCCGACGAGCTCCGGGCCCTGGAGGAGACCGAACGCCAGCTCACCACGGCCCTCACCGACATCGACCTGGCCCGCGACCTGGGCGAGGCCGGATCCGCCGGCACGGTCGGTGACACCTCGATCGTCGACCGGGGCGGGCTCCCACCCGTCGCAGCCGTCGCCGTCGGGGCGCTGCTCGGGCTGCTCACCGGGGTGGCCGTGGCGTTGGCCGCCCAGCGGCTGGCACCCACGTTCGTGACCGCCGAGGACGTGCGGACCGACGACCTGCCCGCTCCCCTGCTCGCCGTCGTTCCCACCGCTGACGACGGAACCGACCTCGAGGGCTCCGATGCCGACCCCTACCGCGCGCTGAGATCGGAACTGACCGCGCACGTGCCCCGCGGCGGGTCCGTGCTTTTCATGACCCCCGACGGTGGATCGGCCGCAGCCCAGGTGGTGGCCCGACTGGCCTCCACCTGCTCCGGCTTCGGTGAAGGTGTGGTCGTCGCCGAGCTCGATCTGAGGGAACCGGCCCTCCACCGCCGCCTCGGCGTCGCGTCCACTCCCGGACTGACGACCGTGCTCGACGGTGAGGCCGCGCTCCTCGAGGCGGCGCAGCGAATCGACGTCGAAGGCCAGGTGTGGTTCCTCGCCGGTGGTGCCAGCCCCGATCGGCCCGCAGAGGTGCTGGCCTCCCCCGAGGCCCATCAGCTCATCACCCAGGTCGCCGACGGCGCGGACCGGGTGCTCCTCCACGGGCCGCCGATCACGATCGCCACCGACGCGGCCGAGATCCGGTCACTGGTCAGCGCCGCCGTGCTCGTCATCGAGGCGGGCGCATCGCGACGCCAGGCCACACGCGATGCCGCCCAACGCATCATCCGGCTCGGGATGCCTCTGGTCGGGCTGGTCCTCGTCGGCGCCACCGGCAAGGAGATCATCCGGCCGGCACTCGATCAACCGTCGATCGGTACCGCATCGCAGCTCACCGGCCCGGAGCGACGGGTTCCCTCGCCCCATTCGGTCGAGGCCGAGCGACTGATGACGATCGACCTGACCCCCGTCCACCCGACGCCATCCGAGCCGAGCCCGGCCCCCGCCCACACTGCGATCACCGCCTCCGAGGTGGTCGCTCCCGACGAAGGGAACGATGGCGGCGACGGTACCGACGACGATTCAGACGGCGCCCGCGACCAGCGCACCCCCGTCCACCACCAGGGTGTGACCGGTGATCCAGGCGGAGAGATCAGAGGCGAGGAAGAGCGCGGCGCTGGCGATGTCCGAGGGTTCCCCGAGCCGGCGTAGCGGCAGGCCCGCGGCGATCTGATCACCCGCCGACTCCCAGAGCGCACGGGCGAGATCGGTCTTGACCAGACCGGGAGCCAGGCTGTTGACGCGCACCTCCGGGCCCAGCTCCGACGCCAGGGTCTTGGTGAGATGGATCAGTGCGGCCTTGGTGGTGTTGTAGACGCCGATCGTCGGCTCGATCGACAACCCGCCGATGGACGCCGTGTTGATCACCACCCCGCCGTGGTCGGCCATCCACGCCTGGTGGGCGGCCTGAGTCCAGATCAGAGGCCCCCGAAGGTTGACCTCGAGGGTCTTGTCGTAGCGGGGAAGATCGATCCCGATGGTCGGCCCCATGTACGGATTCGTCGCGGCGTTGTTGACCAGGATGTCGCAGGCGCCGAACCGGTCGACCGTCGCCGCGATGCACGCCTCTGCACCGTCCGGGTCGGCTGCGTGGGCGGCGAAGGCGGCGATGTCGCCACCGATCTCCGCCGCCGCGGCATCCAACGCGTCCTGCTTGCGCGAGCTGATCATCACCTGTGCGCCGGAACCCACGAACGCCGCGGCGATCGCCTTGCCGATGCCGCGGGAGCCGCCGACGATCAGCGCCGTTCTGCCGTCCAGGACTCCGTGTCCGTTCATCTCGAGTTGCATGACCGGACCGTACCCGCTCCGGCGGGTTGCCCCGGGCGGTGCACCGCGACCGTCGGCCCGGCCGAGTCAAGCGGGTCGGCCCGCCCAGCTCCCGCGGTGGATGACCTGGTCCAGCGAGCGGCGCGGGCGCCCGGACGAGCGGCCGGTCGCGTCATCGTCGGCGGGGTGACCCAGAGCGATCGTGCCGAGCGGCTCGAACTCGTCCGGGATGGCGAACGCATCCTTCACGGCGCGGGTGTGACCGAACAGGCCGAAGAACAGCGCGCCCAGGCCGGCATCGGTGGCAGCCAGCAACAGCAGCATCACTGCGGCCCCGCCATCGACGAACCAGTAGGGCACCGACCACGCCGACGGGTCGCGACCGAGGCCGGACGCGGCCTTGTCCGGTTCGGCGTAGCGCTCGACGTAGGCGGCCGCCGAGCAGCAGGGCACGATCAGGACCGGCGCCTCCAGCAGCCCCTGCCATCGGAACGTCGATCGTCGCTCGGGGGGCAGGGTCAGATCCCAGTAGCGCGCGACAGCCGCCGGTTCGTCGAGGACGAGATACTCGAGCGACGCCGTATTGCCGGCCGACGGGCCGCGGCGGGAGGTCGCGAGCAGGGTTCGCACCACGGCGGGATCCACCGGCTCGTCGGTGTAGGACCGCACCATCCTGCGCCGGCGGGCCAGGTCGGTGAAGGTCGAGGAGGCCCGGGCCGAGGCGTCGGGCCCGCCGTCAGCCGAGACGGGCGAGATCCTCGGCCATGGCCCATCCGAATGCGATCAGGGAGTCGCCCCGCTCGCCATCGAGCTGATCGAAGAACGCGATGACGTCCGCATCGACACGATCCGGCTTGCCGCTCTCGTGATGCAGCACGTGGGGAATCGATCCGTCACCGGTGACCACGAAGGCTCGATCGTCATAGCTGCCGTTCTCGTGGCCGAACCGTTTTGCCAACCGGCGGCCCCAGGCCCGCTCCTCGCCGGTGGCCTTGTGGTCGGGGCGGGGAACGACGTCGTCGAGGGTGGCGAAGGCGTCGAAGGCACCCACACCGGCCAGGCGGGCACCGACCAGGACGTCCTCGTCGGGGAAGGCCAGCAGCGCCCGGTACAACTGGTCGGTCATCAGCGAGCGCAGGACGGCGTCACGGCGAGCCGTGCTGCGGACCGACGCCAGCCCGATGATGACGCTGGGCGTCCCCCCGATCCGCTCGAGCGTGCAGAAGGAGAATCCTCGGAGCTTGCCCGACTCGCGCGCCTGGCAGATGAGCACCCAGCTCTGGGCCTGCTTGGAGATGTCCCCGGCCTCGAACGACAACGGACCCTCAGCGCAGAGATCGGCCATTTCGGCCATCTCCGCGTCGGTGAGTGCGGTGCAGTCCTTGGTGTCGATCTGGATTGCCATAACGCTGACCAGCCCCCTTGCGGCGTCGTGGGTGCTCCCCCAGTCCAGCGAACGATGGGCCATCTGCGCAACTCCGCTGCGATTTGCGGCGGTGCAGCGGCCCGGGTCCGGTGCGCGGCGGCTCGTCCCTCTCGTCCCTCGGCTACGAGATCAACGCCTCTGGCCCGAGCAGGACGCGGAGATCGGCCATGAGTGCGTTGCCGGACGCGACCGTCCAGGCGTCGGGTAGGCGCAGGACCTTCTGCTCGCCGATGTGGAGGAAGACCGCGGACTCGCCCGGATGGTCGGCCAGGACCGACTTCAACCGGCCGATCGTCGCATCGGTCACATCGTTGGGCGACATCCGGATCCGCACGGGAGGGGCGCCGTCGGCGATGCCGTCGAAGACCTCGACCTTCTGTCCGATGAGCTTCGGCTGGTCGTCGCGACGGTCGACACGACCCTTGAGCACGATGACCGAGTCCTCCTCGAGGAGGTGACCCACGTCGCGCATGGTGCGGGGGAAGACCATGACCTCGATGGAGGACTGGAGGTCCTCGAGGACGAACACGGCCATCAGGTCGCCCTTCTTGGTGTACTTGCGGTTGAGCGAGGTGACGACCCCGCCGACCGAACAGGGGGCACCGTCGGACAGCGCACCGTCGTTGATCTGATCGATCGTGTGCTCGGACCGGCGCTTCAGCGCCGCTTCGGCGCCCATCAACGGGTGATCGCTGACGTAGAGCCCCAGCATCTCCTTCTCGTGACGAAGGCGAGGTGCCTTCTCGTACTCCTGGTCGGGTATGTCGGTGCGCTCGTCGAAGGCCGGTGCGGCGTCGCCGCCGCCTTCGTCGAACAGCGACAGCACTCCCATGTCGTGCTCGCGCCGACGGGCCAGGGTGTGATCGAGGATCTGCTCGTAGACGAGCCGGAGTCCCTGACGCGGATGTCCCATCGAGTCGAATCCGCCCGCATTGATCAGCGATTCGATGGTGCGCTTGTTGAGCACGGCGGTGTCCACCCGCTCGCAGAACTCGTAGAAGTCGGCGAAGGTGCCGTTCTTCTCGCGCTCCTGGACCAGGAGCTCGACCAGGCCTTCGCCGACGTTGCGAACGGCGGACAGGCCGAACAGGATCCGGCGACGTTCGACCCCGTCCTCGTCGATGGTGACCTCGCTGCGGAAGTCCGACACCGACGCGTTGACGTCGGGCACGGCGATCTTGATCCCCATGACGCGGCACTCGTTGATGTACACCGCGGCCTTGTCCAGGTTGGCCTTGACGCTGGTGAGGAGGCTGGCCAGATACTCGGTGGGGAAGTTCGCCTTGAGGTAGGCGGTCTGGTACGCGATGTAGCCGTAGCCGTAGCTGTGGCTCTTGTTGAACGCGTAGTCGGCGAACGGTTCGATGATGTCGAACCACTTGTGGCCCAGGTCGGTGCCGTAGCCGGTCCGGTCACAGCCTTCGACAAAGCTGGCGCGCTCCTTCTCCATGACCTCGCGGATCTTCTTGCCGCAGGCCTTCCGCAGGTTGTCGGCGTCGGCGAGCGAGTACCCGGCGAACTTCTGCGCGATCCGCATGACCGATTCCTGGTAGATCATCAGCCCGTAGGTGTCGCTGAGGATCTCCTCGGCGTCGTCGTGGAGGTACGACACCGGTTGCCGGCCGTTCTTCCGGTCGGCGTAGTCGTTGTGCATGTTCTCGGCCATCGGACCCGGCCGGTAGAGCGCCACCAGCGCGGCGACGTCCTCGAACGAGGTGGGGGCGAGCGAGCGCATCAGCGCTCGCATGGGTCCGCCCTCGAGCTGGAACACCCCGATGCTGTCTCCCCGCTGCAGCAGCTCGTAGGTCGGCTGGTCGTCGAGCGGGACGCAATCGATGTCGACGACGATCTCGCGGGTGTCGCGGATGAGGTCGAGCGTGTCCGAGATGACGTCGAGGTTCCGCAGCCCGAGGAAGTCCATCTTGAGGAGGCCCAGCTCCTCGACCCCGTGCATCTCGTACTGGGTGACGACCGGCGCGTCCTCGGGTTCGACGCCGGACTCGGGCTTGCGTTGGATGGGGAGATACTCGGTGAGCGGTTCCTTGGTGATCACCACGGCTGCGGCGTGGATGCCGTCCTGACGTCGGAGCCCTTCCAGACCTCGGGCCACGGTGACGACCTCGGCCACCTCGGGGTCGGACTCGACCATCTCCCGTAGCTCGGTCGCCATGTTGTAGCCGTCGGCGTACTTGTCCTCCTTCTCGAAACAGGCTCGCAGCGGCGTGTCGTGCCCCATGATCAGGGGTGGCATGGCCTTGGCGATCTTGTCGCCGACCGCGTACGGGTGACCGAGGACCCGTGCCGCGTCGCGCACGGCCGCCCGAGCCTTGATGGTCGAGAACGTCACGATCTGGGCCACGTGGTCGCGGCCGTACCGCTCGGCCGCGTACCGGATCATCTCGTCTCGGTAGCGGGAGTCGAAGTCCATGTCGATGTCGGGCATGGAGATCCGTGACGGATTGAGGAACCGCTCGAAGAGCAGGTCGTACTTGATGGGATCGAGATCGGTGATCTCGAGGCAGTAGGCGACGGCACAGCCCGCCGCGCTCCCCCGGCCCGGACCCACGCGGAAACCCGAGTCCCTGGCATGCCGAATGAGGTCCCAGGTGATCAGGAAGTAGGACGAGAACCCCATGTCGCCGATGACCTTGAGCTCGTAGGCCAGTCGCTCGACGGTCGCGTCGTCGAGTGACTCGCCCCATCGCGCCTTCGCTCCCTCCATGGTGAGGTGCCGGAGGTACTCGTCGTCTCCGTTGAATCCTTCGGGGATGGGGAAGTCGGGGAGCTGGGGGTTGCCGAACTCGATCTCGACGTTGGCCCGCTCCGCGATCCAGAGCGAGTTGTCGCAGGCGATCTCCAGCCCGTTGAAGAGTCGCCGCATCTCGTGCGCGGTCTTGAGATAGTGCTCGGTCCCGCTGAACTTGAAGCGGTCGGGGTCGCTCATGAGCGACCCGGTCTGCACACACAGGAGCGCGTCGTGGGACACCGCGTCGTCGCGGTGCGTGTAGTGCGAGTCGTTGGTGGCCAGCAGCGGTGCGCCGATCCTCTTCGCGATCTCGATCAGCTGCGGATTGGTCCGGGTCTGCTCGGGGATGCCCTGGTCCTGGAGCTCGACGAAGAGGTTGTCGCGCCCGAAGATGTCCTGGAGCCGCCCGGCCCGCTGGAGCGCCTCGGACTCGTCGCCCTGCAACAACGCCTGGAGGACCTGACCACCCAGGCAGCCGGTGGTGGCGATGACACCGCTCGAGTGCTGGTCGAGCAGCTCCCAGTCGACGCGCGGCTTGTAGTAGTAGCCCTCGAGGTAGGCCCGCGAGGCGAGCTGGATGAGATTGCGATAGCCCGTCTGGTTCTCGGCCAGCGCGGTCAGGTGGTAGTAGAGCTTGTGTCCGCCCTCGACCTCGCCGCCCGAATCGTCCATGCGGCCCCGCCGGCTGGGACGCTCCGAGCGCTCGTCGTGGGCCATGTACAGCTCACAGCCCAGGATGGGTTTGATCTCGTGCTTCTGGCAGGACTTGTAGAAGTCGAGGATCCCGTACATGTTGCCGTGGTCGGTGATGCCGATTGCGGGTTGACCATCGGCGACGGCCGCGGCGACGACCTCGTCGACACGGGCCGCACCGTCGAGCATCGAGAACTCGGTGTGCAGATGCAGGTGGGTGAACGAGTCGGCCACGTCAGCTGCCCCTTCCACAGCGTTGTCCACCGGCTGTGGAACAAACTACAGGCATGGTATTTGCCCTCCGCGGAGAGTTCCAGCCCGACTAGAGATAGGTCCCTGGACGCTCGGCTCCGTCGGCCTGCGGTGCGCCCGGACCGGGACCACCGGGGGCCGGACCTCCCGGCGCCGGCATCTGGCCCGGTGGGAGTTGGTGCTGCATCCGCTCGAGCTGCTGGCGGGCGGCCATCTGCTGGGAGATCAGCGTCGCCTGGATCCCCTGGAACAGGCCCTCGAGCCAGCCGACCAGCTGCGCCTTGGCCATGCGGAGCTCGGCCTCACTGGGTGTCTCGTCGTCGTCGAAGTCGCTGGTGAGTCGAGCGAGCTCCTCGCAGAGCGCAGGCGACAACGAGCTCCCGAGCTCCACGATGGACCGCTCGTAGATGTCGCGCAGCCGGACCCTGGCGTGCGGATCGAGCTCGGTGGACCGCAGCTCCTCGAGCAGCTGCTTGATCATCGACCCGATGCGCATGATCTTCGCCGGTTCCTCGATGGCGTACGGATCCCGCTCGTCGTCGGCCTCGGTTCCAGCGGGGTCGGTCGGGGGCACACCATCGACCACCTCGGGTGTCTCCACGGTGGCGTCGGGGGATGGTTGGTCTGACATCGGGGGTCTCCGTTGGCTTCGCGAACTCCGAACCCTACCCCTCGATCGACCGCAGCCCGTCGGGGCCCGGGATCACCGTTCGTTCAGAGCATGGCCACGAGGAGCGGCACGTGCATCTCGGCCGAGGTGAGGGAACCGTGCCGCCCGATCAACTGGAACGGTCCCGAATCGTCCGGGTCGTGGTACACGACCGGCTCGAACGGGACCAGCGCGACATCGCCCAGGCGACGCCGGGCTTCGGAGCCCACGCGGGGACCGAACCAGCCCTCGTCCACGACCTGGTCACGCGTCACCACCCACGCCTCGTGCCCGTAGGACTCCCGTGCCGCCTCGAGCAGTGGTTGGGCCCGTCCCCCGGCCGCATGCAGCCACCGGAACCGACCCTCGCCCGACTGGTGATCGATGTGCCGGAGCATCGCCTCGGGCAGGAGTCTCACCCGGTCTCCGACGTGGACCTGTCCGTGGTCGGACACGACGACCAGGGCCGTCTCGTGCGGCAGCGACTCGAGCAGCTGTCCGATCAGACCGTCGGCCGCAGCGAGCTCCGCGTCGTAGTGGGCGTCCAGCCCGTACTCGTGGGAGACCTTGTCGATCCCGTCGTAGTAGGCGTAGACGAACGGCTCGCCGGCCTGGACCATGTGACCGGTCTCGACGACGAGACTCGACGGGAGCCGGTAGCCGGCGAACCGGACGCCGCCCAGGTGGGCCGAGGTGAAACCGGACTGCTCGAACTCGGCCTTGGTGACCACCACCGGCTTGCGACCGTGGAAGACGGGATGGGGCTGCAGCATGTCGGGCGGGAGTCGCCGCCGCATGTCGCGCCCGTCCACCGCCCATCGCAGCACGTTGAGCACCTCGCCGTCGACATCGATCCGGTAGCCGACCAGACCGTGCTCGCCGGGGCCGAGGCCGGTGGAGATGGACGTCAACGCGGTGGCGGTGGTGGACGGTGCAACGCTGGTGATGGGGCGACCCACCATGCTGGTGAGGGCGGGGGCCAGGTGCCGACGGGCGTCCAGTTGCTCCCACCCCAGGCCGTCGAGGACGACCAGGACCACACTGCGGGCCGCCTCGAGCTCGGACGGCAGCCAGCCGGGTAGGCGTTGGTGCCGGTCCATCAGCGCGTAGGCGACGTTGGAGATGCACGCACCGCCGTACTCGGGCAGGACGGGCGCGGGGAAGTGTCACCCACGACGCCACCGCGAGGGCCCACCCGACCGACCGACCCCTGGCGAGCTCGCGTGCGTCGGAGCGCTCCGGTTGCTCGTACGATGCAGAGCATGAAGGTCTCGACACGAGGTGACTATGCCAGCCGGGCCCTCCTGTCGCTGGCCCTGCACGACGGGACCCAGGCACCGACATCGGTGCGGGACATCGCGGAACGCACCGGTCTCCCCCAGCCGTACCTCGAGCAGATTCTGCTGGCCCTGAAGGGTGCCGGCATCGTCCGGTCGAAACGCGGGGTGGGCGGCGGCTACCTGCTGGCCCGACCACCCGACGACATCCGCCTGAGCGAAATCGTCAGCGCGGTGGACGGTCCGATCGTCGTGGGCGACTTCGGCCAACCGCATCAGGACGGGGCGTGCGACCACGAGGGACAGTGCGTCCTCCTGGCCATCTGGGCCGAGGTGGGTGGTTTCATGCGCAAGCACCTGGACTCGTACACCCTCGCCGACATCGCTGACATGGCCAATGGTGGCACACCCTGGCCCGGTGGGTGACGATCAGGCATCGATTCCCGAGGAGCGGCCCACACGCTGCATGTCGTCGGGCACGGCGGACTCACAGCGGACCATCTCACCCGAGGTGGGATGGGCGAACGCCAGCACCGCGGCGTGCAACATCGGGCGTTCGACGTCGGGCCACCGGTCGCCGCCGCCGTACCGTCGATCCCCCACCACCGGGTGGCCGTGGGCCAGGAGATGGACGCGGATCTGGTGGGTCCGACCGGTCTCGAGGCGACATCGCACCAGCGACACGCCGTCACCCGTGTCGAGGCGCCGGTACTCGGTCCTAGCCACACGCCCACCGGCGACGACCGCCATCATGGTCGGATCCCGGGGTGACCGACCAATGGGCGCGTCGATGACCCCGGCCTCGGGTTCGATGATCCCGGCACACAGCGCCAGGTACTCGCGCCGCACCCGACGCTCGGCGAGCATCTCGACGAGCCGTTCGTAGGCCGGCTGGGTCCGCGCCACGGCGAGCAATCCCGTGGTTCCCACATCCAGCCGGTGCACGATGCCCGGGCGGGCCGGGTCGCCGACCGAGGCCAGCTCCGGATAGTGCGCCAGCAGTCCGTTGACCAGCGTGCCGTCTGCGTTCCCGGCGCCCGGATGGACGACCACACCCGCCGCCTTGTCCACCACGAGCACCTCGGGATCCTCGTACACGACCTCGATCGCGACGTCGGGGTCGGCCAACGGCAACATCTCGGCCCGGGGCCGGTAGTCGACCTGCAGCACCGAGCCGGCGGTCACCCGACGCGATGCCTGCGTGACGCTCACACCGTCCAATCGCACGGCACCCTGCTCGATCAGCGCACGTGCGACCGCCCGGCTGACGTCCACGGCGATGGCGACGACACGGTCGACCCGCTGCTGGTCGAGCGCCTCGGAGATGGTCGCTTCGGTGACCTCGTGCGGAGTCAACGGGGCCCGGCCTCAGCGATCGATCGGATCCGGCTCCGGTTCCACCGGACCGGCGGGTTCGGTGTCGGGGCCCGGCTCGGCGTCGGTGTCGGGTTTCCCCGAGTCCGGGTCGGCGCCTTCAGCGTCGGGCTCGGGTTCGGTGGCGCCCCACAACACCAGGGCGATGGCGCCGAGCACCACGCCCATGTCGGCCACGTTGAAGATGGGCCACTTCTGGAGGTCGATGAAGTCGACCACCGCTCCGCTCATGAACCCGTCGGTCGCTCGGAAGAGGCGATCGGCCAGGTTGGCGACCGCTCCGCCCAGCACGGCGCCCATTGCGATCAGGGAGGCCGGCCGCTGCAGCGAACGCCCCATCAACGCCAACAGGAACAGCACTGCGACGGCGGCGATGGCGATGAACGGCCCCAGATCGCTCCCCAGGCTGAAGGCCGCTCCGGTGTTCCCCGTCAGATTGAACTGCAGGAGCCAGACGACGGGAACCGGGTCACCCGGGTCGAGCAGGTTGATCGCCAACCACTTCGTGACCTGGTCGAGCACCAGGATGACGATGGCGGCGAGGGCGACGTAGAACCAGCGGGCGTGGCGGCCCTGGCTGGGTGCCGTCATGAGCCCCGGCGCGGCCTCGGACGTCAGCGCCGGATCCCTCCGGCCTTGAACTCGACCCGCTCGGCGGCCCAGGGAATGGCCTGGAGCCGCTCCTTCGGAATGGGCTTGCCGGACACCACGCAGACGCCGTACGTACCGTCATCGATGCGTTCCAGAGCCGCATCGATCTGCCCCACGGCGGCGCGGGCCTGGGCGCTCAACGCCAGGTCTCGCTCCCGCTCGACCGCAAGGGTGTCCCCTTCGCCGGATTCCTCGTCGAACTGCACGTCGCCGGGCTCTCGTGCCTCGAGCAACGAGTCGGCCTCGGCCTCGAGAATGTCGGCGCTGTGGAGGTACTTGGCCCGCTCCTCGAGCAGCATGGCCTTCTGCGCGGCCAGGAACTTCTTGTCCAACCGGGACGCGGCCGACTTCTTCTTGGTCGCCGTGCCGGACTTGGCCGTGCTCCCACCCTTCGCCTTCGACGTCTTCTTGGACGCCGGCCGTTTGGCCTTCTTCTCCGGCGCAGCCGCCTTCTTGGCGGGACCGGTCTCCTTCTTGGCAGCGGCCTTCTGCTTCTTCGACGCGGCCTTCTTCGCCACCTTTCCGCTCGACCGCGTTTGGTCGACTTCGACGCAGTCTTCTTCGACGCCGGCTTCTTTGCGGCCGACTGCTTCTTCTTCGACGACTGCGCCATGGTGGGCGCTCCCTCTTGCCGGTCGGGGCGGACCAGCGAACGCTGCTGCTCAGAGAGCGCCACAGTTTATGGTCGCGGCACGGCCGTTACAACGACCCGCCACCCACGCCTCGGGGCGCAGGCCGGGAGGGCCTATCGACGCCGTCCGAAACGGCGCTTGGGTTCTTCGTCCTCGTGCTCGAAGAACGCGCTGAGCGCACGGTCTTCTTCGCTCTCGACGAGATCGGTCGGTGCCTCGACCGCTCGCCGGAGCTCCTCGAGGAACGAGTCGCTCGAAGCGGTGGGTTCGTCGACCACCTCGGTTCCGTCGGGCTGCACCGACGACCGCACCACCGAGACCCGGCTGGGTCGATCCTCGAGGTCGTCCTCATCGACGGCATCGAGGTCGACGATCAGTGCCTCGGGCTCGGCATCCGGGTCGTCGTCATCGTCGTGGGCGGAGGCACCGTCGCCGGCGCGGGCATCGTCATCGGAACCAGCGTGGGCATCGTCATCGGATTCGGCGGCCGCCCCGGCGTCGACAGCGTCGACGTCGTCCTCGGCCTCGACCTCAGCGGTGAGACCGAGCACGGGCTGGGCATCGGCGCCGACCGGAACGTTCTCAGCGTGGTCTCCTCCGCTGCCAACGGGGGCCTCGTCCGACGACGCGGGTTCCTCGTGGGACGGCTCGGTCGGGTCCGCCTCAGCGTCGACGGCGTCGACGGCGTCGACGACGGATGACTCGGCGGCGCCGACGTCGGTCTCGGACTCGACCAGGGTCAAGCCCGCGCTGCTCCCCGCGGTCTCCGCCACGCTCGGTTGCTCGATGGCCGGAGCCGGGTCGGCTCGGAGCCGCTCGGGATCGTCGAGAATTTCCTGGAGGTCGGTGGCGACCGATTCGAGCTTCACGCGTTGTGCGGCCAGCCAGGACTCGAGCCCGCCGGACTGCGCCGCAATGGCGTCACGCCGGGCCTCGAGCTCGGCGATCTGGTCCTCGATCGGGCCGGTGGCGGCGGCGGCCTGGGCTCGGGCGTCGGCCTCGGCGGCGCGGACCAGCTCGTCCCGCTCGCTCCGGGCCTTCGAGACCATTCGTTCGGCCTCGGCCTCGGCCTCGGCCGCCAGGCGGTCGGCCTCGCTCTTGGCCTCGGCGAGGGTCAGTTCGGCCTCGGCCTTGGCCTCGGTGATGGCCGCATCGGCCGTGCGCTGGGCCAGCACGAGGGTCCGGGTGAGGGCGGACTCGTCGACCTCGCCTCGCTCGGCCAGCGCGGTCTCGGCCGCGTCGGCACGGTCATTGGCCTGCCGGAGTCGGTCGACGAGTTCGGAGAAGGCGACGCCGACACGCTCGAGGAAGTCGTCGACGTCGTCGGGGTGATAGCCGCGAACCTTCTCGCGGAACTCGATGTCCTGGAGGAGCTGGGGCGTGACGTCCATGCGCGCATGGTAGTTGGGCCGCGGTCCACATCGTTGCCATTGCCCTGCGGGGCGGGGTCAGCAGCCGAACACCCACCGCGATGAGGAAGAGCCCGAAGATCAGAACGAGGAAGGACAGATCGATCCGACCGGCCGGGGGAATGGCGCGCCGGAGCGGCGCCAGGACCGGTTCGGTGACCGTGAACAGCGCGCCGTTCACCCTGGCCATCACCCCGCCGGGCTCCAAGGGGAACCAGCTGAGCACGGCTCGGAGGAAGAAGACGAGGATGGCCAGGTTGATGGCCAGGCAGATCAACGCGTCACGCTCCGCCACCGTCCAGGTCGCCGCCGCGCATCTCGTCGGGGACCTCGACATCGGCCGGGGTCAGAAGGTAGACGTGGTTGGCGACCCGCTCCATCTGGCCGCCGATGCCGTAACACAGGCCGCTGGCGAAGTCGATGATCCGGCGACTGAGGTTCTGATCCACGCCCTGCAGGTTGACGATGACCGCCTGACTGTTTTTGTAGCGGTCGGCGATGAGCTGCGCATCGTCGAAGGATTGGGGTGCGACCTTGTGGGGTCGGGACGAAACGCGCGACCGGGAGGGGCCGCACCACCGACGGGCGTGCGGTGCGGGCGTCGCCCTCGGGGCGAGACGCCGGCACACCGGCACTGCCGGCGACGGTCGGCGTCTGGACCGGGCTGATCGTACGGATCGCCGAGGCCGCATCGTCCTGCTCCTGGGCCGCTGCCGAGGGCACCGCCGCTGCCGCAGGCTGCTTGACGGCCTGCGGTGGGATCAGGCGGGTCGCCGCCTCCGTCGTGGGGGCGTCGTCGTACTGGCCCATGTCCTCGTACTCCGAATCGGGGGCGAGGCCCAGATACAGCAGGGTCTTTCGCATGAGAGATGCCATCGGTTGTCCTCCGGCGTGCAAGTGTAGGGTCCGCGGGTTGTCGTAGCCCATCAAGGTGGGCTCGGCGGCCCGGTCGGTCGCTCGCCGAAGAGTGATCGCCCGACCCGCACCATGGTGGATCCCGCCTCCAACGCCAGGTCGAGGTCGTCGGTCATGCCGATGGACCGGACCGGCAGGTCGAGCCGATCGGCGGTCGCGATCAGCCAGCGGAAGGCCTGGCCGGTGGCCCCGCGGTCCCCGAAGATGCCCACACCCATGAGGCCGCGCACCTCGAGGCCGCGTTCGGTCGCTTCGGCAACCAGCGCTGCGGTCTCGTCCCGCGGACATCCGCCCTTGGTGGGGTCCCCGGAGAGATTCGGCTGGATCAACACCGCCGCACCAGGCGCTCGCTTCGCTATCTCGCGCACCAGGGACACCCGGTCGACGCTCTGCCACAGCGCGACATGGCCGGCCAGCGCTTTGACCTTGTTCCGCTGGAGTCGGCCGATGAAATGCCAGCGCACGTCCTCGGGCAGCTCCGGAGCCTTGGCCAGCAGGTCCTGGGCGTAGTTCTCGCCCAGAATCCGGAGGCCTTCGGCGTAGGCCGCTCGGGCGACACCGATGGGGTGCCCCTTGGTCACGGCCACGAGCGTCACGTCGCGATCCGGAGCCCGGCGGGCGATCTCGGCCCGAACCGACGCCAGGTCTTCGGCCAGCGTCACGATGCCTCCTCCAGCCAGATCACAGACGCCTGGCGGGCCCGATCACCCCGGACCCGGTGACTGTGCCATCGCGTCGATGATCCGGTGCACCCGCCAATCGAACGTACGTCGGTGACACCCGAGCGGTGGAGGGCGATCCTCACCACCTCGCCCACGTCGAGCGCGGGCGCGCCCGCAGAGGTTGCGCCCGCGACCGAGGACCCGAAGCGGCGGACGAGCGTCTCGAGGTCGGCCGCGCCGAACTCGTAGACCGAGGCCGAGATGTGCGGTCCGACGACGGCTCGGATATCGGCATCGGTCCGCTTCCTCATGGCGGCGACCGTCGCGTCGAGCACCCCGGAAACGAGACCACGCCAGCCGGCGTGGGCGGCACCGACGACCCCATCGCCTACCAGGAGCACCGGCGCGCAGTCGGCGGTCTGGATCGCCAGGGGCGCACCGACGGAGGAGGTGATCGCGGCGTCGGCCTCCGTTCCCGCGCCGTCACCCGGCCGGTCGACCGACACCACGGTTGCGCCATGCACCTGGGTCAGCCAGGTCCACGGCGCGGCGTTGATCCGGCGGCGACGCACATCGAGCTGGGCGGCCGGCGCGTCGATTCGGAAGTCGCCGTCGTCGGCGTCGGTGAAGCGGCACGCTGCGACCAACTCCGGTCCGGCCGAGAGCACGACGCGATCCAAGGGTCGTCCGGCGCCCGGCGCTCTACTTGAGGAACGAAGGGACGTCGAAGTCGTCGTCGTCCTCGAGGTCGTCATCGTCATCATCATCGCCGAAGACCGACGGGATGTCGTCCACCGGCATCGGACGCTCGCCGTCCCACTGGTCGAAGCCGGCGGCGATGACGGTCACCTTCAGATCGTCGCCCATCTCGTCGTCGATCACGGTGCCGAAGATGATGTTGGCGTCGGGGTGGGCGACCTCGTGGATGATCTCGGCCGCTTCATTGACCTCGAACAGACCCATGTCGCTGGCCCCGCCGATCGAGAGCAGGATCCCGCGAGCCCCGTCGATGGAGGCCTCGAGCAGCGGGCTCGCGATGGCGGCCCGGGCCGCGTTCTGCGCCCGACCTTCGCCCGAGGCGGTCCCGATGCCCATCAGGGCCGATCCGGCGTCGGTCATCACCATGCGCACGTCGGCGAAGTCGGTGTTGATCAAGCCCGGGGTGGTGATGAGATCCGTGATGCCGGAGACCCCGTGGAGCAGGATGTCGTCCGCCATCCGGAACGCGTTGAGCATGGTGGTCTTCTCGTCGGCGATGTTGATCAGGCGGTCGTTGGGGATGACGATCTGCGTGTCGACCTTCTCCTTCAACCGGCTGATGCCCTGGTCCGCCTGGACCGAGCGACGTCGCCCCTCGAACGTGAAGGGCCGGGTCACGACCCCAATGGTGAGGGCGCCGAGGCCCTTGGCAACCTCGGCGACGACCGGCGCGCCGCCGGTGCCGGTCCCGCCTCCCTCGCCGGCGGTGATGAAGACCATGTCGGCGCCGGTGAGCACCTCTTCGATGTCCCCCCGATGGTCCTCGGCCGCCTGCCGGCCGATCTCCGGATCACTTCCGGCCCCGAGGCCGCGGGTCAGCTCGCGCCCGATGTCGAGCTTGATGTCGGCGTCGCTCATCAGCAGGGCTTGGGCGTCGGTGTTGATGGCGATGAACTCGACCCCCTTCAGGCCGCCGTCGATCATGCGGTTGACGGCGTTGCACTCCACCACCGCCGATGCCGACGACCTTGATCACGGCGAGGTAGTTCTGTGGATTCGAGGTAGCCATGTGGGCAACTCCAGTTCTGACAGGCAGGAGCCGGTCACCGGGGTGGTGGCACGGCAGGGTGATCTCGTGACGGACGGGGGTTCGCGCCTCTCGACCTGACGGTCGACCACAGGTCGAGAGAGGTAGACCTACGGTTGACCTCGAACGTACGAGGCTATGGACAATCGGGATCCCGCGTCAACAAGGGACGATCGGGTACCTCGAGATCCACCGCCGTGGCGCAGCCGAGGTGATCCGCCTCGATCAGCGCGGCCAAGGAGCGATACGCGGCGTCGATGTCGGTGCCGGTCCCGACGTTGACCGTCAGCGACCCCCGGGGCCCCATCACGACGTCCACACCACGGTCGGTCACCGCGAGATGATCGAGGGCCGGCGCCATCGAGTCCGGAAACGCTCCCGCCGCGGCCAGCCCGGGCCCGAACGAGGGGCCGACCCGACTCCCCAACGAGCCGTCGGCCGTCCCGCCCACCAGCCGGGGCAGGTCGACCGGTACCCCGTCGACCACGTCGATGATCACGCCGTCGCCGTCGACCAGTGACCACGAGGCGACGGACGCCGGGTCCGACCCTCGGGGCTGTCGGTTCACCGCAGCGACGGCCACCCTCGACTCGACCTCGACCACCACGGTGCCCGGCCAGCGCCGGCTCACCTCGGCCGATCGCACCCATGCGATCTGCTCGACCCCGCGCCCGACGGCATCGGTGTCGAGGTCCACCATCGGATCGCCGAGCGCCACGCTGGCGGCGGCGGCGACCGCGTCGCGCTCCGCCGAGCCGGCGGGACCCTGCACCGCGATGACGTCCACGTCGAGCACCGGCGAGCGGGTCAGTGCCACCAGGGCCGCGACCACCACGGCGGCGACCAGGACGCCGGCGACGATGCGGCGGCGGTGCTGGGTCCGTTCGAGCGCCACCGAGCGTCGGCGCTGTGCGATCCGGGGATCGATCCGCGACCGTGTCGCCGTGGTACCGGTCACACCCGCTCCCATTCGGGAAATCCGACCAGTCGGGTCTCGGGAGCGAGCGCCACCCCGGTGGCCTCGTGGACCACGGAGGCGACCCGCTCCATCAACCGGAAGACGTCGTCGGCCGATCCGCCCTCGTCGACCTGGATGAAGTTGGCGTGCTTCTCCGAGACGCGAGCCGTGCCGAGGCGGAGGCCCTTCGCTCCGGCGACGTCGATCAGTCGACCCGCGGAATCATCGGGCGGATTCTGGAAGACCGAGCCGGCATTGGCTCCGCCCGGCTGATGCTCCCGACGCCACCCGACGATCTCGGCGATCTCCTGCTGGGCCACCTCGGCGTCGCCGGGCCGCAGGTCGAACCATGCCTCGACGACCACCTGATGATCGGTCAGGGTCGGATGACCGGTAGCCCAAGGAGAGCTG
The DNA here is from genome assembly GCA_963793475.1 of uncultured Acidimicrobiales bacterium. GTDB lineage: Bacteria > Actinomycetota > Acidimicrobiia > Acidimicrobiales > CAWCAL01 > CAWCAL01. The sequence continues at coordinate 120,111 of CAWCAL010000006.1, forward strand.
GTCGGCCGAGACCCGTTGCCGGCGGGCGGTGGCCAGGTCCACCACTTCGACCTCGCGGAGCGCGGCGGCCATGTCGCTGCCGTGGCCGCCGGCGTTCATCCGTACGCCGCCCCCCACCGACCCCGGAACGCCCACGGCCCATTCGAGGCCGGTGAGGCCGGCGCCGGCCGACTGGCGAGCGAGGACGGGAAGCGCGGCCATCCCGCCGGCGCGGACGACCGTCCCGTCGATCGCGACCCGGGCGAAGGCATCACCCAACAGCAACGCGATCCCGTCGAATCCGGCATCGGCGACCAGCAGATTGGAGCCCTTGCCCAGCACCAGGACCGGGGCCGCTGGTCTCGGCGATGACCGTCGCGATCTCATCCAGCTGCTCGTCCGATGCGACGTCGATCACCGCCTCAGCGGATCCGCCGACCCGGTAGGTCGTCCGCGGTCCGAGCCGCCGGTCGGCCGACGCGAACCGGGCCAGCCGTTGCGCGGCGGTCCGGGCTGCGCTCACGACCGCTCCCGGAGCCGTTCCTGGACCTCGTCGGGGATCGAGGTGAGATCGCCCGCCCCGAGGGTGAGGCAGAGGTCGCCTGGCTGCAGCTCGTCCACCAGCCAGGTGAGGACGTCGTCGCGATGAGGGAGCCACACCGATCGGGGTGGGTGCGCTCCGCCCTGGATCGCGTCCAGCACCAGCCGACCGGAGACGCCGGGCCGAGGCACCTCGCCCGCAGCGTAGATCTCGGTGATCCCGACGAGGTCGGCCCGATCGAAGCGGTCGGTGAATTCGGCGCCGACTGCGGCCGTACGGCTGTAGCGGTGGGGCTGGAACACGCAGACGACGCGCTCCCAGTCACCATCGTGGGCCGCGTCGAGGGCGGCGGAGACCTCGGTCGGTAGATGGGCGTAGTCGTCGACGAACGTGACGCCGGCCGTCTCGCCACGCACCTCGAAGCGTCGGGCGACGCCCGCGAAGCGTGCGATGGCCTTCCGGACGGCGTCGGGATCGGCACCCAGCTCGATCGCCGTCACGGCGGCGGCGACGGCGTTGCGCGCGTTGTGGGCGCCCGGAACGGCGAGCGTGAACGTTCCCAGGGGGCCGGATGGGCCCCCGAGGGCCCATCGACTTCCGTCCCGGTCACTCCGAAGGTCGGTCATCCGGTACGTCGCTCCGTCGCCGGTGCCGTAGGTGATCGCGCCGGTGGCGGCCGCGAGGTCGGCTGCGTGCGCGTCGTCGGCGCACAGGATGCAGGGTCCGTCGGTCCTGTCCAGGAAGGCGGTGAACGCCGCCAGCAACTGGTCGAACCCGCCGTAGTGCTCCAGATGGTCGGGCTCGACGTTGGTGACGATGGCGGCGGCACGCGGGAGCTCGAGGAAGGTGCCGTCGCTCTCGTCGGCCTCGACGACGAACCACTCCCCCGAGCCCCACGACGCCCCCGAGCCGATCTCGTTGACCTCGCCGCCGATGATGAAGGAGGGGGAGAACCCGGCGTCGATGAGCGCCAGCGCCAGCATGGAGCTGGTGGTGGTCTTCCCGTGGGTCCCCGCGACCGCGACGGTGCGGCGGGTGCGGGCGACGGCGGCCAGGACCTCGGCCCGCCGCAGGACCGGGATCCCCCGCCGCTGCGCCTCGACCACCTCGACGTTGTGGTCGGGAATGGCGGTGGAGATGGCGACCGCGTCGACCTCGCCCAGGTTGTCGGCGGCGTGGTCGATGTGGATCTCGACGTCCATGGCGCGCAACCGATCCAGACCCGGACCGTCACGCAGGTCACTTCCGGACACCGTATGGCCCATCTGGGCCAGCACCGTGGCGATCGCATTCATCCCCGCACCGCCGATGCCGACCACATGGAGCCGCTGCGGGGTGCGGAGGTCGAGCTCAGGCACGAGCGTGCTCCTCGACGAGGTCGGCCACCAGCGCCGCAGCGTCGCGGCGACCGAGGCGCACGGCCGCCCGACTCATGGAGGCCAGCTGGGCATGGTCGTGGAGCAGCCCGGTGGCGAGCTCGGTGAAGCGTTCCGCCGACACCTGGTCGTCGGGAAGCAGTACGGCCGCCCCGGCGTCGGCCATGACCCTGGCGTTGGCGGTCTGATGGTCGCCCGGAGCCCCGGGAAGGGGAACCAGGACCGACGGGACGCCGAGCGCGGCGAAGTCGGCCACGGAGGTGGCGCCGGCCCGACTCAGCACCAGATCCGCGCCTTCCAGGACCGTTGGCATGTCCCGCTCGAATTCCACCATCTGATACTGGAGTCCGCCGGGCTCGAGATCGGGGACCCTCGAGCGGAGCGTGGGGTGATCCCGGGACCCGACCACGTGCCGGATCGCCAGATCGCCACGATCGGCGAGTGCGTCGAGCGAGCCGAGCACCGCCTCGTTGAGCTTGAGGGCCCCGAGCGAGCCGCCGTACACGACCACCACCTGCCGGTCCGGCTCGATACCGAGCCGCTGCTCGGCGGCATCGCGGCCCCGCGCCCGGTCGACCTCGAGCATCTCGGGCCGGACCGGGTTCCCGGTGACGACCTCGCGGGGCAGTCCGGTATCGGGGAAGCTGACCGCCGATGCCCGTGCGAATCGAGCCGTGATCCGATTGGCCAGGCCGGGCACGGCGTTCTGCTCGGCGACGACGATGGGGATGCGCAGCAGGAAGGCCGCGACCGAGCAGGGCACGCTGGCGTAGCCGCCCATCGCCACGACCACGCGCGGCCGGACGCGACGCAACAGCGAGAACGCCGCCATCACCGCTCGGGCGATGCCGAGGAGCGCGCCGACGTTCTCCAGGGTCAGCCGGCGCTGAATCCCACGGCCGGGGAGCAGGACGACCTCGAATCCGGCTTCGGGAACCATCTCACGCTCCACGCCGCGCTCGCTGCCGACGAACAGCACGGCGTCCTTGCCCCGGTCGCGGGCCGCGAGCTCGGCCCCGATCGCCATGCCCGGAACGGTGTGGCCTGCGGTGCCGCCGCCCGCGATGACGGCGTAGACCTCGGACGCCGCGGTCATTTCGCGTGCCGGGCGACCGACAGCAGCATGCCCGTCGCGACCATCGTGACCACCAGCGACGAGCCACCCGAGCTGATGAACGGCAGCGTGACCCCGGTGACCGGCAACAGTCCGAGGACGCCGCCGATGTTGACCAGGGCCTGCATGAGGATCCACAGCGTGACCCCGCCTGCGAGGAGTGATCCGAAACGGTCCGGTGCCTGCGCAGCCACCCGGAAGCCCAGAAAGGCGAAGGCGAGGAACATCACCACCACGCTGAGCGCGCCGACCAGGCCCAGCTCCTCGGCGATCACCGCGAAGATGAAGTCGGTGTGGGCGAAGGGGAGGAATCCCCACTTGGCCCGGCTGGCGCCCAGGCCGACCCCGAACACCCCACCGGATGCGACCCCCACCAACGACTGGATCGTCTGCCAACCGGTTCCCTGCACGTCGTCCCAGGGGTCGAGGAACCCGGTGAGCCGGGCCCGGCGATAGGGCTCGTACAGCGCCAGTGCCGCCCCGGCAGCGACGAATCCGGCGGTGACCCCGGCCAGCTGAAGGGCCGGTGCGCCGGCCATCCACAGGACGCCGATCACGGTGACCATCAGGACGATCCCGGTGCCGAGGTCCTCGATCACGACCAGCCCGGTCAGCAGGGCGGCGACCGCCAGCACCGGCCGGATGGTGAGATGGGCCTCGGCCATTCGGGTGCCGCGGCGGGCGAGCAGATCGGCGCTGAACAGCAGAACGGCCAGCTTGGCCAGTTCGGAGGGCTGGAATCGCGAACGGTCCGGCGCCGAGCCACCGCGCGCGACCCGTTGACCGAGATCCCGATCTGCGGGACCAGGACCAGGAGCAGCGCGATGATCGCGATGATGACCGCCGGGAGGGCGAAGCGCCGCCACGTGCGGTAGTCGAGCCGCATGGTCGCCACCATCGCCACCGTGCCGATCAGGAGCCACACCAATTGGCGCTTGAAGAAGTAGTACGAGTCGCCGAGCTGGTCGAGCGCCGCCACCGACGAGGCCGACAGCACCATGACCAGTCCCCCGAGGCACAGGACCGCAACCAGGGCCAGCAGCCCGACGAACGGTGTCGTCCGATGGCCGTGGAGCTTGCGACGGGTCAGCGACCGTGCGGTCGTCGACCGCACGGTCGCTCTCTTGGGCGCTCGACGACGGGTGGCGGAACTGCCGCTCACGCCTCGCCTCCCGTCACCAGCCGCACCTCGCGGGCGAAGTCGTCGCCTCGCTCACCGTACGAGCGGTACCAGTCGAAGGACGCGCAGGCCGGCGACAGGAGCACCGCGTCGCCGGGGCGGGCCAGCTCGGCCGCCGCGATCACGGCGTCGTGCATGGTGGAGGCGACCGTGATGTCGACCGAACCGGCGAACACCTGCTCGATCTCGCCGGCCGCGTCGCCGATCGCGACGACGGCACGAACGGCCCGATGGACCAGCGGGCCGAGATCCACCCCTTTGTTGCGCCCCCCGGCGATGAGGACGACCGAGTCGAAGCCGTCGAGGGCCGCCACGGTCGCGTGGGGCGTGGTGGCCTTCGAATCGTCGTACCAGCGCACGCCGCCATCCTCGCCGACGTAGGCCACGCGGTGGGGTAACCCCTCGAAGGTCGACAGCACCGACGTCACCGCGTCGCTCGAGACCCCGAGTGCGTCGGCGCAGGCCAGCACCGCAAGCGCGTTGGCGATGTCGTGAGGCAGGCGCCGCGGCAGGTCGGCCACCGGCATCACCGGGCCGCCGGGACCGGCCAGCTGGCCGGAACGGACCGCCCACTCACCCGACTCGAGGCCGAACGTGACCCGGCGTGCAGCCGCGGTGTCCGCTCCGGCGACGGCGGGATCGTCGAGATTCACCACCGCGACGCTGGTGGCGTCGAGGTCGCGGAAGATGCGCTCCTTGGCCGCGCGGTAGGAATCGACCGATCGGTGGAGATCGAGATGGTCCGGCGCGAAGTTGAGCCACACGGCGACCGCCGGCGCGAATCGGGCCGTTCGGGCCAACTGGAAGGACGACGCCTCGACCACGAAGACCTCGACCGAAGGGTCGGCGATGGCCGTGACCAGGGGGAGATCGGTGTTGCCGGCGGCCACGGCGTGGGATCCGTCGGCCTCCAGACATTCGGTCAGCATCGTGGTGACCGTCGTCTTCCCGTTGGTGCCGGTGACCGCTGCGACGGGGCGATCGTCCCAGGCCCGGGCCAGATCGAGCTCACTGCGGATCGGCGTGGCCCGCCGGTCGGCGGCCTCGAAGAGCGGGTGGCTCTCGGGGAGTCCCGGGCTGGGCACGACGCGGTCGGCTTCGTCCACGAGCCGAGCCCACTCGACCGCATCCGGGGACTCGTGCACCGCGACACCGCGTCGAGCGAGCGCGGCCACCGCGTCGGCGGCAGGAGCGTCGTCGGCGGCCACGACCCGCTCACCGTGGTCGAGCAGCGCCGTGGCCACCGCTCGACCCTGTACGCCGACGCCGGCGACGAGGGTGGTGGTCACGGCAGGATCTCCACGACCGTGAAATCGCGGTAGAAGATCCCCAGTCCGAGGGCGACGGCGAACCCGGCGAACATCCAGAACCGGATGATCACCCAGGTGTCCGGCCACCCCTTGAGCTCGAAGTGGTGATGAATCGGCGCCATGCGGAACACGCGCTTGCCGGTCAGCTTGAAGAAGCCGACCTGGATGATGACCGAACTGGCCTCGGCGACGTAGATGGCGCCGACGATGACGAGGAGGAGCTGCACGTTCAGCCCGAGCGCCAGGGCGGCCAGCGCGGTGCCGATGGCGAGCGAGCCCGTGTCGCCCATGATGATCTGGGCCGGGGCGGCGTTCCACCACAGATAACCGGCGCAGGCACCCAACATGGCAGCGGCGACGATGGCCAGGTCCAGGGCATGGTTGGTCTGGTAGATCTCGGGATGACGGAAGGACCAGAAGCCGACCACCAGGAACGCCATGAAGGCGAACACACCCGAGCCCGCGGCGAGGCCGTCGAGCCCGTCGGTGAGGTTGACCGAGTTGGACGTGGCGTAGATGAGCAGCACCGCCCAGAGCACCCAGCCGACGTCACCCAGTTCCCAGCCCGGATGATCGAATCGGGTGAACGAGACCATCGTGTGGACATCGGTCAGGTTGACCATCGCCAGCGAGAAGCCGATCGCCACGGCGAGCAGACCGAAGGTCTTGGCCCGCTTGTTGAGGCCCAGGTTGCGCTCCCGCGACACCTTCAGCCAATCGTCGAGCAGACCGACCAACCCCGCCCCGACGATCGCCAGCATGACGATGATCCCGCTCCGGGTGTAGATCCCGCCGAACAGGTCGCTGACCACGTACCCCATCACCGCACCGCCGACGATGGCCAACCCTCCCATGGTGGGGATACCGGCCTTGGTGATGTGGCCCTCGGGCACGTCCTCGTGGATCGGCTGGCCGATCGCGGCACGACGCAACAGCACGATCAGCAGACGCGTGCCGAGCAGCGCGGTGACCAAAGCCAGTGCGGCGGCGATGAGCAGGCGTGTCACCGGTCGGTGTCCTCGTCCGCTCTGGTGTCCATGGCGCGCCCGGCCTCGATCCGGTCGTCGAACTCGAGGACCCGGTCACCGATGATCTGGGTGGTCTCGTGGCCCTTGCCGGCGATGAGGACGAGATCGTCCTGCCGGGCGCGACCGATGGCCTCGCCGATGGCCTCGGCCCGGTCGGGGACCACCACGACGCCCTCGGGTGACGAAACTCCGCGCTTCACGTCCTCGATGATCGCAGCTGGTGACTCCGATCTCGGGTTATCGCTCGTGAGGATGACCAGGTCCGCCAACTCGGTCGCGACCCGACCCATGATGGGACGTTTCGCAGCATCTCGGTCCCCACCGCATCCGAAGACGACGATGACGTCCCCGGCCGTACGTTCCCGAGCGGCGCGCAGGACCGCCTCCAGGGCGTCGGGGGTGTGGGCGTAGTCGACGACCACGGAGAGCGGCCCGGAGTGGTCGACCGCGCTCGAATCGCCCCGGGATGGCTGCGGTGGCGGCGATCCCGTCGGCCGCAGTGCCGGCTTCCACCCCGAGCGAGGTCAACACGGCGGCGGCCACGAGCGCGTTGGAGGCGTTGTGGGCGCCGGCCAGCGGAACCCGGAACTCGGTGTCGCTCCATCTGAACGTGCTGCCCCACGGCTGATGAGTGAGGCCCTCGACCGCTTCCAACCCCACCGCGAGCGTTGGGATCTCGACCGTGTCCCGCAGGAGTCGGCCGTGCGGGTCGTCGGTGTTGATCACGGCCCGATCGCTGAGCTGCGGTTCGAAGAGTCGGGCCTTGGCCCGGAAGTAGGCCTCGGTCGTCCCGTGGAAGTCGAGGTGGTCCTGACCCAGGTTCGTGAAGGCGGCGACGTCGAATCGGGTGCCATCCACCCGGCGCAGCTCGAGCGCATGGGAGGAGACCTCCATCACCACTGCGTCGAACCCCTCCTCCACCCGGCTCCGGAGCTGCTGCTGCAGTTCCGGGCCTTCCGGGGTCGTGCGAGCCCCGGTCAGCGTGCCGATCAGGGCGCAGCGCCGGCCGGCCTCCTCCAGGCCGCGCTTCACCATCTCGGAGACCGTCGTCTTCCCGTTCGTTCCGGTGATCCCGACCATCGTCAGGTCGCCCGACGGGTGGTTCATCACCGCCGCGGCGGCCGGGCCCATCGCGGCCCGCACGTCGGGCACGACGATCTGGGGCATCTCTGTTTGGAGGCGGCGTTGCACGAGCAGGGCCCGCGCCCCGGAGCGAGCGGCCGCAGGAGCGAACTCGTGGCCGTCGAAGTGGTCACCGACGACGCACGCGAAGAGATCTCCCGGCGCCACCGCCCGACTGTCGTGAGCGACGCCCGCAACGGCGAGCGCCCCAGATGCCGAGCCGGGTTCGAGCCTCGCATCGATCGACTCCGATCGAAGGGAGTCGACGAGCCGGTCCAGTTGCATCAGCGATCGAGCACGCTGATGTCGTTCCCCTCGGTCGCGCCGACACCCTCGCTGGGCTCGGGAACGTCGACGGCGGCGAACCCGACGTCGGCCGGGGCGATGCCCAGGTGCCGGAGGGAGAACTGGGCCAGCTCGGCGAACACGGGCGCGGCCGTCTCGCTGGCGTAGATCGAGGTCTCGGGCTCGTCGAGCACCACGATGGCCGAGAGCTGTGGGTCGTCGGCCGGAACGAAGCCGGCGAACGTGGACACGTAGTCGAAGCCACCGTCCTCGTTGGCGTACCCGCCGGTGGCCTGGGGCTTGCGTGCCGTTCCCGTCTTGCCGGCGACGGTGTAGCCGTCGACCGCCGCCGCCGTACCGGTCCCCGAGTCGACGACGTTGGCCAGCATCGCCCGGAGCTGGGTGGCGGTTTCGGCCGAGACGACCTGGGTTCCCTCGACCGGGTCGAGCGTCGTGATCACACCGTCCTCGTCGGTCACGCCGGACACGAGCCGGGGCGGCTGGGCCACGCCGTCGTTGGCGATGGTGTTGTAGACGTCGAGCATCTGCATCGCCGTCACGGCCACACCCTGCCCGATCGGGATGGCACCGATGGAGGTACCGGACCAGTGCTCCCGGTCCAGCATGATGCCGGCCGACTCGCTCGGGAAGTCCAGCGCAGTCCGCTCACCGAAGCCGAACCGTCGCAGGTACTGGTCGAGTCGGTCGGCCCCGACATCGCGGGCCAGCAGGATGGTGCCCACGTTGGACGAGTTCGTCACGATGTCGTTGACGGTCCACGACTCGGTCGCGTGCGGGTCGTGGTCCGAGAAGGTGTAGTCGTAGACGGTCAGCTGGTCGGGAACCGACAGCATCGAGGCCGGCTCGACGAGCCCCTCCTCGAGCGCTGCCGCGACCGTGATGACCTTGTTCACCGATCCGGGCTCGAAGACGGTCGTCAGTGCGAGGTTGTTGCCGGACGTGCCGACCTCCCCACTCTCGGTCCGACCGATGTTGGCGATGGCCAGGATGTCGCCGGTGTGCGGATCGGCGATGACCGCCATACCTCCGCGGGCCCCGGTGTCCTCGACCGCCCGAGCCAGGACGCGTTCGGCCTCGAACTGGAGTGACCGGTCGAGGGTCAGCATGAGACCCGAGCTGGCCAGTGCCGCCCGCTCGGAACTGGCCCCGGTCGGGATGCGACGCCCCGAACGATCGCTCTCGAGGGTCTCCTCGCCCGCCAGACCGGACAGCGCAGCGTCGTACTGGAGCTCCAGTCCCGACAGCCCGACATTGTCGGTCCCGACGAATCCGACCACGGAACGCGCCAACCCGTCTGCCGGCCAGGTGCGCATCGGCTCGTCCTCGAATGCGACGCCGGGAATCTCGAGCGACGCGACCGCCTCGGCGACGTTCTCGTCGATCTTCCGAGCCAGGTAGACGAAGCTCCGGTCGGCGTCGGAGAGGTCGGCGGTGAGTTCGGCGACCGGCACGCCGAGCAGCGGCGCCAGCCGGCGAGCCGCCTCGGCCGGCTCGGCGATGAGCTTGGGGTTGGCCGTGACCGAGGACCGCACCACACTCAGCGCGAGCTCGTTGCCGTCCCGATCGAGGATCGGACCCCGATCGACGGACAGCTCCCGGGTGGTGCTGCGCTGGTCGAACCCGAACTCGACATAGCGTTCCGAGGCCATCACCTGGACCTGGACGAGGCGATACCCGACCACACCGAACACGACGACGATCACGGCCAGCACGGCGACGATGCGCCGGGCGGTGACGGAACGCTGCACGGCGACGGTCGGACGGGGCCGCGCGGCGCGGGGCCGGTTGAGGAAGGTGACGGTTCCGGCGCTCACGACGACGGCGCTCCCGGATCGGTCGTCAGTTCGCCCAGGCTGCCGGGGTCGAGCTCGGTGTGGGGATCGATCTCGAGGAGCCACTGGACCTGCTCGGGTCGGACCATGCCGAGTCGACCCTCCGCTTCCCGTTCGACCCGTTCGGGCGCCTCGAGGGCCGCCACCTCGGCACTCAGCTCACGGTTCCGTTCGGCCGCGACGTCGAGCCGGGCATCCATCTCGACGATCCGGTCCTCGCCCTGAGCCAGCATGGTGTGGGCGATGGCCAGTCCGAAGAGCGCGGCCACCACGAAGACGACCCCCACGCCGGCGAAGGTTCCCGCCAGCGCCGACAGGGTCTGCACCCCGTCCTCACGAACGACACCGAGGTGACGCCGGTCGGGACGGGAGCGACCGGTCGAGCGGGTCCGGGCGACGGCGGTCATCGGACGTCCTGCGGACCGGTGGTGATCTCGATCGCGCGGAGGCGAGCACTGCTGGCGCGCGGATTCTCCGCCTGCTCCTCGGCGGAGGGCACGACCACCCCACGGTGGACCAGATCGGCCGGCGGTGCCTCGGGTTCGACCGGGAGCCCGGCCGGCTGGGGACGGGGAGCCGACCACGAACGGAACAGCTCCTTGGCGATCCGGTCCTCGCCGCTGTGGTAGCTCAGCACCACACACCGGCCACCGGGGACGAGTCGGTGCAACACGGCGTCCAGTGCGGTGCGGAGCACGGGAAGCTCCTGGTTGACCTCCAGGCGGATCGCCTGGAAGGTCCGGCGAGCAGGATGGCCCCCCTCGCGTCGGGCCGGTACGGGAATCGCATCCCGGACGATGTCGGCCAGTCGCTTGGTCGACGTGATGGGCCGGCCGCGCTCGATCGCCCGTGCCACCCGCCCGGCGTAGCGCTCGTCGCTGTACTCGGCGATCAGCCGGGCCAGATCCTCGGTCGGGTAGGTGTTGACCACGGTTGCGGCGTCGAGGGTCTGTCGAGCGTCCATCCGCATGTCGAGCGGACCGTCGTGGCGGTAGCTGAATCCCCGGTCGGCCGAGTCCAGCTGCGGCGACGAGACGCCGAGATCGAACAGAGCGCCCACCAGCCTGGCGTCGGGGCGATCGTCGAGCAGTCGGGGAATCTCGTCGAACCGGGCATGGACGACCTCAGCACGATCGCCGAACCGTCGCAGTCGCTCGCGCGCTGCCGCCACGGCGGTGGCGTCTCGATCGAGGCCCAGGAGTCGGAGCTGCGGATGGCTGCTGAGCAACGATGCGGCATGACCGCCGCCCCCGACGGTGGCATCGACGACGAGCCCGGACGGAATCGGACCGAAGAGATCGTTCACCTCGGCGGCAAGCACGGGCAGGTGGCGAAAGGCGTCTGCGCCCGCGCTCGTCGTCATCGTTGCCCCCATGGCGGCCGATCCGTTCGTTGTCAGGCCGCGTGGAGTCGGGGCTGTCCCCATCGCTCATCTGCAGCCTCCCGACCAGCGGACGCACGTCGGGATGTCTCCCCGAGCGGGCTGGATGGGAAGCGGGCGGAGTAGGGGCCTTCCATCTCGCTGGCCGGAAGGCTGCACATGAGCGATGTAGGGACGGTTCGATTCCTTTGCGGTGTGGCTGAGTGACTCACAGGGCCAGGGCCTCGAAGGCCGAGGCCACCGCGGCCGTGTCTTCCTGTTCCTGCCAGGCCCCGGGAGCGAAGATCTCGACCCGGGTGTTGCGACCGATCAGCACGGCTTCACGATCGAGGTGGGCACTGTCCCGCAGTCGGTTCGGCAGCGTGATGCGACCTTGCGCATCGACGCTGACGTCCTCTGCGAAGCTGAAGAAGTTCCGCGGGACCGCTTGGTCCAGCTTGCCTTCCTGTGCCAGCTCCTCGAGCCGTTGGGCCATCTGTTCGAATCCCTCCGGAGTCCACAGGCCCAGGCAGGTCCGCATGGTGGACACGTATCCGCCGTCGGACAGGCGACTCCGGAACTTCGGGGGAAGGGCGAGCCTTCCCTTTGCGTCGATCGTGCGATCGAACGTTCCGACGAACATGGCCTGTCTTTCCGGCATCGCGTGGCCTGCGGTGCCCGTTCCCGTCGAGGACCCCTCGTCCTGACGTTCACGTTGCCGCCACTATTCCCCACTTCTCCCCACTTGTCAACCCTCGTGCCCCTTTTTCCCCACATTTCCCCGATGAGGGTGCCAGCACAGGGAAACCGGCGCAAGGCTGCGGAGCCGCCAGGCGCAGCAGCACCACCCGTGACACCCGGATGGCGAAGCCAGGCCGGCGGATTATCGCCGGCCAAAAAGAGACCGCCTCGCAAGGCTGCGGAGCCGCCAGGCGCAGCAGCACCACCCATGACACCCGGATGGCGAAGCCAGGCCGGCGGATTATCGCCGGCCAAAAAGAGACCGCCTCGCAAGGCTGCGGAGCCGCCAGGCGCAGCAGCACCACCCGTGACACCCGGATGGCGAAGCCAGGCCGGCGGATTATCGCCGGCCAAAAAGAGACCGCTCCGCAGCCTTGCGTCTTCTAGGGCAGGTTCCCCACTACGGCGTCGAGGAGGCCGGGCTCGGGGACGGTTGTGATGGCGTCGCGGATGGCGGTCAGATCGGCCTCGGGGACCTCGAAGGGCTCGGCGTAGCGGGTGGTGACGTCGCGGTGCAGGACGGCGACACCGAACCGGCTCCAGTGGCGCGTCCGGCGCTGGCTCATCCCGACCACCTTCCGATGGCCCAGCAGGAGCTCACCAGGTCCGAGCCCGGCGAAACAGATCGTGCGGCCCCATGGTCCGGGTACGGCCGGACCGTCGACGACCGTCGGGGTCTGCCCCAGGTCGGTCAACGCCTGCGCCACGACCCGGCCCAGCCAGTCGAACGATCGGCTCAGGTCGTCCTGCCAGAGCGCATCACCCCGCGGCACGACGAGCTCGAGCCACGTGAGCCCGCCCGGCTCGATCCAGACCGCCCCTCCCCCGCTCCGCCGGCGGTGCACCGGTACGCCGGCCGGCGGAGCGACGGGCGGGGGTTGCGAGCTGCCCAACACCAACGCCCGGTCGGTCGGCGTGCAGGCGAGGAGCCGTCGCCCCGACTCGAGGTGCCGCGGGTCGTCCGTCGCCGCCAGGAGCTCCGCGACGGAACCCTGGATCGATCGAACGGACCAGGACGCGTCGGGCAACGAGGTCAGGCCGATTGCGCCAGGTACGGCTCCCAGTGCTCCGGCACGCGGCGACGACGCTGCGACGCGCACCCAGCTCAGGCGATCCGGTTCCCGGGGCTCGACCCGGAGCCGCATCGTCGTCTCGTCGAGCATGCGATCCCGCTTCTGCGAGTTGCACCGCCGACACGCAGCCACCACGTTGCGCCACGAATGGGTGCCGCCCCGACTGCGGGGGACGACGTGGTCGATGCTCTCGGCGGGACGGCTGCAGTACTGACACCGGTGACCGTCCCTGAGGAACACGGCCCGGCGGGTCAGCGGTGCGCGCCGCCGGAAGGGAACCCGCACGAAGTAGCGCAGGCGCACGACCGACGGCACCGCGATGGTGAGCTGTTCGCTGTGCAGCAGGGTGTCGGTCTCGTGGATGATGTCGGCCTTCTGCCCCAGGACCAGCACGACCGCGCGCCGCTCACTGACGACGCACAGCGGTTCGTAGGTGGCGTTGAGCACGAGGGCGCGACTCATGGCGCACGAGAGTATCCGCCGAGGCTGGTCACGGGCCGCGAAAATGCCGTCGGGGCTCCAGATGTGGCTCGATCGACCGGCACCACTCGAGGTAGGTGACCAGGTCGCGGCCGTCGACGGCACGGTCCGCGTCCCCGTACATGGTGACCGAGCGGAAGCGGGCGTACGCCGGGTCGGGCCGAGGGAGGAACGGAGGCCGTCGCCATGCGCCCGGCCGGCTCATGCGGGACAACTGACGGAGCGCAGTCGGCCAGAGGTCCGGTCGCAGCAGCAGCGACCGCACGGCACGGATCACGAGCGGCTCTGCTCTTCCTTCCAGGTGAGCCGCTCGCCGCGGGGCTCCTTGGGAAGTCCCAGGACCATCTCACCCAGGATGTTGCGTTGCACCTGGGAGCTCCCGGCGTAGATCGTGCCGGCCCTGGCATTGAGGAAGGTTCCGACCCAGGAGGCCGAGCCGAGCGGGTCGGTCCCCGGGTCGTCGGTCTGGAACGAGTTGGACGGCTCGCGCCCGGTCGGCACCATGCCGACCGGTCCCAGGATGTCCATGGCGAGCTCGGTGGCGACCTTGTGGTACTCGCTCCAGTACAGCTTGGTGATGGCGGCGTCGGGACCGGGATGCTGGCCGGCCAGGAAGTCGGTGAGGGCCCGCATTCCCAGGTATCGCATGATCTCGACCCTGATGTGGCAGTCGGCCAGCCGCTGGCGGATCACGGGGTCGCGATCGGCGCCGGTGGACTCGGCCAGCGCCAGCAGACGGTCCAGCTCCTCACGGAACATGACGGGGACGACGGCGGCGGCCTCCCCCCTCTCGTAGCCCAGCAGGGTCATGGCGACGGCCCATCCGCCGTTCACCTCGCCGATCACGTTGCTCTTGTCGCAGCGTGCGTCGGTGAAGAACACCTCGTTGAACTCGGAGTCACCGGAGAGCATCTCGATGGGCCGCACCTCGACGCCGGGCTGGTCCATCGGGCAGAGCAGGAACGTGATCCCCTTGTGCTTGACCGCGTCGGGATCGGTCCGGCAGAGGACGAAGATCCAGTTGGCCATCTGCGCCGCCGACGTCCAGATCTTCTGACCGTTGATGATCCACTCGTCGCCGTCGAGTTCGGCCTTGCAGCCCAACCCACCCAGATCGGACCCGGCGTTGGGCTCGCTGTAGCCCTGGCACCAGACGTCCTCGCCGGAGAGGATCCGCGGGAGGAAGTGGGCCCGCTGTTCTTCGGTTCCCCACTGCAGGATCGTGTTGCCGATCATCCCGATCGAGAACGCATCGTTGGTGCCGCCGGTGGGGACGCCGGACCGGTAGAACTCCTCGGCCAGGACGACCTGTTCGGTCGAGGACAGTCCGCCACCGCCGTACTCGGCCGGCCAGGCCGGCGCCAGCATGCGGTTCTCGAAGAGGGTGACCCGCCATTCGTTGACGAACGTCAACAGGGCGTCACCCTCGAGTGACCCGATTCCGGCCCAGCCGGCTGGGAGGTGCTCGGCCAGGAACGCCTGCACCTTCTCTCGGAACTGCTCGGCTTCGGGGCTCGCGACGGGGTGCATGATGTCATCGTACGGTCGCCGCAGCGGATCGAGCTACGTCTGCTCCGCTCCCCAGGCCAGCGGGTCGAAACCCCGGCCCCGGAACCCGACCGCGGCCGCTCCGACGAGGGGCCCCTCGTCGCCCAGCCCGGCCCGGACGATCCTGGTTCCCCGGGAGTGATCGAGGTCGGCGACGCGGTCGATCTCGGCTTGCGCGGCGGCGAAGAACGGCGCTCCGAATCCGAGGGCCACCGATCCCGCCACCACGGCGAGGCGCAGATCGAGCAGGTTCGCGACCGACCCCACGGCCCGACCGACCAGGCGGCCGGTTCGCTCGACCACCTCCGCCGACGCGTCCTGCGCCGGAACGCCCGTGATGGCGGCGATGGCGGTTCCCGATGCCTCGGCCTCGAGCACGCCCGGCACGTGGTCCGGAAGGGCGAAGCCGTCGGGTTCCACGACGACGTGTCCGATGTGACCGGCGTTGCCGGTCTCACCCTCGAGCAGCTTCCCGTCCAGGACGATCCCACCGCCGACTCCGGTCGACACGACCATGGCGATGAAGTTGGCCACCCCTGCGGCCGCTCCCAACCAACCCTCGCCCAGAGCAAACGCCTTGGCGTCGTTGTCGACGTGGACCTCGACGCCCAGCAGCTCGTGCAGGCGGGCCCGCAAGGGAAACCGACGCCACTGCGGGATGTTCAATGGCGACACCAGCTCGCCGCCCGGGGTCATCGGACCCCCGCATCCGACGCCACAGACGGTGATCGGGGCACGCCCCCGGTCACCGATGACCTCGACGACCCGTCCGTAGAGGGCCTCGGCGTCATCGCCGCCGGTCTGCGACCCGTTGCCTGCGGGTGACCGTGCCGTCGCCGGTCCACCAGCGCCGCTTCGATCTTCGTTCCGCCGACGTCGACGGCGAGGGCGATCTCGGGCGACCGGGCATCGGCGTTTCGAGCCGATCCGGCCGCCCGACCCGACACGGCCGGCATGTCGTGGTCGATGCGGTGGCTGTCTCCGAACCCCGGCTCCATACGCTGGTCCCACCGCGAGGCAGGAGGCCCATGACAGCAGAAGCCACGGACCGTCCACCGGCCACGTTCTCCGACCTCTTCGACGCCGTCGCCGACAACGTCGCCGCGGTCGATCCAGGGCAAGCGGGACGTCATCGAGCTGATCGTGCTCTGCATGGTCGCCCAGGGCCACCTCTTGATCGAGGACGTCCCCGGCGTGGGCAAGACCAGCCTGGCCAAGGCGCTGTCCCGTCGGTCGACGCTTCGTTCGGCCGCATCCAGTTCACGCCCGATCTCCTCCCCGGCGACGTGATCGGCGTCACGGTGTGGAACCGGCACGACAGCAGTTTCGAGTTCCGCCCCGGGCCGATCTTCGCCAATATCGTGCTCGCCGACGAGATCAATCGAGCCTCGCCGAAGACGCAAGCCGCCCTTCTCGAGTCGATGGCCGAACGCCAGGTCACCACCGACGGCCAGACCACCCTGCTGCCGGAACCCTTCATGGTCATCGCCACCCAGAATCCGATCGAGCACGAGGGGACCTATCCCCTCCCCGAGAGCCAGCTGGACCGCTTTCTCATGCGGATCTCGGTCGGGTACCCGAGCCGCTCGGCCGAGCTGGACATCCTGCGTACCCACGGCGACCACTCGACCCTGGACGATCTCACACCGATCATCGACCGTTCGGCGGTGCAGGCCATGGCCGACGCAGCCCGCCGCGTCCACGCGTCCGAGCCGGTGCAGCAGTACATCGTCGATCTCGCCGACGCCAGCCGCCGCCACCCGCAGCTTGCGCTGGGAATCTCGCCCCGGGCCTCGCTCAACCTGCAACGGGTCGGTCGAGCGCCGCGCCGCCCGCGCCGGTCGCGACTTCGTCCTTCCGGATGACATCAAGGCGGTGGCCGGTCCGGTGCTCAGCCATCGCCTCCTCGTGCGTCCCGAGGCCCAGCTCTCCGGCGTTTCCGCTTCGTCCGTGCTCGAGGACATCCTCCGGCAGGTCCCGGTTCCCGCCGGACCGAGCTCCTCTTGAGCACCGCACCGAAGCCGCTGGCGCCGTGACCCGGGCCGGCTGGGGGGCGGTGCTGCTGGGCGTCGGTCTGGTCGCCGTGGGTCGGGTCTTCGCACTCCTCGAGATCACCGTCGTCGGTCTCGCGCTGCTCGGCCTCATCGTCGTGACGCTGCTCGCCGGCGTTCGATCCCGGCCCCATCTCCAGATCGCCCGCACCGTCCAGCCCGACCGTGTGCACGTCGGCGATACCAGCGAGGTGTCGGTCGAGATCGTCAACACCGGTCGGCACGCCACGCCCGTCCTCCGGGTCGTCGACGTGGTCGAAGGCGCCGGTGATGCGTCCGTCCGTCTCGCCCCGCTGGCGCCGGGAACGCGCTCTCGAGCGGTCTATCGCCTCCCGACGGATCGTCGCGGCCTCATCACCGTCGGACCGCTCGAGGTCGGCCACGGGGATCCGTTCGGTCTCACCTGGCGCCGCCGCACGACGGCCGGGACCGACCTCCTCACGGTGCTGCCCCGGGTCGACGATCTCGAGCGGGTCCCGGCCACCAGCGGACACGACCCGTTGTCGGGTCGCGACCACCGCCACCGCCTCGGCGGGGTGGGGGACGACCTCTACGCCCTACGACCGTACGTTCCCGGTGACGATCTTCGCCGAGTCAGCTGGAGGGCCACCGCACGCCGCGACGAACTGATCGTTCGCCAGGACGAGCTGCCGTGGCAGCGGCGAACGACCGTGTTGCTCGACACCCGTTCCGAGACCATGGACGGCGACGTCTTCGAACGAGCGGTGAGCGCAGCCGCCAGCGTCATCCATCGGCAGCAGGACGACCTGGTCCGCCTGGTCAGCCCCGACGGCTACGACACCGGTTTCGTGGCCGGTCGCGTGGCCATCACCGCCATGATGGAGTATCTCGCCGTCGTCACCCCCGTCCCCCGCCGTAGCCTGCGTGGGCTGACCGAGCGCCTCGGCCAATCGCAGGGCGGCGGCACGCTGGTGCTCATCGCCCGGCTGAGGGCTCAGGAACTGGATCTGCCGGCGCGACTTCGCAGCCGATTCGGAGCGGTCCGGCCCGTCATCTTCCTGGAACCCGGCGACGACCCCGGTCCGATCGGCGCCGACCCCGACGCGGTGGTCGTCGAGCCGTTCGGATCGTTCGCCACCGCCTGGGGTCGCGCCGTCGAGGCCGCGTCGACCCGGGGGGGCCGTTCGACGGCGTTCTCGCCATGACGGACACCTCACCCCGCCCCCACGTGGCCGCCGAGATCGCTCTCGTCGGCGTGAATGCGGTCGCCGTCGTCGGCCTCGACCGGCTGTTCGCCACGACCGCTCCGTTGCGAACCACGGTGCCGGTGCTGCTCGTCACCCACCTCATCCTGGCCCTCGCCCGCCGTCGCCGGATCAGCGCCGCGGTTGCGGTCCTCGCCTCGGCGCTCACGACCGTGCTCATCATCACCTGGACGCTCTACGCCACCACGCGGTTCATCGTCCTCCCCACGACGAGCACCGCCGAATCGGCCGCGACCGACCTCGACGACGCCTGGTTCCTCTTCCAGAACGCGGTGGCGCCGGTCGATTCGCTGAACGGCTACGTGATCGCCGCCGCACTCGGCGCCTGGTTGATCGCCGTACTATCCGACTGGGAGGCCTTCCGGTCGCGTTCGCCGATCGAGGCCATGATTCCCGCCCTGGCACTGATCGGCTACAACGGCGTCCTCGGGCCGCGCACGGGTGACACCGCCGCCATCGTCCACGGCGCAGCGTTCTTCATCGCCGCCGGGCTCTTCGTCATGCTCGAGCGGATCGACCGGTCCGCAGCGGACAGCACCTGGCTGCGCGGGCAGGCAAACACGAGGGCTCCGCCACACGATCACGACGGGCGTACTGCTGCTCCTCCCGGTCGTGCTGGTCGGCTCGCTCGCCGCCCCCCGCCTTCCCGGCGCCACGGCGGCACCGGTGATCGACGTGCGAGGTGGCGGCGACGGCTCCACCCCCCGCAACGCGATCAGCCCCCTGGTCGACATCCAGGCCCGCCTCGTGAACCAGTCCGACGTCGAGCTCTTCCGCGTCACCAGCGGTACGCCGTCCTACTGGCGGCTCATGGCGCTGGATCTGTTCGAGAACGATCGCTGGCGCCTCGAGCGCGGCTTCGACGAGGCCGCCGGCGAGCTCCCCCGTCCGAGGACTCGGTCGACACCGCCACGCTCGTCAGCTCCCAGACCTTCGAGGTCATCTCGTTGGCCGACGACTGGGTGCCGGCTGCGTTCGATCCGATCGCAGCCGACAGCCAGCTGGACCTGCTCTTCGACCCGATCAGTTCGACCCTGCTCCTGGCCGACGAGCAGGACGACTTGGCCGGCGCCACCTACGGCATCACCTCGCGGATCTCCCCAACCCGACCGAGCCACGGCCGACGCCGCCTCCAGCCAGCCCGTCCCGGCGGACATCACCGCCCGGTTCACCCAGCTCCCGTCGGACTTCAGCCCCGAGGTGAGGCGGATCGCCCTCGAGCAAACCGAAGGAGCCACGACGCCCTACCAGCAGGCGCTGGCCCTCCAGGACTGGCTGCGTACCTTCACCTACGACGTCGACGTGGCCGCCGGGCACAGCTTCGATCGCATCGAGGATTTCCTCGCCCTGCAGCGTGGCTACTGCGAGCAGTTCGCCACCTCGTTCGGGGCGATGGCCAGGTCGCTCGGCATCCCGGCCCGCGTGGCCGTCGGGTTCACCACCGGCGATCCGACCGGAACCCCGGCGGAGTACATCGTCCGCGGCCGCCATGCCCACGCCTGGCCCGAGGTGTATCTGGCCGGCGTCGGATGGACCCACTTCGAGCCGACCCCCGGGCGGGGGAATCCGACGTCGACCGCGGTCAACACGGTCGCGGGAGCGCAGGATCTGAGCCCCGGCGTCGAGGAGCCCGGCACGACCCCGACGACCGTGCCGACCACGGCAAACCCGGGGACGGGGCAGACCCCTCCGCCGGCGCAACCGTTGGAGGATCAGGGTCCGGTCGATGTCGACACCACCGACGCGTCGGGCGGTGGCTGGCTCACGACCGTGCTGATCCTGTTGGGGGGACTCATCACCGCCGGCGCCCTGTACGTCGCATCACTCTGGTGGATCCGCCGTCACGGACACCGACGACTCCTGAGCGCCGACCCGCCGGTGAGGGTGGCCGAGGCCTGGCAGCGCGCCGACCGCGATCTCCGACTGGCGGGGATTCCGTCCCGGCCCACGGAGACACACCTCGAGTTCTCCGATCGTGTCCACGCCAGCTTGGGCGAGGCCGGGGCCGAGCTGACCCTGCTGGCGACGTTGCACGTCGAGGCGACCTATGCACCGGCCGATCGTGTCGACCACGACGACGCGGCCGCGGCCGAGACGGCGTCCGCCGGCCTGCGCACCGCTCTGCATCAGCAGTTCCCGCGGAGCGTTCGCCTGCGGAGTTGGGTCGACCCCCGACTGCCGGGTCCACCGCCGCCGACCCACTGACGTTCTCCTGCACCGAACGTCCGGGAGCTCGAGCTTCCCCAACCCGGGACCTAGCTTCCCCGACACTGTGCTCTTCCCCAACACTCAGCGCTCTTCCCCAAGACTCAGCGCTCCGACGGAAGCGGGGGAAGATCGCTACTGGGTCTCGTCGCCCTCGGGCGGGGCGTCGCGTCGGGCCGAACCCAGATAGCCCCGGAGGTTGCCGCCCTTGAGGGTCTTGGCCATGTCTTCCATGCCGGCCCGACCGACGACACGGGCGTTGCGCACGATGACCAACGCGGCCACGAACATCACGACGACACCGAAGAAGGCGGCCACGACGTTTACCGACAGCAGAAGCACGAGGAGCACAGCGCCGAACAGGAAGCCGGCGGTCGCCCACAGAATGTTCCGACGGGCGTACGAGTAGAGCGTGGTGGAGCCGAGCTCCTTGACCAGTTCGGGGTCGGACTCGTTCAGCGACTGAGCGATGTCACTGAAGATGCGCTGTTCGTCTTCACTCAGCGGCACGGGTTCTCCCCCTTCCGTCGTCGTCCACGTTCCTGGTCCGTCTCCGGACAGTCTCGCACACCACTCCACCGTGGACAACGCACGCCTGGCGCACATCGCATCGGTGGGGATGTGGGGACGATCCGGGGATCTCTCCGGCTGCATGATACAGGCCCCGTCCGGGGATCGGACGGGCGGTCGGAAATCTCATGGTCACAACCGGGTGACCACGAGCGAGCGGAGGTCGACACCATCCACGCGGTACCGGAAGGTCCGCCCTCCCGACCACCGCTGGTGAAGGAACTCGACCAACGGCTCCGACACCCACCGTGGGCTGCTCTCCAACCGTTGCTCGAGCAGCGCACCCCGGCAGTACTCGGCGCACACGACGATGCCATCGGGATCGCAGACCTGGAGGTCACCGACGTAGTCGGCCGCCCGGTAAGCCTCGACCCGGAGGTTCCATTCCAGGTCCGGTGCGGTCGCCTCGATCTCGTACACCGGACCCACCCAGCGCCGGACGGTGATGCCGGTCTCCTCGTTGACCTCGCGTGTCAGACCACCGAGCATCGTCTCGCCGGGATCGATCACGCCCCCGGGCGGGCTCCAATCGACATGGTCGCCGCCGCCGACGGTTCTCGACCATGAGCACGCCGCCCGGCGATTCGACGATCGCACCGCCCACCTGCCAGTCGCGCACCGAGGGGTCCTCATGCCGCCACCCGTCATGCGTGGGCCGCCGAGCGCATCCAGATGGCTCGTTCCTGACCAGCGGATCGCGCCGCATGCGACTGCGGGCGTCGAAGACCATGACCGGCCGCTCGACCGCATCGTGGCGAGCCCACGGCACGACGCCCTCGCCGTCGTCGACATCCGGTGGCTCGCCGCGGGCGAAGCGAACCCACGCATCCGCCATGCCTCGGGCGAGCGATGCCGGGGGGTGTCTCGCCCACGAGCATGGCCACGCCGGGCTGACCGAGGTTGTCGAACACGAAAGGGATCTCCAGCGTGTGACAGGACCCGAGTCGCCCGCCCCACGCGTCGCTGGCCCATTGGAACAGATAGGTGAACACGTCGGCGTGAGCCGACTGCCGGTCGGCCAGCTCGCAGGCCGGAACGCGGAACTCGGTGTCGGTCATCGCCGCGCCGACGACGTCGGCGAGTGGAGCGTCCCGGCCCAGCCGCCTGCGGTAGGCGGCCAGCACGTCGGCGGGGTCGGCCGACGCCCCGTGTCGATCGATGGAGCGACCCACGAGCGCCGCTCCAGACTCCGAGGGCTCGGCCGAGGCGACCGCGCGGGTCGAACGTGGTGAAGAGCCGCATCTCGTCGCGAGTCGTGCCGATGATGACGGGGACGCCCGCCGCTGATCCGCCCGCCAAGGGCGCTCAGCGGGTCGGCAGGGGAATCTGGGCACCGTCGGCCGTGGGCATGAACGGGAGCGGTCCGGGGATCTCGGGAGCGATGGCGACCTGAGCCGCCACGACCTCCTCGGCGGTGCAGGTACGCGAGCCGGTCGGCTCCGCCCAGCGGGCGACCATGCGCTCGGCGACCTCGGCCGACCGCTCGCGCGATCGGGTGTGCGGCGAGCGCTCCGCTCTGCATGACGACACGGTGGAACAGGCCCGAGGACCAGGGCATGACCAGGTGGAGCGCCGTGCTCATGGCACCGGCGGACTCACCGAAGACGGTGACCCGGTCGTGGATCCCCTCCGAAACCCCCGATGTTGTCCCTGACCCAGCGAAGGGCGGCCTGCTGATCGAGCAAGCCGACATTGGCGGCGTCCGGCCATCGGTCGGGCGCGACCGGCGGCAAGGTCGAGGAATCCGAGGGCACCGAGCCGGTAGTTGACGGTGACGACGACGACACCGCGTTGGGCCAGGCGTGTGCCGGAGTACCACGGGGTCGCTCCCGTTCCCCCGGTGAAGCTTCCGCCGTGCAGCCAGACCATGACCGGGAGCGAGTCGTGCAGGGAGGGAGTCCAGACGTTGAGCGCCAGGCAGTCCTCGCTCTGGGCTGCTCCCGCCTGGATCCCGAGCGGGGAGGGAGGTTGCGGCGCGGCCGGCGCCCAGGACGCCGTCTCACGTACGTCGGCCAGGGGAGCGGGCGGTACCGGCGCACGCCATCGGCCCCCCCACCGGTCGGGCCCGGCAACGGCACGCCGCGGAAGACCTGCACCGCACCCCGATCGAGGCCACTGACCGATCCGCTTGCGGTCTCGACCGGGTGCACGGAGAGCGTGCCGCTACTTCACGAACCGGATGTTGACCGGGTACCGGTACCACTCACCGCGGTTGGCCGCCATCGACGCCATGATGTGGAGCATGAGGGCCCCGATCGCAATGACCGGCAACAGGAAGATCCCGATGACGACGATGATCAGCACGCCGGAGACGATGTACGCGATCAGGACCGTCAGCGAGAAGTTGAGCGCCTCGACGGCGTGATGGCGCACGTACGCCGACTGCTTTGCCCTGACCGTTCATGATGACCAGTGGCCCGATGAAGCCCAGCCCGCACGCGACGAACGGAGATCAGCAGGGCAGACAGGTGGGCCCACATGGCCGTGGAATTGTCCCCGGCGGGATCGCCGCACCGGCGACGGCGTGTTCGGTCCACTGCTGACCGTCCCAGTAGCGCTGGCCGCCGGGGGCGGGATACCACCCCGGTGCCGCGGCGGCTGCGGCGCCGGAGGCCGCGGCCCCCATGCCGGGCGGAACAGCGCCTTGCGTCGTCCCCGGTGGCGTCATGCCGGGCTGCGGCGCTCCGGGCTGCATGGGCGCGGCCGGTGGCGGGGTCATGCCGGGCTGGGCAGTCCCGGCTGGCGGCGAAGCGGCCGGCGGTGGTGATCCGGGCTGGGGTGGCGGGGCCGATGGCGGCGTCATTCCCGGCGACGGCGCGTCCGCATCCGAAGGTGGTGCCACGGCGGGCTCGATCGGCAGCACGGGAGGCTCGCCTTCCACTGCGGCATCCGCGCCGTATCCCGGAGGGCTGGGCGGAGGCGGAATCTCGATCTCGGTCGTCTCGTCGGCCGAAGATTCGGGAGCGGGGACGTCGGCCGGCGGAAGGTCACCCAGAGGCGGCAGATCGGGCTCGGCGTCGCCGTCGGGCAACTCGCTGTCGTTCGACTCTGGGCGGTCGGTCATGGGGAACTCCCTGGCTGGTCGTTGAACGGGGGCCGACCGAGCACGATCGCGGATGCCCCAGAGGGTCACCAAACGAATCGGCCTCGATGACGATACGCAGGGACATCTTGGACGAGCCGTGCAGCCGGTCGGTGAAGGTGATGGGGACCTCGACGACGCTGCCGCCGGCCCGCAGGATGCGGTAGGCCATCTCGATCTGGAAGCCGTAGCCGTCGGCATGCACCGTGTCGAGATCGATCGCCCGCAGGGCATCGGCCCGGTACATCCGATACCCGGCGGTGGCGTCGCGCAGTCCCAGCCGGAGCATACGATCGGCGTAGAGGTTGCCGGCCTTCGACAGCAGCCGCCGCTCCCAGGGCCAGCCCGGAATCCGGCCGCCGGGCACGTACGCGGGATCCGATCACCAGGTCGGCGCCCGGCTTCGAGCGCTTCGCTGAACAGCGGTAGGGCGGTCGGATCGTGCGACAGGTCGGAGTCCATCTCGACCATGGCGTCGTAGCCGGCCTCGATGCCTCGGCGGAACCCGAGCCGATAGGCGGATCCCAGGCCGAGCTTGCCCGAGCGGCGCACGACGTCGATCTGTCCGAGCTCGTCGGCCACCGCCTCGGCCAGGTCGGCCGTGCCGTCGGGGCTTCCGTCGTCGATGACGAGGATGTCCATCTCGGGCTCGACCTTGCGGACCGACTCGAGCATCTGCTCGATGTTCTCTGCTTCCTGGTACGTCGGCAGCACGACGAGGGTCCGCACGGCAGATCGTATCCGCGCCGAGCGCGCAGCGGAGTCGACAGTTGGTCCCACCCGCCGGGGCCCGTACGATCCCCCGGGTGGCAGTCAACGGCGACCACCCCTCCCCCGGACAGCCGGCCACCAGCCCGATCAGCTCGCTCCCGTCGACCGGGGCCCGGCTGTTCGCATTCTCCGGCATCCTCATCGCCGGTATGTGCGGCGGGCTGATCGGCTACGCCTTCGTCGACCTGCAGTGCGAGGGCGATTGCACGCGTGCAAGCCGGCATCGGGGGCTTGCTCGGTGCGCTGATGTTCGCGGCGGGAACCGGCGTGGTGGCCGTCCTGGCCCTGCGGGCGATGAACGAGTGGGACACCATCAAGGAGCGCGACCAGGACACGCTGCCGTGACCGCGGGCGAGCGCCGCGCTGCTCGGCACGCTGCTGGCCGGTCGCCACCGACGCAGCCCGGCGGACCGGGGTGCGTCCTTCTCGACGCGGTCGACGGGCAGCGTACGGTCGATCGCAAGTCCACCAGCACCGACCTGGTCACCGAGATGGACCGGGCGGCGGAGCGCCTCATCGTCGGACGCGATCCTCGACGCTCGACCCGACGACGGCGCTCCTGGGCGAGGAGGGGTCCGACCGAACCGGGCACCACGGGAGTCCGGTGGATCATCGACCCGGTCGACGGCACGACCAACTACGTCTACGGCCATCCGGGCTGGGGCGTCTCGATCGGGGCCGAGCTCGACGGTGAGCCGGTGGCCGGGGTGGTGGCGGACCCGGTCCACGGCGACCTCTACACCGCCGTCGAGGGTGGCGGCGCCTTCTGCAACGAGCTCGCCGATCCGGGTCTCGACGTGCACCGACCTCCGATCAGGCCCTGGCTCGCGACCGGGTTCGGCTACGCGGCCGATCGACGCCGACGAACCAGGCCCGCACGCTGGTCGAGATCCTGCCCGAGCGTCGCGCGACATCCGCCGGATGGGAGCCGCAGCCGTCGATCTCTGCTCGGTGGCCCGCGGCCGGCGTCGACGGGTACTTCGAAGCCGGCCTCTCGGCCTGGGATCTGGCGGCCGGCTCGGTCATCGCCGGCGAAGCCGGCGCCACGGTGCGATCGCTGGACGGCGAGGCTGCCCCGCACCGGTTCGGTCATGGCGGCGCCACCGGCGCTGGTCGAACCGCTGCTGGCACTGCTCGACCGGTCCGGCGCCGCCGCGATCGGGGTCTGAGGAGCGACTCGCGCAGTCCGGCGCCACCGGCGCCGATGCAAGAAATCCGCGCCATGCACTGCATACGCGCTCGCATGAGGCACCATGGCCGATGTGGGAACGCGCATTCTGACGGTTGAAGACGACGAACGCATCCGCACCGCGGTCAAACTCGCCCTCGAAGACGAGGGCTGGAACGTCACCGAGGCCGACTCCGGCGAGGACGCCCTCGAGGCGTTCGACGTGAACCCACCGACGTCGTCCTCATCGACATCATGCTGCCCGGCATCGACGGCTTCGAGGTCTGCCGCTCGATCCGCCGGACCAGCGACGTGCCCATCGTCATGGTCACGGCGCGGGCCGACACCCACGACGTGGTGGCCGGCCTCGAGGCCGGCGCCGACGACTACCTCACCAAACCCTTCGCCCCCAAGGAGCTCTCGGCCCGGATCCGGGCCCTGCTCCGCCGGGCCCGCTCCACCGACCCCGTCGATCACCCACCTGCGCTTCGGCGAGCTCGAGGTCGTGCCGGACGAAGGGCGTCGTCAAGAAGAACGACGAGCCGGTCCACCTCACCAAGACCGAGTTCCGCCTGCTGGTCGAACTGGCGGCCAGCCCGGGCCGGGTCTTCAGCCGGGAGGTCCTGCTGGAGCGGGTCTGGGGCTACGGATACTTCGGCGACGGTCGCCTGGTCGACGTCCACATCCGTCGGCTTCGCACCAAGATCGAGGATGACCCGGCCAACCCGCGCCACGTCGTGACCGTCCGCGGCCTGGGGTACAAGCTCCAGCAGTAATGGCTGGAACCTGATGACTCCCCCGGGTGGGTCGACAGCGCGCACCTGGATCGGGCCCGCCGACTCGGGCTCCGCTCGCGTATCACCATCGCCTTCGCACTCGGCGGCCTGCTCGCTCGTCCATCATCGTCGGTGGAGTCACGTGGACACTCACGCGCGAGAGCCAGCTCAGCGAACGCATCACGGCGGCCGAGAACCGCGTGCGTCCGCAACGCCATCCAGGTCCAGAACGGGCTGCCCGAGGACCTGTCCGTCGGCGTCGACGATCTCCTCAACGGCCTGCCCAAACCCCAGGGTGGCATTCCGATCCTGTTGGCCGACGGTCGCGCCTTCACCACCGACGCGATCGAGGTGGGCGACCCGATCGAGACCCTGCCCGCCGAGCTCCAGGACTCGGTCGCAGGCGGGATCGCGGCCCGTATGGTCCACAAGACCGGCGACGGCGACACGGTGCTGTCGGTCGGCGTACCGCTGGAGCTGGGTGCTGGTCAGTACTACGAGCGCGTGCCCCTCGACGAGCTCAACAGACAATCTCCGGCTCCTGGCCATCTCGCTCACCGGCGCCGGCATCATCACCACCCTGTCCGGTGCCGCGATCGGTGCGTGGGCCAGCCGCCGGACCCTCCGGCCGTTGGCCGACGTCAGCGAGGCCGCCAGGGCCATCGCCGAAGGCCAGATGGAAACCCGCCTGGACGACACGTCCGATGCCGACCTCGAACTGCTGGTCGTCTCGTTCAATCAGATGGCCAGCGCCCTCCAGGAACGGATCGAGCGCGACGCCCGGTTCGCGTCCGAGGTCTCCCACGAGCTGCGCTCGCCGCGTCATGACCCTGACCGCGTCGCTCGAGGTCCTCAAGAACAGCGAGGACGAGTTCCCCGAGCGGGCCCGCACCGCACTCACGCTGCTCACCGCCGACCTCGACCGTTTCCAGCAGCTGGTCGAGGACCTCCTGGAGATCTCGCGCTTCGACGCCGGCGCCGCCCACCTCAGCCTTCAGCCCGTCTTCCTCACCGAGGTCGTCCGAGCCGCCGTCGGCGTGTCCAGCGATCATCCGGTCGAGATCGAGGTCGACGAGTCGGTCGAGGAGCTCATCATCGATGTCGACAAGCGACGCCTCGTGCAGGTGATGGCCAACCTGATCAGCAACGCCGAGAAGTACGCCGACGGGGCGTCGCGCGTCCACCTGGGCCGCGATGACGATTACGCATACATCGTGGTGGAGGATGACGGGCCGGGGATCGGCGACGACGAGCGGGACCGGATCTTCGACCGCTTCTCCCGCGGGACCGAGGGCGGCAACCGGGGGGCCGACACCGGCGTGGGCCTGGGCCTGTCGCTGGTGGCCGAACACGTGGCGCTTCACGGCGGGAGCGTGTGGGCCGAACCCAAGCCGAGCGGCGAGCAGGGTGGTCGTTTCGTCGTCGCGCTCCCGCTCCCCCATCCGGACGAGATGGCCCATCACGAACAGCACGACGAGGTGATGGCATGAGACGGACCGCAGCCCTGCTGCTCATCGGCGTGTTGATCTCGTGCGGGGTCGCCACCGACGATCGTGCCGTTCCCATCGACCTGGGTGACCAACCCCCCGGACTCGTGCCGACCTCGACGTCGACCACGCTGCCGGCCCCCGACTCCGAGACCGTCGCCGTCTACTTCTTCGACCCCGAGCCCGAATCCGAGCGGCTGGTCGCCCGTGGCCGGCAGGTTCCGCCCGAGGTCACCGTGCGCAGCGTCGTCGACGCCCTCCTGGCCGGAACGACCGAGGCGGAGAAGGAGATGGGACTCCGCACCGAGATCCCCGAGGGGACCGAGCTGCTCGGCTACGAGCGGCGCGTGCTCGAAGACGTCATGGTGCTCAACTTCAACGAGGCCTTCGTCGAGCTCGAGGGCGACGCCCAGAGTCGGGCGTTCGCCGAGATCGTCTACACCGTCGACGATTTCCGGCCCGGCGCCCGGATCGAGTTCCGGATCGCGGGCGAACCCCGCGGCGCTCTCACCGACACCGGCGAGCCGGCATCCCGGTGTGTGACCGTCGACGACTATCCCACCCTGCACCCCGACTACGACCCCGAGAACCCTCCCGAGCCGGTCGATCCGCCGGCCGACTGCGACATCGAGACCGTCGAAGGCTGACGGTACCCATCCCACGAGTTCGACCACGGCCGGGGTCGGTGGGCGTCACTAGGGTTGCGGAATGGCCGTCGTGATTTCCATCGATGCCGGCACCACCGGAGTCCGCTCGTTCGCGATCGACGAGCAGGGCCGAACCGCCGGCATGTCCTACCGCGAGTTCACCCAACACTTCCCGCAGCCCGGTTGGGTCGAACACGACCCCACCGAGATCTGGGAGGCGGTCCTCGCCACCCTGGCCGAGCTCTGCTCGAGCCTCGACCAGCCGGTGGCCGCCCTGGGCATCACCGACCAACGGGAGACCGTCGTCGTCTGGGACCGCCGCACGGGCCGACCCCGCCACCGCGCCATCGTCTGGCAGGACCGCCGCACCGCCCAGCGCTGCGATCAACTGCGCGAGGCCGGCCACCTCGACCTGGTCCGCTCGACCTCCGGGCTCGGTCCTCGACCCCTACTTCTCGGCCAGCAAGCTCGAATGGCTCCTGACCGAGGGCGGGGTCACCGCCGATGACGACCTGGCCTTCGGCACCATCGACTCCTGGCTGGTCTGGAACCTTACGGGTGGCGCGGTGCACGCCACCGATCCGTCCAACGCCAGCCGGACGATGCTGTACGACATCACGACACTCGCCTGGTCCGATGAGCTGTGTGACCTCTTCGGCGTACCGACGCGGTGTCTCCCCGAGGTCTTGCCCTCGTCCGGCCGCTTCGGTGTGACCACCGACGACATCCCGTGTGGCGGCGGGGTCCCGATCGCCGGGATCGCCGGCGACCAGCAGGCGGCGCTCTTCGGTCAGGCCTGCTTCTCGCCCGGCATGACCAAGAACACCTACGGCACCGGTTCGTTCGTGCTGATGAACATCGGCGACGACGTGCCCGCCGCCGGTCGAGGGCCTGCTCACGACCGTGGCCTGGACCATCCCCGACGCCATCGCCGCCGGGACGCCCGGCACCGCCTACGCCCTGGAGGGGGCCGTCTTCATCACCGGCGCGGCCATCCAGTGGCTCCGCGACGGGCTGGGCATCATCGACGACGCCGCCGAGATCGGCCCGCTGGCCCAGCGTTGCGACGACACCGACGGGGTCTACCTCGTCCCGGCCTTCACCGGACTGGGGAGCCCGTGGTGGGACCCGTATGCCCGCGGCACCATCGTCGGGCATCACCCGCGGCACCGGCCGGGCCCAACTGGCCCGAGCCGTCGTCGAGTCGATGGCCTACCAGGTACGGGACGTGATCGACGCGATGAGCGCCGCATCCGGCCGCGTGGTCACCGAACTGCGGGTCGACGGTGGGGCGTCGGTCATGGACCTGCTCCTCCAGTTCCAGGCCGACCAGATCGGCGTTGCGGTGACCCGGCCCAGCATCCAGGAAACCACGGCCCTCGGAGCCGCGTACCTCGCCGGCCTGGCCGAGGGGGTCTGGTCCAGCACCGATGAGGTCGCTGCGAACTGGGCCGTCGACGCCTCGCGTTCCGGGCCGACGCCGACCGCTCCGACGCCGACGCCGCGTCACGAGCGCTGGCTGGACGCCGTGCGAGCCCGGCAGCCGTCGGCATGGGCGCCTGGCGTCGACCGATGACGGCCGCCAGCTCACCGCTCGAGGACTCGAACGGCGCCGCCAGCTGATCGACGTGGCGAACCGGTCGTTTCGCCGATCGCGGCTACCACTCGACATCGGTCACCGAGATCGTCAACGAGCTCGGCGTCGGCAAGGGGGTCTTCTACTGGTACTTCGACTCGAAGGAAGAGCTGTTCCTCGAGATCCTCGGAGCGCCCAGCAGGACCTCCGCCGCCGCCAGCAGGCCGGCGATCGCGGACCTCGAGGACCCGCTCGCGCAGGTGGCCGCCGGCGTCCGCGCCGCCATGGAGTGGGCCGACCAGAACCGGCCGCTCGTCAGCCTGGTGCAGTTCGCTGCGACCGAGGAGCTCTTCGCCCCGGCCATCCGGGTCGGCCAGGCCATCGCCGTCGACGACGCCCGGACCTACATCGAGGCGAGCGCTCGAGACCCATGGACGCACGACCGTCGATCCTGACCTGATGGTCCACGCCATGCTCGGCGTCACCGTACCACCTGGCCCAGACGTACCTGCTGGCAGGCAGCCGGCCGGTCGACGAGGTGGCCGACGCGGCCGTCCGGTTCTGTCTGCCTGACGGCGGCCATCGGAACGACGGTCGTAGCCGGCCGGCCGCTCAGGCTCAGCCGCAGGTCGGGCAGGGCCTTGCGCAGCTGCCGCAGCGCCTGGCCGATGCGCTGCTCGTTCTCGATCAGGGCGAACCGCACGAACCCCTCGCCACCCGGGCCGAAGCCGACGCCGGGCGCCACCGCCACGTTGGCCTCGCGGACCAGGAACGAGGCGAACTCGATCGACCCCATGGACAGGTACGGATCGGGAATGGGCGCCCAGGCGAACATGGTGCCCATGGGCGGCTCCATCTTCCATCCGATCCGATCGAGCCCGTCGCAGAGCGTGTCGCGCCGCTTCTGGTAGATCTCGTTGACCTCGCTCGGGAAGTCGGTCGCCTCGTTCATGGTCACCGTCGCCGCGATCTGGATGGGCTGGAACGTGCCGTAGTCGAGGTAGCTCTTCAGCTTGGCCAGGGCGGCCACGGCCTCGGGATTGCCGACCATGAACGCGACCCGCCAGCCGGCCATGGAGAACGACTTGGTCATGCAGTAGAGCTCGACGGCGCAGTCCTTGGCGCCCGGGACCTCGAGGATCGAAGGCGGCTGGTAGCCGTCGAACCCGATGTCGGCGTAGGCGAAGTCGTGCACGAGCATGATCTCGCGTTCGCGGGCGAAGTCGACGATACGCGACATGAACTCGAGGTCGACACAGGTGGTGGTGGGGTTGTGGGGAACGAGAGCACGATGACCCGCGGCCGCGGCCACGAGTACTCGAAGCCGCTGCACCATCGCGTCGAAGAAGTCGCTGCCGGTCGACAGCGGGATCTCCCGGACGTCGGCGCCGGCGAAGAGCGGCGCCTAGATGTGGATCGGATACGACGGGCGACGGGACCAGGCAGGCATCGCCGGGCTGGAGCAGGGTCCACATCAGGTGGGAGTAGCCCTCCTTCGCCCCGATCGTGTTGATGATCTCGGTCTCGGCGTCGAGCTCGACACCGAAGCGGCGCAGGTACATGTCGGCAACCGCCTGCGCGGAGCTTGGGGATACCCCGACTGAGCGAGTACCGGTGGTTCCGGGGGTTCCGGGCGGCCTCGGCCAGCTTCTCGACCGCGATGTCCGGAGACGGCAGATCGGGGTTGCCGAAGTTCAGATCGATGACGTCCTCACCGGCCCGGCGCCGCGCCGATCTTCAGCTCGTTGATGATGGTGAAGACGTACGGGGGCAGCTCGTTGATCCGTCGGAACTCCATGCCCGGAGCGTAGTTCCGACGCGCCGCAGCTTCCGGACGTATTGCGGGCAAGGAGTTCAGCAGATAGCAGCGGAGCGAAGCTCGGATTCGCTGAACTCCGGAGTCCGCCCTTGCGGGCTCCCGCTCAGGTCTCGGCGGCGAAGAGGCCGGCGCCGACGCGCTCCGGCCTCGGGCCCGAGAGCGGCAGGCACGATCGGCACCGCGGGACGGTGCTCGGCCTCCATGAGGACCCGATCGACGTGGCGCTGCGTGGGTTCGACGAAGAGATCGTGCGACGTAGATCACGCCACCACCGAGCACGATCCGATCCGGATCCAGGATCGCCACGAGGTTGGCCAGTCCGAGGGCCAGCCACTCGCTGAACCGATCGAGCACGGCGAGGGCATCGGGGTCGCCGGCCGCGGCAGCGGCGTGACGTGCTCACCCTTCACCTGCCTCGGCGATCCCCGCCCGCCAACTCGACGGCTGCTGCGACGCCTCCCTCGAGGGCCCGCTCGCGGGCGATGCGACCGAGTCCGACACCGCTGGCGTAACGCTCCCAGCAGCCCAAGCCGACCGCAGGGGCACTCGAGCCCACCGGGATCGACGACCATGTGACCGATCTCGGCCGCGATATCCCCGCGCTCCCGGTGAAGAGCAGGCCGTCGAAGATGAAGCCGCCACCGATGCCGGTGCCCAGGGTGACCATCACGAAGTCAGCCGATCCCTGGCCGGCGCCGACCTTGTACTCGGCCCATGCGGCCGCCGATGCGTCGTTGACCACGGCAACGGGTCCATCGAGAGCGTCGG
The DNA here is from genome assembly GCA_963793475.1 of uncultured Acidimicrobiales bacterium. Classification (GTDB taxonomy): domain Bacteria; phylum Actinomycetota; class Acidimicrobiia; order Acidimicrobiales; family CAWCAL01; genus CAWCAL01. The sequence goes on from CAWCAL010000006.1 coordinate 153,247, forward strand.
TCAAGATCGAACCGAGCGGCGCATCGATGACCCCGGGCAGGTTCGGGACCGACCAGGAATCGACCTAACGGTCGACCAGGCCGGCGATGCCGAGGCCGACCGGTGTGCCGGGAGGCTGCTCGAGCCGGCGCACCGTCTCGAGCAGCGCCTCGACGAGATGGTCGGTCCCGGCGGGTGTGTCGATCCGGGACTCGGCCAGGAGCGCATCCCGGGTCGGACGGAGTCGAAGGCGAGGCCGCGGACCTTGGTCCCCCCGACGTCGATTCCGATGACGGTCTGGTCAGTCGGTGCAGTCACGACGGGCGATGATAGATCGTCCTCTGCGAGCGATCCCGCCATGGCGCTCGGGTAGCGGTGGGTCAGGGCGTGATGACCAGCGCGTTCGTGTCGCCCAGCTCGGACGCCCATTCGCTGAATCGGATCGTGACGTCACGAGGATCGTCTGGATGACCCCTCGCTGGCCCTCGATCAGATCGAGCACCTCTGAGTATATCGGAGAATCCGGCGAACGCATGATCGAGCACCAGCGGCAGGACGTCCTCGTCCTCCAGGTGGTTGCGAAAACGATGGGCCAGGTACTCGATCTGGGCCGGCTCGGAGAGCGCTCCGACCTCAGCGACCGCGTCCATCACCTGGCCGGCGAGCTTCCGCGTCGCTGCAACGGCGGTGTCTCGTAAGGTCAGCCGCGCATGAACCAGTTCGTCGGCGTCGGCGAGTCTGCTCATCCAGACCGGGCGATTTCGGACGCCAGTTCCTCGGCCCGGGATTCGAGTGCAGCGGTGTCGGTCGACAGCTCGTCGCCCAACTCGATGGCGAGCTTGTCAATGGACTCCTCGTCGGCTTCCACCCGCTCGAGCATGGCCGCGATCTGGTCGGCCTGCTCGGCCTGCTGTCGGCCACGGCGGCTCCTTCGGCCAACGACTCGATCACCCGTTCGGCGCGTTCGCTGAGCTCGATGTGATCCATGCCGTCGGCGATCGACACACCGACCCGGCGAAGTGCGCCGACGAGCTGGAAGCGCGAGCGCGTCCGGATCGGCGTTCGGGTCCGGCTCGATGATGATGGAGCGGAGGGTCGCTTCGACGTCGTCGGCCGGTTCCCAGCCGATGAACTCGATCGCCTCGGCGTAGACCTGGTCCATCTCCTGGAAAAGTGCGGAGTACTCGGGATCGCCGGCCAGTTCCGCCGTGACGGCATCCCACTCGGCTTGTACGGCGGCCAGCTCGTCCTGGGCAACCAGAAGCCGTTCGGCGCGGTCGCCACTGTCCATGCCGACCGTGCCCATCACATAGCCGGTCCAGGTCTGAATCCGAGCTGATCGAGGAAGCTCTGCTCGGCCTCCGACGTGCGCTTCCCAGGCGCTTGGCCGACTTCGAGCCCAGGAACCGACGGCGCTTCGGTCTCCGCCTCGATCACCTCTTCGTGGGCAGCCTCCAACTGGTCGGCGATCGTGCGATCGATCGAACCCGGTCGAAGGGGCGCCTCTTCCTCGCTCACGGCACGCTGTGCCGCCGCCATCCGAGCGGCGAAGTCGTCGGGGCTTCGGCCCTCCTCGACTCAGCCGTTCCTCGAGGGCGGCGGCCCGCCCGGCGACATCGGCCCACCGATCAGCGAGGGCGGCGGCGCGGGGATCGACGATCGGGCGCGGGTCGACGGACAGACGGAGTGCCTCGGACGCATGGACAGCTCGTCGACCGGGGAGCTCCCTCAGGTAGTCGACATGGCTCCGGAGGTGCTCGATCTGGGTTCGGCCATCGACACGATCCGTTGTTCGTCGGTCTCCGACCGCATGGCCTCGATGCGCAAGCTCGACGATCTCGATCTCGTGCTCGACCCGGTCCCGTTCGGCCGAGAGCTGGTCGTGTTGGGCCCGGGTGGCTGCGACGGACTCCTCGCAGGACGAGAACGGCCCGGTCGGCGGCCTTGAGCGACGGGCTTGCGTCGGCGACGGATCGTCGGACTCCACCGCGAACTCGGCAAGCTGCTCGGCCTGGCCGATGCAGTCGAGCGCGTGGATATTGGCCTCCGGGATTCGGTCACCCGCTTCGAGCAGAACCGTCTCGCCGTCGATCTCCACCTCGAGCGGCACATCGACCGCCCGGCCGGCGATCGCGGCCCGAAGGGTGTGCACGATGCGCGCCTCTTCGATCGACCGAAGCCCGGAGACGACGGTGACGTCGGGATGGAAGTCGAGCGTGAGGCCGTGGCCGTCTTCGCCGTATCGCAGGAATCGCATAGCGAAACACTATCGGCGATCGGAGCAAGCCGGATGAGGATTCGACCGAGTTTGTTGCGACCCATCCGCCCCGCTCGCCTGCGTACGGCGTTCAGAAGAGGGCTCGCCGTCCTCGCTTTCGTGGTCGAGATCCCCTCGTCGGCGTCCTCGGTCGAACCAGGCGGGTCCGACTCGCCGGCCATGGCGGACCGGCCGACGCGGGCCGCCTGCTGCGCCACCGTTCCCATGGCGTGGCCCAGTTCCTTGATCCGATCGGGGTCCTCGACGACCTCCTCGACCGCATCCAGGAACGCTCGGGCCGCCGACAGCATCTCCCGGGCTGCACCCTGGAGGTGTTCGGTCCCACGCTCGACCGCGTCGATCTCCTCGTCGACCTCGGCGTCGTCGCTCATCTCGCGCTCTCCTCGACCCGCGGCTGCCTTCCGGCGGTCATTCTTGCCGATCTTCGTCCGGGTCCGAGCGTTTGGCACGGCCGGCCGGAACCCGGTCGGGGAACACGCCGTTTCGGGCCGCCCACAGCCCCGATGCGCCCAGCCCGAACATGGGGACCAGGATGCCGAAGGCCACGCCGGTGAACGGGCGGATACTGGCGGCGACGAGGCCCACCACGACCTGAACGGCCAGCAGGACCAGGAACCGGTTCCGGACCGCGACCGGTGCACATCCACCGGTCAGGAAGTACAGCTGGGTGGGTGCGATCTCCACCTCCCGACTGCGCCGGACCGCGATGGCGAACGCCCAGAGGCAGGCCACCGAGCCCACGAGGAACAGCACGGCGCTCAGGACGACGAGCACCCCGACCCACGCCCCGCCCAGCGTGACCCCGGCGACGGCCAGGACGCTGAACACCGTCGTGGCGGCCGCATTCAGCTGGAGCAGCCAGCGCGTGGGTACCGCTCCCTCCGACGGGTCGGATCCGTCGGTGTCGGGCATCAGGGGGCCCAGGCGGCGAGGCCCGCCTCGAGATCGCGGGCGAGGCCGTCATAGGAGTAGTCCGTCACCGCACGGTGCCGCGAGGCCTCGGCCAGATCCCCGGCGAGGACCGGATCGGTCAGGATGCGCTTGAGTGCGGACGCGGCGCCCACCGCGTCGGAGGCCGGGTCGATGACGAAGCCGGTGCGCTCGTGGTCGACCGCCTCGGCCGACCCGCCGCTCGCGCCGGCCACCTGGGGCACGCCGCAGGCGGCGGCCTCGAGGAAGACGATGCCGAAGCCCTCCTGTTCGAGTCCCAGCCAGCGGTTGCGGCACAACATCGCGAACGCATCGGCGCAGCCGTAGAGCAGGGGGAGCTGCTCGTCGTCCACCCGGCCGAGGAACCGGGTGGGCGCTCCGTGGCGCTGCGCCACCCGTTCGAGCCGAGCTCGGTCGCGTCCGTGGCCGGCGATGGCCAGCGTCACCTCGGGGAGCCGATCGGCGACCCGGGCCACGGCGCGAATCAGCACGTCCATCCCCTTGCGGGGAACCAGGCGGCTGACGCTGACGACCAGCGGGGCGTCGGGATCGAGTCCGAAGTGCTCCCGGGCTGCGGATCGTTCGTCGTCGGACAACGGGGCAAACCGCTCGGTGTCGACACCGGGCGGTACGACCACGACCGGCAGGTCGCGGCCGGCGGCCCGGCGAGCCTCGTCGGCCGGGTAGTGCCCGGCTGCGACGACGAGCGATGCGGCCCGGAGCGTTCGCCGCAGATCCAACTGGACGCCCGGCAACCGTCCGGGGACCGTCACCTCGGCGCCGTGGACGACCACACCGAAGGGACACTGCAGACTCGGTCCGACGTGCCCGAGGGGAAGGGCGGGGTCCAACAGGATCAGGTCGGCGCCGATCTCGTCCGCCAGGGTGTCGATCCGGCGGGTCAGGTTCTTCGTGGGCAACAGCACCCGTTCTCCGACCCGCTCGACCCGGAAGGGTTGGTCGGCATCCCACGCCGCGGCGCCCTCGTGCGGTGTGGTGAGCACCGTGAACGACGTCGGGTCGAGCCGGCGCCACAGCTCCCAGAGATAGGACTGGATACCTCCCAGCTTGGGCGGGAAGTCGTTGGTGACGAGGAGATGATGCATACGGACGGTGCCCAGGTCTACTGCAGCGACGGTCGTCGCGACCACCGGATCATGGCATCGGCGCGGCCAGTTCGTCGCGCACCGTCGGCTCGGGATCGTCCGCCACGGGTGACAGCAACCGATCGAGGCCGAGCCGTCGCGCCGCCCACACCGCATGACTCCGCACGATCGACTCGGGATCGGCCAGCGCTCGCCGGAGGGCGATGACGACGCGAGGGTCGCCGGGGTCACCGACGTTGCCCAGAACGACGAGGAGGTTGCGTCGCACGTATCGGGCCTGCCGGCCCGGGATGTACCAGTGGCCGACCGCATCGATCAGCGCCTCGTCGTCGAGCGTCAGCATGTCCACCACGTCGACCCAGGTGTCGTCGGCAATCGACGGCGTGCAGCCGCCGAATCGACTGGGAGGACACACATCCTGGCAATCGTCGCACCCGTAGATGCGGTCCCCCAGCGCGACGCGGAACTCCCGGGGAAACTGACCGCGGGCCTGGAGCAGCCAGGTCAGGCACCGCCGTGCGTCCAGCACCCCCGGTTCGAGCGCACCGGTGGGGCACGCGTCGAGACACCGCCGGCACGATCCGCACCCATCGGGCACCGGTGTCCCGTTCGGCGCCAGCACCAGGTCGGTGAGGACCGAGCCGAGCAGGAACCAACTCCCACCCTCGGGGAGCAGGAGGTTGGTGTTCTTCCCCCACCAGCCCAGGCCGGCGCGGTGGGCGGCGGCTCGGTCGACCAGTGCGTTGTCGTCCATCAGCACCCGGGCCCGGTGACCGTCGCCCCGGAGTCGTTCCGCCACCGCGTCCAGGGCCACCCGCAACCCGGCGTAGGGGTTGCCTCGGGCGAACCGAGCCACTCGGGCCGTCGGCCCCGGCGGGGCCTCGGGGTCGTCGCCGCCGTAGGGCCATGCTCCGACGATCAGCGACGATGCACCCGGGAGTGCGTCGGTGGGGGTCGTGGCCCGGTCGGGGTTGCGATAGGTGAACTGCATGGTGGCGGCCAGGCCCGCCGCCTTGCGGGTCTCGAGGTGGACCCGGGTCTCGGTGAACGGTTGCGCCGAGGTCACCCCGACCGCGGCGAATCCCAGTTCTTCCGTGTACCGGAGCAGATCGTCCCGGTCGTCGTCGGTGCGGGTGGCCACAGGTGCATGGTCGCACGTAGGGGCCGCCAGTTCGGTCAGCCGAGCCGGGCCTGGTGGCGCAGCGGCGGGGCCAGTCCGGCGGAGCGGAGGGTGTGCAGGGCGCGGAACTCGTCCGCGTCGATGACCACGGCGTCGTCGGGCTCGCGGCTGCACAGGAAGGTGACGACACAGTCCTGACACGCCGACGTGGCAGCCATGATGCAGGTGTCGCACGAGATGCGGAGCGGTTCATCCATGGCTCCAGTGTCCGCGAGGGGTGTGACAGTCACCTCTGGGCCTGATGGCCGCGCGTTCGGGGTCTAGTCGGTTGGCCCGACGGTGTCGGCGGTGCCGCACCAGCGACAGGTCACGCTCTCGATCGTCTCGTCGAGGACGTCCTCTTGCTCGATCTCGAGGTCACCGCCGACCGAGTAGTGGTGGAAGGCCCTGGTGCGACGGGTGCTCACCACGTCGAACCGGGTCAGATTGCCGCACGTTGTGCAGCGATACCGGGGAGTCACGCCGTGGGACTGTAGCGGTGGACCGCACCGGCGCCGCGCCCGTGGGCGCGCCGAGACCACGTTGCGTGGCCGGCTCGATCGACTGCGGCGGGCAACCTCGTGCGACGGTTGTGCTCGCATAGCTGCGACAACCGTGAACCGATTCGGGCCCGACCGACGCATCGTCGCAACTCTGTCGCACCTATGCGAGCAGAAGGGGGACCCCACTGGCCGGCAGATCACCGCCGACCCATCCGATCCCGGCGCGGACCGACCACCGGCCCTTGCCGTGCGAACGCTTGTTCTGCTAGAACACCTGTTCGATGCGAACCGGTGTCGTCTCCCCCCATCCCTCGCCCGAGCGAGTCCGTCAGGCCAGCCTCGACGACCTGGGCCAGCCGCTGCACGACGTCCGGTTCTGCGTGCTCGACCTGGAGACCACCGGTGGCGACCCGGCCGCTTGCGCCATCACCGAGGTGGGAGCGGCGCTCTACCGCGGCGGCACACTGCTGGGCACCTTCCAGACGCTGGTCAATCCGGGCCACGCCATCCCGCCCCGCATCACGATGCTCACCGGCATCTCGGAGGCGATGGTCATGACCGCCCCGGCCATCGACACCGTGCTCCCCTCGCTGCTCGAGTTCATCGGCGACGCGGTCATCGTGGGGCACAACATCCGCTTCGACGTCTCCTTCCTCAATGGGGCGCTCGAGCAGAGCCGACGCCCGCGGCTCCCCCATCTGACCCTCGACACCCTGGGCCTGGCCCGACGACTCCTCAACGACGAGGTCCCCAACCACAAGCTGGGAACGCTCGCGTCCCGGCTCAATCTGCCCAACCGGCCCAGCCACCGAGCGCTCGACGACGCTCTGGCCACCGCCGACCTGCTCCATGTGCTCCTCGAGCGGGTGGGCACCATGGGCATCACCGGGCTCGACGACCTGCTCACGCTTCCCACCATCAAGGGCCATCCCCAGTTGAGCAAACTGGGCCTGACCGACCGCTTGCCCCGTTCTCGAGGTGTGTACCTGTTCCGCGATCGCCACGGCCGGGTCCTGTACGTGGGCAAGGCCTCCAATCTCCGGACCCGGGTGCGCTCCTACTTCTCGGGCGACACACGCCGGAAGGTCGGCCAGCTGCTGCGCGAGACCGACCGGGTCGACCACATCGAGTGTCCGGCCCCGCTCGAGGCGGACGTCCTCGAGATGCGCCTGATCCACCAGCACGAACCGCGATTCAACCGCGACGGCACCCGTTGGCGTCGCTACCGCTACCTCAAGCTGACCCTGGACGAACCGTTCCCCCGTTTCTCCATCGTGCGCAAGCCCAAGGCCGACGGCGGCCTCTACCTCGGCCCCATCGGATCCACCCGAGCCGCCAAGCGGGTGCAGGAGGCGATCGAGAGTGTGGTACCCATCCGGCGCTGCACCGGCGATCCGCGGCGCAGCACCCGGACCTCTCCGTGCGTCCCGGCCCAGCTCGGCGTGGCCCTCTGCCCGTGCACCGGCGAGGTCGACCCCGAGCACTACCGGGCCACGATCCAGCGCATCGTGCGCGGCCTGACCGACGATGCCTCGCTGCTGTTGGAGCCGCTCGACCAGCGCATGCAGAACCTGGCCGCAGCTTCACGGTTCGAGGAGGCGGCCGACACCCGCGATCGGGCCCAGGCACTGACGCGGGCCATGGCCCGCCAACGCCGGTTCGACGCGCTGCGAACGGCCGGTACGATCCGGATCGAGCTTCCCGGTCAAGGGGGCGCCGAGGTGCAGAACGGCCGACTCGTCTCGGCGTGGACCGACGACGGCCAGCCCCGGCTGGGGTTCGATGCGGACCGGCCGCCGCCCGGGTCCGGGCAGCCGATCGCCAGCGACAGGTCGACGAACTGCGCTGCATCGTCAGCTGGCTCGACCAGCGAGCGCATCGGCTCCGCCTGGTCCATGCCGACGAGCCCCTCCGGTCGCCGTACCCCAGATTGCCCGACTTCGTTCCCACCCGAGCGGCCGGCTGACCCGGCCGGGTTCGCTCCTACGACGCGCCACTAGGCTCGAGCCCGTGGAGTTCCTGATGTTCCTTGCCCTTCTTCTGCTGACTCTGGTGGCGGTCACCGTCGGGTTGATCGTGCTGGCGATCTACGGGGTCAAGCGCTCCAACCGGATCAGCCCGAAAGCGCGCGAGCCCTGCTCCGACCGCCTGGCTCGCTTCTCCCAGCGCGGCGGCCCGGTTCCATCGACGCCTCAAGGCCGCGACCCGACGAGCGCAGGCCATCGCCAAGCGCAGCGGCCAGGGCACCGAGGTCCAGCGCCTGGCTGCCGAGCTCGAGCACGAATCGCTGGTGATCGGAGACGAGCTCGCCGTCGTCGCCAGCGCGCCGGCCCCCCACCGGCGAGCCCATCTGGCCGCCATCGAGCCCAAGGTCCGCCAGGTCGAGTCGCTGGCCCAGCGCCTCGCCGCCGCAGCGAATCCACCTCAGACCGCTCCAGGGCTGGTTCCCGAACCCGAGGGATTGGACCGGCTCGCCGAAGCGCTGGACACGATGGAAGCCGCCCGCCAGGAGGTGGACCGAGCCGAGCGGGGCGAGACCGGCGCCAGCTGAACGGGCGTCCGGACCGGCTACGCCAGCTGGCCGTGCGCTCGACGAGCCGTCGATACAGGTCCTCGACCGCACCATTCGGAGTGCGTCGGCACCGACGCGGGACGCCTTCCGCCAGATCGGTCACCACCCCGGCGACAACGAGTCCAGCAGCGGCGTTGAGCAGCACCAGATCGAGCACCGGCCCCCGGTCACCAGCCAGCAGGCCGTGGAAGAGAGCGGCGTTGCGTTCGGGTCCTCCGCCTTCGATGACACCGTCGGCGATCTGCTCCAGACCGGCGTCGGCCGGCGTGACGGTCAGCTCCTCGACCACGCCCCCGGCAACGGCCCAGACCGCACTGGAGCCGGCCAGGGTCAACTCGTCGAATCCATCGCTGCCGTGCACCACCCAGGCGTGCGGGACTCCGTCGCTGGGCCAGGACGCCGGCAACCAGCGGGGCAAGGTCGGGCGCGCTCACACCGATCACCTGACGGGTGATGCGACCCAGGGTGGGACAGCGGGCCGAGGATGTTGAAGACCGAGGGAATTCCCAGCGGCGGCGCGCACCGGTCCGGCATGGCGCATGGCCGGATGGAACACCCGGGCGTAGGCGAACCCCAGCCCCAGCTCGTTCACGCAGGCGGCGACACCGGCCGGGCTGAGTTCGACCGTGAGGCCGAGCGCTTCGAGCAGGTCGCTGCTGCCGCTGGACGACGAAGCCTTCCGATTGCCGTGCTTGCAGACCGTGGCGCCGCCCGCGGCGGCCACGAAGCTCGCCATGGTCGACACGTTCACGGCATTGCTCCGACGACGGGTCGACCCGCCCGTGCCCACGATGTCGATCGCCGTATCGGGGATGTCCAGCGGCTCGGCCGCAGCCAGCATGGCGTCGACCATGCCCGCCACCTCGTCGACGGACTCGCCCTTGGTGCGCAGGGCCGCGATGAAGGCGGCCAGCTGCACCGGCTCGGTGTCGCCGGCCAGCACCTGGGCCAACGCCGCCTCGGCCTCGTCGGCCGAGAGGTCTTCACGGGCCGTGACGCGGTGCAGCACCTCGGCCCACCCGATGAACTGGCTCATGGCTCCCCCTCAGGCGCTGCGGCGACGGCGGCGGATGATGCGGCGCCGTTCGAGGGCAGTTTGGCCGCCCCAGACCCCTTCTTTCTCTCGAGCCGCCAACGCGTACTCGAGGCACTGCTCATGGACATCGCAGACCTCACAGATGCCCTTGGCCGCGTCGACGGCATCGTCGTCGTCATCGGCGGGATAGAACATCGTGGGATCGAGCCCGATGCACGACGCACGTGCTCGCCACGGTTGGGCCGACAGCAGGCTGGTCACTGGTTCGGACTCGTCGTCGGACGAGGAGCGAGACGTGGAAACATGAAAATCAGAGGGTGAGCTTCGGGTTGGGACTCCGCCGTTGGACCCGGGTGCCCGGGGGTGAAGGCCGATTCTTGCCAAGCCCCGCCCGCCCCGCAAACCCGGGGAGGACGAGGGCGCATCGGAGCGGTGCACAACCGTCGTGTTTGCCACCGGACCCCGGCGGAGCACCGATCCGTGGGAACCCCTCAGGCCCGCAGGTCTCCGAGCAGTTCGGCGACGGTCTCGGCGGAGAGGGCCTGCGTCTCGTCGTAGTCGGGGTGATGGACCCGGAGCGTGACGGGTTCTGCTGCGAACTGCTCGACCTGCGCGGGTCGAGCTCCCACCGGATGTAGTGCACCGCTGCGGTGACCTCGTCGCGGGTGAGCTGCTCGCTCGTGTCCCGCTTCGGGAATGCACGGCACCACCGTGTCGCCGAAGACCAGCTCGACCGATCGTTCGATGCCGACCAGCTTGGGTAACCACTCGCGCAGGCCTTCGTCGCTGGTCAACTCGATGAACAGGGTCGCCGACAGGCACCCGGGCTCGGGGATCAGCGGGTTGTACGCCCGCAGCTCACCTTCGATGGCCTCGTCGGAGACGAGCTTCTCGACCCGGGCCATCTCCTGGATCTGGAATCGGATCGTCTCCCGGCTCTCGAACAGCAGGGTGACGAACGGACCGACCGAGACCCGACGACGCTTCTTCAGCTCGATGATCTGGCGGCGGTAGTCGTCCCGCGTGCGCTCGTAGGCACGGACATCGACGATGTCGGAGAGTTGAAGTGCTCGGGTCATGTGCCGATCCTCGGCTCGGGGTCGTCGATGCCGTAGGCCCGGGCCAGCAGTCTCCATGGGATGCGACGGTCGCTGGCCGACCTCTTCGACGATGCCCCCGTTGGCCAGGTTGCAGTCTCCGGCGATCGCCTCGGCGTCGGCCTTCTCCAGGGCGCGGCCCAGCTTGCCGGAGTACTTCCGGGCGGTGTCGTAGTTCTCGTCCCGCAGCCCCCACGTGCCGTCGATGGCCGAGCACTCGGCGACGACCGAGATCTTGGCCCCGGTCTTCTTCAGCAGATCTCGACTCTTCAGGCCGACGTTCTGGGCCCGGAGGTGGCACGGTGCGTGGTAGGCGATGGACTCGGGCACCTCGCCCGGGAACTCCAGGTCCAGCTCGGTGTCGTCGCCCTTGTGGATCCGGTCCCACAGGTACTCGGAACTGTCCATGGTGTGCTCGGCCACCAGCTCGGCGGCGGGTCCGCCGACGTAGTCGACGTAGTCCTTCTTCGAGCACGTAGCCGCACGTGGGTTGCGGTACGACGACCGTGAGATCCTCGCCCTTGGCCTGGGCGTCGCGGATGGCCTGGGACAGCACGTGGATGTTGGTGTGGGCGTTCTTGCGGAACCGTTCGACGTCGCCCTGGTGCAGGAGCGGCGCGCCGCAGCAGACCTGCCCCTCGGGCAGCGTGCACTCGATCCCGTTGTGCTCGTAGACGTCGACGAGGGCCCGACCGATCGAGCCGGCCTGATACTCGACGATGCACGTGGGAAACAGCGCCACGGTCGTCCTGCTTGTTCGCCGACCCGCGCCGCCTGGCGCTTCCGGAACCAGGTGGAGAACCGGGTGCGGTTGTAGGGCGGCAGGACCCGCTTGGCGGCGATGCCGACGGTCTTCTGCATGCAGGGACCGAACCGATGACTCCGGCGTGCCGAACGCCTTGTTGGCCAGCGGTGCGACCGAGGTGTTGACCTTGCCCACCAGATCGGTGTTCCCCAGCGCCTGGTCGGTCAGCTTGGTGGTGATCGCGCGTTTCTCGTCACGGAATCGGACCTGCTCGGCGCGCATCATCAGCCGGGGGAAGTCGAGGTTCCACTCGTGGAGCTCGGGGATGTACGGGCAGTTGACGTAGCAGAGCTTGCACTGCCAGCAGTCGTCGACGACCTCGTCCTGCTCGGCCCGGTTCATGCGGGCCGTGTCCTGGTCGTCGTGTTGATCGACGGCGGCGAACAGGATGGGGAACGAGTCGCAGAACTTGAAGCAGAGCCGGCAGCCGTGACACAGGTCGAAGACCCGGGTCATCTCGTCGCGAAGGTCGGAGTCGTCGAAGTACTTCGGGTGGAACGGGTCGTAGGTCGTGGTCATGGCGTGGCGGGCTCCGGGGCGGCGGTGGAGAGGTGGCGGTGGGCTCCCGGGGTCACGCCGACGGATCGGCGTGACCCCAGTGAAGCTCACGGGATGGAGGGGGTGGCCCCTCCGGGTCGAGGAGGTCAGGAGATCTCGGCCAGGCCCTCGCCGAACCGACCGGCGTGGCTCTTCTCGGCGCGAGCCAGCGTCTCGAGCCACTCGGCGATCTCCTCGAAGCCCTCGTCGCGGGCGGTCTTGGCGAAGCCGGGGTACATCTCGGTGTACTCGTAGGTCTCGCCGGCGATGGCGGCCTTGAGGTTGTCCTCGGACGAGCCGATGGGCTCACCGGTGGCGGGGTCGCCGACCTCGGCGATGTACTCGAGGTGGCCGTGTGCGTGACCGGTCTCGCCCTCGGCGACCGAGCGGAACAGCGCAGCGGTGTCGGGGTAGCCCTCGACGTCGGCCTTCTGGGCGAAGTAGAGGTAGCGGCGGTTGGCCTGGCTCTCGCCGGCGAACGCCTCCTTGAGGTTGTCCAGGGTCTGGGAACCGTTGAGATCTGGCATGGGGTGGGTGTCTCCTCGTGAGTTGGTGTGCACTACGACCCGGGATCGCCCTGATCAGCCGTCGACGGCTCGACGCCGGCGCATGCGAGGCATGCGGGGCACGTGCCGCGGTAGACGATGTTGATCGAGGAGATCTCGAAGCCGGCGGCAGCATCGGGGGGAAGCCCGACACCGGGGGTCTCGATCCACACGTCGTCGATCCGTCCGCACCGGTCGCACACCACGTGCTGGTGTGTCCCGGTGGTCAGATCGAAGCGGGTGGAACCGCGACCCACATCGATGCCCTGGAGGACCCCCACCGCTTCGAGCTCGTGCAACGTCTGGTAGACGGTGCGCAACGAGAGCGAGGGAAGGTCGACGCGGGCCTGACGCCAGGTGGTTTCTGCCGTAGCATGGCCGTCGCCCTCGGCGAGGGCGGTGGCCACCGCACGGCGCTGCTGGGTGATCTTGCGACCGTTGTCCCGCAGCGCTTGCAGAAGTCTCTCCGACGTCATCGTCGGCGACCGTAGCCTCAACCAACAACCGTTGTCGGTTCGGACGATCACCATTTTCCGGGACGCGCCGAACCACCCCCGGCCCCACGCCGACGGCGACCGGCGGCGACCGCTCCGGGGTGCGGCGCATAGAGTGAGAGCCTTGAGCCCCGCCTCGTTCGACCGTGCCGATCATGTCGCCGCCCTCGGTGCGGGGCGGTTCGACGTGCTCGTCGTGGGCGGCGGGATCACCGGGTGTGGGGTCGCCCTCGATGCCGCCAGCCGCGGCCTGCGGGTGGCGCTGGTCGAGCGGCACGACTTCGCATCGGGCACCTCGTCGAAGTCCTCCAAGCTGGTCCACGGCGGACTGCGGTATCTCCAACAGGGCGACATCCGCCTGGTCTACGAAGCCCTGCACGAACGACGGCGGCTGCAGCGCAACGCCCCCCACCTGGTGAGCATCCAGCCGTTCCTGCTGCCCATCTTCACCAAAGACGGACTGATCAACGCCAAGCTGGCCCGCGCCATGGGCTCGGCCATGTGGCTGTACGACCTGACCGGCGGCTGGCGCATCGGGAAACGGCACCGACGACTCAAGCGCGACGAGGCACTGGAGCGCATGCCGACCCTGGAGGGCGAACGGCTGGCGGCTGGGTACCTCTTCTACGACTGCCGGGCCGACGACGCCCGCTTGACCCTGACCCTGGCCCGCACCGCTGCGCTGGACCACGACGCGGTCGTCGTCAACCGGGCCGCCGTCACCCGGCTACGGCACGGGCCGGACGGCCGGGTCGCCGGCGCCGAGATCCACGTCGACGGGGCAGCGGTGGCGGTCGACGCCTCGGTGGTGGTCAACGCCACCGGCGTCTGGGTCGACGACCTGCGCACCATGGACGAAGGGCAGAATCCCGACATGATCCGCCCGGCCAAGGGGATGCACATCACCGTCCCCTGGGACCGGGTCCGCAACGAGGTCGCCGTCATCCTCCCGGTGCCGAAGGACAAGCGCTCGATCTTCGTCGTCCGCGAAGGCGACCTCTGCTACATCGGCACCACCGACACCGACTACGACGGTCCGCTCGACGACCCACAGTGCACCTCCGAGGACATCGACTACCTGCTCGCCACGATCAACGCGTGGTCGACCGAGCGCATCGAGCGGAGCGACGTGGTCGGCACCTGGGCCGGACTGCGCCCCCTCGTGCGCGACGCCTCCAACGATCGCACCGCCGACCTCAGCCGGCGACACTCGGTGGTCACCTCCGACCAGGGTCTGATCACCGTGACCGGAGGCAAGCTCACGACCTACCGGGAGATGGCGGCCGACACCGTCGATGCCGCCGCAAAACGGCTGCCCGACGGAGTCGACGCCGGCCGCAGCCGCACCAAACGACTGCCGCTCCGGGGCCACGACCATCGCCGCGAACTGCAGCGGTGGGTCAAGCGCGGCATCGTCTCCCAGGACGTGGCCGACCATCTCGACGGCCGCTACGGCGGTGACGCCCGCGTCGTCCTGGCCATGCTCGAGGGAGACGCCGGCCTGGCCCGCCCGTTGGTGCCCGGACTCCCCTACCTGCGGGCCGAGGCGGTCTACGCCGCCCGCCACGAGATGGCCACCACGGTCGACGACGTGCTCTCCCGGCGTACCCGGGCCCGCCTCTGGGCCCGCGACGACTCGGCCGACGCGGCCGACGACGTGGCCGACCTCATCGGTGGGGTCCTGGGGTGGGACCAGGAGCAGCGGACCGAGGCCGCCGACGCGTACCGGGCATCGGTCGAGGCCGAGCGCAGCGCCCCCGACCTGCCCGAGACCCACCTGGCCGACCTGATCGGAGCCTGACCGTGTCGCTTGCCACCACGCCCGCCCTCGCCGCGCCCCTCCGATGACGATCGAACGCGGCCCGGGCGTCCCCACGCCCCCGATCGAGCTCTCCGGGGACCCCGCCGAGACCACGGGCGTCGCCGGTCGGGGCGTCATGGTGTCCGACGCCGTTCTGGACCAGCTCAGGTCCACCGGTGCGGGGGTCGAGGTCGACCACGGGACCCGCGCCGAGCACGGGCGCGACTGGTGGCCGCTGGCCATGACCTGGGCGCTCGACAACCGGGTCCTCTCGGTGCCGGCGGCCGTCGTGCGACCGACCGGCGTCGACCAGGTCCGGGCCATCGCCCGGATCTGCGACGAGCACCGGATCCCCCTCACCGCGGCGGCAGGCCGATCGGGGGTGTGCGGCTCCGCCGTCCCGGCCCGGGGTGGCGTCGTGCTCGACTTCTGCGCCATGGCCGGCATCGTGTCGGTCGACCGCACCTCGATGGTGGTCGACGTGCTGCCGGGCACCTTCGGCGACGCTCTCGAGGCCGAGCTCCAAGCCGACCACGGCGTCACGGTCGGTCATTGGCCCCAGAGCATGACGCTGTCCACCGTCGGCGGCTGGCTGGCCTGCCGGGGAGCGGGGCAGCTGTCCAACCGCTACGGCAAGATCGAGGACATGGTGGTCGGCCTCGACGTCGTGCTCGCTGACGGGCGCCTCATCCACACCGGTGGCAACGCCCGAGCCGCCACCGGGCCCGACCTGAACCAGTTGTTCGTCGGATCCGAGGGGACGCTCGGACTCATCGTCGGTGCCCGCCTGCGGACCCATCCCGCTCCCGAGGCGACCGAGACGGCGGCCTTCGGATTCCCGTCGTTCGCCGCTGGGCTCGAGGCCTGCCGTGTCATGACTCAGGACGGGGCGGCCCCCGCGGTCCAGCGCCTGTACGACGCCGTCGAGAGCGACCGGAACTTCCAGACCGGACCCGACCACGCCGTCCTGCTGCTGCTCGACGAGGGTCACCCCGATCTGGTGGCGGCCCGCATGAAGGTCGCCTCCGGTGCGTGCGCTGGCGCGACCGCGCTCGACGCGTCGCTCGTCGATCAGTGGATGGGGCACCGCAACGAGGTCTCCCAGCTCGAGAGCCTGATCTCGGGCGGGCTCGTCGTCGACACGATGGAGATCACCGGCCCCTGGTCCGCACTCCCCGCCATCTACGAGGACACCATCGCCGCCATCGGAGCGGTCGAGGGCACGCTCGCCGTCTCGTCCCACCAATCGCACGCCTACACCGACGGCGCCTGCCTGTACTTCACGTTCGCCGGCAAGCCACCCCCCGACGAGAAGGACGCCTACTACCGCTCCGCCTGGGACGCCGGCACCCGTGCCGTCCTCCACCGGGGCGGCTCGCTCAGCCACCACCACGGGGTCGGCGTCAACCGGGCCCGATTCATGGCCGAAGCACTCGGGGACGCCTTCGACATCGTGGTCGGGATGAAGGAGGCCCTCGACCCCCGCGGGATCCTGAATCCGGGCAAGCTCGGCCTGCCCGACCCGTTCGGGCCCGACGCCGCGTGGCCGTGAGCCCGACCGTCCGGAGGAACGGATGAAGCTCAACTGGTCGGCGTTGATCAACGGAGCCCTCGCCGGTCTGCTCATCGCCGGGCCGGCCGGCATCATCGGGACCCTGGTCACGCGCAACGGCGCCAGCGCGCCGATCGTCCTGCTGTTCGTTCTCGCCGTCGCCTTCGGGCTCGTGGCCGCCGGGTTCGGGGCCGCCCGCCTCGAACGGCAGTTCCCGCTGCAACACGCCGCCCTCGCCCCCGTCCTGGCGTATGTGGCACTCCAGCTTGTGCTGCACGCCCGGCTCCTGCTGCTCGGCGAGCCGATCGATCTGTGGCGCTACCCCGTGTTCGGGCTGCTCGCTTCGTCCCTCGGCGTGCTGGGGGGCATGCTGGCCAATCGGTGGATGGCCAGCGAGGACAAGAAGACCCGCCGCGGGCACAACGGCGACTCCTGAGGAGGGACGCATGACACCCCAGCTCCTGGTGATCGACGTCGGCACCAGCTCGGTCCGCGCCGCCGTGGTAGGCGCTGAAGGGAAGGTGACCCACGAGCAGGTGCGGCCCACCCTGCCCGACACGCCGGCGCCCGGCCTGGTCGAATTCGATGCGATCGAGCTGCGCGATGCCGCACTCGACGCGGCGCAGGCCACGTTGGCCGCTTCGGGGCCGGTGATCGCGGTCGGTATCGCCAACCAGCGCGCCTCGACGGTGGTGTGGGACGCCGACACGGGCCGACCGGTGGCGCCCGCCATCGGATGGCAGGACCTCCGCACCGTCGGCGACTGTCTGGTGCTGCAGGCCGACGGGCTCCGCCTGGCTCCCAACCATTCGGCGACGAAGGTGTCGCACCTCTTGGACCAACACGACCCGGAGCGATCGCGGGACCTGCGGTTCGGCACGGTCGACACGTGGATGATCTGGCAGCTGACGGGTGGTCGCGTGCACGTCACCGATCGCACGAACGCAGCGGTCACGGGCATGACGCAGATCGGCCGACCGGAATGGGATCCGGCCGTGCTCGACCGACTGTCGATCCCCGAGGGGATGCTTCCCACGATCGTGGACTCGGCCGGACCGATCGGCGAGGCGACCGGACTGGTCGGCTCACCGCCCATCTGCGGCGTCGTCGGGGACCAGCAGGCCTCGCTGATCGGCCAGGGCGCGGTGCAGCCGGGGCGGGCCAAGATCACGTTCGGCACCGGCGGCATGCTGGACGTGTGCGTCGGGGAGGAGCGGCCGTCGTTCGACGTCCGGGGCGCCAACGGGACGTTTCCGATCGTGGCTTGGCAGGTCGACGACCGACCGGTGTGGGGCCTCGAGGCGATCATGCTGGCCGCCGGCGCCAACGTCGAGTGGCTCCGCGACGACCTGGGCGTGATCGAGACCGCAGCGGAGAGCCACGAGGTCGCGTCGGCGTGCGAGGACACCGACGGCGTGATGTACGTGCCGGCGCTGCTGGGCCTGGGGACGCCCCGGTGGGACTACGGCGCTCGCGGCACACTGCTGGGGGTGACCCGCGGCACCGGACGGCCGCAGCTGGTGCGAGCGGTGCTGCAGGGCATCGCCGAGCGAGGGGCCGACCTGGTCGAGGCGGCCGAGGCCGACGCCGCCATCAGCATCCCCACGCTGCGCGTGGACGGCGGCATGTCGGAGAACCCGACGTTCTGCCAGGCGGTGGCCGATGCCGCCCAGCGGCCGGTCGAGGTCTCCCCCGTCACCGAGGCAACGACCCTGGGAGCGGCCTATCTGGCCGGGCTCGCCACCGGCGTGTGGTCCGATCTCGACGAGACCTCCGCCCTCTGGTCCCCCACCACCGTCGTGGAGCCCGGGCCGGCCACCGACCGGGACCGCTGGCGCGAAGCGGTGGATCGGGCCGCCAAGTGGCACGGCGATCTCACCGGCATCGAGTTCTGACCCGAACCCGACGTCGCGCCCGAACCCGCCTCTCCTTCGCCGAAACTTGGGCAGCTACCGGCACCTACGTGGGCTGGTTGCCCAAGTTTCGCTCAGGAAGGGGTGCTGCGGGGCGAGGAACGGTGCACCGACCGCACGGAATCGGTGCCACACTGGTGGGCGACGGTGAGTCGGCCGGGTGACCGCGGCTCGGGGCCTCTCTCACGGGGTGACCGGGTCGAGGAAGGTCGGGGCTCCACAGAGCAGTGTGCTGGCTAACAGCCAGTCGAGGTGACTCGCAGGAAAGTGCAACAGAGAGCAGACCGCCGATGGCGGCCGCTCCGTCGGAGCGGCTTGGGAGTTCCTCCGGAACTCCTGGGTCGACCATGGAACGGGCGTACAGGTAAGGGTGAAACGGTGCGGTAAGAGCGCACCAGCACCCCGGGTGACCGGGGTGGCTCGGTAAACCCCACACGGAGCAAGGCCAAGCGTGGGACATGGACGGCTCGTCCGGTGCTTCGGCACCAGTCCCCAGGTGGGCTGCACAGATGGATGGTCACACAGGGAGACCCCGGCAACGGACTCCCGGACAGAACCCCGCCTACAGGCCGGCTCACCGTCGCTCGGCCACTGGCGTCGTCCACCATCCCATCGGACCGTGGTCCGCGTCGGCGGAATTCCCAACAGAGCCGGCGGGCTCGGAGCTGTCAGGGCGGTGGCTCGAGATCGACGTCATCAGCGGCCGGCGGTGGCGGAGGTGTCGAGACCGCTGCTGGCCGGGTGGCCTCGTCATCCGCCGCCCTCCCCTGCTTCGACTCGGCCGGAGCCCTGTTCCGGGCCCGATACTCGCGCAGGGCGACCACGCCACCGAGGGCACTCGCCGCCGCGAAGATCAGCAGCAGGAATTGCACGAAGCCCTCGCTACGGATGCGGAGATCCTCGAACAGGGAGCGGTCGGCGACGGCAACGTCGACCGTTCCGTCGTAGACCGGTTCGAGCGACTCCACCGAGTCGCCGGCGACGATCTCCGCGGTGATGCGTATCTCATGCTCTCCGGGCTCGCTCGGCCTGAGCTGATACCCCCACCGAGCGACACCATCGACGGGGAGGTCCTGCTCCTCAGAGTTCTCATAGGTCACTGCGAACGCAGACGGCGGGAAGGAGAGCCGGATCCTCATCTTGAGACCGACCCGCGGCAACCCCTCGGTGTTCGCCTCCTCATCGGGGCTCAGCTGGCCGCCCGCTGCTTCGACCGCGTCCTTGAACTCCTCCACCGTGGCCTGGGAACCGACCCGGATGACCACGGCGTACGTGTCCCCCTCGGTCATCGACTCCGGCACGTTGTGGGTGATCTGACCTTCCACGACGCCGGCCGTCGCCTCGGCCACGGCCTCGTCGACCGCGGCCTGGCCGGGAGCCGTGGTCGGCGGTTCGGATGTGCCGGGAGGTGCGGTCGTTTCCCGGGGAGGGGTCACCGGCGGCACGCTTCCTTGGGGCGGGCCCGCCTCCTCCCCGCCGCAGCCCGCAGCGATCGGCGCCAGAACGAGGACCACCACCAGAAGGGTCCGAATCCGGCGCCCGGTGCTCACAGGACCTCCCCGATCGCTGCCTCCGCTCAGAATACCGAGGAGCCTCTCCGGCAGTGAAGGCGTACCCCGCCCAGCGGCCCCTGCCGTCGGTGCAGACCTACCGAAGCTCGGAGTCCGCCAGCGTGGCGACACCCACGACGAAGTCGCCGAAGAACCTCGTCGTCGCCCGGTCGCCGACGTGCAGGCCGTGCTGCTCCAGCTCGTGGACGAAGCCGAAGGCACCGAAGCGGTCTTGTGCCGGATGGTCCAGGAACGTCCGGTAGCTCCAGCGAGCCAACGCGTGGGTGGTGACCTCCTCGAAGAAGAAGCGACCACCGGGGCGGAGGACCCGCCGCACCTCGGCGACCGCCGCCCTCCAATCCGGGATGTGGTGGATGATCCCGAAATCGAAGACCGCATCGAAGTGGTCGTCGGGGGCCTCGATGTGCGCTGCGTCTGCGACGGAGAGCGAGACCCTGTCGCCGTGACGGGCGAGCCGCTCGCCGGGCCAGATCGACCATGGCCGGATCCAGGTCGAACGCCGTCACGTGCGCAGCGCCGAACTGCTCGAGGATGATCTCGGTCCCGACGCCCCGGCCGCAGCCGATCTCGAGCACCCGCTCGCCGTCCACCGTGCCGCCGAGGCGCCGGAGCATCGGCGCCTCGATCCGTCGTTGGATGGCCCGGCGGACCGGGTTGTTCATCAGGGCCGTCTCGGCTGCGTTCATCTTCAACGCGCCACTCCTTCGCTGGGGTGAACCATCCCGTACGATCACACCCGTGAAGACCATCGGCAACATCCTCTGGCTGGTCCTGGCCGGCATCTGGCTGGCGATCGGCTACGCAGCCGCCGGACTCGTCACCTGCCTCACCATCATCGGCATCCCGTTCGGCATCCAGGCCTTCAAGCTGGCCCTCTTCTCCCTGTGGCCGTTCGGTCGGACCGTCATCCGGCAGCAGGAGGGCGGCTGCCTCGAGGTCGGGTTCAACGTCGTCTGGCTCATCCTGTTCGGCTGGCCCATCTTCCTTGCGCACATTGCCGCAGGCCTGCTCCTGTGCATCACGATCATCGGCATTCCCTTCGGGATCCAGGCGTTCAAGCTCAGCGTCCTGGCCCTGTGGCCGTTCGGCCGATCGATCGTCGACGCCGACGACCTGGCCGCCGGACCGGGAAGCATCGCCGTGCCCACCGACCTCACCGCCCGCTGACCCAATAGGGTCGGGCGAAGGACTTCCGCCCCTACCCGAGCGACCTCGCGCCGTGGGACAACGGGAGCACCACGAAGGGGGACCCAATGGCCGCGAACGACATCCCGTTCTCGCAATGGCGCAAGATCGCCATGGCCACCTGGGGCGCTCGCAACGACGGCTGGATCATGGCCGATCTGGACATCGACGCCCGCAAGGCCACCGACTACATCACCGAGGCCCGGGCCGCGACCGGCGCCCACGTGACCATGATGCACCTGGTGGGGCGAGCCAGCGCCCTCGTCGTCGACGAGCTCCCGGTGCTCAACGGCCGGGTCGTCGCCGGCCGATTCAGGCCCGCGTCGACCATCGACATCTTCTTCACCGTCTCGATGCGCAGCGAGGTGACCAGCGACGGGCACGACGCGGAGGCCACCGACCTGTCCGGGGCCGTCGTGCGCGAGGTGGACCGGAAGCCTCCGTGGCAGATCGCCGAGGAGCTCGATGACCGGGCCCGACGTATCCGCTCGGGGAACGACCCGATGTTCAAGGCGACCAAACAGCTCACCCAGCTGATGCCGCCGATGATGCTGCGAGGGTTCGTCAACACCACGACCTTCCTGACCGAGCAGCTCCAACTGCCGGTCCCGCCGCTGGGGCTCGAGGCCCGGCCTTTCGGCGCGGTCCTGGTGACCAACATCGGCACCTTCGGCCTGGACCGCGCCTACGCACCCATGCCCTCCATGTGCAAGGCCCCGATCAACGTCGCCGTCGGGCACGTGAAGGACATGCCGGTGGTCGACGACGGCGAGGTGGTGGTCCGGCCGGTGCTGCCCCTGACCGCCGGCATCGACCACCGCTTCATCGACGGCTACCAGGCCGCGACCATCTCCCGGATCTTCCGGGCCTACCTGGAGGACCCGGCCAGCGTCGACCCCATCCCGCGTCCGGCCAAGAAGAAGACCGGCGCGAAGAAGGCGGCGAAGAAGCGCTCGAGCTGAGCCCGCGACGCGGCCGGTCGGCCCGCGGGCGCGCTACGCCGCGTCCCCGACGACCGCCTCTACCATGACGGCGTGACCTCGCCCTCGCTGCCGTCGCAGCCCCCACCACGGCCACCCGAACACGACCGGGAGGGGTGGTACCTCGCCGCCGACACCACCTGGCGTCGCACCGCCAGTCCCCCGGGTCCGGGCTGGTGGCTGGCCAGCGACGAGCGCTGGTATCCCCCCGAAGCCGCCGCCTCGACGGCGTTCCGACCCGGAACCGGAACCGCCGATCCCGACGGGCCCGACGCGTGGCGAACCAGTCGGTGGGGATTCGGCGAGTTCGGCTGGGGCATGCTCGCCTACTTCGCCGGCAGCATGATCTTCAGCGTCGCGCTGATCGTCGTCCTGGTCGCCAACGACGACCTCGACACCAGCTCGACCGACACCAGCGACATCGAGCTCAGCGTCTGGGCCATCAGCGCCGCGCTGTTCATCAACTACCTGGCCTTCATCGGCGTTCCCTATCTGGCGACCCGGGCCAAGGGACTGAAGAGCCTGGTCCGCGACTTCGGCCTCTCGTTCCGCTGGATCGACCTGCCCATCGGTTTCGCCGGAGGCATCGTCGCCCTGGTGGGCGGCGGTCTCCTGGGCACCGCCATCGACAACGCGCTCGGCGCCGAAGAGGCCACCTCCAACGTTCCCGTCGAGTCGGTCAGCGGTTGGCTCGAGTTCGGGGTCCTCCTGCTGGGCGTCGGCGTGCTCACTCCCCTCGCCGAGGAGCTCTTCTTCCGCGGCCTGTTCCTGCGCGCCGGGCTCAAACGGGGCTGGTCGGTCGCCCTCACCGTCGCCGCCACCACCGCCATCTTCACCCTCCCCCACCTGGCCGCCGTTCCCGAGTGGCCGGGGGTGTTGACGCTCACGGCCGTGATCGCGTTCTTCGGACTCGTGCTGGCCATGCTGACCATCTGGACCAAGCTGCGCCTGGGGTCGGCGATCATCGCCCACCTGCTCATCAACTCGGTGGCGATCTTCGTGGAGTTCTGGCCCGGATAACGGGTCCGGATCAGAGGCGCAGTCCCCTCAGGCCCAGTCCGGAATCGCGGCCAGATGGGCACTCTGGTTGAAGGAACGCAACGACGGGCGCCCGTCGTTCACCCCGATCTCCGAGACCGACGCCGGTCCGACCCACATACGCCAGGTGATCTCGTCCCCGACGCCGAGAGCCCAGGCGACCGCCGCCTTGATGGGCGAAACGTGGCAGACGACGGCGATCCTGCGCTCGGCGGCTTCGGAGGCCAGATCGTCGAGCCCGCTGCGCACCCGGGTCCCCAGCTCGCGGAGCGTCTCACCCCCCGGCGGTCGGAAGTCCGGGTCGTCGCGCCACGCCACCCAGCTCTCGGCGGCGACGTCGGCGACCGGGCGGGCCTCCCACTCGCCGTAGTCGAGCTCGACGAAGCGATCGTCCACCCGCACCTCCGAGTCGAAGGCAGCCGCCGTCTGGAGGGCCCGCCGCAGCGGGCTGCTCACGACGAGGTCGACCGGACCGACGGCGGCGCCCACCGCACCGGCCTGCAACTCGCCGACCTCGTCCAGCGGATTGTCCTTGCGTCCCTGGAGCAGACCGGCGGCGTTGGCCGCGGTCCGACCGTGCCGCACCAGGATCAGCACGGCGGGGGTGTGTGGTCGGACGCCAGGAGCGCGCGGTCGAGTTGTCCCTCGCGGAGGAACCGGCGCCGCCGCCCACGGTCGGTGAGGTCGAAGCGGACGACCATCCACCAGATCGCGGCCAGCCCGGCGAGCTCCATCACGAGCCCGATGCCGCCGCGGCCCCATTCGACGAGGCCCTCCGTGGCGAAGTCGGTCCCGAAGAGTGGCCACCAGAACAGTTCCTGGTCCGACCACGTGCCGTCCAGGACGAGGTGGAGGAACATGCCGATCGGAACACCGAGCCAGCGCCGCCGGCGCAGCCGCTGCCCGGTCGTCGCCGCCATCACGACGGCGAGCATGACGACCGACGCCAGCAGCGTGTGCAACACCCGGGGCCCGCCGAAGGCGGCGTCGACCAGCGGAAGCACCGCACCGAGGGCCACCATCCGGAAATCGATGGTGGGGGTCTGGAAGACCAGCCACACCAGAAGCGCGCTCCCCCCGATGAACCAGAAGAACACCGCGGTTAGACCCGGACGAGGATCCGGCTGCACTCGTCGCAGTGGATGACCGCGTCGGCCGGTTCGTGGTTGATCCGGTCGGTCTCCATGGCCGGATGCAGCAGGTTCAGCGGGCAACCGTGGCACCGTCCGCCGGAGAAGCTGGCCACGCCGACGCCGTCCATCTGCGACCGCAGCGTGGCGTACTCGTCGAGCAGGTCGGCGTCGATTCCGGCCACCTCGTCGGCCCGACGACCGCCGACCTCGCCGATCTCGGCATCGATCTCGCCTTCGCCGGCGTCGAGCGCAGCTCGCAGCCGCGTCATCTCCGATTCGACGGCCGCTCGCTCGTCGGCAAGCGAGGACAGCTCGCCGTCGACGGGTTCGATCTGCTCCATGAGCACGATGATCCCGTCCTCCAGGTCACTCTTGTGCCGTCGCAGGGACGCGATCTCCTCCTGCAGCAGCTGCGCGTCCTTGGCCGAGGTCATCCCGCTCTTGTAGAGCTTGTCCTCCTCGGTCGAGATCTTCTCGTCGAGGAGGGCCACCTCGTCCTCGATGCGCTTCGACTGTCGACCCAGCTCGTCGCGACGGCTCGTGGCGTCGGCGGCACGTCGTTCGATGTCGGACACGCCCTGCTCACACTCGGCCAGCGCGGCCCGCTCCGGCAGGCTCGCCCTGCGATGGTGGAGCTGATCGAGCGTGGTATCCAGCTCCTGCACGACCAAGAGCGCTTCGAACTGGCCCATCAACCCTCCCGGGCGGCTGCGTCAGCCCGCCACGGTAGTAGGTGGAGGTGGCGGCTCGGTCACCGGCGGCGGCGCCTCGGTCACCGGCGGCGGCGCCTCGGTCACCGGCGGCGCCGCCTGGGTGACCGGTGGTGTGTCGTTGTCGACCGTGGTGGGCGGGGTCGGCGCACCGGACGAGCCGCTCCCAGAACTGCTGCCGGAGGAGCTCCCCGAGCGACTGCGACTGGAACTGGACGAGCTGGAGCTGGACGAGCGGGCCCGGTTGGTCGTGAGCCCGTCGTCGTCGATGTGCCGTCCCCGACGGGTGGAATCCGGATCGGTGAAGGCAATGATCTCGCGGTCCTGGTGGTAGGCGGTGTTGAACTCGCCCCAGATGACCGCCGGGAACGATCCGCCGGTGACGCTGCGCACCAGCGTGTACCCGCACCGGTCGGTGCCGCGGACGCCGCGCATCTGGTACTTGGTCTCGCCGGCGCTGCCCATCCAGACCGCGGTGGCCAGGTGCGGGGTGAACCCTGCGAAGTAGGCGTCCTTGAAGTCCTGGCCGGTGCCGGTCTTGCCGGCGGCGGGCTGCTCGACCGGGCTGTCGACGCACGGATAGTCGGGCCGGGCGTAGGTCCCAGTGCCGCCCTTGACGTTGGATTCCAGGACGTCGGTGACCAGGCGGGCGGTCTGCCGGCTGAGCGCCCGGCGGGACTCGGTGTGGTGCTCGATGATCGTGTCGCCGGCCCGGTTGGTGACCCGATCGATGAGGTACGGCTCGTTGTGCACCCCGTCGTTGGCCAGCGTCGCGTAGGCGCTGGCCATCTCGAGGACGGTGACTTCCATGGACCCGAGTGGGAGCGACAGGACCGGCAGGAGCTCGCTGGTGATCCCCATGCGGTGCGCGGTCTCGATCACGTTCTCGATCCCGACGACCTGCCCCAGCCGCAGATAGGCGCAGTTGGACGACGACGTGGTCTGCTTCTCGAGCGTGGTGGTACGGCCGTTGGAGTTGCCGAAGTTCTCGGCCTCGTAGTCACGGCCGCCGGGATTGTCGAACTCACAGGGACCCGTGCCCTTGATGGTGTCGGCCGGGACCATGCCCTGCTCCAGCGCCGTCGCGAGCACGAAGGTCTTGAACGACGAACCCGGGGAGTTCTTCGACTGGGTGGCCAGGTTGAACTTCACCCGGTCGAACCCGGGACCGCCCACCATGACGCGCACGGCCCCGGTGGACGGTTCGACCGATGCGATCGCCGTGTCGAAGTTGGTCGTGGTCAGCTCGCCGGTGACGGGGTCGCGGACCTCGAGCGGTTCGCTGGGGAGCCGCAGGTTGCGGGCCTGCTCGGCCTGCTCCTGCGCGGCGAGATCGATGGTCGTATGGATCTCGAGCCCGCCGGAGAACAGGGTGGCCTGCCGCTCCTCGGGCGTCTCCCCCAGGCGGGGATCGTCGAGCAGCTGCTGCTTGACCTCCTCGACGAAGTAGTCCTCGGGCGGCGGGAGCACCTGTTGGCGAGCGGTCGGCAGGGGATCCTCGCGGTACCCGTCGGCCTCGGCTTGGGTGAGGTAGCCCTCGTCGACCATCCGATCCAGCGCCAGCGACCGGCGCTCCCGGGCCACCTCGGGCGATCGGGTCGGGTCGTAGTTGTTGGGACTGCTGATCAGACTGGCGAGCAGGGCGGCTTCGCCGTAGCCCAGGAACGCAACGGGAGCGCCCCAGTAGATCTCGGCCGCAGCCTGCACGCCGTAGGCGCCACCGCCGAAGTAGACCCGGTTGAGGTACTCCTCGAGGATCCTGTCTTTGGCCGCCTTCTTCGAGCCCAGCTCCTCTTCGTACTGATCCTCGAGCCGGACGGCCAGGGCCGCCTCCCGGATCTTGCGCTCGACGTCCTGGTCGTCGTTGAGGACGGTGTTCTTGATGAGCTGCTGGGTGATGGTGGAACCACCCTGCTCGATCTCACCCGACGTGACGTCGGCCAGCGCCGCCCGGGCGGTGGCGCTGACGTCGACGCCGTCGTGCTCGTAGAAGTCCTTGTCCTCGACGGCGAGGATGGCGTTGATCACCGGCTCGGGGATCAACGACAGCGGAACCGTGAACCGGTTGAACTCGCCGTGCAGCACGGCCAGGATCGTGCCGTCGGCGGCGTAGACCACCGAGCGGTTCTCGGGCGCGGGCAGCACGATGGGATCGGAGTCGGCCGAAGCGACGTCGGCCAGTTCGGCGGCATACGGGGCTGCGACCACCGCGGTGCCCACGATGAGCAACGGCCCGATGACGAACACGGCGATGAGGCGCACGACCGTGCGTCCGAAGTATCTCACGACCCGTTGAGGCTAACGCTTCCGATGCCCAGACCATCGGCACGGGGCCCCGGAGCGCAAGAGTTGGCGACCCGTTAGATTCGCCGGATGGCCCATCTCCGCTCGTTTCGCTTCGGTGTCCAGCTCAACCATCCACTCGGCGACCGCACCTGGGCCGACACCGCCCGTCACGTCGAATCGCTCGGCTACGACTCGCTCCACCTTCCCGACCACTTCGGCGATCAGTTGGCGCCCATGCCGGCCATGATGGCCGCAGCGGCCGCCACGAGCCGGTTGAAGGTCGGTGCGCTCGTGCTGGACAACGATTACAAACACCCGGTCGTGACCGCGAAGGAGCTGGCCACCATCGACGTGCTGTCGGGCGGACGGGTCGAGGTGGGCCTGGGCGCCGGCTGGATGACCAGCGACTACGAACAGTCGGGTATCCCGCTCGATCCCCCCGGGGTGCGAGTCAGCCGCATGGAGGAGAGCATCGCGGTGATGAAGGGGCTGTTCTCGGACGGCACCGTCGATTTCGACGGCGACCACTACCAACTCTCCGGCTTGGAGGGCACACCCCGACCGGTCCAACGTCCTCATCCTCCGTTCCTCATCGGAGGGGGCGGCAAGCGCGTCCTGTCGATCGCTGCCCAAGAGGCCGACATCGTCGGGATCAACCCCAGCATGAGGGCCGGCGTCGTCGGCCCCGAGGCGGTAGCGGACGCCACGGCCGAGGCCACCGACCGGAAGGTCGGCTGGGTTCGCGAGGTCGCCGGCGACCGCTGGGAGCGGATCGAGATCAACATGCTCGTCCTGGCCGCGATCCTCACCGACGACCGGCTCGAAACCGCCACCATGATGGCCGAGTTCTTCGGCTCCGGCGCCGAGGCGGTGCTCGAGGTCCCCCACGTCTGGGTCGGCACCGAAGACGAGATCTGCGCCGACCTCCAGGACCGACGGGACCGCTGGGGCGTCTCGTACTACGTGCTACAGGGCGACACCTGCGAGGCGATGGCGCCCGTCGTCCAGCGCCTCACCGGCACCTGAACCACGGGGTCCCGCACTCAGGTTCTCCCCGTGCCTGCCGATTCGGACATGGGCGAACACGTTCGGGAGTCACCATGCGAGCATCAGAACCGGCACCCTCTGCGCCGCAGACGGCGACCGATCCGTACCGTCGCCGCGCCGCGGTCACCGAATCCACCGTCAGGGTCGTCGGCACCGCCGCCGTGCTCTGGGGGATCCTCTATCTGGGATGGCGACTGCAGGCGACCGGTGACGGGATCGCTCCCGCCCTCTTCTGGCCCCTGCTCGCCGCCGAGGTCATGGGGTGGGTCGGCCTGGTCATGCTGCTCACCCAGACCTGGAACCTGCCCGACCGGGCCTGGACCCGCCGGCGCCCCGACTACACGGCGGACATCGTCGTCACCACCCACAACGATCCGCTTGCGACCGTCCGCACCTCCTTGCTCGGCGCCCTCTCCGTCGCCGGGGCCTCCAACGTCGTGCTCGCCGACGACGGCGGCCGCGAGGATCTCGCGCGAGCTGGCCCACCGGTTGGACGTCTCCTACGTCCAACGCTCCTCCACCACCGGCGCACGGGCCGGGAACGTCAACGAGCTTCTCCCCCGCCTCTCGTCCGAGCTCGTCGTCCTCCTGTCGGCGGGTCAGGTCCCGATGCCGGACCTCCTGACCGCGAGCGACCGATATTTCGACGACCCCGACGTGGCGGTGGTGGTGTGCGGATCGCGAGATGCCAGCCGGGCCCGCATCACCCACAGCGCCGACGACCGTCACGAACAGGCCCTCGACAGTGAGGTGATCATCCCCAGCCTCGACCGATCCGGCACCCTGCCCTGGGTGGAGGGACCGGCGGTCGTGCGACGCAGCGCCCTCCTGAAGGTCGGCGGCCTCGCGACCCAGACCCAGACTCCCGAATACCTGACCGGGCTGCGACTCCAGCGCCGGGGCCAGCTCGTCCGTCACCACGCCGAGACACTCTGCGAGACCCACGGCCCCCAGTCGGTCGAAGCCCTCATGCGCGTCCGGGAGCGGTCCACCCGCGGACGGTGGTCCACGCTGCGGACCGCCGACTCACCCGTCTGGGCGGGCGGCCTCTCGATGGGCGCCCGGCTCGGACACGCCAGTCTGCTCATCCGGCCGACCATGGCGATCCAGAAGATCCTCATGATCGCCGTGCTCGTCGTGACCCTGTTCACCGGGGCCCTCCCCCTGCAGGCGTCGGTGTACGAGCTGGCCTTCCTGGCGGTGCCGTACCTCGTGCTGGGCGGCGCGGGTCGCGTCATTCTCGGTCGAGGACGACTCGAGCCCGGCGACTGGACCAAGCAGGACCTGCGCTATCTCGGTGTCCATCTCAGTGCCATGGCCGGCGCCCTCCTCGGAAGCTCCTCGCGGTTCCGCTACGTCCCGAGGGAGCCGACGACCACCGGTGGCATCGCCACCCTCTCCAAGCTCCGCTTCCTCACCGGCCTGCTGATCGCACTGGTCGCCGGTATGGCCTTCCGGATCGTCGCCGTGTCCCGCGACCCGGACACGCTCCGGGGCCTGGCCCTCCTGGTGGTCTTCGCCCTCGCCGGCTGGCTCGTCCTGCAGATGATGGACGTCCTCGGCATGTTGTCCCGCCATCGCCAACGTCGGCGCCGGTTCCGTGTCCTCACCGACATGCAGGCCGTCCTGGACGACACCATCGTGAACGTGCTGGACATCAGCCCCCTGGGTATGGGTCTCGAGACCGCTCACCGCTACGCCGCCGGCGATCGGGTGACGGTCATCACCACGCTGGCGGACGCGACCGGCTCGACCCAGATGCTCGAATTGGCCGGAGTCGTCCGCCACCGCAGCGAGATCGAGGAACGATCCACCTGGCGCATCGGTCTGGAATTCACCGGGCTCGACGCCGCATCGTCCGACCTGCTCATCTGGTTCTGCGCCGTCGCACACCCCTTCCACTCGCTCCGCCGCGGGGTCGAGGTGCCACTCCTGACCGCCTCCTGACCCCGTTACGATACGGCTCCGCCGAGGCGGAGCCGGACTCCACGACCCGGAGAGGCGGGGAGCACCATGAACGGAGGAAACGGGAACGGACACGGCAACGGAGCGCCGAAGTCGCGTCGTGCGCCGGGGTCGGAGGCCAAGGACGCCCCCGCGCCGGCCAAGCCCGACGACCTTCCCCCGCTGCCGTCCCTCCGCGACCGCTTGCCATGGCTTCCGTGGGTCCTGGTCGGCGTGATGGGCGTCGCGCTCCTCGCCCTCACGTTGAACGCTCTGGACTTCTCCCGCCGGGAACAGCTACTCGAGCGCCGGCTCGACATCGCCACCGAGGAGAGCGCCGAGCTCGAGCAACAGCTCGGCACCCCGGACGCCACGACGGGGCAGGCGACCAGCACCACGTCGGTGCCCGACGCGGCTGCGAACTCGTCGGCCCGCCAGCGAGAGCTCGAGCTCCAGCAGGCCGAGGCCGAGCTCGAACGGCGGTCCGCCGACCTCGATCGCCGAGAGGCACGTCTCGAAGAACGGGAGGATGCGCTGACCACCACCACGCCGACGACCGACGACCCGGGCGACGGTTCCTTCGGCCCCGGTGTGTACCTGGTCGGGATCGAGATCGAACCGGGTAGGTACCGGGCCGACGCGCCCATCGGGTGCCGCTACCAGAAGCTGACCGCCGACGACCGGGTCATCTTCGCTGATCAGCGGACCGAGGCCGGGCCGGTCTCGGTGATGATCGAGCCCCAGGTAGACCGCTTCGACTCCTCCGGTTGCGGCACCTGGGTCCCGCTGGACTGACCCGACGTCAGGTTCCCAGCCACCACTCGATCGCAGTCTCGTGCACCAGATACGTGACATAGGTGCCACCAGCGAGGAACGGCCCGAACGGGATCTTCGTCCGTCCCAACCTGCGCTTCGGCCGCACCACGACCTCCTCCTCGGCGCCGTCGCCGGCGGAGACCGTGGCCCGATCGGCCGCTTCGTCGCGCTCGGGATCCGGTGGGCCGGTCGCCCGACCGGTCAACTGCAGCGCGACGCCGATCACGGCCGCGAGCAGAGTCGAGATCACCAGCGCCGGCAGCGGCAACGCCGCATGCAGCCATCCGAGATCCAGCCCGAGGAGCAGCGCGAACTTGACGTCACCGAACCCCATTCCCGCGGGCATGATCAGGTGGGGAATGAAGAGCATGCCCGAGAAGAGCAGCGCCCCGACCCCAGCCCCGAGCAGACGATCGGTCTCACCCATCAGCTGCCCACAGATGGCGACCGCTACGGCGCTGACCGCCAGAGCCGGGAACACCAGCCGGTTGGGGATCCGGTAGGTGTCGATGTCGATCACGCTGACCGCGACCAGGACCGGCACCGAGATCAGGAGCGGCACCACCTCCCAGGTCGCGCCGAAACGGGCGGCCAGAGCCGCCATGAGGACCGCGGTGGCCATCTCGATCAACGGGTACTGGCGCGAGATGTCCTCCCCACAGTGGCGGCAACGGCGCTCGAGTCGCACCCGGGACACCAGCGGCACGAGGTCGCGAAGAGCGAGCCGGGTGTCGCAGTCGGGACAGGCCGGTGCACCCAGCAGCGGCGTGTCCACGGGCGCACGATGGACCAGCATCGTCGCGTAGGAGCCGGCCCCGAGACCGACGAGGGCAACCGCCGCGACGAACGCGACGGTCATGGGGGTGGTGCGGTCACGTCAGAAGCCGGCCGGCACCATGGCCTCGACCACCGACGGGCCGTCGGACGCCAACGCCCGACCGAGCTGCTCGGTGAATTCCTCGGCCGTCGTGGCCCGCGTCGCGGGCACGCCCATGCCGCCGGCGAGCGCAACGAAGTCCAGCTGCGGTCCGCTGATGTCCAACATCTCGCTGGCGCGGCGGACCGGCATCGTCGGCACCGACGCGATCGAGCTCCATGTTGAGCACGGCATACGAACCGTTGTTCAACACGACCGTCGTGACGTCGAGTCCCTCGCGGGCCTGGGTCCACAGCGCCTGGAGTGTGTACATGGCGGAGCCGTCCGCCTCGACGTTGATGACCCGACGATCGGGACAGGCCAGTGCCGCTCCCGTCGCCAGGGGCATCCCCTGCCCGATGGCGCCACCGGTGAGACAGAGCCAGTCGTGCGGAGGGGCACCCGCCGTCGCCCCCGAGAGGAAGAGCCCGGCCGTGTTGCCCTCGTCGGAGATGATGGCCCCCTCGGGCATGAGCGCTCCGAGGGCATCGCAGACCGTCTGGGCGGTCAACGCGCCGGTCGGCCGGTCGGGTCGGCGGGATGGCGCCCCGATCCACCCGTCGGCGGGGGCGCCGAGCGCGTCGGCGACCGCTTCCAGCGCACCACCACAGTCGTCGGACGCCACGGCCAGCTGGTGGACCGTGCAACCCTCGGGCACCAGGTGGCTGGCCTTGTCGGGATAGGCGAAGAAGGTCACGGGCGCGGTCGTGCCCACGAGGATCAGGTGTCGCACGCCGTCCAGCTGCATCTGCGCGAACTCGGCCAGGTAGGCCAGACGCTCGACCGATGGACAGCCCGCACCGCGCTCCATGCGGGTGGGGAAGACGTCGGAGAGCAGCTTGGCCCCCGAGGCGGTCGCGATCCGGCTGGCCGCCTCCAGCTCGGAACGACGACCGATCGTGCCGCCCAGGAGGAACGCGACCGAGCCCGGTTCGTCACGGTGGTCGCGGAGCACCCGGCTGACGCGCTCGACCGCCCCGGGATCGACCGCACCGGGCCGCACGGGAGCGACCGGGTCGACCGGCCCGTCGGCCGGAGACCAGCAGACGTCGGCCGGCAGGACCAGCGTTGCCACTTGTCCGGGCGGCGCAGACGCGGCCGCGACAGCGTCGGCGGCATCCTGCGCGACCTCGGCCGGCTTCTTCGAGTTGTGGAGCCACCCGGACACGTTCCCGGCCAACGCATCGATGTCCGACTCCAGCGGCGCGTCCAGCTCCTTGTGGTAGGTGGCGTGGTCACCGACGATGTTCACCACCGGCGTCCTGGCCCGGCGGGCGTTGTGCAGGTTGGCAACGCCGTTCCCCAGCCCGGGTCCGAGGTGCAGCAGCGTGCAGGCGGGCCGGTCGGCCATCCGGGCGAACCCGTCGGCGGCTCCGGTGGCGACGCCCTCGAACAGGGCCAGCACCCCCCGCATCTCGGGTACGTCGTCGAGCGCCGCCACGAAGTGCATCTCACTCGTACCCGGATTCATGAAGCAGGTGTCGACGCCGGAGCGGACCAACGTCTCCATCAGCGCCTGTGCGCCGTTCATCGTCATGAGGTGAAGACCTTTCCGGGGTTGAGAATGCCGTTGGGATCGAACGCTTCCTTGATCCGCCGCATCAACGCGACCTTGGTGGGATCCTCCAGCGCCATCAGGTAAGGCAGCTTGGCCAACCCGATGCCGTGTTCGGCCGAGATCGTGCCACCCAGCTCCATGCCGGCAGCGAGGATGTCGGTCATCAGGGCGTGTCGTTTGTCCTCGTCGCCCTGGAAGACGGAGAAGTGGACGTTGCCGTCACCGGCATGACCGGCGCCGGCGACCCACGCCTCGTGCCGGCCGGCCAGCTCGGCGACCTGATCCATGTAGGCGGGGATGGACGCCCGTGGCACCACCACGTCGATGATGTCGTCCACCCCGAGCTGTTTGGCCACCCAGAACGCCCCCTCCCTGGCAGCGAGCACCGCGGCGCCCGCCGATGGAGGCAGGACGTACACGTCCATGGCGCCCAGCTCGGTGACCAGCTCGCCGGCCCGCTGGACGTCCTCCTCCAGCCGTCCGTCGTCGCTGCTCTCCAGCACGACCAGCAGGTACGCCAGGGCGGACTCCTTGATCTCGTCCGGTATGCCCAGGTCCAGCCCGGCCGACTCCGAGGTGGCCGCCATGGCCACCGCATCGACGTACTCGAGCATCAAGGGAACCAGTCCCTGGCCCAGGATCTCGGGGACGGCGGCCGTGATGTCGGCCATCGACGCGAACGGGGCGAGCACCGTCGCCTTGTGGGGCAACCGTGGCACCACCTTCAGCGTGACCTCGGTGACGACGGCGAGCGTTCCCTCGGAGCCGATGATGAGCTGACCCAGGTCGTACCCGGTCGTGGCCTTCACGTACTTCCCACCGGTCCGGATCACCTGGCCGTCGGCCAGCACCGCCTCGAGGCCCAGGACCTGATGGCGGGTCACGCCGTACTTCACGGCCCGCATCCCGCCGGCGTTGGTGGCCACGTTGCCACCGAGGGACGCGGACTCCTCGCCCGGCATGATCGGGTAGATCAGGCCGTGGGGCTCGAGCTGCTCGTCCAGCTCGGCCAGGGTGACGCCGGGTTGCACGACTGCGACGTGGTTGGCCGGGTCGATCTCGAGGATGCCCTTCATGGACTCGAACGAGAGCAGGATCCCCTTGGCGTCGGGGACGGCGGCACCCGAGAGCCCCGTGCCGCTCCCCCGGGCCGTGACCGGCACACCGAGCTCGTTCGCCAGCGCAACGACCGACGCGACCTGCTCGGTGGAGGTGGGCCGCACGACGATCGCCGGCGCGACCGGCTCGACGGTGACCGCCTCGTCGTGGGTGTAGTCAGGGCCGATCGCGTCGCCGACCAGGATCTGATCAGCCTCGAGATGCTCGGCCAGGCGTTCGGTGAGTTGTGTCGTGGTGTCCCCCATGCCGGTCATGATGCCATGCCACCCGCCAGACGGGCCCAAGCCCCCACCGCCACCGAACTCGCGGCCGTCAGGCCCAGTTCCGGGCTTGGTGGCCGCGAGTTCGGCGCTTAGGGTCGATTTCCATGCGCGTGGGGGAGCTCTCGACGCCGGCCCTGGTGGTCGACGGGCCGGCCTTCGATCGCAATCTGGGCACCATGGCGCAGGCCCGACCCGGCCCGGCGCTGCGGCCTCACGTGAAGGCGCACAAGTCGTCGGCGGTCGCTCGCCTCCAGCAGGCAGCCGGACACGACACCTTCTGCGCCGCGACACCCGCGAGGTGATCGGGCTGGCCGCTGCCGGGGTGGGCACCGACCTGCTCCTCGCCAACCAATGCCTCGACCCAGGACGGCTCGCGGCGATGGCCCGCTGCGATGTCCCGGTCACCGTTGCGGTCGATTCCGATGCCACGATCACCGCTGCAGCGTCCGCGGGAATCCGGTCGGTCCTGATCGACGTGAACGTCGGGCTCCCCCGCGGCGGATGCTCTCTCGACGATGCCGCCCGCCTGGCCGAGCGTGCACGACACGCCGGGATGAACGTGCGCGGTGTCATGGGCTACGAGGGGCACGTGGTCGGTGACCCCGACGACGCCAGCCGACGCGCCGCCTGTGCCGCTTCGATGGCGATCCTCGATCACGCCCACGATGCGGTGGGCGGACCGATCGTGTCGGCCGGCGGGACCGGGACCTACCTGGTGAACGAGCTGGCGACCGAGATCCAGGCCGGCAGCTACGTGTTCTCCGACACCGCGTACCGCCAGGTCGTCCCCGAGTTCGAGCCGGCGCTCCACGTCGTTGCCACCGTCCTCAACGTCACGTCCGACCACGCCGTCGCGGACTGCGGACTCAAGGCGCTGGGCATGGACCACGGCCCCCCGAGCATCGAGGGAGCCGACGTCTGGTTCTGCTCGGACGAGCACGTCACCTTCGCCGTCATCGACGGAGCGTCGCCATACCGACCGGGCGACCGCGTGCTGGTGCAACCCGCCCACATCGACCCGACCATCGCCTACCACGACGTCCTGCACGTGGCCGACGACGCCGGTCTCGACGCCGCGGTGGTGGACACCTGGCCGGTCGACCTGCGTGGCTGGTGACCTGGCCTTCGTTGCTAGCCCGCCGACCGTGACGGTTTGGTCAGCTGGTCGAGGAAGACCCGGAGGATCCTGTTGGTCACCTCGGGCGGCAGATCGTCCAGCAGGTGATTGACCTCGGTCATGTCGCCACCCAGGGCCTGGGCATCGATCCCGGCCATGTCCATGAGTCCCTCGATCTCGGCGGTCGAGAGGCTCTCCAGATCGATCTCGGCGACGAGCGCGGCCAGGCCGCCGACCTCGTCGGCTGCAACCGACCGCGTCTTCCTCGACCGCAGCGGCCAGGTCACGGCCCCACTCCTCGACGCGGTCGGTGTTCCACGGCAGCAGTGACACGTGGAGCGTCGGCGCCAACCCGTGGCCGCCGAGCTGTGGGTACATGTGCCAACCCTTCGCCTCCATCAGCGACGCGACCTTGAAGATGTCGACCGGCCGCCCGTCGCCTGACTCGCCGCCGATGGCGAAGACGCAGACCTCGGGCGCACCGACGAGGTCCAGCCCGTCGATCGAGCGGACGATGTCGAAGCAGCGCTCCGTCGCCGTCCGGAGTGCACCGGCCACCTCGAGATAGCCGTCCAGTCCGTAGTGGCGAAGGGTGGCCCAGGCCGCGGCGATGGGGCCGCCCGACTTCGAGCTCTGGATCGTCGAGTTCACGACGACGTAGCCGGGCCAGTCCGAGTAGGTGAAGAACTGGTGCCGTCGCAGCTCGGCGTCGCGGTAGAGGATGATCGACGCACCCTTGGCGCAGAGCGCGTACTTGTGGAAGTCCATCGACATGCTGGTGACGCCGGGCACGGTGAAATCGAAGTCGGTGACCTCGGCTCCCATGGTGCGCCACAGCGGCAGAAGGAACCCGCCGATGCAACCGTCCACGTGGAACAACACGTCGCGCTCGGCGGTCACGGCCCCGATCTCGCGGATCGGGTCGACCGATCCATGCGGGAACGAGCATGCCGATGCAACGACCAGAATCGTCTGATCGTCGATGGCCGCAGCGAGGGCGTCGACGTCGGCCCGGCACGTCTCCGGGTCGACCGGCGTGACGATCGCGTCGACGCCGAAGTACTCGCAGCCCTTGTGGAACGCAGGATGCCCGGTGACCGGAATGACGATGTTGGGCCGGGTGATGTCGGGCTGGTCCTCGCGGGCCCGATCGCGAGCCGTCTTCACTGCGAGCATGCAGCTCTCGGTGCCGCCACTGGTGAACGAGCCGACGACGTCCTCACCTCCACCGAGGTGGCCTGCGGCCATGGCGGCTACTTCGCGCTCGAGCCGGGGAAGGCTTGCGATCGCGGTCGGGTCGAGCCCGTTCTCCCACAGGTACATCGTGTACGCCTCTTCGGCGACCTTCCGCCCCTCGTCGGTAGCGAGAAAGACGTTGGTCATCACCTGGCCGCTCTCCCACGCGATGTCGTCGGCCTTGTACGACGCCAGCTCTTCGAGGACCTCGTCCTTGGGCGATCCCTGCGCTGGTAGTCCCATCTGTGTTCCCCCTGGATTGGCGAGCAGCCCGACCGTGGCACGCCGTCGGCGCAATGTCGAGCCGGGTCCGGATGGACCGACCCCCGGATGCGGCGCTCGGCGGGCCCCGGAGGACGAACCTGTCGCACTCGCACCGATCGCCGGATACGGTATGCGGGCGCCCCGGGGTCACTCGGATCTCGGAGCAGCGAACAGAAAGCAGCACAGCAATGACTACAGGCACCGTCAAGTTCTTCAACTCGGAGAAGGGGTACGGCTTCATCTCCCGCGAAGACGGTGACGACGTATTCGTCCACTACTCCAACATCGAGGGCTCCGGCTACCGCAGCCTCGAAGAGGGCCAGCGCGTCGAGTTCGACGTCGGCCCGGGACGAAAAGGAGACGAAGCCCAGAACGTCCGGGTCGTCTGACCCGACACCGAACCTCGGGCGATCCGCCCGGCACCAGCGCCGCTGCACCCACCTCGGGGCGGCGGCGTTGTCGCGTCCGGCCCGACGCCGCCTCATCACCGATCTTGTGAACTCATGCGAGCGTAGGTGTCGCATGAGTTCACGAGTTCCTCGGTTGCGAGGCGGTACTGTGCGGGCGTGGGCGATTCCTCAGGGGCAACGGGTTCTCGCGCCGCTCCTCTGGGCGCGGCCGTGATCGCCATCGGCGCATTCGCCACCGTGGTCATGGCACCCGCCATGCGCCGCGGCAACGACACGCGCCGGCAACGGCATGCTGACCCGCATCGTCGAACAGGTGGTCCCCACCGTCATCGACTCGATCGACCTCAACCGCGTCCTCGCTCGCGTCGACATCAACGCCCTGCTCGAGGACGTCGACGTGGACGCGCTGGTCGCCCGCATCGACCTCGATGCGCTGCTCGACCGCGTTGACGTCGAGGGAATCATCGATCGGGTCGACATCGACGGCATCGTCCAACGGGTCGACATCGAGGGTCTGCTCGACGACGTCGACGTCGCGGGCATCGCGAAGCGGGCGGACATCGGTGACCTCGTCGCCGAGAGCACCACGAGTGTCGCCGGGTCGGCGCTCGATCTCGGCCGCCGTCAGGTCGTCGGGCTCGACGCAATCCTCATGCAGTTCGTCAATCGCGTCATGGGACACGACCCGGCCACCCTGAAGCAGGGTCCCGAGCTCCTCGTCACGACCGTCGAAGCCGAGCCGGTGGCATGACCGAGGCGCCGGCCACCGGACAGGTCACCGGACGCTACGCAGGGCCGATCGGCCGGTTGGCCGCCTTCGCGGTCGACTCGTTCGCCATCGTCGCGCTCTACGGCGTGATCGTCTCGGTCGTCGGGTTCACGGTGAAGCTGCTGACCGGGTTCGAGCCCGACACCGAGACGGGGAACCTGTGGTGGCTCGCGGGGTACGTCCTCTGGGCGTTCCTCTACTTCTGGGTCAGCACCTCCATCACCGGCCGGACGATCGGCAAATGGCTCGTCGGGCTCCGCATCGTGCAGCGGGACGGCTCACCTCTGACGGGGCGGGCGGCCCTCGTGCGGGTCCTCACCTTCCCGCTCAGCTTCCTCGTGTTCGGCTTGGGCTTCCTCGGTGTGGTGATCGGAGCCGAGCGCCGGGCCTGGCACGACGTCTTCGCCCGAACGGTCGTGGTCTACGACTGGGGCGATCGCCCCGCCGAGATGCCGGCACCGCTCACCCGTTTCCTCAACCGGCGCGACGCGATGGCCATCGAACCGGCCACCAGCCAGTCCGCCGCAGCCACCGAGGACGCCTGACCTCAGCCGCGCCCGCTCGCGATCAGCCTCGGTTCCTCCCGCGGGGCGGATCGCCCGACTCCTGGCCGCCCGCTTCGGAATGGATCTCGACCTTCGGGCTCTTGGACCAGTGGTCGTCGGGCCGGGACTTCGGCTGGAGAATGGCCCCGACCCCCAGCAGGACCGCGCCCACCACGTCGTGGGTGAACTCGCGCGCCGTCCGTCGTGTCATGAAGGCTCACGATACGGCCCAGCCGCTCAGACGGGGCGGCCGAAGAGGTTGAGCATCCGGGTCTGGGCGTCGGCATCGGGCGCCGGTTCGATCGGCGGGTCGAAGTAGTCCCCCATCGCCCCGAGCAACGGTTTCCACTCCTCGGCCCAACCGAGACAGGCCTGCACGAGATCGGCATCGTGCTCCTCGTCCTGGTCGGTGGCGCGAGCCAGGTCCCAGGCGTGCACGACGAGGTCGACGATGCGCTGCTTCGCATACTCGGCGCCCGGAAGGTCACCGAACGACAGGTGGACGATGCGCTCCATGGCACCCTCGTCCTCCATGGCCGCGACGGCGGGGTCGACCGTGGCCGCCCACGCCCGCGCCGGCCGTGCTCCCAGCACATCACCATCGAAGCGGTCGCCGACCGAGTCCACGGTCTCGCCCGCCATCAGCGGCGGCACCCAGAGGTTCTCACTGACGTTGTGCGCCAGCAGTTCTCGCACCGACCACAGCGCACACGGCGTGGGGTCGTCCCACCGGTCGCCGGCGATTCCGGCGACGACGCCCGAGAACCGCGTCGTGGCCCACCGGTGGAGCGCCGGGATCCGGTCGTCGGTCGCTGCGCTCACTCCTCCTCGACGACCTTCAGGAGCTCGGCGATCGAGTCCTCGATACCGCCGGCCAGGACCCCGACGTCGGGCATGGACTCGTAGTCCGCGGTCACGCCGAACGCGACCTGACCGTCGTAGGAGAGGATGGCCACGCCCGCTCGCATGCCGTGGAAGATCGGCACGTACGGGTAGTACCCGACCATTCGCCGACCCAGGGCGTACAGCGGAAACTGGGGACCGGGCACGTTGGTGGTGACCGTATTGACGCCCGGCTGGCCCTCGCGCGAGGCCAGGAACCGGACCGTGGCCCGGCTTCCCAGCGCGAGCAGTCCGGGGAAGGCCAGGTCGGACAGGTCCGTGATGGTCTCGCCGATCTCGGCCTCGTGGGAGGTCTTGAGCTCAGCCATCTGATCGTGGACTGCGGCGAGCCGCTCACGAGCGTCGGCGATGCCGACCGGAAGCTCGCCGATCATGGCCGACACCTGGTTGTTGAACTCACCGTGATGGTCCTCGGCCCGGACCGAGACCGGCACCAGGGTGCGCACCCCATAGGCCGTGGGATCCTCGCCGCGGGACTGGACCAGGGTGCGGAATCCGCCGGCGATGACGCTGAGCACCACGTCGTTGACCGTTCCACCGAGCGCGGTCTTGATGGTCCTGATGTCGTCGAGGGAGGCGACGGTCACATCCCAGCGACGGTGGGGGCCGATGGGGCCGTCCATTCCCGTCGGCGCCTCCGACTGCATGGTGCCGGTCACGGTGGAGAGTGCCTTCCCGGTGCCTCGTAGTCCGGAGCGCCACCAGTCGGGACGGATCATCGACGTGGCGATCGAGCCGGTGCGACGGGCCATGTCGCCGACGAACCCGCTGACCGAATCGGCGACCAGCGAGACGGTCTCCGGTTGTTCCTCGGGCTCCCAGGATTCGATCTCGGCGAGTGGAGCGTCGGGATCCATGTCGAGCAGCGCGTTGATCATCTCGACGCCCGATACACCGTCGACGATGCTGTGGTGCACCTTGGAGATGGCGGCCCACCGACCGTCTTCGAGGCCCTCGACGACCCAGGTCTCCCAGAGCGGGCGCGACCGATCGAGCGGCTGCGACATGACCCGGCCCATCAGCCGACGGAGTTGTTCGGGACCACCCGGCTGCGGAAGGGCCGTGTGTCGAACGTGGTACTCCATCGTGAAATGGGGGTCGTCGACCCACACGGGCCGCCCGAGTCCGAGCGGCACCTCGCGGACCTTCTGGCGGTAGCGCGGCACGAGCGGCAGCTTCGATTCGGTCAGCGCCACGAACTCCTCGAACGCCGGGGCGGGGCCCTCGAAGACGGCGCACGACCCGATGTGCATCTGGACGACACCGTCCTCGAGATACAGGAACTCGGCGTCGAGCGTGCTCATGTGATCCACTGCGCTACCCCCTGGTGATTCATTCCGAGTGTAGGAGCGACGCTCGCCCGGCTTCCCGTTGGAGACCAGCCCGCTGATCGGTCGCCCCCGGTCGGGCGGGCGACCATGATGGGGTCATGGCCTTCGAGACGATCATCGAGCCCTTCCGGATCCACTCGGTCGAACCGCTGCGCATGACGACGCGCCGAGGAGCGGCGCGCGGCGATCGAGGCGGCCGGCTACAACCTGTTCGTCGCTCCGCAGCCGAGGACGTGCTGATCGACCTCCTCACCGACTCCGGCACCGGCGCGATGTCGAGCGAGCAGTGGGCCGCCATCCAGCGCGGCGACGAGGCGTATGCCGGTTCGCCCTCGTGGTTCCGCTCTCGAGGCCGCGTCCAGGAGCTCTTCCCCATGCCGCACGTCATCCCCACCCACCAGGGCCGCGCGGCCGAGAAGATCCTATGCCGCCATCGGCGGGCCCGGACAAGATCGTCCCGAACAACACCCACTTCGACACCACCCGCGCCAACGTCGAGGCGACGGGCGCCGAGGCCGTCGACCTGGTCATCCCCGAGGGCCTCGACCCCGCAGCCTCGAGCACCCCTTCAAGGGGAACATGGACCTGACCCGGCTCGAGGCCTTCTCACCGAACACGGCGCGCGACGTCGTGCCGGTGGTGTTCGTGACGATCACCAACAACTCCGGCGGCGGCCAGCCGGTGTCGCTGGAGAACCTCCGCGGCGTTCGACGGAGCTGTGCG
This sequence comes from uncultured Acidimicrobiales bacterium, assembly GCA_963793475.1. Taxonomy (GTDB): domain Bacteria; phylum Actinomycetota; class Acidimicrobiia; order Acidimicrobiales; family CAWCAL01; genus CAWCAL01. The sequence goes on from CAWCAL010000006.1 coordinate 195,418, forward strand.
ACCGCCACGGCGTTCCCCTCTTCCTCGACGCCTGCCGCTTCGCGGAGAACGCCTGGTTCATCCGGCAGCGCGAGGAGGGCCAGCGGCGATCGCGACGTCGCGCGACATCGTGCGCGAGATCGGCGCGCTGGCCGACGGCATGACGATGAGCGCCAAGAAGGACGGGCTGGCGAACATCGGCGGCTGGCTGGCCATGAGCGACGACGAGCTGCGCCGCCCAATGCCGGAGCCTGCTCATCCTCACCGAGGGCTTCCCGACCTACGGCGGCCTCGCCGGGCGCGACCTCGACGCCATCGCGCAGGGGCTGCGGGAGGTCGTGCAGCACGACTACCTCCGCTACCGCATCCGCTCGACGGCCTACCTGGGCGAGCGGCTGCGCCGCGCCGGCGTGCCGGTCGTGCAGCCCGATCGGCGGCCACGCCGTCTACATCGACGCCGGCGCGCTGCTTCCCGCACATCCCGCCGCTGCAGTACCCGGGGCAGGCGCTCGCCGTCGCGCTCTACGAAGCCGGCGGCATCCGCGGCTGCGAGATCGGCACGGTGATGTTCGGGCGCCAGCCGGACGGGAGCGAGCAGCCGGCCGCCATGGAGCTCGTGCGGCTGGCGATCCCGCGCCGGACCTACACCCAGAGCCACGTCGACTACGTCATCGAGGTCTGCACGTCGGTCGCCGGCCGCGCCGGCGAGCTGCGCGGCTACCGCATCGCCAGTCCGCCGCGGCCGCTCCGCCACTTCACCGCGAGGTTCGAGGCCCTCGCCGCCTGAGCGCGAGGACACCCGTCGTGTCAGACGGGGTCCGCATAGGGTGCGGTCATGACCGACCCCGTTCCCCTCACCGACATCAAGGCCTTCGCCGCCGACCTCAGCCCGTGGGCGCATCTCGCCACCGTGGGAGCCGACCAGAAGCCCGACGTCTCGCCGGTCCACCCGTGCTGGGAAGGGGACACCTGCTGGGTCATGGTCGGCACCGGTTCGGTCAAGGCCCGCAACGTCGCCCACAATCCGGCGGTCGCTCTGCACTGGCAGGTCACCGAGGTGGGCGATGGTGTCGAGCTGTGGGGCACCGCCACCCTGGCCACCGATCTCGAGACCAAGCGCCGGCTCTGGGACGGCGTGTTCGACTATGACCTGAACGCGTTCTCTCCCGGCGGTCCGGACGGCTCCCCCGAGACCGGCTTCCTGGCCGTCACTCCCGAGCGCGCCATCATCCTGCGCCAGTACGGCATGAACGGCATCAGCCGCTGGAAGCAGGACTGAATCCCCCGGGCTCGCCGTCCACGATGGCGACGATGTCGGCGCCCAGCGCGTTCAACGGCGTCACCGGACTGCGCCCCTCGGCCAGAACGAAGCCCACGGCCAACTCCCGCGTGGGGTCGGCCCACGCACCCGAACCGAAGGCCCCGTAGAACCCGAACGCCAGCGACGACATCGCCCCTCGAGGGAACGGCTGGTGATAACCCAGGCGCCACTGCGGCGCCATGGGTAGGACGAGATCACGGCCGCGGTTCTGTGGCTCGCCGAGCAGCCGGACGTGCTGCTCCGAGAGGAGCCGATTCGGCGCACCGGCGGGAGCCGCGAGGTTGGCGTAGACCGCGGCCAGGGAGCGGGCGGTGAAGGTGCCGTTCGCCGACGGGATCTCGGCGGTCAGGAAGCCCGGCGTGTTCGCCACGGTGAAGCCGATGGGTGCCCCGGCAGATCCCAAGGCCCGCAGATCGACGCGGATCGGGGGCCGTCGGGTGACCCGGTTGAGCCCCTTCGCGAGCGTGACCGCCCAGGGACCGACATCGGGCATCCGAGGGACCGGCGCCACCCGCTCGTGTTCGTCCTCCGGCGTACCGACGAAGAACCCGTCGAGATCGAGCGGCTGCCGCACCTCGTGGTCCAGGAAGGATCCCAGGCTCCGGCCCGTGGTGCGACGGACCAGCTCGCCGGCCAGGTGGCCGTAGGTCAGCGCGTGGTAGCCCGATGCCACGCCCGGCGCGTGGGCCGGACGAGCCGCCGCCAGGCGCGCCGTCATCTCGTCCCAGTCGAGCAGGCTGCGCGCATCGGGCACCAGGTGCCGCACGTCGAACAGCCCCGCCTCCATGGCGAGGACGTGCCGCACCAGCGTGTCCTCCTTGCCCTCGGCGGCGAACTCGGGCCAGTACTCGGCCACCGGTCGATCCAGCGACAGCGCGCCGCGCTCGACCAGGATGTGGACCGCCAGCGACACCATGCCCTTGGTCGTCGACCAGGTCACACCGAGCGTGTCGCGCTCCCACGGCCGGCCGGCGGTCCTGTCGGCCCAGCCGCCCCAGGTGTCCACCACCACCTCGCCCCGGTGCATGACGCACAGCGATCCGCCCCGCCCCCATTGGAAGGCCCGGCGGGCCCGGTTGACGACCGGCTCGAAGCCGGGAGCGCACCGCGCGACGTGCTGACGGGCACCGGCGCGGTTCTCGGCTCGCCCTCGTGGCATGGTGGCTCCTCCAGCCGCATTCGCAGCCGTCGCGGCCAACCTACGCGGCATCGGCACCGGTGAGCCCCACTCGGTACGATCGGCCGTGATGGCGGCGCGACCCCGGTGACCAACGATCTGGCCGACGACATCGTCGAGCGGCCGCCGGCCTGGGACACCATGGACACCCTGGACTACCACCAGTCCATGATCCTGGACCGGCACCGCGTCCGGGCCTTCCGGGAGGCCCTCGGCCGCCACATCACACCGGGTGACGTCGTGCTCGATCTCGGATGCGGCATCGGACTGCTCGCCTGCCTCGCCGCGCGGGCCGGCGCCTCCAGGGTGTACGCCATCGAGGAGGGACCGATCGCCGAGGTCGCGCAGCAGTTCATCTTCGAGAACGGCTGCGGCGACCATGTCGTCATGACCCGGGGACTGTCCACGGCGATCGAGCTCCCGGAGCGCGTCGACCTGGTCGTCTCCGAGACCATCGGGAACATGGGGTTCGACGAGGGCATCGTCGAGTGGATCAACGACGCCCACGAGCGGTTCCTCAAACCCGGCGGGCTCGTCATCCCCCAGCGGGTCGACACCCTGGTCGCGGCGGTGGAGATCCCCGCCGACTACGACTTCGTCGACGGCTGGTCGGGGGACCACCACGGCTTCGACTTCTCCGCCATCCGGCGCGCCGCCCGACGCTCCTTGTTCTGGACCGACCTCGCCCCCGAACGGCTCGTCTCCGATTCGGCCCTCTGCTTCACGGCCGATCTGACCTCGACGGTTGCGACGCCGCTGTCGGGCCGGGTCGAGCTGACCGCCCAGCGGACCGCATCGATCCACGGCATCGGCGCCTGGTTCCGGGCCGACATGGGGACCGACGCACTGCTGACCAACGAGCCCCCGTCCACCGTGCCCAGCTGGAGCCAGGTCGTCCTCCCGATCGGCGAGCCGCTGCAGGTCGATGCGGGAACGCGCCTGACCGTGGAGCTCGAGGGCATCACCAGCGGCTACGCCACCTCCTGGAGCATCGAAGCCTCGTGACTGCGCCCCGCTACGACGTGACCATCATCGGAGCCGGCGTGGTCGGTTGCGCCATCGCCCGGACCCTCTCCCGATTCGACGCGTCGGTGGCACTCGTCGAACGCGAGGCCGATGTGGGGTTCGCCACGTCGAAGGCCAACAGCGGGATCATCCACGGCGGCCACCACTCGCCGACGGGCACACTGAAGGGCCGGCTCGAGTGGGAGGGCAACCAGCAGTGGGGGCCGCTGGCCGAGGAGCTGGGTATCAGCTTCGATCGGGTCGGTGATCTCACGTTGGCGTTCGACGCGGGTGAGATCGAGACGTTGGAGCGGCTCCTCGAGCAGGCCCGGCAGCGCGAGATGCCCGGCGTGGAGATCTGGGACGGCGACCGCCTCCGCCGCGAGGAACCCAACGTGAACCCCGACGCGGTCGCGGCGCTCTACGGACCGACCACGGCCGTCATCAACCCCTACGAGGCGTGCTTCGCGCTGGCCGAGGACGCCGTGGCCAATGGTGTCGACCTGATGCTCGATGCGCCGGTGACCCGACTCGATGTCGTCGGGGACGGTCTCGAGGTCGCGGTGCCGGCCGGCTCGTTCCGGACCCGTTTCGTCCTCAACGCCGCCGGCCTGGGGTCGGACCGGGTCGAGGAGATGGTGGGACTCGCCTCCTTCCGCCTGATCGCCCGCAAGGGTGAGGAGTACCTGCTGGACAAGCGGCTCGAGGGGCTGGTCAAGCGCATCATCTTCCCCTGCCCGACCCCGACCTCAAAGGGGATCCTGGTCATCCCGACGTTCGACGGCACGTTGATGGTGGGCCCGACCGCCGACGAGGTCGACGACCGGGACGACACCACGACCAGCACCGGAGGCGCCGAGCGGGTGTTCCGGGCGGTCCGTCGCTCGGTCCCGGGCATCTCCCCCGGGGACTGCATCGCCGAGTTCGCCGGGGTTCGGGCCGCGACCGAGACCGGCGACTTCGTGATCGGACCCACCGACGTCCCGGGGTTTCTCAACGTCGCCGGCATTCAATCACCCGGACTCACCGCCGCGCCGTCCATCGCCGACCTGGTCACCGACCTGCTCCGCGATCAGGGCCTCGACCTGCGGCCGAAGGCCTCGGTGGTCCCGCCGACCCCGCGCCCGACCCCCATCCGGGACCTCGACCGGTCCGCTCAGCGACAACGGGCCCAGGACGACCCGGCATTCGGCCGGGTGGTGTGCCGGTGCGAGCTGGTCACCGAGGGGGAGATCGTCGATGCGGTCGAGCGAGGTGGCTCCACGCTCGACGGGGTGAAGTTCCGCACCCGGGCGGGGATGGGGCGATGCCAGGGAGGATTCTGCACCTGGCGGGTCATGGAGCTCCTTGCGGCCACGCTGGACGTTCCGTGGAGCGCCATCACCAAGCGGGGCGGCGACTCCTGGCTCGTGCTGGATCATCGACGAGGAGGACGAGCCCGTGATCGGTTCACGCCCCGGTGACCTGCGGTCGCGCTACGACGTGGCGGTCGTCGGAGCCGGGCCGGCGGGTCTGGCGGCGGCGCAGGGCGCCCTCCACCGGGGCGCCGGGCCGGTCCTGCTGCTCGACCGCGAGGTCGAGACCGGAGGGATCCTCAACCAGTGCATCCACGCCGGGTTCGGTCTGCACACCTTCGGCGAGGAGCTCACCGGGCCCGAGTTCGCCCAGCGGTCACTGGAGCAGTTGGTGGACCAGGACGTCGACATCCTGACCGAGTCGTTCGTCTCGATCTGGACGACGACGGCCTGGCGATCATGTCGGCCCACCACGGCGTGCAGACGGTCGACGTCGGTGCCGTGGTCCTGGCCAACGGCGCCCGGGAGCGCACCCGCGGCGCCATCCGCATCCCCGGCTCGCGGTCCGTCGGGGGTCATGACCGCCGGGCTGGCCCAGAAGTTCGTCAACGTGCTTCGGACTGCTGCCGGGCCGCCGGGTCGTCATCCTGGGCTCGGGCGATATCGGGCTGATCATGGCCCGCCGGCTGGCGATCGAGGGGCTCGAGGTGGTCGGCGTGTTCGAGCTCATGGCCCACGCCAACGGTCTCAGCCACAACATCGTCCAGTGCCTGCACGACTTCGACATCCCGCTCCACCTCTCGACCACCGTGGTCGAGATCCACGGGCGCGACCGGGTGGAGGCGGTGTACCGTGGCGCCGGTGGCGCCCGACCTGACCCCGCTGCTCGACCAGGCCTGGACCGTTCCGTGCGACACCGTCCTGCTCTCGATCGGGTTGATCCCCGAGAGCGATCTGGCCCGGACCCTCGGAGCGACCATCGACCCGGTCACCCGCGGACCGGTGGTCACGAGCACCATGGAGACCTCCCGACCCGGGGTCTTCGCCGCCGGAAACGTCGTGCACATCCACGATCTGGTCGACTACGTGGCCCAGGAGGCGTATCTGGCCGGGACCGGAGCGGCCGACCAGGTCAGCGGTCACCGGGCACCGAACGACAATGTCAAGCTGGTGGCGGGCGAGAACGTGGCCTACTGCGTGCCGCACACCATCTCGACCGATCGCGAGCACACCGTCTACCTCCGGGTTCGGCGGCCGCTGGACAAGAGCTGGCTTCGGCTCGGCGACGTCTACGAGAAGCGACTCCGGTACGTCGTGCCCGCCCGAGATGGTCTCGCTGAAGATCCGGCCCCGGTTCCTCGAGGACTTCCACGACGAGGCGCTGCGGGTCGATGTGGTTCCCCGGGAGGAGGCGGCACGGTGAGCGAGCATCAGGTCACCACGTACCTCTGCATCGGCTGCCCGCTGGGGTGCCGATTGGAGCTCGAGGAGACCGCCGACCACGAGATCGTCGAGGTGCGGGGCTTCAGCTGCAAGAAGGGCGAACGGTTCGCCATCCAGGAACACACCGACCCGCGCCGGATGGTCACCACCACCGTCGCGGTCGACGGAGGCTTGTTCCCCCGCCTGCCGGTGCGGACGATGGAGCCCGTTCCCAAGGGGCTGATGGGTCAGGTCTGCGACGAGCTCCGTCGGGTCACGGTCGAGGCTCCGGTCACGATGGGCGACGTCGTGCACCACGACATCGCCGGCACCGGCGTGGCGGTCATCGCCTCCCGCTCCCTCCCCACGCTGGATATGGATGCGAAAACCCACCCCTGAGGTGGGTTTTCGCATCCATATCCTCTCAGTCGATCTGGTTCGGGCTGACCGAACGGGCGCCGACGACCACCCGGATCGCCGCCATCGCCAGGAGTGCGGGCACAATCACGGTGGCCTGCCCGGTGTACTCGGCCACGAAGACCACGCCGGTGAGCGGCACGGCGTAGCCCGCCCCGAGCATCCCGGCAGCACCGACGGTGACATAGAGCGAGAGATCCTCGACGTTCGCGGCGTCGGCGAAAAGGCGTCCGACGACCGCACCGGCCGCCATGAGCGGGATGAACAGCCCGCCGACGCCGCCGCCGGCGATCGACACCGCGGGGCCGACGGCGCGCAACAGGAAGACACCGACGAGCACGGCCACCGCATGGTCGGGTTGGATGGCCCAGTCGATCACCGAGTTCCCCGAGGCCAGCGCCACGGGCTCACCGGTCATGCCGCGGCCGGCCGCATACAGCCCGGCCAGGGCTGCGCCGGCCACGAGCGCCCTGACCCACGCCGGGAAACGGTGGTGGAGCTCCTCGGCGGCGTTGACCAGGCCGATGACACCCAGTGCCGCCACCCCGACCACCAGGCCGAGCGCCACACTTCCCAGCGCCCGACCGGTCGTCAGCTCGATGAGGGGAACTTCGAGCTCGGGCTTCACGCCGTCGACCGCCGCCATCGTGAGGTAGCCGGCGGCCGAGCCGAAGATGGCGGGGAGGACCCGCTCGCCGGCGAGCCGACCCCGGAACGGGACCTCCATGGCGAAGATCGCGCCCGCCGCCGGCGCCTTGAAGACGGCGGCGATCCCTGCGGCCGCGCCCGCGACCAGCAGCGCGTGGTGGGTGGCGGCGCCGAGTCGGGGCCGGCGCCGGTGGATGAGGCTGGCGACCACGGATCCGGTGTAGACCGCCGGGCCCTCCAGGCCGAGTGGGGCGCCGCTGGCGAGCGTGGTGAACGCGGCCACGAGCCGACCCGGGGCGTGCTTCGGTTCGAGGGTCGGGTGATCCCGATGGAACTCCTCGACGTAGACCTCGGTGGTCGCGGTCTCTCCGCCGCTCAGGTACTTGGTGACGATCGCCGTGACGATCGCACCTGCGGCCACGACGACCGCCGGCACCCAGACCGGGGCTTCGAACAGCTCCTCCACGATGTCGTCCACCGAGTGTTCGAGCGCCAGCGCGACCAACCCGGTCACCACACCGATCACGGTGGATGCCGCCAGGCGGAGCGCCCACGTGCGCCGGCCGGTCGTCATGCTGTTGTGATTCGGGCCGTCAGCGAGACTCGGCCGAGCTCACGGCATCAGTCTCGGCCTGCTGGGCCGACCGTCGCTTCGCCATCAGCGTCAGCACCAGAGCCACGAGCCCGATCACCAGGCCGATCTTCAGGATCTGCCCGGTCCGCGCCTTCGCCGTCTCCGCCACCACCGCGACCCATTCGGCGTGCTCGAGGCCCTGTTGCACCATCGAGAGGGCGTCCTGGACCTGACCCACCTGCACCTCGGCGGACTGGATCTTCTCGAGATTGCTCATGGCGTTCCTCCGGAGCGACGGAGTCCGACCCTAGCGGCAGGCCGACCTTCAGGATCTGCCCGGTCACGCCGGTCCGACCCTTCCGTGGACCGAGGCCGAAATTCCGTCCGGCGGGCTCGGAGGGCGACCCTTTCTCGGGGTGAGAACTGGTCGGAGCGACCGGAACAGCAGCACCGGCGCCGCGAACCAGAAGGTTGGCGGCAGTCGGCTGGCCACGAACCAGCCGGCGTCACGCCCCGTCCGCCGCCGCTCGCCGTCCCGAACGACCATCGGGGCGGCCCCATCGGCCGTCCGGAACCGCCCGGTCCAGTCGAGCCCGCGGATCACCGGCCGCCAGCCGGGACCGGCTTCGACGGTGCGGTCGTGGGACGGGCGGTCCGTCCATACGACCAGCGCCGCAAGGGCGGCAGCCGAGAAGACCTGCACGTGGGCCGTCAGCTCGATCGAGACGTGGAACGGGATGGCGACCCACACCGCAGCCTTGCGCAGACGCGGCACCAGCAGACCGATCGCGATGAACAGCTCGGTCAGGACGATCACCTTCGCGGCCGCTGTCTGGAATCCGGGATCGAGCAGCACGTCGATCACACCGTCGGGCAGACCGGCGTCGGCCAGACGCCCCTCGTTCCGTTCGATCCGCAGACGGGTGACGGTTCCGCCCCACCAGTCCGGATCGATCAGTTTGCTGAACCCGCTGGCGAAGTAGACCAGCGAGATCGAGAAGCGGAGGACGGTCAACGCCAGCCGGCTCCCACCGAGTGGGCTGAGCGACTCTCCCCGCCGACGGGCACGAAGGGCGTCGAGCGACACCGTCCGGCCGCTCGGCAACACCGCCAGGCCGACGAGCAGGATCAGGAGGAAGGCGCGGTTGTGGTGGAAGTGGGTCTGCGAGAGGAACAGGTTGTAGGCGACGCCGGCAACGGTCAGCCAGGCCGCCAAGCGGGTCCACAGCCCGACCGACAGCAGCACCGCGCTCAGGGCCGTCGACCACAGCAGCCCCACGTACCACCCTTCGGGCAGCTCCGGGTACCAGGACCAGTAGGGCAGGGTGAAGAAATCCGAGTAGATGATGCCGTCCCGTGCGTCGGAGAGGAACGGCCGCAGGTGGAGCAGCACGATGGGCCCGATCGCCAGCCGGAGTACAGCCAGCGATCGCACGTCGACCGGATCGTCGAGCTGGTCGTTCCAGTTGCGGAACCGTGCGACCAGGTCGCTCATCGCTCGGCCACGAACACCACGGTCTCGGGTTCGCCGCCGTTCTTCCAGCTCGTCACGGTCGCGACGAGCCGGACGGCCTCGGTGTCACGCGGCGTGTTGTCTGCCACCCAGTCAAGCGACGCCTCGAAGAAGTGCAGGGTGGAGTCGAGCCCGGCCGAGGCCGAGTGGCGCACGAACGGACGCTGGAGCCCGCGCCCGCGCACGAGCGCGTCCCACTCGTATCCGGCCCACTCGTCGCGGACATCGACCAGGGTCCCGTCGGGCAGCTCCCGCTGGATCGTCGCCTGCCAACTGCTCGACTCGGGGAACATCTGGAAGCCGAAGAAGGCCTGGTCCGCCGAGTAGGCGCGCACGACGAAGAAGACCTGGGCGAGCACGATGACGACCGCAACCACCCGCAGAAGCCATCGGGGCACTCGGTCGCTCATCCCGGGATCATCACATGCGGCGAGGTCCGCCGCGCATCCCGACGCACGGCGGAAGACTCCGATCGGCGCCGACCAGGAACGGTTGGGATAGAACGGGTTCGATGGATCTGACGATCGCCACCTTCAACCTCCGCAACTCACTGGGTCGCGAGCGGGAGCACCTCTGGTGGCGCCGACGTGGCGTCACGCTGGCGACGATCCGGATGCTCGATGCGGACGTGGTCGGATTCCAGGAGGCGCACTGGTGGCAATACCGGTGGCTCGCTCGCAGGCTGGGCCCCGAGTGGCAACACTCCGGACGAGGGCGCAGCCGCAGCGGACGCCTCGGCGAGTACGTTCCGCTCTTCGCCCGCCGATCCGGATTGACCGTCCTGGACAGCGCAACACGCTGGTTCGGCGATCGGCCCACGACCCCGGGGTCCATGCTCGCCGACGCCAGCTTCCCGCGGATCACCACCTCGTTGCGCGTGCGGACGGCGGGGAGCGAGCGCACGGTCGGCATCTTCAACACCCATCTGGACGAACACCTGGCCGACAATCGACGGCGCTCGGCCGAGCAGCTGAGGGACTGGGCCGCCGAGACCGGCGACCCTGCGGTGGTCATGGGCGACCTCAATGCCGAGCTGGACAGCGACGAACTGCAGCCACTGCTCGGTTCCGGATACCGCTCGGTCCTGCCCCGGGCCTCTGGCAGCACGGCCCACGGGTACACCGGCGAGATCGAGGGTGATCAGATCGATCACATCCTGGTGAGCCCGGAATGGACGGTGCTCGATGCTCGCATCGAGACGCGACGGCCCGGTGGGCGCCTTCCGTCGGATCACTGGCCCGTGGTCACGACCCTGCGACTGCCCTGACCCACCGAACCCCATCGGTGGCGGGGGTCGCCCCGGTTCCCGACACGACCTCCGCGCTGGGTAGCGTTGGCCCGTCCGAGACACGAGCGGGGGACGAGATGCCCGAGATCCACGGCGAGGTCGCAGCAGGCTGGGAGCCGGTCCGAGCTGCGTTCGAGGCCAACTACGAGATGGACGTCGACCCGCTCGCCCCGATGCTCGGCGGGAGTCCCCGCGAGATCGGCGCCGCGTTCTCCCTCTACCACCGGGGCGAGAAGGTCGTGGACCTGTGGGGCGGGCTCGCCGACGCGACGACCGGCCGGGAGTGGGACGAGCACACGCTCGCGCTCGTGTTCTCCACAACGAAGGGCGCCACGGCCATCTGCGCCAACCTGCTGGCCCAGCGCGGGGAGCTGGATCTCGATGCCCCGGTCGTGGACTACTGGCCCGAGTTCGGCAAGCACGGCAAGGAGACCATCCCGGTCCGCTACCTGCTGTGCCACAAGTCGGGTCTGCCGTACGTCGAGGACACGATGACCCACGAGGAGATGCTCCAGTGGGAGCCGGTGGTCGAGGCCCTCGAGAACATGGCGCCGGTGTGGGAGCCGGGAAGCCAGCACGGCTACCACGCCGTCACCTACGGCTGGCTCGTCGGCGAGGTGATCAAGCGGGTCAGCGGCAAGAGCATCGGTCGCTTCTTCCAGGACGAGGTGGCCGGGCCGCTCGGTCTGGACTTCTGGATCGGGACCCCCGACGAGCACCACGAGCGGGTGGCCCTGCTGGAGACGTTCCCCATGCCCGACGATCCGACGATCAAAGCCATGGTGGACCAGTTCATCGGCCCCGAGACCCTGCTGGGTCGCGCCCTGGCCGCCCCGGTCGAGGAGGTCGAGCAGGACCGTTACAACCATCCCGACACGTGGAGGGCCGAGATCCCGGCCGCCAACGGCATCTGCGACGCACGGTCGCTGGCGCGGATGTACGCCGCGTGCGTCGGCGACGTCGACGGGATGCGCGTGCTGTCCGATGAGCAGGTCGCGAAGGCCATCGCGCCGCAGACCGAGGGTCCGGACACAGTCATCATGAACATGGAGCTCAACTACGGGCTCGGATTCATGCTGCCGTCCCCGATCATGCCCCTGGGCAACGACCGCAACTTCGGCCACTTCGGCGCCGGCGGGTCGATGGGCATGGCCGACCCCGACCATCAGATCGGGTTCGGCTACGTGATGAACAAGATGTTCCTGGGCCTCACCGGGGACCCACGAACGACCAACCTGATCAACGCCGTGTACGGCTGCCTCGCCTGACCCGTTGACGCTCGAACCGCGGGTCCGACGGCTCCTGCCGATCGCTCGGCGGCTCCGGACCGACGACCGCCACCTTCCCATGGCCGTTCGCCGTGAACGGGATGCCGAGCAAGCCCGCCGCGCCGGCTGGACGGTGATGCTGCCCGGCCCGAAGGACGTTGCGGTCGATCACACGAGCGTGGCGGTGGACGGCGGACGGATCCCGATTCGCCTGTACCGCCCGGGCGTCGCCGGACCGCTTCCCCTCTACCTCTTCCTCCACGGTGGCGGTTGGTGCAAGGGAGGACTCGACGAGCGCGACCCGCGCGGTCGCACCATCGCGGCCGGTGCCGGTTGCCTGGTGGCGTCGGTCGACTACCGCATGGCCCCCGAGAACCAGTTCCCGACCGCCCCCGAGGACTGCTTCGCCGCCTTGACCGGGTTGGTGGCGCGCGCCGCCGAGATCGGCATCGACCCCGACCGGGTGGCCATCGGAGGTGAGTCCGCCGGCGCCAACCTGGCCGCAGCGGTCTGCCTCATGGCCCGCGACCGGGGCGGGCCCGGCATCTGCCACCAGTGGCTCGACGTCCCCGCCACCGACGTCACCCTGGCCCAGGAGGGACACCGCAACGTGCCCGACGGGTACCTGCTGGATGCAGCCGACATCGACGAGTTCCTCGGCCACTACCTCCCCGACCCGGCGATGGCGAACGATCCCCGCTGCTCACCGCTTCTGGCCGACGATCTGGGTGACCTCCCGCCGGCGTGGATCATGAGCGCCGGGTACGACCGGCTCCGCGGCGACGCCCAGGCCTACGCCGAAGCGCTCGAGGAGGCGGGAGTACCGGTCCGGCACACCCGTCTGGCCGGCCACATCCACACGACCTTCGCCTTCACCCGGCTGCTCCCGACGGCACGCGAGTACCGAAGCGCGAGCCATCGCCGCGTTGGCTGATGCGTTCGCCGCCCGTTAGCCCTGCTCGGGTTGGTTGGCGCGCACCAGGTGGGTGACGTAGTCGGCGATGGCGTGATCGCTGAAGTGGTCGAACCGGCGGTTCTTGAGACCGTCCTTGAAGCCGACCCAGCGGTCCTTCGTCCGCTGCTGGCGGGTCATGCGCCGAACGTTGCCGTTGCGGTTGAGATACATGCGGGTCCCCGTGTGCCGGTACCGCAGCCAGGTCGGCGGCACGCGAGCGACGATGTCGTTGTTGTTCACCCACCTCACGTGCTTGATGCCGGCGTTCTGCACGTAGCGCTTGGTGCCGACCCTCGGACTGCCGAACGTGACCACCTCGACCGGCACCGCAGCGATGTCGGACAGCTTGCAGCGACCGGCGAGGATCGTGGCCATCGCCCCGCCCAGCGAATGACCGGTGAACCAGACGTTGCGGGTCTCGTCACGGAGCGTCTCTTCGAGCTCGGGCCAGATGTCGTCGACCTCGCGCTTGAATCCTCGATGCACGCGTCCGATCGTCTCGGCCAGATCGGTCATGGCATTGGCGTCGGCCTTGATGTCGTTCCACTCGTTCGGCTCGGTGCCTCGGCAGGCGATGACGACATCGACATCGTTCATGAGCTCGTAAGCCTGCGCCCCGTCCCGTTCGATGTAGCGGATGTCGGCGAACCCCAGATCGGCCAGGACGGGCTGGGCCTCGGTGTCGGGCAGGTAGGACAACATCGAGATCTCGGCCAGCAGCAGCGAGCGCTCCAGGCGGCTCAGATCGGCGATCGGGCCGTCGACCCTCGACACGATGTCGAGCTCGTCCGCCGTCGCCTCCGAGATCGGGTGCTCGGTCCGGCCGCTGCCACTTCGCTTGCTCATCGCTGCGACACGATAGTGCGGGCGCATCGAGCGGCGGTCGGGTCGGCCGGGGACCGAGGCGTGGACCGGGCATGCCGTCGACCGGGGAACAGCGTCGTCAAAAGGCCGGTGATCAGGGTCTGGACAGGTCCGGCCGCTTGATCGAAGGAGAACGGGATCCCAGAGGAGGGAGTTCCATCATCCGCCACGTCGGTCGAACGACCGGTCGACCGTACGAGACCCGATCGGGGCCGTGGCCACCGACGGCGGATTCGTCGTCGGGCTCCCCTACGGAGCCCGGGCCGATCGGCTGCAGCGAACCCATCGCCTCCTCCGCGTCGACCAGGCGCTCCGGCTTCGGCGGGTCGAGTCCTCGGGCGCCGACTGACCCGTCCGGTGCGGTGCGGTGGGCACCCTCAGTAGCGCCGCACCTCGGGCTGCGAGCCCCGACCGTCATCGTCGTCGTCGTCCGACAGCACCTTCTTGAAGACGAACACCGGCAGCAAGAGGCTGGCGATGACCCCGAACAGCCACACGATGAGGGTCGCGAGGACCCACGTGTCGAGGCCATCGATCTGAAGACCGTCGTTGACCAGCGCGGTGATCACCAGACTGACCAACGTCGTCACGAGGGCGACACCACCCCGCAGCGCCGGAACGGTCTGGATCGACATCCGCAGGATCAGGGGATCGAGGACGAACTTCAGGACCGAGAAGATCAGCACCACGATCACGAACGCGGTTGCCGTCATGGAGAAACCGTCGAGCATCCACGCCGCCACGAGCAGACCGACCGCATTGGCCAACAACTCGAGAACCATGCGGGCCATGAGCCGTATCATCCGGTCGGTTCCTCCTGGTCGACTACCCGGTCGAGGTCTCGCCGACCAGACCGGGGAAGGTCTGCTCAAGATAGTCCGGGTCCAGGGAGGCGGTGGCCTCGTCAGCGTCGGTCTCGAACGTCTCGCGCAGCTGGGCCACGGTCACGTGGTCGATCAGGCCCCACACCAGCTCGGGGTCGGTGTCGGTGGGCAGGCAACCGTTCTCGCCCAGCTCCACCAGCGGCACGGTCGTCGGGTCCAGGCCGAGTCCCTCCATGAACACGCCCAGGCCACCTTCGGCACGGATCGGGACGCACGGATCGACGAAGACGGCGTGGCCGCTGTCGGCGATGACCACCAAGCGTTTCGGGCCGTCCAGCCAGTCGTAGGTCTGCTCGACCCGGTCGAGCTCGATGACGGTGTCCCCCTCGGCGGCGATGATCAGCGACGGCACGGCCGGCGGCTCGTTCGCGGCCAGAAGAGCACCCACATCGAGGCGGGATTGCGTCTCGCCGTCCTCCTCGATCTCCTCCGTGAACGCATCCAGGTCGGCGTCCGGCGGCAACGGGGTCCCCGGAGCCTGGCCGATCCAGAGGTCCACCCGTTCGTCGTAGGCCGCGGTGCCGGAGGCGCTGCCGCCGGCGCTGTGGCCCTCGGCGGCCACCCGCTCGGTGTCGACGACGCCCACCAACGGCGAGTCGACCGCCTCGTTCGTCTCGTCCAGCAGGTCCAGCGCGGCGATCAGCTGATCACTGTCGAGGAACTCGTCCGGACGCTCCGCACCCTCGGCATCGGGGGCCAGGAAGCTGTCCAGGATCGACCGCAGGCCGCGCTCGGGATGATCGACGGCCGCGACCACGTAGCCCCACGACGCCACCGCGGCGTTGTGCTGATTGGCGAACCGGAGGTTGCCCGAGAACCCATGGCTGTGCAGGACCGTGGGAAACGGGCCGTCACCGCTGGCGGGAAGGCCGACCCACGTGTCCTGGGGTGCGACCTCACCCGAGAGCGAACCCGGCAGGATGGCGCTGATCGCCGGATCGAGGATGTCCTCGCCGCGGTAGGAGTAGGGCTCGGCATCCGGAGTCACCGCATCGGGGTCGACCGGATAGAAGACCGCGACGAGGTGATCGGGGTCGAGCTGGAGATCGACGTGCCCGACGGCGTAGGGACCCCGGCCGGAGAAGTCGGCGGGTTCCGCCTCGGAGACCGGCGCGACGGTGGTGGTCGTCGCGATGCTGGTCGATGTCGCTGAGGCCTCGGTGGTCGAAGCAGCCTCGCCAGCGGCCGTGTCGGAGTCGGAGCAGGCGGCGCCCGCCATGGCGATGGCGAGGACGAACGAGAGACCCAGGCGTCGGTGCATCGACCGTTCCTAGCAGCGCCGGACCGTCCCCGTCCTGCCGCCCCCCGTCGGCCGGCCACCGGTCGCGTGTGGTGTGGCCGGGGCGACTCGTTCGCGAAGTAGGGTCCCGCTCGTCGCAGCAGCAACATCGTCGCCGTCGGTCGGAAGGTTCCGAGATGCCATCACAGTCGAGTCGATCCACGCAGAGCCGGGTGGCGCTCGCCCTGATGGTCGCCGTCGCCCTCCTTGCTGCCGCCTGCGCCTCCAGCGAGGAGGACGTGTTGCTCAGCGGGACGCAACCGGAGATCGGCGAGGAAGAGGACACCGGCGAGACCGCCGACGCCGAGGAAGAAGCCGACGCCGACGAGGGTGCGGACGAGGACGACAGCGCCAACGCGCCGACCGCAGAGGGTGACCGGGCCTTCTACATCCTCCCGCCCGGCAACTACGGCGGGCTCCCGACCAACGACGACTCGCTGGACCAGCTGCCCTTGTACGACGGACTGACCCCGCTACGTGGCGACATCGACGACGCCGACATCGAGGAATACTTCCTCCCGGCCGACTTCTCCCCCATCGGCGAGACCTTCGTCGAGGAGACGGGCCGGGCCGGCACCACCATCGTGTACGACGAGTTCGGCGTGGCCCACGTCACCGGCGAGACCCGCGACGACGTGGCGTTCGGCGCCGGCTGGGTCACGGCGCGCGACCGCGGACTGTGGCTGGACCTCGGCCGCGGCGCGGCGAGGGCCGCAGTGGCCGACATCCCCGGGCTCGACGCGTTCGACCTGGTCGTCAGTGGGCAGACGTTCACCCCGAGCGACGCCGCCGAGCAGCTGGTGACCGACCAGGTCCAGTTGATTCGGGACACCTACGGCGAGGAGGGTGACGAGATCATCGCCGACGCCCAGGCCTACGCCGACGGGATCAATGCGTTCGGCGAGGCCAACGGCATCGACCGGCCAACGGCCACGGTCAACGACGTCGTCGCGGTCACGGCGTTCATCGGCTCGATCTTCGGAGCGGGCGGCGGTGCCGAAGCCGGCAACGCCGAGCTCCTGTCCACCATGCAGAATCGCCTCGGTGAGGAACAGGGTCGCCTCGCGTGGGAGGACCTGCACCAGGTCGATGACCCCGAGGCCCCCACGACCATCGACGAGCGCTTCGACTACGGCACGCTCACCGGCGGCGACGTGGTCGGTTCGGCGGTGATCGACGAGGGCTCGATCATCTCCCTCGATCCGAGCGAGCCCGTCGAAGGTTCCGCACCGCAGGTGAGTACCGCAAGTCTGACCCAGCCGGCAGCAGAGGGGCCGCCGACGCTGACGGCGTCCAACTGGCTGACCGTCGCACCGGAGGGTTCGACCAACGGCACCACGCTGGCGGTCATGGGACCCCAGCTGGGCTACTACTACCCCGAGATCGTCCAGCAGATCCACCTGAGCGGGCCGGGCATCGAGGCGCAGGGCGCCGCCGTTCCCGGCCTGGCGATGTACATGCTCATCGGGCGGACCCAGGACTACGCCTGGAGCCTCACGTCAGCCACCAACGACGTCCGCGACGTGTTCGTCGAGGTGCTCTGCGAACCGGACGGCTCCGAGCCCACTCGTCGAGTCGGGCTTCTACGAGCACGACGGCAACTGCATCCCGTTCCAGGACTTCGAGGCGGGCACACTGGGCGAGACTCCCATCCGCTACCCCATCTCGGTCCACGGCCCCGTGGTGGGCACGGCCACCTCCGAGGGAGCGCCCGTCGCACTGACCAGCAAGCGGTCCACCTTCGGCCGGGACGGCCTCAACCTGGGCGCCCTGAAGGACATGACCGAGGGTGACGCCGACACGCAGGACGCCTTCTTCGACGTGGCGAACAAGTTCGGGTTCACGTTCAACTGGGGGTACGCCAACCGCGACGGCATCGGCTTCTTCAGCTCGGGCTACCTGCCCGTGCGAGCCGAGGGTCTCGATCGTCGCCTTCCCACGCTCGGAACCGGCGAGTACGAGTGGCTGGGCTTCCTCGAGCAGGACCAGCACCCGCACGCCGACAGCCACCCGACCAACCGGCTGCTCAACTGGAACAACCAGGCGGCGCCCGGGTTCATGCACGCCGACAACAACCTCTACGGATCCGTCCATCGCGTGGAGGGGTTCGACCAGTGGCCCGAGCAGGTCGACCTGGCCGGCGTGGTCGGCGTGATGAACCGATCGGCAACCGAGGACGTGCGATCGACGTTGTGGCCGGTCATCAGCGAGGTCCTCGGTGGCGCCGAGCCACCGTCCGAGCTGGCCGGCCAGATCGTCGACCTGCTGGATCAGTGGATCGCACAGGACGCACCCCTGCTCGACGCCGACGACAACGGTGACTACGACGAGGCCGGCGCCCTCATCTTCGACGAGCTGTTCGATCCGCTCGCCGCCGCGGTGACCGAGCCGGTCCTGGGCGATCTGGTCTTCGACGAGGACGGCGACCTGGACGTTCCCGGCATCGGCCCGACCAGCCTGATGGACAAGGACCTGCGCGCCCTCCTCGGCCAGCCCGTGGAGGGTCCGTTCAACGTCGCCTACTGCGGGGCCGGCGACCTGGACGCATGTCGCACCTCGCTGTGGGAGACCGTCGACGAGGTGACGGCCGCGCTGGCCTTCGAGCGGGGCGACGACCCCACGACCTGGCTGGGCGAGGCCGACCGCACCACGTTCGTTCCCGAACTGATCGAGAACGACTTCCGCTCCACCAACCGCCCGACCTACCAGCAGGTCCTGGAATTCGACTCGGCGGGCTGACCGAGCGAGGGGGCACGCCATGACCGACGGGTTCACGACCTTTCGGATCGAGAAGCGCGGAGCGGTCGACTGGCTCACCCTCGACCGTCCCGAGTCCAGGAACGCCATCAACCTTCGCATGGCCACCGAGCTACGGGACTACTTCGGCGGGCTCTCGGAGGACGAGTCGGTGCGGATCGTCGTGATGCGTGGCGCCGGCACGTCCTTCTGTGCCGGGCTCGACATCACGTCGGCGGGCGAGCTCACGGGGCCCGACGCCCCGTTCGGCGCCGGGATGGGGTTCCAGTCCTATCTGGCCGACGTCTATGTCCGCATGCGCCGGTGCCCCCAGCCGATCGTGTCGCTCGTCCACGGCGCGGCCTGCGGCGGCGGCTTCTCATTCGTGCTTGCGTCGGACATCCGCATCGCCGGTGAGAGCGCTCGGATGAACGCTGCCTACATCCTGCTCGGGTTGTCGGCCTGCGACATGGGGTGCAGCTACTTCCTGCCCCGCCTGGTCGGCACCTCGATCGCATCCGAGCTGATGCTGACCGGTCGGTTCATCCACGCGCCGCGCGCCCTGGCCACGGGCCTGGTCTCCGAAGTCGTGCCCGACGACCGGCTCGAGGAGGCGGCAGCGCCGTACGTCGAGGAGATGCTGGCCACCTCCTCCATGGGGCTGCGCATGACCAAGGAGGGACTCAACCTCAGCATCGACGCCCCATCGCTCGAGGCCGCGATGGCGATCGAGAATCGCAACCAGCTCCTGTGCACGGCATCCCCCGAGTTCGGCGAGCGGATGCAGGCATTCGTCGAGCGACGGAGCTGAGCGATCCACCGGACGCACCTCGTGGCCGACGTTCTTCGCCGATTCCGGTGATCCTCCGCGGTCCCCGGGTGGGAACGCCGAGGACACGGCGCATCCCCGCCATCGCGCTCGCCTTCGCTCTGCTGGCATCCGCGTGCTCGGGTGATCCGGAGTCGACGGCGACCGACTCGTTCACCCTGACCCCCGACCTGCTCTACCTGACGTTGGACGGGTCCGAGCTTCGGATGGACGTCTACGCGCCGGTGGGTGAGGGACCATGGCCCGTCGTGGTCGCGTTCCACGGCCTCTCCTCGGCCGGAAAGGACGCCGACTCGAACTCCGTGGTCGCCGCCGCCGCTGCGGCGCAGGGCATGATCGTGTTCGCGCCCTCGTGGACCGCCGGCGACCCCTTCCCACTCACCATCGAGGACGTCGACCGGTCGAGGAAGGCGGCGACCTGCGCCGTGGCGTTCGCCCAGGAGCTGGCCGCGAAGCAGGGCGGCGAGCCGTCGGTCACGGTCGCCTACGGGTTCTCTGCGGGCACGGAACCCGCGATCCTCGCCTCCCTCGCTCCGATGCGGGACTCGATCGCCGGATGCGAAACCGACGCGACGCCGATCCCGGTCAAGGGTGTCGTCCTGGGCGACGGGGAGTACTTCTTCCACTCGGAGAACTTCGACGGTGCATTCCGGGACGACCTCGAGGCCATGCAGACCGCGGTCCGCGTGCAAACGGATCCGGCCTCCTGGCCTGCGTCACTTGACGCCACCTTCTCCATCTGGGCCGCGGAGGAGGGCACGGCGCCGAGATCGATCGACGACCCGTGGGACGAGTCAGGGTGGCTCGCCGCTCGCGACCCCGACGGGTCCATCCGGCGCGATCTCCAGCGGTTGGGCCAACTCGACGACGGGATCATCAGCTACCTCGACTCGGCCCGACTCCTGGAGCTCCGGCTTGCCACCGCTGGGATCGACGTCACACTGAACGAGTACCCGGGCGGCCACGACACAGTGGGGAAGGTGCCGGAGCTGGTCGCCGCACTGCAGGCGGCCGCCACCGAGTGAAACGCGACCGCGGACTACCGGGAGCTCGACCGTGTCGCGGCCGGAGCGAGAAGCGGTGCGATCAGCCGGGCCGCCGACTCGCCTGCGTCCGTCGGGTCGAGCCGCGATCCATCGCGACGAGGTGTCGTGAGATGGCTCAGGACGAACCGGGTCGCCTCCTCGACCGCGTCCTCGACCGCTGACTCGTCGATAGTGAGCTGCGGAGCGCTCCGGAGGACATCGGACACCGCCGACACCACGCCGTCGACCAACGACCGGGCGTCCACGGTGATGTACGGCAGGGTCTCGCGCAGGTCGGTCGAGGTGAGCCGGGACAGAACCGGGCCCTCGGCGATCATCACCAACGCCGTCTCCACGACGTCGGCGATGGCGCGGTGCGGCGTACTCGCCGAGGCGATCACCTCGCCCAGCCGATCCAGGATCTCCTCGGCCTCCCGGCCGATCACCGCCGGGACGAGTTCGTTCTTCCCGCCGATGTAGCGGTAGACGGTGGCCCGGGACACGCCGGCTTCGGTCGCGACGTCGTCGACGGTCGTCCCGGCGATGCCGTGGGACGCCAAATGGCGGGCGGCGGCGTCCAACACGGCGTCCGCCTCGGTCACGCTGCGGCCGCGGCATGCCGAACCCTCCTGGCCCAACGATCTATTTGACACGTTCTGCATGTTCTGTATCATAACCTCATGACCACGGACACCGCTGCATCCTCGTCCACCGTCCGTCCGGCCGGCATCCGTCCCAGCGCCGCACACCGCGGCGCTCCGACGGTGTCGACCTGGCGCAACCCCACGGTCTGGATGTTCCTGGCCTTCCTCGTCACGCTGGCCGCTTCGCTCTCGTACCTGTGGGGTGCGGTCCCGGTCTGGGCCGCGATCGCGCTCGGCGTGCTGGCCCGGTACTTGGCATTCACCGTGATGCACGAGTCCTCCCACCGTGTCGCTCATCGCAACCGCCGCATCAACGAGTTCCTCGGCTGGCCGTCCGGCCTGGCCCTGACGGTGACGCTCCCGATGTTCCGGTCCTGCCATACGAAGCATCACTCGTACACGAACCAGCCCGACATCGACCCCGACTTCGATGTCGGCCGCTCGCCCCGGTGGCTTCGGCCCCTCTGGCTCATCTCGCCGCTGTGGACCTACCGAGCTCGCTACTTCGGGCTCGACTGGGCCAAGACGGCCCGGGACCGCAGGATCCAGATCGCCGTGGACATCGTCATCGTCGGGGCGATCATTGCGGCGCTCGGCACCGGCCACTTGATCGACCTGTTGGTGGTGTTCGTGGTGCCGTTGTTCCTGTCGCTGGCGCTCCTCACGCTGGCGTTCGACCTGATCCCCCACCTGCCCTATGACTCGACCGAGCGCTTCCACGACACCCGAGCGCTGCCGAGCCGGACCCTCAACGTCCTCTTCCTGGGCCAGAACTACCACCTGGTCCATCACCTCTGGAACTCGGTGCCCTGGTACAAGTACCAGCGGGTCTACGGCGAGACCAGGGACGACCTGGCCGCCCTCGGCGCCCGCGTCGACTGGGGCGACTGAGCTCCGCACCCTACGTCGGTCAGCCGATGTCCCAGGTGAGGTCGAGGAGCTCCTCGCTGAGCGCCCACAGGCGGGCGCCCGCTTCCGGGTCCGCTGCTGCGTCGGAGATGCGACTCTCGCCGACGGGCCCACGGCTTTCGCCACGTCCCGTGGGGCCGTAGTAGGCGCCGTTCCGCGCTCCGTTGCCGGCTGCGGCGAGCACTTCGGGCACGGCTCCCCTCGTGGCCTTCTGGGCGATCAGCAGGTTCGACACCGTGTAGAGGGTCCTGAAGAAGACGTTCGGACCGGTGCTCTGCAGGTTCGTCGCCGAGTAACCCGGATGGGCACTGGCCGAGACCACGTTTGATCCGGCCGCATCGAGCCGCCGGGCCAGCTCCAGTCCGTACATCAGGTTCGCGAGCTTGCTGTGGGCGTAGGCCTTCGTTGCGGAGTACCGCCGGGCGTACATCGGGTCGTCGAAGTTGATCCCCCGGGCCTGGTGGTGGGCGATGGAGCTGACCGGCACGATCCGTCCCGAGCGAGCCTGGACCAGGTCGAAGGTCAGATGGTTGAGCAAGAAGTGACCGAGATGGTTGGTCCCGAACTGCAGCTCGAACCCGTCGGCGGTCGCGCGTTGCGGCGTCTGCATGATCCCGGCGTTGTTGATGACGGCATCGAGACCGTCGGTCAGGGTCCGGATGTCCTCGTTGGCGGACCGGATCGAGTCGAGGCTGGCCAGATCGAGCGACACGAGCTCCACCACGCCCCCGCCCGGGACGGCCGAGAGATCGGACACGGCGGCGTTCCCCTTGTCCGCCGACCGGGATGCCACGATCACATCTGCGTTGGCGCGCCGGAGGTGGACGGCCGCCTCGAACCCGATGCCGGAATTGCCGCCGGTGATCAGATAGGTCTTGCCGGTCAGATCGTCGAGCCGGTCGACGGTCCAGTCGGTCACCTGATCGGTCTCGGGTGCTGCAGCCATAGGTCTCCTCGAATCACGGTTCCTCCTCGTACGATGCCGACGAGCTCACCGGATGGCGGACGGCCGCACCCAAGGTCCGTCTTCGCCAGACGCCACCTGACCGGCAAGACTCGGCGCATGACCGGCATCGACGGGGACTGAGAGAGTCGGCGTGCGCTCGGTCCTGGTGTTCGGCGACCAACTGAACCGTCGCATCGGCGCCCTGGCCGACGCCAGCCCTGACGACGACCACATCGTGATGGTCGAGAGCGAGGGGCTGCTGGCCCGAGGCCGCCATGTCCAGCGGCTCCACCTGGTGATCACCGCCATGCGCCGCTTCGCCGACGAGCTGCGCGACGCCGGCTTCGAGGTCGACGTTCGCCGAGCGGCCACCATGGCCGACGGCCTCCGAGACCACGTCGACGAGCACGATCCGAGTGCTGTCGTGGCCACCGAACCCAACTCGCGGGCAGCGAGGGCGCTGTGCGAGCGGCTCGAGGTATCGCAGGTCAGGTCCAACCAGTTCCTCTGCCACCACGACGCCTTCGCCGAGTGGGCGGACGGTCAGTCGACGCTGCGGATGGAGCGCTTCTACCGCTGGCGCCGAAGCGCGCTGGGCTACCTGATGGACGGTGACGGGCCGGTTGGCGGCACGTGGAACCACGATCAGGACAACCGCGAGCCGCCGCCCGACGATCCGTCGATCTTCACCGAGCCGCAGACCTCGGAGCTCGATGACCTCGACGCGGAGGTGCTCGACTCCCTGCCGGCCGCCCACGGCGAGCCACCGGTCGGCCTCTGGGCCACGTCGCGACGTGCTGCGCTGGCCCGGCTGCGCCACTTCCTCGACCACGAGCTGGAACGATTCGGTCGCTACGAGGACGCGATGACGCACCGGTCGTGGAGCCTGGCCCACTCGGTGTTGAGCCCCTACCTCAATCTCGGCCTGCTGCTCCCGGGGGAAGTCTGCGACCGGGTCGAGGAGCGCTACCGCGACGGCGACGTTCCCATCAACTCGGCCGAGGGATTCATCCGCCAGGTGATCGGGTGGCGGGAGTACGTGTGGGGGCTCTACTGGCTCTGGCCCGACCACATCGAGGCCAACGCACTCGACCATCGCCGGGAGCTCCCACCGATGTTCACCGGCGAGGCCACCACCGACATGCGCTGCATGGCCGACACCTTCGCCGGTCTGCGGGAGCGGGCGTGGGTCCACCACATCCCCCGGCTGATGCTGCTGTCGAACTTCTCGAACCTCTACGGCATCCATCCGCGACGAGTCATGGATTGGATGTCCGATCAGTACATCGACGGGGCCGAATGGGTCATGGTGCCGAACGTGATGGGCATGGGCCTGTGGGCCGACGGCGGACGGATGGCGACCAAGCCCTACGTGTCCGGCGGCGCCTACGTCAACCGCATGAGCGACTACTGCGGCGGCTGCCGCTACGACCCCAAGGCCCGCACCGGCGACGACGCCTGCCCATTCACCACGCTGTACTGGGACTTCCTGGCCCGCCACGAGGATGACCTGGGCAACAACCACCGGCTCAGCCGCCCCCTCGCCAACATGCGCCGGTTGTCCGATCTCCCCGACGTGCGGGACCGGGCGTCGTCGGTGATCCGCGACATCCGCAACGGCCGCATCTGAGCTCTTTCGCATCCGCCACGAGGACCCTCATGGTCTCGGCATGCACCACCGGCCATCGCATCGGCGGGGCCAGCCCTCCTCCCGAGTAGCGTTGCGGGATGCGGGTCGCCGTCTTCAGCTCGAAACCCTACGACGAGCGCTTCCTGAGCTCCGGCAACCTCAGCCACGGCCATGAGCTCTCGTTCTACGAGACGCACCTCACGCCTGACACCGCACAGCTCGCCATCGGCAGTCCGGCAGTGTGCGCATTCGTCAGCGACGACCTCGGTGCGGAGTCCCTCGAGCGGTTGGCCGGCGACGGCGTGCAGCTCGTCGCACTGCGGTCCGCCGGCTTCAACCACGTCGATCTCACGACGGCCCGGCGTCTCGGACTCACGGTGGTGCGCGTCCCCCGCTACTCCCCCCACGCCGTCGCGGAGCACTGTGTCGGGCTGATCCTGTCGCTCAACCGCCACATTCACCGCGCCTACACCCGGGTGCGGGAGAGCAACTTCTCCCTCACCGGGCTTCTCGGGTTCGACCTCCACGGCCGCACCGTCGGCGTCGTCGGCACCGGCGAGATCGGTACACGCTTCGCCGAGATCATGACCGGGTTCGGCACGTCCATCCTGGCCGCCGACCCGTTCCCCAACACGCGGCTCCAGGAGATCGGGGCGACCTACGCACCGATCGACGACGTGCTCGCCCAGAGCGACATCGTGTCCCTCCACTGCCCGCTCACCCCCGAGACCCACCACCTCATCGACGCAGACCGACTGGCGACCATGCGCGACGGTGTGATGCTCATCAACACCAGCCGAGGCGCCCTCATCGACACCGACGCCGTGATCGACGCCCTCAAAGCGGGGAAGGTCGGCCACCTCGGTCTCGACGTCTACGAGGAAGAGGTCGATCTCTTCTTCGAGGACCTCTCGGACCAGGTGCTCCAAGACGACACGTTCGCCCGACTCATGACGTTCCCGAACGTGCTCATCACCGGCCACCAGGCGTTCTTCACCCGAGAGGCATTGTCGAAGATCGCCGAGGTGACACTCGCCAACATCACCGCCTTCGAGCGCGGCGAGCACCTCGTCAACGCCATCGATCCGCCCTGAGTCCCGAGCGTTCCGCTACCCGATTCCGGTCGGCACCTTCTCGGCGACCTCGTCCGGGAGCGCAGCGAGGCAACCACACGCTCCATCGTCGGCTTCGGCTCGGAAGGGGGCCGTGAGCGAGTGCCGACCGACGTGATCGAGGGTGGTGGGTGCGGTTCGGACCCGACCGGTCTCGGCCAGACCGGCGAAGGTCGCCACCAGGTCGGGGTCCCATTGGGTGCCGGCGTTCTGTCGCAGGGTGGCGACGGCGACCCCGCGACCCATGCCCGCCCGGTAGGGCCGATCGTGGGCCATGGCGTCGTAGGCGTCGCACACCGCGATGATCCGGGCCGAGACGGGAATCGCCTCACCGGCGAGCCCGTCGGGGTATCCGCGGCCGTCCATCCGCTCGTGGTGCGCCCGCACGATCGGGGCGACGCCCTCGAGGGCCGGGTTGGCGGCGAGCAGATCTCCGCCGATGGCCGCGTGGGTCTTCATGACCTCGAACTCGTCTGCGTCGAGGCGGCCCGGCTTGTTGAGGATCGCGTCCGGGATCTGCAGCTTGCCGATGTCGTGCAGCACCGCACCGATGCCGGTGTCGCGAACCTCGATGGGTGCCAGACCCGACATCGTCGCCACCTGCATGGCGGACTCGGCCGTGCGCAACACGTGGTCCCGGGTGACCGGGTCCTTGGCGTCGAGGTCGGCCACGAAGGCGTCGACGGACGGGTCCAGCGCCAGATCGAGGGCGACGAGGGGATCGGCGGCGAGGACCGGCCCGACCAGGTCACTGGGGGGTCGCATCTTCAGGTAGGCCCAGGCCCCACCGATCGTCCCGATGAACACCCCGGAGATGTCGAAGAGATGGGCGAACCAGAACGTCGGGCCGAACGCGACACTCGTCACCCATACGAGCTGGGACACCCCGGTGAACACGAACCCGGCGAAGACGGCCAGGTACCGGGTCGATCCGCTGATCGACGCCATGGTCAGGTGACGCCAGGAGTACAACATCGCCAGCCCGACCGACGGGAGCGCCAGCACGATCGCTACGCCGGCACCGAGGCCGGGGAATCCGACGAGATTCGGCCGGACCAGCAACACCAGCCCCACGCCGGTCGAGATCGCCGCCCAGGCCCACACCCATCGGCCGGGACGACGTGCCACCCGGTTCGCCCACTCGCTCTCACGAAAGAGCATCGGCAGCGCTGCGGCGCCGGCGAGCGGCCCGGCCAGGAGGACCGAACCGGCGAAGGCTTCGTTGGGCCCGTAGAGAACGCCGGGCGTGGTGAGCCCGTGAACCAACGGCAGCACCGACAGCACCAGGAACCAGGTGCCGACGAAGCTGACCTCGGCCAGGCCCTGGCGGTGACCGACGCTGAGGAGCCACGCCGAGGTCGCCACGCACAGCGACGCCGCCACGACGACGAGGACGAACAACGCCCGCGGGGCGAACCACACGCTCTGTCCCCACGGAAGCAACGCCGGCACGATCATCAGCGCGATCGCGATCGACCATGAACCAACGAACCAGCGCGTGCGTCGCAAGGACCCGACCATGCCGCTGTCTTCGGCACAATCGCCCGACGGCTTGACACCCCACCACCGGCGGCGAACGGGAGCCGAGGCGATCGCACGATCCCACGAGAAGCGGGAGGTCACCGCTCAGCGGCGGGCGCGTTCTGCATGCTCGATCTCGGAGACGAACTCCTCGACCAGGCGGTTGAATCGGTCGGGCTCGTCGATGGGCAGGGTGTGCGACCCCTCCGGAAGAATCTCGAGCCGGGCGTTCGGGATGATCTCGGCCATCTCCTCGCCCAGCCTTGGCGGTGTCATCACGTCCTTGGCCCCGGTCAGGACGAGCGTCGGCGCCTCGATGTCCGGGAGGAGATCCTTGGCCGAGTGCTCCCCCATCGCCTTGGCCATCCGGAACGAGATCAGTGGGTCGAGCTTCGAGAGGTGGGCGAAGTACTCGGTCATGAGCTGCCGGGATGCTTGTGCACCGATCAGGCGACCCGCGCGTCCCGACCAGTACATGAGTTCGCTCTGCTCCGTGACCGATCGCCACGCCGTTCTGGTCAGCCATGGGACCGGCATCACCGACAGCTCCATCAACGGGACGAGGTAGTGCCAGAACGGCACGCCGTAGAGCGTCTTCGCCGGGTACTCGTAGGGTCCGGCGACCGGTACGAGTCCGGCGACGAGGGAACGGGACAGGCGGTACGCCTCGAGGATCGTCTGCACTCCCATCGAGTGACCCACGAGAACCGCTCGCTCCACGCGAGCGGCGTCGGCAACGGCCAAGAGATCGCGAGCGTGAGAGCTCAGCGTGATCTCGTTGGGGTTCGCAGGATCTCCCGAGCGCCCGTGCCCCCGGTAGTCCCAGAAGACGACCCTGTGCCCGCGCTGAACAAGGTACGGGTAGAGGAAGGTCCAGTACGTGTCGGTGCAGGCGATGCCGTTGGCCAGGATCACGGCGGGCTCGCCGTCTCCCGACGAGGTCCAGGCCAGGCTCGTCCCGTCGAAGGACCGGACGTCGCTGAATCGACCACCTATCGCCATGGAGGCGCTTCCGGTCTTGCCGCCTTCATCGGGTCAGCTCCGGCGACCCCGCCGCGAGAGCTCATCGGCTCGGGCCAGGGACCATCGGGGCGAGGAAAACACCGAAGGCAGAGTAACCCGGCCACCGCCCAGCCACTTGACGTGCGAACGGCCACGCCGATGGCGACCGCGCCGCTACCACCGGCCAGACCGGTTGTGAGAGTCCTTCCCATTTCACTACAGTGCGGATTCGGACTAGTAGTCATTCTCAAAGGAGGCCGGATGCTGAGATGAGGACTTCCACTGCTCGCACCATGCTTGCGGCGCTCGCCGTCGTGACCCTGCTGGCCGGTGCGTGCGGATCCGACGACGACTCGGCCGAGTCGGATGCAGCACAGAGCGAGAGGAACAGGCCACGATCGTCGTGACCACCAACGTGCTCGGCGACGTGGTCGAGGAGGTCGTGGGTGACCAGGCCGATGTCGTCACGATCATGCCGGTGGGGGCCGACCCCCACGACTTCCAACCTTCGGCCCAGGAGGTCGACGCGCTCGGTCAACGCCGACGCCCTCATCGTGAACGGCGCCGGGTTCGAAGAAGGGCTCCTCGACGTCATCGACAGCGCCCGCGACGAGGGCGTGCCGACCTACGAGGCGATCGACGCCGTCGAGACGATCGAGTTCGGGGAAGGCATCCACTCAGCGGAGCACGATGGCGAAGAGATGCGACGACGAGGAGGAGCACGGGCACGAGCATGAAGGAGCCGACCCGCACTTCTTCACCGATCCGACGCGGATGGCCGCTTCGGTGGAGGGAATCGTCGCCTTCCTCTCCGCCCAGGTCGACGGCATCGACGCCGCAGCGCTCGACGCGTCGGCCGCTGCGTACGTGACCGAGCTCGAGGCAGCTCGATGCCGAGGTCGACCTCGCTCGTGGAAGCGATCCCCGCCGAGCGACGGGTGCTCGTCACGAACCACGAGGTGTTCGGCTACTTCGCCGATCGCTATGGCTTCGAGGTCGTCGGCGTGGTCATCCCCGGTGGCAGCACGACCGATGCGGCGAGCGCCGGCGAACTGGCCGAGCTGGCGGAGGTGATCGAGGCGGAGGGTGTGCCGGCGATCTTCGCCGATACGTCATCGCCCGACGAGTTGATCAACACGCTGGCGGAGGAGGTCGGTTCCATCGAGGTGGTCGAGCTCTACTCCGAGTCACTCGGCGAGCCGGGGACCGACGGCGCCACCTACCTCGAGATGGTGCAGACCAACGCCGAACGAATCAGCGCTGCGCTCGCCTGACGGCGCGGGGGACGGACGCCGGGCGAAGGGCGCCGCTCAGGCGCAATCGGCACACGTCCCGATCAGATCGAGACGGTGAGCTTCGACGCGGAAGTGCTTCGATCCGCCGGCGCGTCGCAGCGCCTGATCGAGGCTCTGCTCGAGCTCCGGCGCGAGCTCGAAATCACTCACCAGACCACAGCTCGAGCACACCAGATGATGGTGATGATGATCCGTCAGCGCCTCTGCGAGCTCGTATCGGGCATGGTCGTCGTGGGTGACGATGCGGGTGACCGCACCCACCTCCTCGAGGACCGCAAGGTTGCGATACACGCTCGACTGGGCGAGCGAGCCGTCGAGCTCGAGAATCTGCGGAATCGTGATCGGACCATCGGCGGTATGCAGCGCGGCGACCACCCGCCGGCGCCGCGCGGTGTAGCGGTGCTGGCCGCGGCGGAGCATCTCGCCGACGTCATCGTGCAGGGGCTCGACATTCACGATCAGGACCGTATCGCACGCAGCCGATAATGGGAACCGTTGAGAACAGCGTGCTGGTGCCCCGGCGCCGGTCAGTGATGGTGCGGGTCGTCGAGCACGAGCGTCTGCCCCACACGCACGAAGCGGCCACCGAACGCGGTCTGGAGATGCTCCTCGGTCAGCACCTCGCCAGGCGGCCCGAACGCAACGAACCGGGTCGCGAGGAGCAGGACGAGATCGCACCGCTCGGCGTCCACGAAGTTGTGGGTCGACGTGATCAGCGTGCGGCCGGCGCCGTGCTCGGCGGCCAGAACGGCGTCGATGATCGTCCGCGACCGGACGTCGAGACCGGTCAGCGGTTCGTCGAGCAGCATGATCGGCGCGTCCTGGGCGAGACCCTGGGCCACGAACACGCGCTGGCGCTGACCCCCCGAGAGATGATGGATCTGGCGGCCGGCGAGGTCGAGGATGTCGAGTCGCTGGAGCGCAGAACGGATCGCATCCCGGTCGTCGGGGCCGAACCGTCGCAACAGCCCGAGCCGGCGATACCGCGTGCAAGCGCCACGACGTCGCGGACCATGATGGGCACGCTCGGGTCGACGTCGGTGGACTGCAGCACGATGGCGGTCTCGGCGCCGTCGGTGTCGACCGACCCCGACGTCGGATCCACGACGCCGGCGATCACCTTGAGCAACGTCGACTTGCCGGAACCGTTCGGACCGATCACGGCAACCGATGCGCCGGGTGGGATGTCGAGCGACAAATCACCGACAGCGTGCACCGATCCGTAGTCGACGTGGAGATCACGGATCGCGACCGCTGGGTTCATCGCAGCCGAGGCTATCCGCCATCGCCGAGCCAAATCGAGAATGACTCCGAATACCGGTAGGGTCGTCGGGTGGATCTGGTCCTCGACGCCTTCGAGCCGGCGTTCATGCAGCGAGCCCTCGTCGGCGGCCTGCTCGCCGTCGTCGCGACCTCGCTCGTCGGCACCTGGGTCGTGCTGCGAGGGCTGGCGTTCCTCGGCGACGCGCTCGCCCACGGCGTCATCCCGGGCATCGCACTTGCGGTGCTGTGGGGATTCAGCCCGGCGATCGGGGCGCTCGGTGCCGCGGCGGTGATGGGTGGCCTCGTGTCGGTCGTGTCGGCCCGCACCGTGGTCCGCGAGGACACGGGCATCGGCTTGCTGTTCGTCGGGATGCTCTCGCTCGGGCATCGTGATCGTGTCCAAGGCCCGATCGTTCACCACCGAGGTCACCGCGCTCCTCTTCGGCGACGTCCTCGGGGTGAGCCGCAGCGACATCTACGGTCAACTCGTGGGCGTCGCGATCGTGATCGTCGCCACCGTCGTGCTGTACCGACCGATGCTCGCCCTCACCTTCAACGCGACGAAGGCCCGATCGCTCGCGCTCCACCCGCGCGCCACCCACCTGGCGATGATGATGCTCCTGGCGATCAGCATCGTTGCCAGCTTCCAAGCCGTCGGCACCCTGCTCGTGTTCGGCCTCCTGGTCGGTCCGCCGGCGACAGCCTCGCTCCTGGCTCGGCGGATACCGGCGATCATGTTCCTGTCGATGCTGTTCGGCGCGCTCGCCGTCGTCGTCGGCCTCACGATCAGCTTCCACGCCGGCACTGCGGGCGGTGCGACGATGGCCGGCCTCAGCGTGGGCCAGTTCTTCGTCGTCCTCATCGTCATCGAAGCCGTCCGAGCGTTGCGCGGGCGACGCCCGGCCCCGTCGAGCGGCACGAGCATCGCCGCCTGACGACGGCGCCCATACCGGACAACTGGACCCCATGAGCGACAAGACCCGGAGGCAACGTTCCGTCGAGGAGTGCGATGTCGACGACCCCACTCCTCTGCACCCGAAAGGCTGAGCGTTGAGCAGCGTGTGGTCTCCGTCGTGGCGAGCGTTGCGCTCGTGCTGTTGTACGCGGCTGGATCCGGGCGTTGGGTCACCACCGGCGATGGCTGGTATCAAACCCTCGAGCAGCCTGCGTGGCAACCGCCCGATGCGGTGTTCGGGCTGATCTGGCCGTACAACTTCGCAGCGCTCATCGCCGCGAGCATCGCGGTTGGCACGTCCGGCACGAATACCGTCCGCACGGTCTGGATCGCGGGGCTCGCGGTGAGTGTTGTCGCTGCGCTTGCGTGGGCTCGGCTCTTCTACGTCGATCACGCCCTGTGGCCGGCGGCGATTGCGTTGATCATCGCCACCGTGACGACCGTGCCGGCCGTCGTGGCGGCGTTCTCGACCCGGACGTGGGCCGGGAGCGATCCTGGTGCCGTACCAGGTGTGGCTCGCCCTCGCCGCTTCGCTCTCGATCGGCTACGCCCGACTCAACTGACCACTGCCCCAGAAGCCGAACATGTCGCTTGCGCGCGCCGCTCGGTCCGAACTCGGGGCGAGAAGGGGAACACCTCGTCCTCGGCGATCGCTCCGCCCTCACCGAACGTCTCGCCGCTTCACTGATGGTGGTTCCAGGCGGTGACCCAGATGTCGGTGGTTGGTTCGATCAGTGGCCCCAATCCCCAATGGTGCCGTGGACCCCCATGGCGATCAGTCCGTCTTCACCGTCCAGGACGGCTGCCTCGACGGGAGTACGCGCGTCGATGTCCCCGAGCACGGACCAGGTGGGGGGGCGCTTCGAGGCGTTCCCACGAGATGCCCACCTTGAACGCCCAGACCTCCTCCATCGCTGCGTTGATGTCCCGATCCTCGAAAATCGCAATCGCCTCGCCGGTGTTGATCGCAGCAAAGGGATCCCAGCCCAGTTGCTCGGTCATCGCGTCGATGGGATCCGGCCAACTCCTCCTCGAGCTTCTCGTGGAAGGGTTCGATCTCGTCGGGGACCAATCGGTCGACCTGGATCGCCAGGTTCTCGGACTCGGCCATCAACGCCTCGATCTCCTCGGGACCCTCTCTGAACGGCGGGCCGTAGATCGCCCATCGGACCGCGGAGGCACGCTTGTCCAACCGGCAGAACTCGGCTGATCGAGCCTCATCGTGCACGTCGGTCTCGTCGCCGGGCGCAATCGTGGAGCTACCCGCATCGCCGTCTCCGCACGAGGCGGCGAAGAACACCATCGCAAGGACGATCCCGAGCCCACGCATCATCGGACAGCCTCTTGTGATCGGTGGCACCCGTCACTCTCGCGTCCGCCGGCATGCATTCCTAGGGTCCAAGGACCCGCATCTCGACCCGGCCAGACTGGTCATCGCCCGACAGCGGATAGCCTCTGCAGCCCGCGTCCAGCGACCATCCAGGTGTGACCATGGACTTTGCACTGACCGAGCGGCAACTCAGCTTGCGCGACGAGGTCATCGCCTTCGCCAAGCGGGAGTTCAGCGACCCCCTCGTCGATGCGGACCACTCGTCCACCCTCGACGGTGAGGGCTGGCAGAAGATCGCCGAGGCCGGGATCCTCGGCGCCGCCTACCCCGAGCAGTACGGAGGCGGCGGAATGGACGACGTCACCGCCGTCGTGATGCTCGAGGCCCTCGGATACGGCTGCCGGGACAACGGGCTCACCTACGCCGTCAACAGCCAGATCTGGTCCGTTCAGCTTCCCCTCCTCGAGTTCGGCACCGAGGAGCAGAAGGACACGTGGCTCCCCCCGCTGATCCGGGGCGAGGTGGTCGGGGCGTTCGCGATGACCGAACCGAGCTCGGGCTCGGACGCGTATTCGTTGCGATCGACCGCAGAGCGGGTCGACGGCGGCTACGTCCTCAACGGTGGCAAGAGCTACATCACGTTGGGGCCGATCTGTGACGTCGCCATCGTGTTCGCCAAGACCGCTCCCGATCGAGGCCAATGGGGCATCTCGGCGTTCATCGTCGATTCGTCGACGAAGGGGTTCCACCGACCCGGCACGACCACGAAGATGGGCCTCCGCACCGCTCCGATCGGCGAGATGGTGCTCGACGACTGCTACGTCCCGGAGACGGCGATCCTCGGTCGTGAAGGTTCCGGTGCGAGCATCTTCAACCACGTGATCGAGTGGGAGCGCGGTCTCCTCCTCGCCAGTCAGGTCGGGGCCATGGCACGCCAGCTCGACGACACGATCGAGTACGCGCGTACCCGAGAGCAATTCGGTCAGCCGGTCGGCAAGTTCCAGTCGGTCTCGAACCGCATCGCCGACATGCGGCTCCGGGTGGAGCTCGCCCGCATGATCCTCTACAAGGTCGCCTGGCTGAAGCAGACCGGTCAGTCTGCGGCGATCGAGTCGGCCATGGCGAAGATGTACCTCTCCGAGAGCTTCGTGGAGTCGAGCATCTCGGCCATCCGCAACCACGGCGCCGTCGGATACCTCACCGACTTCGAAGTGGAGCGCGAACTGCGGGACGGCATCGGAGGCCTGCTCTACTCGGGCACGACGGACATCCAGCGG
This sequence comes from uncultured Acidimicrobiales bacterium, assembly GCA_963793475.1. Classification (GTDB taxonomy): domain Bacteria; phylum Actinomycetota; class Acidimicrobiia; order Acidimicrobiales; family CAWCAL01; genus CAWCAL01. The sequence continues at coordinate 229,781 of CAWCAL010000006.1, forward strand.
GTGATCGTTGCCCGAATGCTCGGCCTGTAGGCGCGGGCCGAAGCGTCGGCAACGCTCCCGGGAGTGCGGACGCGGTTGACCCGCCGAGTGACCCGAGGGGCTCCGATGCAGAGCGGTGACCCATTCGACGAGATCGTCGGCGCTCACCGGGGTCCCGCCTCTGGGCGCCGTTCGGACGAGGTGTTGGTGAGCACGCCAGATTCGTAGGCCGCAGCCACAGCGGCGGCGCGGTCGGAGACGGCAAGCTTGTCATAGATGTGCAGGAGGTGGGTCTTGACGGTGGCTTGGCTGATGTGGAGTTCGGCCGCAATCGCTGCATTGGTGTTCCCGGAGGCGACGCCGCGAAGGACCTCGATCTCTCGGAGTGACAGCGCTCCTGCTTGCGGGTCGCGGACGCGGTCGACGAGCCTCTTCGGCGACTGGTGGTGCGAGGACGGTCTCCCCTGCGGCGGCGCGGCGCACGGCGTCGACGAGGTCTTCTGATGGTGCGTCTTTGAGCAGGTAGCCAGTGGCGCCTGCTTCGATCGTGCGCACGATGGCTTCATCAGTGTCGTACGTGGTCAAGACGACGATCGCAGCGTCGGCCCAGGCGTCACGGATCGCTTCGATGGCGCCGACGCCGTCGAGCTCGGGCATCCGCAGATCCATGAGGATCGCCGCGGGCCGGTGCGCGAGCGCGGCGGCGACGGCCTGGGCACCGTTGGAGGCCTCGGCGACAATCTCCATGTCGGGCTCGGCTGCGAGCAGGGCGACGATGCCGCTCCGCACGATGGGTGGTCGTCGACAACGACGCGGGTGATGGTCACGGTCGGCTCACCGGCAGCTGGATCGAGACTGCGGTGCCTGCGTCGCTGTCCGGCTTCGACCTCGAGGTGGCCGCCAAGGCTTTCGGCTCGTTGTCGAAGCGCGGCAAGGCCTTGTCCGCCGGTCAGCGTTCCGCGATCGCTGACGGTGTCTGGGGTGAAGCCGATCCCGTCATCGACGACGTCGAGCAGGACGAACGAGCCGACGTAGCTCAGTGTCAGGTGGACCGTCGACGCCTGTGCGTGGGTTCGGACGTTGAGCAGCGCTTCCTGTGCGGCGCGAAACAACGCAACCTCGGTCGCGTTGTTCAGACCGACGGGGCGATCCGGCGACGGTCAGCCTGGCCTCGATCTGTTGTCGAGGGTGTCGAGCTGGCGCTGCAAGGCCTCGGTGAGGGGCCGGTTTCCAGCTCCGCCGGCCGCATCGCCGCAACCAGGCGACGTGCTGCAGCCAGGTTGTCTTCCGCTGTGCCCTCGATGTTGGCGAGACCGGTGTCCCAGTCCTGGTTCCGTCTGGTTGCCCTGCTGAGCAACACGATCGAGGTGAACCCCTGAGCGAGGGTGTCATGGACCTCGCCGGCGAACCTGGCACGCTCCTCGAGCGTGCCGCGCTCGCGTTCGGACACAGCGAGGTCGTGGCGTGTTGCCTGCAGCTCAGCGATGAGTGCCGCTTGCGTCTCGTTCTCGTCACCGACTCGGTAGATCGTGACCGACATGATCGCCCCGACTGCGAATGCGGCGAACGGGATCAACAGTCTCCAGCTCGGCTCGTCGGCGTCGATCCACGCCACGAGCCACACAGCGCAGACCAACGCAGCGAGCATGACGCCAACCGTTCGGCCCTTGGCGAAGCACAACGCGAAGAGCGCAAAGGTCAGGATCGACCAGCGGTCGTCCTGGAACATCAGCGCACCCCACCCGACGAGGGTGACCCCGGTGGACGCTGCGACCACGTTGACGGGCCATTGTCGCAGCGGTTCGCTCAACGACACGACCATGGCAACCAGCACCACGATCGATACGGCGAGCCATCCCAGCGTTGCCGGATCGGAGAGCGGTGGGTTCGTGGTGAGCGCCAGCGCGACGGCCCACGACGCCAGCCCGACCGCGATCCAGATCTGCGCCGATCCGGAGAATGGTGATCGATACGGATCGACGGTGGAGTCCACGGTCGTGTCACTCATCGGCTTCGACGCTACCTGGGCGATTGACGCTCAGGCCCCGAGCAGCTCAGCAGACTGAGGCAACCCGCCCTCAGGCGCTGCGACGGTACGACGACGGGCCTTCAGCTCTGATCGGACGATCGCGATGGCCCGAGCTCCGGAGATGACCGCAAGAACGAACGTCATCGAGGTCGCCGTCGTTGTGAAGTCCGCACTGTCCCATGGTGATGTCGCACCGTCTGCGAGGCCGGTCGGAACGGAGAGACCCAACCACGGCGACAGGTGGAAACCGACCGCACCGACCATCAACGCTGCGGCGAGCGCGCTCGCCAGGAGACGAGCCGGGCGATACAGGATCGCGGTGCCGGCCAGAATCTCGGCCATGCCGGTCAGGTTGTTGATGAACGGGTAGAAGAGGTCGACTCCGGACTTGTACTCGATGTACTGGAACACGTGGCCAGTGGTGAACTTCGCGACGCCGGCCGAGATGAGGAACAGTGCGAGAGCGATGGTGAGGATGCGGTTGAGGATGTTCATGGCGTTCTCCAGACGTGGTGGGTTGACACCATCGATCCTGAAGAACCGACTCGAAGAGCACATCGACCAACCGGCTGGTTCTGCGATCAACCGATCGGGTAGCGGGTCACCTGGCCTGCGCCAGGCCTGATCAATGGCGGGAGCTCGAACCCGTCGTCGGCTACTCGCTGCCAAGGCGCGACAGTCCTGTCACACAGGGGACGCCGAGCCATGTCCTATGGTCGTCGGGACACGGTTTCTCGGTTCTCGACGCGAGATGTCGGAACTGAATCGTCGGGTTCGGTGGTTGTGACTAGACATGACCCAGACATCCACGCCTCCGACGACCGGCCAAGACGGCGACGCTGCGCCTGACTCCCTCGTGCGTGAGCTGATCGGCCGCATCACACGCCTCGAGATCATCGTCGGCGCGGTGATCGCAGCGCTCATGCTCCTCTTGGTGCTCATCGAGCCGAACATCCTCGAAGCCCCCTTCGAGAACGAGCGGACCCTCCTGTTCACCCTCGGCGGAACGGCCCTCGCAGCGATCGCCTTCGTCGCCATGCTCTGGTTCCGTGTGCCGGCCGGTCGTCAGGGTGATCGTGCTGGTGGTGCCGTTTGCGATCGTCAACTGGTGGCTGATCTCGCCGTACTTCATCGACGACGAGGTCGACGAGGCCTTCTCGACATCGATCTCCGACCAGCTCGCAACGCCACCGACGAGGGCTCCCGCTGCCCCCGCCGGCCGATCCTGCCGACGACCCGAGGTCGAGACCTCGAGCGAGCCGGTCTCAGCGAGGAGGCAGCCGGTCCAGCGAGGAGCCCCGGCGACCGCCGAGCCGACCGAAGCGGAACCGCCGCCCCTCCCAGCGGGCCCGTATTGCTCGGAGCCGGCCAGTTCGTCGGCCTGGCCGGCCATTCCGGCACCGGCGATGCCGGCATCTTCCAGAACCCCGATGGGTCGCTGGTGCTTCGCTTCGAGAACTTCGACATCGAGAACGGTCCCGACCTCGAGGTGTACCTCGTACCGGGCCCCGATCAGACCTCTCTGGCGGAGGGCTCGATCGATCTCGGTGCGCTCAATGGCAACATCGGGGATCAGAACTACGACCTGCCCGGCGCCGAGCTCGCCCCGGGCGCCTACACGGCGCTGGTGTGGTGCGAGGCGTTCAGCGTCGAGTTCGTCGGCGCCACGATCGTCGTCTGAGCGGGCGGGCGGTCGTGATCTCGCTGTCGCGACTGGGGCTGCAGCCGCCGGTGATCAGCGGCTGGTGACGGTCGCCGTCAGGCTGGTGGGCGCTGAGGGACTTGAACCCCCGACCCCCTCCTTGTAAGGGAGGTGCTCTAGCCAGCTGAGCTAAGCGCCCGGGACGGCGATGGTAGTCCCCAACCTCCGCGACGCCGGCCGAGAACCTGAGCACTCTCGGTGCCTGGCCCCCAGGGTGCTCAGTTGGGGCGGGTCCATTCGAGGGTGTCGCCCTCGCACATGCGCTCGAGGGTCAGCGCCGTGATGGCGGTCAGCGTCGGAAGCTGGCCGAGATCGAACCACTCGACCTCGGACACCTCGACCGAGGCGGTGTGGGCGTCAGCGGGCGAGGTCCCGTGAGCCGGCTCTGCGTCGTACACCAGCTCGATGGCCCGGCCGTGGCTCTGCACCATCGGGAATGGTTCGTTGCTCCGCAGCCGCACCTGCAGGCCGGTCTCCTCCAGCACCTCGCGCACCGCGGCCCGCTGGGTGAGCTCGCCCTTGTTGACCACTCCCCCGGGCAGCCCCCAGTCGTTCCAGTGGCGATGGCGGATCAGGAGGACCCGTCCGTCGGCGTCGTGGACGAGGCATCGGGCCGAGATCATCCACCGGGGCGTGAGCCGGCGGTAGAGCATGCGTCGCGTATCGACCGGCAGCTTCGCAAACACCCAGAGTGCGACGCGATAGAAGGGCCGTTCGTTCGCTCCTGCCATCTCCTCAGACTACGAGCCCAGCCGTATCATGCGTTCCGGGCCGCCAGCAGCTGAGCGAGCAGGGCGTCGGTCCCGGCGGCCACCGGCGTCCGCCGAGCGGTCGGATCGAGCACGATCAGGTCCCGACCCTCGGAATCCTGCACCAACGCCCCGACCTCGTTGCAGATCAGCATCGCCCCGGCGTAGTCCCACACCCCGAGCGAGTCTCGGGTGCAGTCGGCGAACCCGTCCAGCATCCCCGACGCCACGCCACACAGGTCCAGCGCTGCCGCGCCCAGCGACCGGTACTGGCGCCACCCCCAGTACGTGTCGGATCGTCCGTTCAGGGCGATGATGCTGTCGCTCAGATCCTGCGCTTCACTGGGCCGGATCGGTGCCCCATCGCAGGTCGCTCCCCCACCGTGGACCGCCTCGTACGTCGCTCCGGTCGCCAGGTTCCGCACGAGTGCGACTCGCGGTCCGGCGTCGTCGACGGCACACAGGCTGGTGGCGTACCAGGGAATCCCCAGCGACGCGTTGGTGGAGCCGTCGACCGGGTCGACGATGACCACCACCTCGTGCGCACCCTGATCCAGCCCGCTCTCCTCGCTCAGCACCCCGACCGGCGCCGGGTCGAGCACCGACCGGATCGCGTCGTCGACGACGACGTCGGCCACGTGTTGGCCGGGGTGACCGCCCGATACGCTCCAGTCCAGTTCCGGGGTCAGCGCCGCCCCCGCTGCTGCGGCGGTGGCTCGGAGCAACTCGAGGAGTTGGGCGTCGCGTGCGTCGTCGATGGTCATCGCTCTGGACCGTACCCTGCCGGGCTCTCCCGCCCGGCCGGCGCCCTTCGGCCTCGTCCCGTTTCCCCCGATCGACCTACGCTGTACCTCACCCTTTCACCGGAGATCTCGTGTCTGGACTCGACATTCCGGCCTTCGTGGCCGACCTGAAGGACCACGTGGGCGACCACGGGTTCCACATCCACGACGATCGCCATTTCGTCGAGACCTACTCGCTGCGCCAGGCCTTCGAGGTGGACCTGCATCCCGAGCACGCCTGCGGCGGACCGCTCGACCTCCACCTGGCCCTCGACGTCGAGCCCAGAGCCGTGCTTGCGTTCGAGGACAGCCTCCTCGACCTGGGCGAGGACGAGGAACCGGCCGACGAGCATCGTCTCCCGCTGCTGTTCAACTGGTCGCTCCCGCCCCTGCCCAACGGCCCCGACCTGCTGGTGCTGGCGACCGAGCTGGCCGGCGTGGGCGGGACCGAGCTGCCCGTCGAGGTGTCGGCCATCGACAACTACGCCTCGGTCACCGACGGACCCGAGCGAGCCCTGACCCTCACCGCGAAGACCGAAGTGTCGCTGGCGTCGATCTTCATGGGCCGCGAGCAGCTGTGCGACCAGCTGGACCGCTGCCACGCCGTGTGCGAGTACCTGCTCGATCGTGCTCCGGCCTGGCTGAACGAGTAGAAGCGCGGAGACCGACCGGTCAGCGGTCGGTCCAATCGACCCAGCGGGCATCGGTGGCGCGAAGGTACGCCGACACGGCGGTCCCGATCGTGGGGAAGAACCGGTCCTTGCCGAGCTCGTCGGTGATTCCGTAGCGGGCGAACCGGTCTCGGACTGGGCCCTTCAACTCGGCGAAGACGAGGTGAAGGTCGTGGTCGCGCATGTCGCGCACCAGCTGCAGGATGGTGTCGCGTCCCGTGATGTCGACGTCCGTGATGGGTTCGGCGGCGAGGATCACCCACTGCACGGGCTCTTCGGAGTGATTGACGCTGTCGCGGACGAAGCGGGAGAACTCCGCGCTGTTGGCGAAGAACACCGGGGCGTCGAATCGGATGATGAGCAGGCCCGGAATGCGCTTCCCCCTCGGGTTGCGGGACAGGTCGTGGTAGCCCTTCCGGCCGTCGATCCGGCCCAGCTCGGCGGTATGGGGTCGCCACGCCTTCACGACGAAGGCGACCAGCGACAGGACCACCGCGATGCCGATCCCCTCCAGCACGCCGAACAACGCCACCCCGATGAACGCGGCCGTGCTCATGACGAACTCGGAGCGACGCATCCGCCACAGCCCGACCACGGTGGGAACGTCGGCCAGGGACATCACGGCGGCGATCACGACGGCGGCGAGCACCGACGACGGGAGGTACTCGGTGAGCCCGGGCGCGGCGATGATCAGCACCGCGACACATGCCGCGCCGACCAGTCCGGCCAGCTGGGTCCGTGCCCCGCTCTGCTGGGCTACCGGCGTCCGGGACGAGCTGCCCGAGATGGGGAATCCCCCGAACAGACCGCAGCCCACGTTGGCCGCACCCGTCGCTCCCATCTCCCAGTTCTCGTCGATTTCCTCTTCCTCCTTCGCAGCGAACGCCCGGGAGAGCACACTCGTGTCGGCGAACGCGACGAGCGCGATACCGGCGGCGGCGGGCAGGAGGGAGACGACGTCACCCCAGCCCAGACCGTCGAGCTCCGGCGCCGGCAGGCCCGACGGGAGAGCGCCAACCACCGGTACGTCGTCGAGGTCGCCGAGCCAGAGGATGAGCGACGCTCCGACGACGGCGACGAGCAGGGCCGGGAGGCGGGGCGACCGCCAGCGCATCCCCAAAATGATGGCCAGGGCGGACACGCCCAGCAGGGCAGCCGCCGGGTTGATCTCACCGTCTCCCAGCCCTTCGGCGAAGCCCGAGAGATCGTCGACCAGCCCATCGCCGTCCACCGAGAAGCCGAAGAGCTTGGGCAGCTGGGACACGATCACGACCAGAGCGATGCCGTTCAGGTAGCCGACGCGGATGGGCTTGGACAACAGGTCGGTGACCATCCCCACTCGCAGCAGTCCGCCTCCGATGAGGATGAGCCCGACCAAGATGGCGAGCAGACCGGCCAGGGCCAGCGCCTGGTCGGGATCACCGGCCGCGAGGGGGATGACGGCGGCCCCGATGATGGGCGCCAGCGACGAGTCCGGTCCGAGCACCAGGATCCGGGAGGGACCCACCAGTGCGTAAACCACCAGGCCGGCGATGGTGGCGTGAAGCCCGGAGACGACCGGGAGACCGGCCACCTCTGCGTACGCCATCCCGGCGGGAACGAGCAGCGCCGTGAGGAGTACGCCGGCGGTGACGTCGTCGCGCAGGCCGGCCCGACCGTACGGTTCGCGGGGGCGCAGCGCGGGGGCGATGTAGGGCCGGACGCGCGTCAGCAGGCTCACCGCTCCTCCCTATCACCTCGACCCCGCTACCGCACGGGTTCGAGGTACCGCTGGATTGCCGGCGCGAGGGTGGCCGCTCCGGCTAGGCGCCGACGTCCTGGCGGTAGCTCTCGAGGGCGGCGGTGATCGTGGCGTCCGCTTCGAGAACGGCAGCGTCCACGTCGCCGTCGTCCAGCAGCACCTGGTCCATCGCCTTCTCGATGGCGACCCGCACCTCGTCGTAGGGGCCGATGACGGGCCCGGGGAACTCGGTGTCGATCCCCGAGAGCACGTCGTAGGCGACCTTCACCCACTGCCCACCGAGCGTCGACGCCCACGCCTCCTGGAGCATCGGGTCCTCCGCCGCGGCTTGCGAGATTGGCGCGGTGGAACCGTCGATACCCCATTCGACCTGGGCCTCGACCGAGTTGTTGAACTTCATGAAATCCCACGCAGCGGCCTGCTGCTCGGGCGGCACCGTGTTGCTCATGTACCAGACCAGGCCACCGACCTGACCCCTTCCCGCAGCGTCGACGCCCGGATACGGGCCGGCGTCCATGTTGAGATCGAGCTTGAGTCCGGGCGGCAGCTCGACCCCGAGCTCCTCCTTGAGATCCTCGGCCGCGATCGTGCCTTCGATCACGCCCGCCACCGTCGAGGCGGCGCCGGAGGAATCGACGGTGAACGAGGAGAGCTGGCTTGCCATGGCCAAGAGGTGGTCGGCGTTGCCGTCGGTTCCCGGCGTGATGTCGAGGATCCCCTCGGCCTTCGCGTCCTGGAGCTTGGTCAGGATCTCGCGGGTGGTCGGATTGTCGAAACTGGACTCACTGGCCCAGGCGCCGGCGGCTCGACCGTTCTCCTCGTTGACCAGCTCCTGGACCGCACCCGACAGCCACCACTCGAGGAGGAACGCGTTGGCCTGGAACACCATCGGGCGGTCGACCCCCGGGAGTTCGGCCGCCTTGATCGCCCGGGCCGCCTCGAGCATCTCGTCGATCGTGGTCGGCGGGCTGTCCGGGTCCAGTCCCGCAGCCTCGAAATGGTCACGGTTGAAGTAGATGAGCGCCGTGAGGGTCGAGAACGAGGCGGGCCAGAGTTGGCCGTCGATCGTGTAGGACGCCTCGGCGATGGGGAGGAAGTCGTCGCGGATGGCCTCGGCCTCGGGATCGGCCTCGTAGCAGGCCTCGGCGGGGAGGAACAGACCGCTGTCGGCGATGAACCGGGTCTTGGTGTCGTCGGGGGTCACCAGCGCCGGCAGAGACCGGTCGGGAGCGGCCTGCTCGATCTTGGTGTGGAGCTCGGCCGGGCCCACACCTTGGCTCTCGGCCCGAACCACCACCTTGTCCTGCGAGGCGTTGTACTGCTCGATCAGCGACTCCAGGGTCCGCTTCTGGAGGGCGATGAACGTGTGCCACACGACGATCTCGACGGGACCGTCGACGTCGTCGAGGGCATCGACGGGGCAGACCTGACCGTCGCCGGTCTCCTCACTGCCCGTCGTCGCCTCGTCCTCGGACGTGGTCGCCTCGTCCCCGGTGGTCGTCCCCCCGCTGGTGTCACCCGAGGAGGCCTCATCCGACCCGCCGCACGCCGCGGCGACGAGCATGGCGGCCAGCGCGACGGACATCATCCGCACGAAGAGTCCGGTCGAGATCGATCGCTGCATGCCCTGCTCCTGGTTCGGCCGACTGCTGCACCGACCGTCTGCCACCCTCGAGCGGGACAGTGCAGGAGAGATGGTATGCGGAAGAATCAATCGGCTCCCATTGGAAGCGCCGGCCCCTGTCCGCCGATTCTGCGACACTGACGCCGCGGCGGACTCCCCCGACCCACGCCGCCGAGCGCTCAGGCCGACACGTCGACGCCCCGAGCCACCTTCCCCAGCCGGTTGAGCGTCGCGCTTCCCGTCGCCCGCTCGTGCGCCGCCTCGATGTTGTCGGGCGGCACGAGGAGTCGCAGGGCGCCGGCGTGGATCCGGAAGTCGAGCGGCGTCTCCATCTCCAACGCCTCGCCGTCGACGCCCGCCGAAGCGGTTCCGCTTCGGGACCGGACCTGGATCTCGGTGCATTCGACCGAGGCGAGCGCTCCGGTCTGGTCGAGCCGCCGGGTCGCTGCTGCTGCGACGACCTCGGCCGCCGTGATGTCGGAGCCCTCCCATAGGGCGATGACACCGAGCTTTCCGGTGTCGAGTCGGGGCCGCTCGCCGAACTGCAGGAGACTCGGAGTCGAGGTAGGGGTTGTTCGAGATCTGCACCAGGTACGCGCCGTCGACCGCGGTTCCATCCGGAAGGGTGAACTGGAGAGGTCGAACGGCTCGGCGTCTCTCCCGAGGAGGTCGGGCAGCATGTCGAGCGTCGTTTCGACCTTGGCGTTGCGATACGCGGTCCTGCTGGACGATCTCGGCGTAGACGCCGAGCGACACGTTGTTGACCAAGAGACGTCCGTTGACGGTTCCGAAGTCGATGCGACGCTCGACGCCCTCGGCGAACGCAGCCATCGCGGGTCGGGGGTCGTCCCGGTCGAGACCGAGATCGAGCGCCAGATGATTCCGGGTGCCGGCGGGAACACACACGTAGGGGATGTCGTGGTCCGCAGCGACGGAGGCGACCAGCGCCTGGGAACCGTCGCCGCCCGCCATGCCGATGGCGTCGGCACCCGCTGCCACCGCATCACGTGCGAGCTGCTCGAGGTCGAGCCCGTCGGCCAGCATGACCACCTCGACCCCCATCTCCCTGGCGAGCGCCTCCAAACCGAAGTTCTCGACCTTGCCGCCACCCGACCACGGATTTCCGATGAGGACGGGTCGGCGGGGACGAACCGTCGGCAGAGCCGCCCGGTCCGGCGGATTCGAGGCAGCCCGAATCGCGCGATGACCGAGAAGCTGGAATCCGGCGATGAGGGCAACGAGGAGCACGATCTTGGATCTTCGCACGAACGCAACAGACGGTGTTGTTCGGGTCCCATGGACCGCCGTCGCCTTCCCCGTTACGGTCGGGGCCGTGATCACCGAAGACTTCGCCGAGCTCCTCATCGCCACGTTCAATGACCCGAACCAGCACCCGGTGCACCTCCTCTTCAATCAGTGGTGGGCCCATGCGCCGGACGTGGTGAAGGACGCCTACGTCGAGCAGTTCCTGGCCGACCCTGAGCTCGCCGCGTTCGTCGACGAGGGCCACTACGCCGCCCCGCTCGACCTCGACGAGCTGCGCGCCCTGCCCGACGGCTCGTTGGGCCGTACGTTCCACGACTGGATCGTCGACAACGACCTGGCTGCCCAGATCGCGATGGACTACCGAAAGTTCCACGAGTACCTCGAGGCCCAGGGCCAACTGGACGGCATGCCCGATCCGATGAAGTACGCGGTCCTCCGCGGCTTCCAGACCCACGACTTCCAACATCTCCTCACCGGCTACGACTCCTCCGGGCGGGGTGAGATCGCCCTGCAGGCCTTCTGCCTCGCGCAGCTGCGATTCCCGTACTTCGGCATGTGGATCTCGGTCGTCACCACGAGGATGACCTTCGTCGACCCGACGATGATCACACCGCTGATGGATGCCATCACCGAGGGTTGGCAGCTGGGCCGGCAGGCGCCCAACATCCAGTGCGTCAAGTGGGAAACCATGCTGGACCGGCCGCTGGTGGACCTGCGCGATCGGTACGGCATGCCGCAGCGCCGCGACCTCAGCACCTCCGCTAGCGCATGAGGCCTCGAGCTTCGGTCGCGCTGCTGGCTGTGGCCACCATGCTGCTCGCAGCCTGCGGGGACGATGTCTCCGGCTCCGAGAACGCCGACCCTGCGCCGTCCGACGAGACCTCGGCCGCGTCCTCGACGGAGCCGCACAACGCGACCGACACCTCGGCGCTCGACTCGGACTCCGCGAACGGGAGCGACGACGGCCCGGGACCACCCCCTGAGGTTGCCGCACCGGATTCGCTCGGCGGGTTCGAGGTCGGCCACACGTCGTTCGTGGCCCAGGACGCCGATCGGGCGGACCGGACGATCCCGATCGATGTGTGGTACCCGGTCGATCCGGGGACGGCCGGCGCAGCCGTCGCCGCCAACCTGCCGCTCGCGCCGGGCATCGGCCTCGAGTCCGATGTGGCGCTCGAGGACCCGCCGGTGTCCGAGCGCCCCGGGCAGCCGCTCGTCGTGTTCTCTCACGGCTACGAGGGCATCAACACCCAGTCGGTGGATCTCATGGAGACGCTGGCGAGCCACGGGTTCGTGGTGGCTTCGCCCGAGCACACCGGCAACAGCCAGGCGACCCCGGGTGATCCATTCGACGACGCGGCGGCCAACCGCGTCCCCGACGTGTCGTTCGTGATCGACACCATGACCGAGCGAAACCGGGCGCAAGGCGATGCCTTCTCCGGTCGGCTCGACGAGGAGAACGTCGCCGTCGTCGGCCACTCGTTCGGGGGCATGACGGCGATCGGCATGACGGCCGGATGGGCGGGCGCGGATCCCGATCCACGGGTCGTCGCCATCGTCCCGATCTCGGCGGTGATCGACGGGGACCTGCAGGCCTCGGAACGCACGGGACCCAACGCCGGGTTCACCGCTTCCCAGCTCGCCCGGGTCGATGTGCCGGTGATGCTGGTCGGTGGGACCGAGGACGAGAGCGTGCCGATCGAGAACAACGACATCGCGTTCGATCAGCTGACGGGCGCGCCGGCGGTGGACAAGGTGGCGATCACCGGAGCGACCCACACCCACTTCGCCAACGTGTGCACCTTCGGCGAGCTGCTCATCGGCCTGGGGATCGAAGAGGCGGCCTGGCCGGATATCGGCGCCGCTGATCTCGTCGAGCCGTACCGGGCCACCTGCGCGCCCGACGTGTTCCCCGTCGACGAAGCCGTTCGACTCCAGAACCTGTACGCAGTGGCGTTCCTGCGGCGGCACCAGGTCGGCGATGAGGACTACGGCTGGTTCCTCACCGAGGAGTTCAGCGAGACCGAGCCGGCCGTGGCGTTCGAATCGCGCTGACCGTCGGGGATCAAGTGACCTCCGGCCCTGGCCTCTTGCCCACGATCTTCCGACGATGGAGCCAGACCACCGGAGGTGCATGTGCGTCCCGTTGCCCCCGAGGGCATCGCTCGATGGAAGGCCGGCGCGGCCCTTCTCACCCTGGTAGGTGCGTTGGTGGTGCTCTCGGGGTCGAGTGTGGCGGCACTCACGGTGCGACAACCAGCCGATCCGGACGAGGGAGCGGTCGAGCTTGTCGTCTTCCATGGGGAGGGGTGCCCCCACTGCGCCCGTGAGCTCGCCTTCCTCGACGGCCTGCAGGAGCGGTGGCCGGACCTCCACATCGAGAGGTACGAGGTCTGGCATGACGAGGCCAACCAGGGCCTGTTCCGAAGCTACGCGACGGCGCACGGGATCGACGCCGGCGGCGTACCCACCACCTTCCTCGCCGGGAGAACCTGGGTCGGATTCAGCGAGGCGACCGGAGACACCATCGAGGCAGCGGTCGCCGCGCTGCACGAGGGCGTAGACCCGCCGCCCGAACCGCAGGCGACCATCGACCTGCCCGGCATCGGATCGGTCGAGGTCGGCGACCGCTCCCTGCTGGTGGCGACCCTGCTGATCGGCTTCGCCGACGGCATGAACCCCTGCTCGCTGTGGGCCCTGTCGATCCTGCTGGCACTCGTCCTGCACTCGGGATCGCGCACGCGGGTCGCGGTCGTCGGATCGGTCTTCCTCCTCGTCACCTCGGCGCTGTATGGCGCTTACATGGTCGGGGCCTACTCGGCCCTGGACTATGCGTCGGAGATGACCTGGATCCGTTCGGTCGTCGCAACGGTGGCCGGCGCGTTCGGCGTGATCCATCTGACGAGTTACGTGACCGACAGCCGCAGCTCCCTCTCCATCCCCGACTCCCGCAAACCGCCGCTGTATCGCCGCATGCGCTCGCTGGCCGACCCCGACCGGTCGCTTCCGACGGTGATCGGTGGGACCGTGCTCCTCGCCACCGGTGTCTCGCTCCTGGAGACCCCCTGCACGGCAGGACTGCCGTTGCTGTGGACCGACATGCTCGTCGACCGCAACGTCTCGACCAGCGCCGCCGTCCTCCTGTTCTCCGTGTACCTCGGGGTCTTCCTCATCGACGAACTGGCGCTCTTCGCTGTCGCGGTGCTGACGCTCCGAGCGACGAAGCTGCAGGAGCGCCACGGTCGAGCCCTCCACCTGATCAGCGGTTCCCTCATGACCGCGCTGGCGGCAACCATGATCTTCTCGCCCGAGTCTCTCGAATCGATCTCGGGCACCTTGGTCGTGTTCGGCGCCGCCGGTCTGCTGGCAACGCTCGTGTGGGCGATTCGTAGCGCTGCGACCCCGCACCCGGCCTGACCTCCGAACCATCCCTCGCCGTCAGGTCACGCTGTGGACCAGGCCTAGATCAACGACTCGTTCAAGGACGAGGGACTGAGCGCCGAGTAGAGCGAGGCCCGGAGCGGACTCGGTCCGACGACACCAAGTTCACGATGGTCCCCTCATCGGCGGCCGGCCGGTGTCGAGCGCTGCGGCACCTCGGTTTGGGGTTCTGAGGCGCCGCCCTGGTCAGGGAACCATGATCTGGTGCGGTTCGCGAACGCCACGAGCGACAACATCACCGGCACCTCGATCAGCACGCCGACCACGGTCGCGAGCGCCGCACCCGACCCCAGCCCGTAGAGGCTGATCGCCACTGCGACGGCGAGCTCGAAGAAGTTCGACGTGCCGATCATGGCGGCGGGAGCGGCCACGTCGAACGGAAGCTTGATGGCCCGCGCCGCCCCGTAGCCGATGGCGAAAATCCCGTAGCTCTGGATCAACAGCGGTACGGCGATCATCAACACCCTCGTCGGTTGATCGACGATCGTTTCGGCCTGGAACCCGAACAACAACACGACGGTCAACAACAACCCGATCATCGACGTCGCCTTCAACCGGCCCGCGAAGTGCTTCGACCGCGCCCGGCCCACCGCGCGGCAGCAACCACGAACGAGTCAGCAACCCCGCCCCGAGCGGCACCACGACGAAGATCACGACGGACGCGACCAGTGTTCCCCAAGGCACCGTCAGATCGGTGACCCCCAGGAGGAACCCGGCGATCGGCGCGTACGCGAACACCAGGATCAGGTCGTTGATCGAGACCTGGGCCAGCGTGTAGTTCGGATTCCCGTTGGTCAGCTGGCTCCAGACGAACACCATTGCGGTGCACGGTGCCACTCCCAACAGGATCATCCCGGCGATGTACTCCTCGGCTTCGGCCGCCGGAACCAGATCGGCGAACACGTACCGGAAGAACAGGAACGCGAGCCCGGCCATGGTGAACGGCTTCACCAGCCAGTTGATGGTCAAGGTCAGAGCCAGCCCCTTGGGGCGGCGCCCGACATCGCCCAGACAATCGGGCTCGACCTTGAGCATCATCGGGTAGATCATCAGCCAGATCAGCACGGCCACCACCAGGTTGACCCGTGCGACCTCCAGTCCCGCAACCTCCTCGAACAGGTCCGGCGCGGCCAGCCCCAGCCCAACTCCGGCCAGAATCGCTCCAGCGACCCAGATCGTCAGGAAGCGCTCGAAGCGACCCACGACGCGCCCACCCCCGATCCTGCGACGCCGACCGTGGCCCGATCAGCACGAGGCTCTCCGTCCGGGACCTCGACCATCAGACCGTCACCGCCTCGCGGACGAGCGAACCCGACAGACGCTCGATCACTTCCGCGTCCAACGAGTAGTCGATCCAGCGGCCGCGCCGCTCACCGGTGATCAGACCGGCATCCCGCAACGTCTTGAGATGATGCGACAACAACGACGGTGAAACCGACGCGACCTCAGCCAGCGCACACGCACACTGGGGTCCGCGGCGCAACTCGTTCACGATCGCCAACCGGACCGGATCCCCCAACGCCCGACACAGTTCAATCACCGTTGAATCATCCACCGGCACACCATGCGCCCCGCTTGCGAGACACGACAGAGGCGAAGGTCCCGAAGCGTCGGCTGTCTGCAGCTGCCCGACCACGCGATTGACGAGCGCTCGTTCGAGGTGGATGCTGGGCGACGAGAACGTCAAGTGCGAGGAGCACCATCATGGCCGAGAGCGTGTACAAGGTCATCCAGCTGGTGGGCACCAGCCCCGAGAGCTGGGAGAAAGCCGCGGCCGCCGCAGTCGCCCGAGCCAAGGAGAGCGTCCGCGACCTGCGGGTCGCTGAAGTGGAGCAGCTCGACATGGTGATCGAGGCCGGGGGCGTCAGCGCCTACCGGGCCAAGATCAACGTGTCGTTCAAGTACGAGGACTGACACCGGCCCGGGAGCGCTGTCACGCGGAGTCCATGACCTCACCAGGGTCGAGTTCGCCGCCGGCGTCGATGATTGCGGCAAGCTGCTCGATCTGGTCGACGTTCACGCTGGCTGCGACCGATGTGATCAGCAGGCTCCGGCGGTGGGTGAAGCTTCTCGTTGCGGCGTCCCAACCCGCCGGAGTCAGCACGATCTCCACGGCGCGGCGATCACCGGCGAGACGCTCACGGACCACCAGTCCGCGCTCCTCGAGCCGGTTGAGCCGTGCGCTGGCCGTGGCGGCGGACGTCCCACGGAGCTGCGCGAGCACGCCCACGCGCATCGGCCCCTGGCCCGCCACCAGGCGCAGCACCTGGATGTCCTCGGCCGAGCCGACACCCATCTCCAACGCGGTCTCCCGATCGATGCGGTTCAACGTGGTCTGCATGGACGCGAGCGCCGCCTCGAGCCGAACAACCTCATCAGCAGCCTCGTCCACAGCCAAGACCCTACAGCCGGTTGATTATCGTCTCAATTGATAATCAAGAACCGCGCGAGTATTCCCTGCTGCTTCGCGTTGAGCGCCTCGGGGATCTCGAACGACGGTCGAGGTGGCGCGGCGGCGGGCCGGTCGACCCGCTGGCAGGAGCTACGGCATCGGTAATCCGGGATGCGGACTCGCCGCCGGTATGCGAACATCCGTTCGGCGGGCCGGTTGGTGAGAGGGAGATGGTCGTGGGACGAGATGTGATCGAGGCGGTGGCCATCGCGGTGCAGGTCGGCCAGCCGGTGCTGGTGTGGGGGAACCCGGGCGAGGGCAAGACCCAGATGATTCAACAGGTCGCCGGTCAGCTGCAGCGGCCGTGCGAGGTGGTGATCGGCAGTATCCGCGAACCGGTCGACTTCTCGGGGCTCCCGGTGCGAACCGAGGAGGGCGTGAGTTTCGCGCCGCCTCGCTGGGCCCAGCGTTGCGTGGAGGACCCGATGACGGTGGTGTTCCTCGATGAGCTGACCACGGCTCCCCCGTCGGTGCAGGCCGCGATGCTGCGGGTGGTGCTGGACCGTGAGGTCGGGGATCTGACCCTTCCTTCGTCGGTGTCGATCGTTGCCGCCGCCAATCCCCCGGATGTGGCGGCGGGTGGCGACGATCTGGCCTCGCCGTTGGCCAACCGCTTCTGCCATCTGGACTGGGAAGCGGAGTTGAACGACTGGCTGGGCGGCATGATGCGCGGGTGGTTCCCCCACGCTTCGCCGATCGTGCCCACCGACTTCACGGCCGAGCTCAATCACTGGCGTGCATCGCTGGTGGGTTTCGTCCGGGCCCGGCCCTCGCTCCTGCGGCAATTCCCAACCGACCTGATCGACCAGGGCCGAGCATGGCCTTCACCTCGCTCGTGGGACATCGCTCATCGACTGGGCGCGGCCGCCACCGCGGCCGGGGCGAACCGGAGGGTGATCGAGCGACTCGTGGCCGGATCCGTTGGTGCCGGTCCGGCCGAGGAGTTCCTCCGCTACGAGCGCGAGGTCGATCTCCCCGACCCCGAGCTCCTGCTGGCCGATCCCGCTGCCGCCGTTCTCCCGGACAAGCCCGATCTCGCCCTGGCCGTCCTCGCGGCCATCACCACCGCCGTGGCCGAGGACCTGACCGAGGAACGGTGGATCGCCTGTTGGGATCTGCTGGCCGGGCTCTGCGAGAACGGTCGAACCGACCTGGCGGCGATGGCGGCCAACGAGCTGCTGCCCCTCCGCCAGGAAGGGTGGCCGGCTCCCAGGGCGGTCCGAGCCTTCCTGCCGGTGCTGCGCCGCGCCGGTCTGCTGTGATCACCCTCAGCCGTACCGACCAGGAGCTCCTCTCGGCGGCTCGCTTGGTGGCGTGTCGCTGGCAGCCGTACCTGGCGTCGGCTCTGTTCGCCCTGCAACCCGTACCGAGGCCGGGGATGGGCACGTTCGCGGTCGACGCCCGCTGGCGCCTGTACGTCGACATGGACCAGGCGCAGGAATGGGGTGTCGAGAGCACCGCTGCCGTGTTGATTCACGAGGCGAACCACGTCGTGCGAGGCCACCATCAACGAGGCGTGCGGCTGGGGCTGGACGACCGCCTCCAGCGTTGGCACTGGAACCTGGCCGCCGACGCGGCGATCAACGACGACCTGGTCGACGCCGGGATCCCGCTGCCCCATCCGATCCTTCCCGGTCACCTGGGCGTCGACCCGAGCGGAACCGAGGAGTCGATGTGGCATGAGATACGGCGAGCGAAGCTCCCTCCGGTCGAGCATCCACCCGGCGGGGGTGATGGCTGCGGGAGCGGCTCGGGAGGACCCTCCCACCCGGCCGAGCTCGACGACACCGACCCCGACGTCCCCGGCATCGACGATCTCGACGCCGAAGCGGTGCAGCGCGATGTCGCTCACCGGATCAAGCAGGCCCCACCCGATCAGCAGATCGCCCGCGGCCTGGTCACCTGGGCCGACGGACTCCTTCGGCCCACCGTCGACTGGCGACGGCACCTCCGCTCCGCCTACCGGGGCACCAACCGCCCGTCGACGACGCCGGAGCCGACATGGAACCGACCGAGCCGACGCTCCACTGGCGGCGCCATCCTGCGCCCCGGCACCAAGAGCCAGCCGGCGCCCCGGGTCGCGGTCGTGGTCGACACCTCGGGCTCGATGGACGAGGAGCTCATGGACGCCGCGCTGGCCGAGCTCAACGCCCTCATCCACCACGGCGGCACCCGACGCACCGTCGTCATCCCGTGCGACGAGCGCGCCGAAGCGCCCCAGCTGGTCCGACGCATCCCCGACCTCGAGATCAGCCGCGGTGGCCGGACCGATCTTCGGGTCGGTATCGACGCCGCCGCTGCCCTCAGCCCACGCCCGGACGTGATCGTCGTCCTCACCGACGGCTACACACCATGGCCCGCCTCCGCCCCGCCGTCCACCTCGGTGATCGCCGTGGTGATCGACGACGACATGACCATGCCCCGGGGTCGCGGAATCCGCGCCGTACGGGTCTCGACGAACCGATGACCGCCAACCTGGCGACGATCCGTCGCGCACTGCACCACGACGGCATCGACGAACTTCCCGGCTGGACCCCGGGCGTCGGCCACCTCGACCGGTGCCGCTCGGCGGCGGGTCCGGCTCGAACATGTCCGAACTGCGAGATGCACGTCCTGACCCCCGTCCTGACCCACCTTCTCGCGACCCTCGACGACATCGACGCTCTGGTCGGCGCGCCGACGTCACTGGCCACCGCGGTCGCCGTCGCCGAACTGTGCCGCTCCTTCGACAGCCTCGCGACGGATGGCCACGAGGCTGTGGGGGTCCACGCCGTCCGAGAGCAGATCGGCGACGCCACCGGTGAGCGCCTGCAGACGCTTCGCCAAACCGTGGAATCGAGCCTCGCCGACGGAGGTCCCCTGGCCGACGACCTCGAGCGAACCGCGTGCCTCCTCGCCGTGCCCCGGCTCGTTGCCGAACCCCGGCTTCTCGCCGATGCCATGGGCCGAGATCTCCCCCGCCGGGTCCTCGATGAGCTCGAGGTCCTGGACCAGCTGACCGACGCCCGTCGGGTGGCGTCCGTCCTCATCGATCATGCCGACCGGGCCGCACGTCGCGGGTTGCCGCCCTTGGGCACACAGCCCGAGTGGGAGCGCCTCCCAGCCCCGCCGCCGCGATCCGAGCAAGCCGCCGGCGCGACCCTCGAAGCGCTCGTGGCCGAGTCGGTCGCCGATGAGGTACTGGAACGAGCGCTGAAGATCGCTGCGTCCCTGGCCGCTCTCCCCGGTCGCAGGGTCGTCCGGCGGCCCTCGCCCACCGTGGCCATGTCATCATCAACCCGGTCACTGGTGTGGCGACGAGCCACGATCAACTGGCCGCTCAGCGTCGCCGACACCGGGCTCGCACAATGCTGGCAACCGACCTGCTCGCCCGACCGCCTGCGACTTGCGATCCCCCTGCTGGCGGCCGCGGGTCTCTCCACCGAGCGAGACGGCGCAAGGACAACCTCGGCACTCCATCCGGCCCAGGCGCTGTCGGTCTGAGCCACCACGCACCTGGGTGCTCGCACCGATGGCCCGAGGACTCCGCCGCCGGGACGACGCGACCCTGGTGTCGGACATCCTCACCGTCGGCACGGACTGTTGCGGCCTCGTACAAACCCTCATTCCGCGGCGAGCGCCGACACCGCTGCAATGACTGGTGGGCCCGGGAGGGATCGAACCTCCGACCGAGCGATCATGAGCGACCGCAGGGCTGTTTCAGGCAATGTCGGCTCGTGGCGTTCCGTCCCTCGATCCCATACGGGACAACGCCTGTAGCCGTTCGAGCGAGAGGTCGCTCGCCGCTCGTGATGGCCCGTTTCCGTCCGTTCGGCGCCATTTGGGCGCCATCGTCGCGGTCAGGCCGGTCCGGGGAGGAGGGTGAATGCGTCGGCGTGGCGCGGTCGCACGATCCGGAAGTCGCGTTCGTCCAGGGTTGCGACGGCACGCTGGTCGAGGCGCTCAGCGACGGCAATACTCGACGCGTCGATGATGTCGAGGCTGATGTCGGCGTAGGTCTCGACCAGTTCGGCGATGCGCTCCCAGTCACCGGGTTCGAGGTCGATCGCGTGAAGCCGTCCGGTGGCGATGGTGGCGACGAATCGTTGCTGAGCAGGCGGTCCAGCCCGATCGAGGAGGATCCACGCAGTCTCGGCGATGACGGGGACGGTGGAAGCCAACTCGTCGACATGGTCAGCCACTAGCTGGGAACAGACGCTGTGGTGCCGGGAACTGCGATCTGCTGCGGCGAGCCAGATGTTGGTGTCGACCAGCAACAGGGTCAGGCGCTGCGTTGGGCGTTGGCCCGTTTGCGCAGCACGGCGGTGTCGGTGGACGCCCAGTCAGGGTCGCCGGTGTCGACGCTTCCGATGAAGGCCGCCAGGGCCTCTGCACCGTCGTTCTCGCCGGTGCTGAGTTGGCGCGAGAGGACTTCAATGGCGAGCTCATCAGGAGTAATCCCTCGCCTTGCCGCGACCTCGGCCAAGCGCTCATAGAGCGCCTCAGAGATCTCGAACGTCGTCGCCATAACTTCGAGTGTAGGACGCCTGGCCGGCACGGCCACGTGCCAGCCTCGCCGATGTTCCGCCCCCGATCGGCGAATGGCTCGACCACTGGCTCATTGGCCGAGAGCTGGCCGGTCTCCGGCCCACGACCGTCGATTCGTACCGGCGCAATCTCACCCGCCACGTGCTTCCCGTCATCGGTGACCGGCGCCTCCAAACCATCCGAGCCCAACACGTCAACGCTCTCTACCGCGGAATGCTCCACGGTGTCGACGGCCGCAAGCCCGTCGGGGCGCGCACCACCCGCTACACGCACACGGTGCTTCGCAGGGCGCTCGAAGACGCCCGCAGGAACGGGCTCATCCTGGTCAACCCGACCGACGACGCCACTCCGCCATCAACCACGGCAGCTCGAGCCCCCGAGATGTCGGCCTGGACGCCCGTCGAGCTCCGTGCCTTCCTGACTGCCACCAGCGGATCGGACCACGGGCCGCTGTTGTGGTTCGCCTCGTTCACAGGAATGCGTCGATCAGAACTGTGTGGGCTCCGCTGGGTCGACGTCGATCTCGACGCCGAGGCCCTGACGATCCGTCAGACGCTCACGACAGTCGATCACGAGCCGGTCACCGCCGACGTGAAGACGAGACGGTCACGCCGACGACTCGAGCTCGACGCCGAAACGGTTGCCGTCCTGCGCCGCCGGAAAGCCCGACAGGCCGAGGATCAGCTGCTCATGGGCGCCGGATGGCAGAACGAGACTGGTGCTCGTGTTCACCATGGCCGACGGCCGGCCCTGGCATCCCGACGTGGTCTCGAGAGCCTTCGCTCGGCTCGTCGCCGAACTCGACGTGCCACGGATCCGTCTGCACGATCTTCGCCACACCCACGCTTCGCACCGGGTCCGATCCGCCGAGATCGTTGGTATCACTGGTGGGCCCGGGAGGGATCGAACCTCCGACCGAGCGATTATGAGCGACCGTCGGGCCGCATCGGCAGGTGTCGGCTGGTGGCGTTGCGTCGCTCGATCCCTTGCAGGACAGTGGATCGAGCCTCCGAATGCGAATGTCGCTCTACCCCCGTGGCGCCCCGTCTCGGACCGTTCGGCTCCATTTGGGCTCCATTTCGTACGCGGGATCAGGGCCACTGCCGGACTGCGACCGATGGCGCAGCCTCAGGCCCGATCACAAGAAGCGCTTCGCCCTCAGACTCGTTGAAGACCCGCATCATTTCCTGGCTTTGCCGCAGCACGACAATGTCGCTCGTGCAGGCGATGCCCAGCTGCAGCCAGATGGCTTTGGGCGGCAGGCCATTCAGGAACGCCAGCTGACGAAAGTCGGAGTCCTTCGACACGATCACAAGGCCGTGCTGGCCAGCGAACTCCAGATCTCGCCGCTCAGTCGCAGAATCCAAACCGACTTCGGTGACGTGCTGGCTTTCGGGAAACTCCTCGGAGAGGTGGCCGACCAGGTGGCGAGACAGATTCTGATCGAACAGCAGTTTCACGCCGGCGTGGCCAGCCGCCGCTCTCGCATGGCGGCGAAGCCGATCGCTGCACGAACGTGCGCCTCGGTCAGCTCAGGGAAGTCGTCGATGATCTCCGCACTCGTCATCCCCGATGCCAGGTAGTCCAGAACGTCGTAGACCGCGATCCGGGTGCCGATGAAGCACGGCTTGCCGGACCGCACCCCCGGCCGAATGTCGATCATCGACGTCAGACCGGGCCTACCTGGGGGGACCTACCCGGACAGGCGAACAGATGAGGGCATATCTGAGCGTCGGAGATCGGCGCACCCATGCGGCTATTGGGAACGGTGACGGCGCACCCCGCCCGCCTTCGGAGTTTGTCGTCGCGGCCCACCACTACGCTCGTGTCGTGCAGCAGGAAACGAACCCAACGGCACGGGGTCCTGGGGAATTGCATCGTCGTCTTCTGGTCGGCGACGAGCGGGACCGCCTTCAGTCGCTGCGAGCAGCAACCGAACCGAACGCACCGGTGTACCTCGCCATCCTCGGCGTGTTCGTGGCCGCCCGGGAACGCTACGAGGTCGAGCTGCGGACCGAGCGCATCGCCGATGGGCTGGCCGAGGCCGAGGTGGCGGTCGACGATCTCGAGGCGGCGCTTCGCCAGCTCCACCAGTGGGGCAACGTCACGTGGACCCAGGACACGGCCCGCGTGTCCCGACTCGAGGACTTCCGTCGGCGACGGGCCCTGTGGCAGCTCACCGCGGTGGGCCGGACGACACACGACGCCGTGATGGCGGTGCTCGGCGCCGTCGAGGTGTCAGGGTCGCTCCAACGCAGCCTGTTCCTCGACATCCGTGAGCATCTCGCCGACCTGACTGCCGCGATCGACTCTTCCGATTCCGACCGCGTCTACCTCCGGTTGCGCAGCCTCGACTCGGCGCTGCACGACCTCGCGGCCAACGCCCGTGATTCCACGCCACCGTCGCCCAGCTCCGCCGCGAGCACGACATCGACCCGGAACGGTTCCTTGCCTACAAGGAGCTGCTTCTCGAGTATCTCCAGCAATTCCTCGATCATCTCATCGCCCAGCAGACTGTCATCGCCCGGACCGTCCTCGACGTCGAATCCCGCGGTGTCGGATCTTCTCGCCTCGCTCGCCTCCGCCGGTGACGACTCGGTGAATCCCATGGACGACGCTGACGCCACGCAACGCTGGGTACAAAGGTGGCACGGGTTGGCCTCGTGGTTCGTTCCCCGTCGTGGACAGCCGTCGGGGGCCGACGATCTGGTCGCCGCGACGACGTCAGCCATCAGCGACCTGCTGTCTCTGCTGCGCCAGCTCACCGAACGCAGTCGCCGACCCATCACCCGAGCGTCCGAGCTGCTCGTGATGGCCCGGTGGTTCCGCAGCCTCGACAGCGATGACGAGGCGGCCGAGTTGTTCGACGCTGCGTTCGGGCTCGGCCGTCCTCGGCACCTCGTGATCGATCACGACGACCCCGACGACAGCCCTGCGTCCAGTTCATGGTGGACCACACCGCCGGTCGCCGTGCCCGTCACGTTGCGCGAGCACGGCAAGCGACCCTCGCCCGGACGGGCCCCGGTGGCCACCGACTACTCCGCCAACAAGGCCCGCCTCCTGCGGGACCACCGCGCCGACCCAAGGCGCACGAGCCGAGGCGGCCGCTCGGCTGCGGGCCCGCCCCATCGACGGACGGACGTTGTCTGCCGCCGAGCTCTCGATGCTGTTCGAACTGCTCGACCGGGCCGCCCACCAGCGTCGGGCCGACGGATCGTCGGGCGTAGCGGTGGTCATCGAGGGCACCGCGGCCCGGCTCGAACCGGACGACGACGGCATGGAGATCCGGTCGGCAGCGGGCACCCTCACCCTCCCCCACCACCGCCTGCTCGTGACGTCGGCATGATCGACCCATGACCGATCTCAGGCACGCCGGTCCCCGGGTCGCGGTCCAGATCGACCGCGCCGACCTGCCCGACTTCCAACGTGCCAGTCGGCTGCTCCTCGCCCACCCGCTCGTCACTCCGGCGTGGCCCCGCCCGGACGCGCTGGCGCTGGTACGCCGGTGGGAGGTGCCGTTGCGGTCCGAATTCGGCCGGGTCCTCGGATTCCGGCTCGACGTCGCTCCGGGCTCGGCTCGCCTCTACCGGAAGGCGGCCACCACGTCGGCTCACCGTGGCGCCCGCACCCGTACCGACCGAGCCATGGGCCGGCTGGCCTGTACGTTCCTGTGCCTGACCCTTGCCGCTCTCGAATCGTTGGGCGAGCAGACCACGGCGTCGGGACTCGCCGAGGAAGTGCAGCGACTCCGGGCCGGAGACGACACACTGCCCATCGACCTCACCAGCCACGACCAACGGCGGGCGTTCGCCGACGCGGTCAAGTGGCTCGAGGACCGCGGCGTGCTCCGACTCTGCGACGGCACGGTCGAGCGATGGCTCGCCGACGCCGACGGCGGCGGCGACGCCCTCTACGACGTCGAGCGCGACACGGCGTCGCGCCTGTTGGTCGCCGCGCCCAGCGTGCTTCGCGATGTGGCCGAGCCCGCCGACTTCCTCGTCGACGTCCGGGGCAGCTCCGAAGATGCCGAGCGCACCTGGTTGCGGCAGCGGTTCGCCCGCCGTCTCGTCTGTGACCCGGTTGTCCGCTGGGACGACCTTCCCGACGACGAAGTCGAGCACGTCCGGCACCGCCGCACCCGCATCGTGGCCGACGTCGAGCGGCTCACCGGCTGCGCCGTCGAGTCGCGAACCGAGGGGTTCTGTCTGATCGACGCCGACGCCGAGCCGATCGGAGGCGAGTCGTTCCCGGCCGGAGGCAGCGAGACCCAGGCGGCGCTTCTGTGGGGCGCCCGGCTCGTGGAGCTGACCACCGACGGAACACGGCCGGTCGTCCCCGACAACGAGGCGGACCGCGGCTGGGACGAGATCGTCGACGCCTACCGGCCCCGGTTCCGCACGGAGTATCGGGACGCACCCCACCGGTTGCGGGCCGACGTCGAGGCACTGCTCGATCGGTTCGGCCTTGTCCGCCGAGTTGACGCGGGCGTCGCCGTGTCACCGGTTCTGGCCCGATACCGGCCGTTGGACGGCCCGGCGGCTCCCCCTGCACCGTCACCCGCGGAGGCGTCGCTGTTCGACAGGTTCGCCGATGGCTGATCGCTGGAAGCCGACACGGGCGGGTATCCGCAACGTCTGGGAATACGACGACCAGGTCTTCGACTTCGCCGACGGGCGGATGATCCTGCGCGGACCGAACGGGTCGGGCAAGTCCAACGCTCTCGCGCTGCTGTTCCCGTTCCTGTTCGACGGCACGATGAGCGCCAACGCCATGGATCCCTTCGCCGGCGGTCGATCGATGCGGTCGTTGCTCCTGGGCGTGGTGCGCGATGACGCCGCAGCGCAGGGATTCCGCCACGACCGCCGACTGGGGTACGTGTGGATCGAGTTCGGCGACGGAGAACGGCATGTCACGGTTGGTTGCGGCGCCCGGGCCACGATCGATGCTCCCAACCCTCGTTCATGGTTCTTCGTGACGCCCCGCCGGGTGGGTATCGACCTAGCCCTCGACCACGACGGCGAAGTCCACGAACGGAGGCGGCTCATCGAGGTGCTGGGCCACGAAGCCGTCGTTGACACCGCCGAGGAGTTCCGGTCTGCCCTCGACCGCGAGGTGCTCGGCACCGGCAGCGATCGGCACCGCAAGCTGGTCGGCCTGATCCGGGTGTTACGCCGGCCCCAGCTGGCCGGCAAGCTGAACCTGGACCTGCTGTCCGACGTATTGTCCAGCGGGCTTCCCGGCCTCGGCGACGAGGTTCTCGCCGACATCGCGTCGAGCCTGGACGACCTCGAATCCACCCAGCGCGAGCTCGCCGACGTGCAGGAGGCCCGCGCCACGGTCGAGACGTTCCTGCCCGTCTATGCCACCTATCTGCGTGGCGAAGCCGCCCGACGAGCCGCGGCCGTTCGCACCGCCGAGGCGGCGCGCCAGGCCGCACGTACCCGGGCTGCTGACGCCCGTATCGCACTGGAGCGCATCGGTGCCGACCTCGTGGCGAACGCCGAGGCCCGCACGCTGGTCGACGCCGACACCGCCGCCACCGACGCCGAGAAGATCGCCGTCATCGAATCACCGGCCTTCAAGGACGCCTCGAGCCTGCGCGAGCTCGATGCCGCCGCCGGTCGGGCCCAGTCCGCTCGGGAAGGGGCCGCATCGCGAGCAGCCGAAGCGGCCGACGACCACCAGAGCGCCCTTGATGCCGCCGACGAGGCCGAGACCGCCGCCGCCGGATCAGGCCGGTCCGCCGACGAGGCCCTCACCGTGTTGATCGACGCGGCCGATGCCGGCGATCTGGCCTGGACCCTACCGAGCACCGACAGCACCGACCCTGACCGAGTCGCCGCCGCGGCACGGTCCGCCGAGCTGTCTCGCCGGGACGACCTCCGCGAAGTGCGGCACGCTCTCGCCGCGCGACGACCGGACCGCCGCCGACCACCGAACGCGACAGACCGAGGCGGCCGAGGCCGGCGACGAAGCGGCCGAAGCCCAGGCACGGGCCGAAGCGCTCGATGCCGATACAGCGGTGCAGCGCACAGCCCTGGCAGCAGCCGTCCACGACTGGGCCGCCACGGCGCCCCAACTCAGCGAGACCCAGGCGATGGTCGATCACGTCGATCGGCTCGGCGACGCTGATGCGGGCACCCTGGCCGACAGGTACCGGACCCTCACCGCCCCGGCCCGCGATGCACTGGTATCGGCCCGAACCGCGGCCACCGCCACCGTCGAAGCGACGGCCCAACGCCTTGACGAGCTGCGAGTCGAGCGCAACCGGGTGGCTCGAGAGACCGACGCGGGCCCGGAACCGCCGCCATGGCGCAGCACCTCACGCGACGGCCGCACCGGCGCACCGTTGTGGGCGTGTTGTGACTTCGCCGACACGCTCGACGACCCGTCGCGGGCCGCACTCGAAGCAGCCCTCCACGCCGCCGGTTTGCTCGACGCCTGGGTGTCTCCCCCCGGGGCAGGCTTGGATGCCCACGACTCGTGGCTCGTCGCCGACCGACCGGCTACGAAGGAGCCGGAACGCGCCACCCTCCGATCAGCGTTGGTGGCTACCCCTCCGCCCGACGCCGGGCTCGACTCCGGCGCGGTCGACGCGGTGCTCGATTCGGTGGCCCTGGGCCAGCTCGGTATCGCCGTGGACACCGAGGGACGGTTCCGGCTCGGCCCGCTGGCGGGTAGGGCGGCCAAGCCCGAGGCCGACTACATCGGCGCCACGGCCCGCTCCGCTCGCCGGGCGCGACGCCTCGCTTCCCTCGACATGGACATGGTCGACATCGCGCAGATCCTCGACGCCGCCGAGACCGAGGTCGATCGGCTCACCGGCGAGCTCACACGGCTCGACGCTGCCCCCGACACCTTGCCGACGGCCCAAGCGCTCCTCGCAGCCCTCGCCGCCGCCTCGATCGCCGCCGCCGACGCTCGCGCCACTGCCGCCGGCGCCGATCGCGCTCGCCGACGCGAGGCCGACGCTGCCGCTCGGCTGACCGCCGCCGAGAGGTCGCTCCGCGACATCGCCGCCAGCCGCCGCCTACCGACCGATCCCGACGGAATCGACCGGGTCGAGCAGTCCGTCGCAGCGTTCGCCCGCACCGCGACCACCGCGGCCGAAGAGCGCCGACGCGCCGAAACCGATGCCCGCACCGCAGCATCGAGACGGACGCGGGCCGACGAGCTGGCCGAGCGGCTGGCCGTGCGCCGACGAGAATTGACCGCCGCCGACGAAGAAGCGATCGAGCTCCACACTCGGGCCCGGACCCTGCGAACTCAACTCGGACCCGATGCCGAGGCCCCGCTGGTCGCCCTGGCCCGGTGCGACCAGCGGCTTCAGGATCTTCGCCGTGAGCGCGATCGTCTCGACGACCAGCGAGCCGACCTCACCCGACAGGAGGGCGAGACCGACAGCGTCCTCCGCGTGGCGGCGGACGACGCCGAGCACGCGGCCCTGGCGGTGACCCGCACCGGCAGCCACCTCGGCGTGCTCCGACGCCGCGATGTGCGGGCCGTGGTCGACCCCGATGGCGTCGACGCCGACCTTCCCACCGACCCGGTCGAGGCGGCGGCCGCCCTCGCATCGGCCCTTCCCGACGCCCCCGCCGACGAGGCCCACACCCGCCACGTCGCCGCACTCGATCGGGCCCAGAAGGCCCTTCTCGACGATCTGCACCACGGATACGACCCGGCGATCGCCCACGACGACGGCCTCACCATCATCGAGATCGTCGGAGACCGGGGTGCCTTCGGGGTCGACCATCTGGCCAGGATGCTCCGCGACCAGGAGCTCGAGCTCCAGACCTTTCTGACCGAGGGCGACCGAGAGGTGTTCGAGCGCTTCCTCCTCAACCGTGTGGCCCACGAACTGCGCACCCTGCTCTCCGACGCCGACGAGTTCGTGGCCCACGTCAACAAGGCCCTCGGCGACGCCCCCACCGCCAGCGGGCTGCGGGTCGAGCTCGGTTGGGAGTTCGCCGAGGACGACCGGTCGATGCGCGACGCCGTCGAGCTGCTCCGACACGACACCAACCAGCTCGGCGAACCCGAGCGGGCGCGCCTGCGCAGCTTCTTCGAGCGCATCATTCGCGAGCAGCGCGCCGACCGCCCCGCCGAGGGCTACAAGGTCGCGCTGGCTGCCGCACTCGACTACCGCAGCTGGTACCGATTCCAGCCCTACCTCCGGGGCGCCGACGGCGGACGGACCAGACTCACCCAGAAACGGTTCCGCGAGCTGTCCGGCGGCGAGCAAGCCGTCACGCTGCATCTCCCGCTGTTCGCTGCCGCGGCTGCCCACTACGACGGGGCCGGGACGCGAGCCCCCCGGCTCGTAGCTCTCGACGAAGCATTCGCCGGCATCGACGAAGCCATGCGAGGCGAACTGATGGGCCTCACCGTGCGATTCGACCTCGACGTCATCATGACCGGCCACGAGCTGTGGGGCGCCTACAGCGAGGTGCCCGCCGTTGCCGTTCACGACCTGCTCCGACGGCCACCGGCCGAAGGCGTCAACGTGCTGTCGATGCGCTGGGACGGCCACGCACTCGTCGAGGAAGCGGCGCTCGGGACGACCGCCTCGGCCGAGGGGACACTCGACCTCGGCGAGAGCGATGACTGATCGACCGTCCGCAGACCGGACCGAACTGGCGCGCCGAGACCTGCGTTCCGACGAGTACGCCCCACTGTGGCTCGCGGTGCGTAGGCGTCTCGAGCGCAACGGAATCCAGCTGACCGGCACACCGGTCGCCGTCAAAACCCCCGATGACACCACCCGTCGAGCCGTCGCCGGACTGCTCGGCGTATCCGCAGCCGGCGACGGACCGCTGCGCATACGACTCCACGACCTCGACGACCTGCTCCGGCAGGGGGCCGCCGAGGTCGGCCTCGTCGACTGGATCGAGCAGCTCGGCGGGCCCCTGCGCGATCGGCCCACCGAACGGCGCACGACCGATGCGGCCAGGCGGAACGCATGGGCGACCGTCTACGACCACCCCACACTCGGCCAGCGGCCAGAGCTAGGCGACTGGGTCGCCGCGCTGCGCCGGTCGGGTGCCGCCACCCGTCGCGCCGGCTCACCAGTAGCCGGCGCCGAGTTGGTGGAGGCCGCGCTCGACGTGGTCGCCGCCCTTCCGGCCGGCAACCGAGCGCTAGCCGTGTTCGCAGCCGAGGTCACCGACGACCCCCACAGTCTCGATCGGGGCACCCCGTTGGGCGACCTGGTCTCCGACGCGCTCACCCGGCTCGAACACGCCGGCGACGACGCTGACGACGGTGACGACGACCGGCCGGCTGCGGCCGCCTACTGGTGGCGGCGGCGCTGGGCCCGGGTCGGGGTGATCTGCGATGACCTGTCGGTCAGCACGCTCGCGCTGAACCTGCCCGTGCGAAGCGACGGCGACATCGTGGCGAACTCCATCGACGAGCACCGCATCTGCGGCGTCCCGCTCCGGTTGACACTCCAGCAGATCGCCACCGCCACGCTCCTGGTCGACCCGAAACCCGTGTTCGTGACCGAGAACCCATCGGTCGTGGCCATGGCCACGAACCGCCTCGAAGACTCCTCCAGCCCGCTCGTCTGCGTCGAGGGCTACCCGAACAGCGCCGCGCTCGCGTTGCTCGACCTTCTTGCATCCGCGGGCTGCAATCTGCACTACCACGGCGACTTCGATTGGGACGGCCTACGAATCGGAGCATCCATCATCGGCCGGTACAGCGCGTCCTCCTGGAGGTTCAGCGCCGTCGACTACCGGCAAGCAGCCACCCACGGTGGCGTCGAGCTCGGCACAGCCGCCGGGACGCCCGAGACCCCTTGGTCACCCGAACTGCCGACCGCAATGGTCGACCACGGCGTCGCCGTATTCGAAGAACAGGTCCTCGACCACCTCCTCGACGACCTCAGAGCCTGACGATCTGCCATCTCCCGGAGCGCTCCGCCATGTGTCGCGCTCCGTCCCCGACCGAACCCCAGAAGTGCTCCCATGCCACTGGCGAATGGGTGGTCCCATCAAGCTGGCGAGCGACAGCCCAGAGCGACCCATAGTGGCTCAACACTCATGACGTCCAAGAGCGGCTCATGTCATCTCGGTCCACCCAGTTTCGCATGGTCCCACACTCGACCCGCAACGCCTGCAAGTCGCTCGACACCCCTGGCGTCCTGTTCCACCCGTTCGGCACCTTTTTCGGGCTCCATTTGGGCAACATTCGAGCTTCACGGCCGTCCTGAGCGGCCACCGATCCGCCGAGATCGTTGGTATCACTGGTGGGCCCGGGAGGGATCGAACCTCCAACCGAGCGATTATGAGCGACCGTCGGGCTGTTTCAGGCAGTGTCGGCCAGTGGCGTTCCGTCCACCGACCCCATACGGGACAACGCCTGTAGCCGTTCGAGCGAGAGGTCGCTCGCCGCTCGTGATGGCCCGTTTCCGACCGTTCGGCGCCATTTGGGCGCCACGGAACAGCGGCCACGCCGAATCGCGTCAGTCCCGGCGGTGCTGATGACCGACCGAGTTTCGCTGCGACGAGGGAACGCTCACCGGTTGGTGACGGCAATGACATCGACCACGTCGGTCGCATAGATATGCCGGTACCAGATCCGCACAGGCCGGTCCTCGCCCTCAATCTGAAGGGCGACCTCTCGCACCTCGTACTCCGGCTGGTTCGACAGCGCATCGACCGGCACGCTCGGGGATCGCCATGCCTCGTCGCCGATCTCCGCGAGGAAGTGGCGGGCGACTCGTTATGCAGCCACCGATGGCGACTCCAGCGCAATCCAGCGAGAGAACTCCTCGACGTCCCGGAGGGGCACTACCCGTCGAGAGCCTTCGTCTGCGCCAGGAACTCCTCCCGGGTGAGCAGAGGGGCCGGCGCCTTGGCATCGAGCCGGCGGATGGACTCGTCCAGGTAGGAGCGAAACTCCGGATCGGCAAGCCCCAACTGTGCCTCGGCCCAAGATCGATCCAGCGCCCGCTGATACGCCAGCTGCTCTGGCGCAAGATCCTCTCGGCGCAGTGCCACAACCTCACGGTACCAGCCAGCTCTGCCACCACGACCGACCTGACTGACACCGGCGAGGCTCCAGCAGCACCTCTCGGCACCACACGTCAGGCGGGAGATAGGGGCGGCGTCGCCGATTGATCCGATGTGTGGCGCTGAGGGAACCAGCTACGTTCGAGAGGCGTCGAACCTTCGATGACCAACCCGCGCGTCTTCCTTGCCGGCCTGATGCTCCTCCTGCCGTTGTGCGCCTGCGGCAGTGACGGTGATTCGGGTCCCTCCACTTCTCCGACGGACGCCACCGAACCGACCCCGACGACTTCCGTCTCGGACACATCGTCAGCCATGCCTCCTAATGACGAGGTCGCTGGCGACACCGCCGTCTGGAACCTCGCGGCAGCAGACAGCTTGAGTACGGCGTCGGATTCATTCACCGCCGTGGTGACTCGACTCGGCTGCAGCGGCGGTGTCACGGGCGAGGTCTACGAACCAGGCATCGTCATCGGTGACAGCGAAATCGTCGTGACGTTCTCGGTCGAGCCAGTCGACCGGTGGGGAGTGTCCGAGCAACGACGAAGTCCCGTATGTGGTCAACATCGGTGAACCAATCGGCGAGCGCCTGCTTGTAGACGGTGCCTGCTTGGACGACGGCGATGCAGCATCAACGTCATCATGTGAGGCTGGACCTGAGCGGTGGTCCGCACCGGCGTGCGCCCCCGCCACCACCAGCTCGGATGCGGCCGTCGCCGCCCTGGCTGGTCGCCTCCTCAACGCCCCGATCCATGCAACCGTGGACCGATTGGCGTTCGACCCTGAGATGGTTGAGCGGTTGGGCATCGAGCTCCACCTGGTTCAGATCCGATCGGTTGGGCAGGTGGAGAACGCACCGCTGAACGTGATCCCCGGAGCAGAGGAAGGCGACCCCCCGACCAACTCCTTCGCCGGGAACAGCGCATTCACCTCCGGAGCCGTCCTCGAGGTGGAAGACCGCAGCGGGATCTCCACCATCACACTCACACTCGGCGCCGGCGGCCCGGACGTTCCCGACCCACCGGTGCTCGAAGAGACCGACGCCGAGCTTCTCGCCGATCTCTGCGCCGCCGTGGCCACCTATCCAGATGACGAGGATCGCCTCATATTCGGAAACCCTGAACTGATCGCCATCAGTCTGAGCGAGGCCGACCCAGCGCACGCGGTGACACCGGCGTTCGCCGAGCTGGTCGAGAACTCGACCACCATGGCTGACCTAGCGACGGCACGGTAGCGCCCGACGGCAGCGCAAGTCGCGAACTGCCATGTTTCCGGGCGGTGTACTGGACGGTGCACATGGACCCGACTGCACCGCTGGCTGCACAGAACCGGCCTTGCGTCTGCACCGTCGACTGCACCATCGCCTCGTCGAAGTACCGGCGTCACCGGACCCGATTGACCGGCTCCGTTCCAAACCTTGGAAGGGCAACCCTTCCCGCTACTCGATCGGGAGATCTCGGATTCGAAAGCTGGAGACGCTCAGCGAGACGATCGCACCGGCGGCCAGCGCGTCAGAGAACGCAGGGAGATTCTCCACGAGCAGTACTTCGTGGGTCGCCGGTGGCTGGTCGGCCACACCACGGAGCTGAACGACCGAGGGGCCGGACGCTCCGCCCACCGCGAGCATCACGGCGAAGTCGGAGTCGGCGGTGACCACCGCGTGGTCGTGCTCGTCCGCCCATTCGAGTATCTCCTCGTCCGAGGCGGAGAGCAGCCCGATGTCGCCGACGTGAACCGCCTCGTGCCCCTCGGCGTTCAACGCAGCTGCGACCAGCGGCGCCAGGTTTGCGTCGATCAGCAGCTTCACGCCGGGCGGGCGACCGGGACTTCCCGTTCGTTGACTCGGGCGGCCCCGTACTCGAGCGCGGCGGTGACATCCTCAGGTTCGAGGTAGGGATAGTCCTCCAGCAGCTCATCACGGGTGCGCCCCGCCGCGAGCTGGCCGAGCACCATCGACACGGTGACGCGCAGATCGCGAATGCAGGGCACGCCACCCATGCGGTTCGGATCCACCGTGATGCGATCGAGATGCATGGTTTCACGCTACCTGGTCGAACCTCGAGCCTCGCTCCGCTGGGTGCGCAAAGCGCACCTGGCAAGACATCCCATGGGTGGTTGTTGTCAAGCGGCGGTGTCGATGTCGGTGGTGAGGTTGTTCTCGGGGCGGTGGGCCCAGGCGGTGTGTTCGTCGTAGCTGGTGTGGTGTCGGAGGCAGCCGTGGAGGATGCCGACGAGCCGGTTGGCGAGCGCCCGGAGCGCCTGGTTGTGGGTGTCGCCTTCGGATCGGCGGTGGTCGTAGAACGCTCGTGCGCCGGGGCTGGTGGTGATCGCGCAGAACGCCCAGCGGTGGGTCGCGTCGGCGAGGCGACGGTTGCGAACGAACCGGGCGGTGACGAGGTGACGGTTCCCGGATGCGCGGGTGATGGGTGACGTGCCGGCGTAGTTCTTGCGAGACTTGGCGTCGGCATAGCGGTTCGGGTCGTCCCCGAACTCGCCGAGCACCCGGGCGCCGAGGATGACACCGAGTCCTGGCAGGGAGCGGTAGATGTCGGCGTCCGGGTGCTGTTCAAAACGGTCGGCCAGCTCGGTTTCGAGCCGGGCGATCTGCTGGTTCATCGCGACGAGCACCGCGACCAGCGACGACACCGAGGCACCCAACGCGTCGGCCATCGCGTCGGGTGCCTCGAGGTGTTCGACCCGGAGGTTCTCGGCGATGTCGGCGGCGCGGGTGTCGATGTTTCGCTGACGGCCACCAGCCCGCAGCGCCGAGCGGATCTTCGCCACCGACAAGGCACGGGCGGCTTGGGGTGTCGGTGCCCTGCCCAGCACGGCGAGTGCGTCACGATCAGCGAGTTCTGGGAACGCCGCGACCGCGGCGGGGAAGAACTCCAACAGGGTCGATCGCAGCCGCAACACGGCGCGGGTTCGTTCCCAGATCAGGTTCTGATGGGCCCGTGCCAGCACCTTGACCGAGTCGACCGCTGCGCTGTCGCCAGCGATCATCCGGTGATGGTGACGGTCGACCCGGACCAGCTCGGCGAGCATCCGGGCGTCCCCACGATCCGATTTCGCTCCCGACATCGAGTGTCGTTCCCGATAGCGGGCCGCCGCACGAGGGTTCACCCCGAACACCTGATAGCCAGCCTCAACCAGAGCCGTCACCCACAGGCCGCGGTCGGTCTCGATCCCGACCGCCACCTCGGCCGGGTCCTCGGCGTGTTCGGCGACCAGGGCATGGAACCCGGCGATCCCCACGACCCCTTCGCTCAGGCGTCGGCGGGCCAGCCCGGTGCCATCGGCGTCGCACACGTACACGTCGTGGTGGTCTTCGGCCCAATCGTTTCCCACGAAGATCACATCGGTTCCTCCTTGTTCTGGTCGGTTCGTCGAGCTGGAGAGCCTTCGGCGACGGACTCATGGATCAGTGCTCGAACGGCACGACATCCCACCAGTGCTTCAGAACGCTCCCACCAGCCGGCCGGGGCACCCTCTTGCTCCAGAGCTCAACCTCCTCGGTCTGTGCAAGTGCTCACCGGCCAACCAGCTCCACCCGAGCATCCCCGACTACGAGACACCCGGTCGACCCCCATGAGTCTGTGCCGTTCGTTCCGACGTGGTCTGGTGCAGTGAGTGTGTCGACGCATTCCTGTCGCGTTGGACTGCGTTCAGGCGCCTTCCCCCGACATGACGACCTCACCAGCCTCGAGCGGCTTGACCTGGCCGACATCGCTGAATCCTGCGTCGCGACCGACCATGTCCGTCAGCGAGGTGGCAGATCTGCTTGGCGTCTGCCGGTCGACCATGTACCAGGCCGTGAGACGCGGCGAGATCCCGGTCATCAAGATCGGCAGGCGGTACCTTGTCCCTACCGCTCACGTGGCGCACCTCCTCGGAATCGAGGGGACAACCGCAAAATGAGCGACCGATCGGTGCCATGGGCGCCCTCCTGATCGAGGACATGAGCCACGACGTCGTGGTCATCCTCCGAACCGAGTATCAGGTGTGGAGCCGATGAGCTACCGGCAGGCGAAGTCATGAGACGGCGGGGACGGGTCCAGAAGCACGGCCCGACGTGGCGATACCAGGTCGACGTGCACGCCGAGGGCGAACCGAGACGCCGGGAGTGGCGGGGCGGGTTCAGAACCAAAGCTGACGCTCAGGCGGCATTGAACGACCGCCTCCGTGAGATCCACCTGGGCGCTGCCGTGACCAGATCGAACCAGACCGTCGGCGAATGGCTCGACCACTGGCTCGTCGGTCGGGAGCTGGCCGGCCTCCGGCCAACGACCGTCGACTCCTACCGGCGGAACCTCGCCCGCCACGTGCTCCCCGTGATCGGCGACCGGCGCCTCCAAGCCGTCCGCTCTCAACACGTCAACGCGCTCTACCGAGGAATGCTGCACGGCGTCGACGGGCGGAAACCGGTCGGGGCTCGCACCACCCGCTACACCCACACGGTGCTCCGCACCGCACTCGAGGACGCTCGCCGGAACGGGCTCATCGCGGTCAACCCGACCGACGATGCCACTCCCCCGTCGACCACGGCGGCTCGGGCGCCGGAGATGTCGGCATGGACGCCGGCCGAGCTCCGCACGTTCCTCACCGCCACGAGCGAATCCGACCACTGGCCGCTGCTGTGGGTCGCCGCGTTCACAGGCATGCGTCGATCGGAACTGTGTGGGCTCCGCTGGGTCGACGTCGATCTCGACGCTCAGGCCCTCACGATCCGTCAGACGCTCACCACCGTCGACCATGAGCCAGTCACCGCCGACGTGAAGACGAGACGATCACGCCGACGCCTGGACCTCGACGCCGAAACGGTTGCCGTCCTGCGCGGCCGGAAAGCCCGCCAGGCCGAGGATCAGCTGCTGATGGGCGCCGGCTGGCAGAACGAGATGGGGCTCGTCTTCACCATGGCCGACGGCAGGCCCTGGCATCCCGACGTGGTCTCGAGAGCGTTCGCTCGGCTCGTCGCCGAACTCGACGTGCCACGGATCCGGCTACACGATCTTCGCCACTCCCATGCCTCGCACCTGCTCGCCGCCGGCGTCAACATCAAAGTCGTGTCGGATCGGCTGGGCCACGCCTCGGTCGGGTTCACCCTCGACACCTACGCCCACGTCATGCCGGGCCAACAGGCCGACGCCGCAGCCGCTGTCGCTGCGCTCGTGGCCGACGCGTAGCCGTTCGGCGCCATTTGGGCGCCATTTCGCGAGTCCGACTTGTTCAGATCAGCCGAGATCGCTGCTGTGACTGGTGGGCCCGGGAGGGATCGAACCTCCGACCGAGCGATTATGAGCGACCGTCGGGCCGTTTCGGCCAGTGTCGGCCTGCGGCGTTCCGTCCCCCGATCCCTTACGGGACAAGGGATGTAGCCGTCCCGATGCGAGAAGTCGCTCGACGCCCGTGACGCCCCGTCTCCGACGGTTCGGCTCCATTTGGGCACCATTTCGGGACATTTTGTCGGCCTCCAGACCGGGTTGAAGCTCCCCGGGTTTCACGCACGGCAGGCCGGTCGGCGGACGGGTTAGTGTCGGGGGGATGAGTGTTTAGGCTGTCAGTTGTGCTCAAGTCCTTGTCTGAGGTCGGCTGTGTGTGGGCTTCGCTCGGCGGGTTGGGTTCAGTGTCTGGAGGGTCGGGGTGGATCTGGTTGGGGCGCAACGATGGCGTGTTGTTGAGGATCTGGTTAGGGCGTTTGGGGTGGCGGAAGTCGGGTGGTGGGAGTTGTTTGAGTGTGTTGGTGGCGCCGCCGGGATGGGGCAAGACGCGGGTCAGTGCAGGAGTTGTATGCGGAGCTTGCGGGCGCTCAGGGCGAGGGTACGTATTGGCCTGCCCGGTTGGATGTTGTCGCTGATTCGGGTGCGGTGAACTCGGTGTTGGATGGCCGCAAGCTGATCTATCCGTTGCGGGTGTCGGTGGGTGAGGGTGCGGCGATGCAGTGGATGTGGTGGGGACTGTCATGTAGACGGACTGATAGCAGTCGGTTTGCGCAGGTGATGTGGGATGTCGAGGCTCAGACCCAGCTCTATCGCCACGCGGGCGGGTTGATCGCGGGTCAAGGTCGTGCGGTCGATGCGGTGACGGCGGGCTTTGATGTGTCGTCGGCAGTAATTGGTGTGTTGGGGTTGTTGGGGATGGCGGTGGCACCGCCGGTGGGCGCCGCGTTGGCGGTAACGGGGGCGGTGAAGACGGGTTGGGATCAGCGGGGTCTCAAGGACCGGTTAGATCAGTGGCGGGAGCAGCGTGCGGGCCGCGAGATCGACATCACAGCGAGCAGAGGCGATCAGATCACGGAGATCGGGGAAGCCTTGGTGCAGGTGTCGCGGCAAGGTGCCGTTGGTGATGGTGGTCGACAACGCCCATTTCGCGGACGACTCCACGGTGGAAGTGATCGATCATCTCTTGGCTGATCCTTAGGCTCGAGTCCTGATCGTGGCGACGGCATGGCCGCATGCCCTTGGCGCATCTGCAGGCCGCGAACTTGACTCGGTTACGGGCGAGGATGAGCTCGACGGCGAGGTGTCGCCGTTTGTGAGCTGGTGGCGTTCCCGCGATGGCCTTGCGTTGGAGCGATCCGAGCGTGTCGATCTTGCTCCGTTGGGCGACGATGACCTCGCAGCGATTGTCGGGGCAGAGTTGCCGGGTCTTGATCGTGAGGTGGTTCGAGCGTTGATGGCCCATGTGGGACACAACCCGTTGACTGTCCGAATCCTGGTGCGAACCAAACGGATCCAGAAAGCGCTGATGAGTGCGGGTTCACGGCGGCCGGTGTCGCTGAGTTCCGTCCGAAGTCGAACAAGCCCTGGATCTGTATTGGCAGAGCATCCCCGAACCGGTACGCGAGCGTCTGGCGAGAGCCGCTCTGTTGGGCAACGA
Source organism: uncultured Acidimicrobiales bacterium (assembly GCA_963793475.1). Lineage (GTDB taxonomy): Bacteria > Actinomycetota > Acidimicrobiia > Acidimicrobiales > CAWCAL01 > CAWCAL01. Next base: position 268,632 of record CAWCAL010000006.1, read on the forward strand.
CTTCGTTGCGGCACCCGTGCTTGCCGCCGCCGCTGCTCAGGGGATCGACACCGCGGAGGCCGGTCTACGTCAGGGCGTGGACCCCTATTCCTGGGCGAGAGACCTCGATGAGTTCGTGCAAGGATTCCTGGAGCCGGCGATGCGACAAGATCGCACACCATGACGCACGTAGAAAGCTCCTCAGCGACGAAGAGATTGCCGCAGTCCACCGAGCGCTCGTCGACGCCGTCCTACACACCGATCCCGACGATCTGAGTCCCCTCGCCAAGGAAACACTCTGGACTCAACACGTCGCCCTCGCCGAGGAAGGCCTCGCCTCCACCGACGCCGCCGCTGGCTCGGCAAACAGCCTCGCCCACCTTCTCGCCGAGCGCTATGAGTACGAGAGCGCAATCGAACTCGCCAGCCGAGCCATCGAATGGGACATCGCCGGCGCCGACTACGCCGACATCTCCAATCGCCCTCGCCACCCTCCACAACCTTGCCTACTGGCTCGGTGAAGCCGGTTGTGGTCGATGAGGCCATCGAACAGTTCAGGCTCCATCTCAAGGCCCTAACCCGCATCCTCGGCCCCGACCACCCCGACACCCTCACCACCCGCAACAACCTCGCCCTCTGGCTCGGGCAACCGGCGGCGGGTCAATGACGCCATCGAACAACTCACTCACCTCCGAGGGACCAAACCCGCGTCCTCGGGCCCGACCACCCCGTCACCCTCACCACCCGCAGCAACCTCGCCACCTGGCTCGGGGAATGGCGATGGCGGGGCGATGACGCCTTCGAACAACTCCTCATCGACCGCAAACCGCATCCTCGGCCCCGAACCACCCCGACACCCTCACCACCCGCAACAACCTTGCCTCTGGCTCGGGCAATCGGGCCGGGTCGATGACGCCATCGAACAGCTCACTCGCCCTCCTCGAGGACCAAACCCGCATCCTCGGGCCCGACCACCCCCTCACCCTCACCACCCGCAACAACCTCGCCACCTCGCTCGGCAAGTCCAGTCGGGTCGATGACGCCATCGAACAGCTCACTCACCTCCTCGAGGACCAAACCCGCATTCTCGGCCCCGACCACCCCAACACCCTCACCACCCGCAGCAACCTCGCCACCTCGCTCGGCGAATCCGGCGCGGGTCGATGACGCCATCGAACAGCTCACTCACCTCCTCGAGGACCAGACCCGCATCCTCGGCCCCGACCACCCCCTCACCCTCACCACCCGCAGCAACCTTGCCCTCTGGCTCGGGCAATCGGGCCGGGTCGATGACGCCATCGAACAGCTCACTGCACCTCCTCGAGGACCAAACCCGCATTCTCGGCCCCGACCACCCCCTCACCCTCACCACCCGCAACTACCTCGCCACCTCGCTCGGGCAATCCGGCCAGGTCGATGACGCCATCGAACAAACCACTCACCTCCTCGAGGACCAAACCCGCATCCTCGGCCCCGACCACCCCAACACCCTCACCACCCGCAGCAACCTCGCCACCTCGCTCGGGCAATCCGGCCAGGTCGATGACGCCATCGAACAACTCACTCACCTCCTCGAGGACCAAACCCGCATCCTCGGCCCCGACCACCCCCTCACCCTCACCACCCGGAGTAGTCGGTCCACCTTGCTCCGCCGCCGGGTTATGTCCAGTCTCAAGTCTCTCGCTGAGATACTGGGACGATCGGACTAGGGGGGGGATGTGGTGCTCCCTGCGTGAAACCCGGGGGAGCCTCAGCGTATCAAGGCCCCTACGAATTCCCCGGATACGAGGTCTTTGGGCACACTCGGTTCGGTAGCCGGTTGCATCGCGGCGTTGCTCCCCCGCGCCAAAGAAGGCCCAGTTGGTCAATCGTGGCTGGCGTGTCGATCCGGAGGATTCCGGCATCGGCCGGGCTCCATCACCGAATCCGGACTCCTCTCGACGCCAGAAAGGCCAAGCGGGGACCCCTCAACCAAGACGCCACGCCCATTTCCCGAACTTCCAAGGCCCAACAAGGCGCTCAATCCCCGAACTGCTCCTCCGCATGGACAATGGCCACTTGGCGGTCCTGTCCAACAACCGTCACGAGCGCCTCGTGGGTCGGGCAGCATTCGGCATCGGTCGGACCGACGGCATCGAGGTACACGTTCAGGACGCCTCCATCGAGTTCCATGATGACGATCCCTTCTCGCTCGGGAAGATGCCGCCGGCCGCCAACGGCCATTCCCAAGAAATCGGACAGAGCGTAGAGCTCACCGTCCGGTGTGAAGAGCAACAAGATGTTCGGCCACGCCACCCCGCCGGCATCTGCACTCGCAACGACGGCGATAAGCGGGCCGGCATCATTGCTGGTGACGCCTGCGATGACCCCCGGGGACCCATCGCGTTGCGTGCGGATGAGGTGGAGCTGACCCTCGCCTTCCGGGATGTCCGCCGCTTGCCCGTCGACGAGCGAGGACGGAGGAAGCAAGCTGATGGCCGGCATCTGTGCATCCTTGACGAGGTCCCATGGGTCGGCGGGCTTCGGCGTGCCGATCACAGGCCAGGTTGTCCTCCGGGCGCCAGGATTGAGATTCGTCGGAATACTCGGGTGCTTGCCGGAGAGCGCCACGGAGTCATACCGCCCGAGCGCGACGGCGGTCAGATTGTCGAGACTGCGCTGCCCCCAGTTGAAGTAGCGGGAATGGCACTTGGTGTCCCAGAACGCCAGGCCACCGAGGCTCTGGTTGCACTGCGGTGGTTCGGTGTGCATCTCGATGGCGCCGAAGTCGTCGTCGTCGGGAGCTACCCCGAAGTTCTTGTAGGTCCGGGTGACGGGATCGCCGTCGAAACGGAGGACCCACGTGTGCGACTTCGCTACGTTCTCGTAGCACGATGTCGGCTCCTTCTCTGGGCAACACCTAGACCCGCTGCCCTCCGGAGCGACGAACACGTTGTTCCTACAGAACGATCCATCGGCGCGCCGTGGATATCGACGCCGGGACTCCCAGCAAGGACGACGTCACGTGCCCCGAGTCCCCTCCCGAGGGCGACGCCGGACATGAGCGAGCCGTAGCTGTGGCCGACGAGGACGAGTCGGTCGGCTCCGTCGCCTTGGAGCCCCCATTCGGAGAGGTCGCTTTTCATCTCGCCCGCCCCGTTCTTGGCAGAGTCGTCGAAACTGACCTCCTTGAAGTTGGGAGCGTTGTAGCCGAGGTAGGCGATCGTCGCCGTACGATCCGCATCCGCTACCACGGCGCTCCGCTGCCAGATTCGTTCGGCGTTCCACACCCACGTCGCCGACCGCACACAGTCACAATCCCCACCTATCGAGTGACCGGGAGCCGCCTCCTGACCAAGACCTGGCACGGAGACCACGATCTGGTCGGCAGTGACCATGTCGCCGAATACCTCGACGAGCCGATCGCCGCCCGTTGCTTCCTCGAAGCGGAGGAACTGCCGACGAGAGGTAGCGAGCCTGCGGAGGTCGTCAGCCTCATCGTTGCGGCCGTCACGAGCTTTCCGGTCGGCATGCTCGAGCATGTTGTCCCGGGCTCTGTGGTCTGCCTTGGCGAGCCTCGAATCGGTGAGCAAGTACGAGAAGACCCTGGAGCTCTTGGAGCCGTTCCGTCCGACTGCCGTGACCTTGGCGAGGATTCGTCCGGGCCCAATTTCATTCGGGACAAAGATGGACGCGCTTCCGGACGCTGACACGTCAACGTCGTAGGTTCGATTGCCCCCCACCCGGAGCCTGCACCTCCTGCACGCTTCGAGGTCCGGTATCTCGCCGCCGAACGACACCTTCTCGGCGAGATTCTCATCGAAGTCGATCGGCTCACCGTTCACGACTCCGGGCTGGTCAAGGTTCAGTTCGACCTTGCTGACCTCCAGGATCACGGCGGGCCGGCACGCCTCGACATAACCCGGCAGCGAAAGTTGGAGACTCCAATTCCATGGCTCGGGTTGCACGAACTCGCTCGGGCCGCTCACCATTGGCCGTGGGACATCGTCGCATTGCTGTGCAGCAGCGGGCGGCGCCGTTCCGGGAAGGAGAACTGCGACAATGGGAATCAGAACGGCAGCGATCGACCGGCGGGGGCGCATAGCAGATCCTACCCAACAGCGGATTCCGGGATCGGCGGGAAGCTGATTCAGGCAGCTGTCGTCGCGGTGCTCGCACTTGCGGCGTTCTGCAGCTGTTCGAACGACGGAGAGTCTGGGCAGAGAAGCGCATCGACGACGTTTCCGACGGACCAACTCGCCGTCGACCTTCGAGCTGCGTTGGATGATTCAGATCCGCCTCAAGCCCTCGCCGCTGCGCTCGTCGAGAACGAGTTCCTCCCGCATCACGAGGCTGACTGTGCCGCAACCGGCTTGGTCGGGGCCTTGTCGGCGGAGCATTTGAAAGCCGCGATTACTGAGCTTGAGGGAGCGTTCCCGTACGACGAGTTCGGCCGACCAAAGAACGCTGACGTGTTCACTGCGATCTCTCAGATCACCATCTGCGCCCGAGACGAAGTTGGGGGCTCGTTACATCACTGGGGGTACGCGACGACGCGACAAACTGCGCGCTCGAAAAGTTCGAGTCGGACGTCGATGCGACGACAGCCCTGAGCCTCTATTCGTACTCGGTCGGCGATACGTACGACGTGAGGCCGATTCGGCTGCCCATGGAGCGCTACAGCAGGCCTGACTCCGCCCAGGATGCCGTCCAAGGCAGCGCACTACGTCTGCTCACCTACCAGATCAGCGACTGCATCTAGCGTGCGCTCCTGGTGGTCGGGTGCTGCTGCATGACCGTTTCGGCGATCAACAACCGGATGATCGAGAAGCTGAGGGTGCCGAATACTGGTCGGTCCTGTGTCCTCGGGCGTTCCGAGCCGTGGCCATCGGTGCGTCGTGTCCGTTCGGGAACTGATCCCTGTGTTCGCTCGCCTCGTCCTGAGGCAATACCGACAGCTGGTCGCCGTCTGCTGCGCACTATGGGGTATCGACCCGCTGTGCGATCGTGGGGATGGTCCAGATCACGACATGAATACCTCGACCGTCTCGACGATGACCGCGTTCGATCCTGATGGCGATCGATCCGAGCCACACCGCCTGCTGTGGCTTCGGCCCGAACGGGGTTGTTGAGCGACAGAGGTGTGACCATTCTGTGTCTGTGGGGGCCGGTTCATCGGGTGAGCAGGTCGAGACCCCGGCTCCGAACTTCGCCAGGTCGAGTTCCCAGTAGTTCGCGTTCGCATCGACGAGGAGGTTGCGAGTCTTGTCCGATTCGTTCTCGACGTTGTCTTGACCAACCTCGCCCGGATCGGAGCCACGGGCAATCATTGCGTCTGCGCTGTAGTAGCAGGCCAGATCGAAACCTATGGCGTCCACGCGTCTGCGGGATGAAATCAGGGATCAGCTCGGCGTCGCTGGCTACGAACCCGAAGTAGATCCCGTCCGGCGGCAGGTTGCCTTCCACTTGACATCCGGAATCCCGAAGACCTGCGTACCACCCATGTCGGAGAGGGCGGCCTTCATTGCTGGTGAGAGGTCGGTCGACGAAGGCTGCGATGGGCTTGTGGTTGTCGTTGTCCTGATCGGTGCCGGGGGTCCCTGAATCGACCGCTTGTCCCGTAGAGCTCGACCCGCATCGAGCAGCGGGATGTCGGGAACGAGACCGACCTGGTGCACGGATGACCACCGAGCCCCGGCGACGTGTCTCCCACTCGAGGTGACGAGGCCTTTGATCTCAAGCGGGGAAGGGTCACGCCGGGCTCGTCCAGGAGCATGAGAACGGTTGCCGTAACCAATGGTGCGGCAAATCAGGTTCCCCGCCCGCTTGTCAGTTTCGCACGTTCGAGCCTCGCAATGCTCGACGGCCGGGATACCCCATCCGTCGAAATCCCCTCCAGGGGCGGCCACATCGATCCAATCCCCGAAGTTCGAGAAGTCGGACATCTTCTCGTCGTGATCAATCGAACCGACGATGATGACGTTGTCGAGACCCTCAAACAGTGCCTCGAAAGCGGGAGGGTACTGCAGCCCTCATTTCCAGCTCGATTTCACGAAGACGACGGGAAGCGCTTCGATGCGTGAGCGTAGGAGTCCCGCGTCGAATTGTCGTGGGTTGGTCTTCGGGCAGTCCGCACGGTCATCGATGTCGGTTCCGACGCTCATGTTGACGACTTCGTGTGATTCGGCGATCCGGTGGAACCCGAGCAACAGCCGGGAACCAGCGACTTGGAAGTCGAGGCTCTGCCCACCGCCGGCCTCCTCAATTGGCCGCTCGAGTTCCCGCATGGAGCAGGAATCGACCTGACATCCCGGCATCATGCCGGTCTCTGCATCTTTCGACCCTTTCTTTGCTCCGCATGCGAGGCGAGCCACCGAGGTGGCGTGGAGAGCACGCCCCGTATTGTTGAGATCCGGGGAGGCCGTTCGGGTCCGGCGAAATGGATCGAACGACTCTGCACGTCCTCATAGGGATGGACGAACTCGATGTCGAGCACCGCACCCCGGGACTGTGCCGACTCGCGGACTTCGTCGGGGACGTCAATGAAACCTGAGGTGGACTGCACCCACCGGTCCTTCGGGCCCGCCGCCAGCGCACGCGGCTCAGCAGCCGGGCGGGTGCACGTCCGCTTCCGGAGACAGTGAAGAACCATTCTTGATCACTGCCGTGATAATCGGATCGGCTGCCAGGCTTGCCGCTATGTCTTCAGATTGATCGGCGGTCCAAATCTGCACGATGCCCGTTGGCCGGTCGAAGCCAACGATCTCGGCGCTAGTGGCAAGCACCGATTCGCGAGCCGTGTTCGCGTCGACTCCCGGGCCTTCAGAGCGACAAGAAGGTGAGGAATGCTGTCGGCAATGCCCGGCTGGACCGGCGGGGCCCACAAGTCCAGTGGAGCACTCCCGTCGAGCTCAGCCACTCGCTGCGCAGCCTCATCATCAACCTCCTGCGCCGGTCCAGTGGGTTCCACCACCGGGTCGTCAGGGGGAGCGAGCCCGCCACCGTCATCTGAACCACTGCACGATGCCAACATGAGTCCGACCGCCACCAATGCCGCCGACCTCGCCAACAGACTCTTCCTCGACAGCCTGGAACTCCCAGCACCGATTCCCGGATCACGCTCAACCAAGGATATCTCAGCGATCAGCACCCGGCCTCCGAGCATCGGGGACCGACTTCGCACGGATGAAATGATGCGCGCACGCATCGCGACTGTCGCACACGCGACAATACGCACCGACCTGTGCAAGAAACGATGACATGTGGAGTTGACCCGTTTCGTGGACACGGGTTGTTGTGAGTCATGCCGCTTGTGACGCAGCGTAGGTCTCGGCGGGTGTGCGGTGCCCGAGGCGGGCTTGGTGGCGGCGGCGGTTGTAGAAGGTCTCGATGTAGTCGAACAGGATCGTGCGGAGCTGGATGCGGGTCATGGTCGTCCAGTCGCCGTGGATGTGGCGGATCTCGCGTTTGATCGTCGCCCAGGTGACTTCCATCGCGGCGTTATCGAAGCACACCCCGGTCGGCCGAAGGATGGCTGACACGTCCAGTCGGTCGAGCCATCGTGAACTCGACCGACGGTGTATTGCGCTCCTCGGTCCGCGTGGTGGATCAGCTCTCCGTCGGGGTGACGTCGAGCGAGGGCCATCACCAAGGCGTTGACGACGATGTCGGCGGTCTGGCGTTCGCCCATCGACCAGCCGGCGAGGCCTCGGTCATGCAGATCGAGATCCCGGCGAGGAAGAGCTTGCCGTCCCGGCACTTGAACTCGGTGATGTCGGCGACCCAGCGCTGGTCCGAGCCTCGGCGGTGAAGTCGCGCCGATCAGATCCGGCGCCGGGCGCCGTGTTCGCCTCGGCCGCGGCGCCACTTCTTGCGGCCGTGCGCGCCGACCAGGCCGCACTCGGCCATGATCCGAGCGACCCGTTGCGCGCCGACCCGGCGGCCGCGGCGCTGGAGCTGGCCCGAGCACTCGGGCGCGCCGTAGGTGCGCTGTGAGGCCTGCGTGGATCTCGAAGATCTCCGTCGCCAGATCCACATCGTCGAGGTAGTGGTCCGACAGCGGCGGGTGGCCCACGCGTAGAACCCCGACCTCGAGCACTCGACGAGCTCACACAGCCGCTTGATCGGGTAGTCCGCTTGATGGTCGTCGGACGAACCGGAAGCGGGTCACCGGATCGTCTCCTTGGCGAAATAGGCGGCTGCCTTGCGGAGGATCTCGCGATCCATCCGAAGCTCCGCGATCTCCTTGCGCAGCCGGGCCAACTCGGCCCGCTCGTCAGCATCAAGCGCGCCAGGCTCCTCGCGAGGCGTCGACCTCCTTGACCCACGCGGCCAGCGACCCGTCGCTGATGCCGAGCGACTCGGCGACCTGGCACCGAGGCCGATCCGAGCGACGGTACAACTCGACCGCTTCACGCCGGAACTCCTCGGGATACTTCGATGGACGACCCATCCGGGCCTCCTTCCCCTGGACGCAACATCCAGGATCAGGTGTCCACGAACCGGGTCAACTCCAACCACAGCGCCGAGCCGCCTACGACGGCTTCATCCACTTCTACAATCACCACCGAGCGCACGGCGCACTCGGATGGTCAACACCGATGTCAACGCTCAGGGACAACCTCCCCGTCATGTACGACGTAGCCGGGCGGTGGCATCGGCGGAGGCGACATGGGGCGGTTGCGGAACGGGGGCCGAACCCGAACGTGCGGCCTTCGCTCCAACTCGGGTCGGTTCCCCAGCGTTCGTGCGGCCAACTCGCGGAGGTTGCTCCAATCCCGTAGTGACCGTAATCCAGGCTTATGGGACATTGGGCTCCTGAGATGGTCCCTTCTAGCCACCTCCGATGGTAGGAGGAGTCATCCAATAGGCGTCCATCGTCGATGAGCCACACGGCAGACTCTCCGTTGGGTTGGTCGCCCGAGCCCGGCTTCACTTCCCTGACGCACCACCCCAAGTGGGACTCGTCGGCGGCGTCGTCGTCCGAGCGTTACCTCTTCCGTTGGGACACCACGGCTCATCATGGCATGCGACACGCGGCTCGCTAGGTCCTCGTCTGCGCATCGGCCACCTGTATCCGGATCCCACAGTGTTTCGCTAAATGCGAGCTTCTCTAGGACGCGAGACCCGGGTTTTCGTCATGCGCAACAAGGCGGATTGCCGCCGCCTGGGCGGTGCCGTCGTCCCTCCGGCAAGCGCTGCACAGGAAGGAGGGGTTGTGGCCGTAGCCAGCGATGAATGCCTCAAGGTGGTAGTTCGTGGGACCTGGGGCCGCTCCTGGGCCGCACCAGGTGTATCCATGGCCTCTGACGTGGTACATGAAGTCATCGACGTAGACCTCCGTGCCCCGTGAGCCGTGGTTCCGACACCGGAGTGCCGTACACCTCACGCACTGACCTAATGCGATTGCTCCACATGCGCAGTAGTCCGCCACCGAGGCCTCCAGTCGGCAGGCAAGGGAGCGTAACTCACTCAACGTCCCTTGTTGGATGCCTGGGGGCGGGGTGAAGTTCCCGTTTCGTGAGAAACCTTGATCTTCCCCCAGGCCTGCGGGCCCGGGATGATGGAATGATGATGCATGCTCTGAGGAGGGATCGGCATTCCCGATCGCGTTCCCCAGACGGGGAACACCCCGGCCTACTTGCCGACCTGAGCATCAAGTCGGCTGCTCAGGATTCACAGCAGTTGAGTCCTCGACCCACATGACCTTCACAGCTCGAACGGCCGCTCGTTCGCGATCCACCTCGATGACGACAAGAACATGGTCGGCTCGACCCTCGGCGACCCAGCCGAACACGCTTTCCGTCTCGCGGGCCAAACTCGATGATGTGGCCGAGGCGGAGGTCGATGGGGGCGACGAACCAGCCGAACCGTGGATCCAGCGGCCAGGGTGTCTTCAGCCCAGCCGTCATCGGTTGGCCAGACGTTCGCGATCGCACGGCACGGTCGACCGCTCGGATAGTCCAGCAGTACCCGACCGGGCCCGAGGCGCAGATAGACCGGCCCAAGCGGCCCGACCACCACTTCGGGAACGAGGACTTCGGTAGGCACCCGCTCGATGCCGGCGGGGCGACGGCGACCTCGGAGTCGCACGCCGCGATCGTAGACCCATCCTGCGACGCCCGCTGGCGATGATTCACGCCACGGCCCGCAACGCTGCCTCGACTCGGAGCCTCCGGCGGCGGCTCCGCGGGAGCACGCCCCGCTCGGCTGCGAGCTCGGCGACCGGCACATCCTGGATCCGGGTGAGCGCCACCAGTCGCGCACTCGGGTGAAACGAGGTTGCGCTGCACCGCTCGGTCGAGCAGCCGAACCAGCACAACCGCCGGATCTGCGCGGCCGGTTGGGGCCGCTCGATGATGAGTCAGCCCGTCGGTGGGGATCTCCACGCCGCTGTGCTTGAACAGGCGACGGCTGGCAACCTGCCGGGCGTCGAGGGCGATGTTCCCGCCTATGTTCCTCGGCCTGCGGTCGAGCGGGTACTGGGCGATCCGCTCCCACGCTGCCATCACGACCGTTGCCGCGACCTCCTCCTCAGAGTGAGGACCGGGCGAGAACCGACGGGTGGTGCAGACCAGTCCGGGCATCACCACATGGAGCACAACGCGCCAGGCCAGCGGTATCCTCCCGTCCCAGCCGGATGAGCGCAGCGAGCACCCCGTCTCGTCGCGGTCCGGATCGGCGCGCGTGGTCGACGATCGCCGGGAGGTCCGGGAACTCCTCGAGCAACAGACTCGCTCGATTTCCACTGCCCGAGTGCCTGAGCCAGGCGGAGCGAGTCCACGGTCACCGACCACTCCTGGTTCAGGTCGCGGAGAGTTTGATGGTCATGCGGCATCTCCTTGCCAACGGGTTGGAGAAACCGTGACGACCACCCCTGCACCAACTCCTGCACCGCCCACTGCACCGATGCAGTAAATTCCCCGCCAAGTCCAACGTCTACTGCACGGCCCCCGGCTGGCAGAACGAGATGGGTCTCGTGTTCACCATGGCCGACGGTCGACCCTGGCATCCCGACGTGGTCTCAAGGGCCTTCGCTCGCCTCGTCCTCTCAGTCGACGTACCTCGAATCCGATTGCACGACTTCCGCCATACCCACGCCTCGCACCTCTTGGCGTCGGGCGCAAACGTGAAGGTCGTCTCCGAGCGGCTCGGACACGCGTCCGCGTCATTCACACTCGACACCTACGCCCACGTCATGCCCGGCCAACAGGCCGACGCCGCTGCCGCCGTAGCTGCGCTGGTAGCGGACTCGTGAGCCCGTTCGTCACCATCTCAGATGGCCTCGTTGCCTCGGGACCGCAGATGACGTACTCCTCGCCATGGGGAGCCGTGCTGTCTAGGTGTCGGAGGCCGGAGCCAGCTGGCGTGGCCCACGTGCGCTCCCGCCTTGTTGGCATAGAAACCGCTGAGAAGTATGGGTTCCGCCCCGCTACCATTGGGATTTCGGCAGTTACACGCCTGGAATTACAACGATGGAACACGACCCAGTCGAACCGCTCAGGGTGCTCGACCACACCCAGTCGTCTGCAGTGGTCGAAGCGGCGCGCGGGATTGGCGTCGACCAGAGGCGGATCCTCGAGATCTCCGATCAACACCTTGTGGTTGCAGAACTGATCTTTCGAGCAATCCAGCTGATGCTCGATGACGCCGACCCTCGACCGCTCTGGGACCGACTCGGGGACCTCGAAGTGCTCGTGACAGCGTCCTTGGCGGAGCTTCCGGAACTCGATCCAGGATCCGTCGGCACTACCGACGCGGCGGAGGCGACGTCGAGCTGCCGAGGTGGGTTCGTCGTCTCAATGCGCCGGAGTTCCAGCGATTCGCCCGAAGGTTCCTCGGCGAAGCTCAGATCGATCGATTGATGACCGCTCGACAGGATGGAGCGATTGTTGCAGTAGCTGCACGGAGGTCGCTGCGATACCTGCTGCCGATTGCGACTGCAGCAGATAGATGCATCGAGGTCTTGAGTCCGGAGCAGCGCCGCAGCGTCGAGGGGTTGGAGGCGATCGCCCGGAGCTCCATCCTGCGGGTTGCGGTGCAGCTGGACGCTTCAATCAGTCGCCTGGAGGATGTCGGAGTGCCCCTTGCGACTGGGATCGCTCGTCCATCCGAGCTCGCAGAGCTCCCGGGACCGATCGGTGAGCTTGCGGCGTCGATGCAGCAACGCGGTCCCGACGACAGCGTCGCCCTCCTGGAAGAGATGAGCGGCCTTCTGACACGCAAGGTCCGAGGGGCGAGAGACGCACTGGAGTACTCGTCAGACCCGATTTCCCAAGCCGCCAACTCCCTCGTCGAGCTGGTCGATCGCCTGCTCCGCAACGCATTTGGTGCTGAGTTCGTGATTGAGTGGATCGAACGCTGGATCCCGGAGACGCGACGAACTCCTGTGGGTGCGAGATGGTCGGCACCATCCCACGAAGCGGGCTGAGGCTTTGTGCTTCGTATACGCCGGAGAGTCCCCCGGCGACTACTCGCTTCTCCACGAGTTGGTGGCTGCGGCATTGGTTGTGCCGTTCATCGAGCCTTCAAGGCCTCAAGCACGCCGATTCGTGCACTGTGAGCGAAAGGGCAGAGCTGATGCGCCAGTTGCGGGCCGTCGAAGGTTCCATGGTGCTGGTGCTCAAGATCGCATGGCTCGGAGTAGAGGAGTCCCGGCTCCATCAGCTGCGCGGACGCCTTGGGCTAGCAGCATGACTGCGCCAGCCTGCTCGATCGTGTGCCCCGACCGCCGAACCCCAACGAGTCAGCTGGGGTGAGCTTGGCGAACCCTGGCCTGAGCCAGGCACCGCCCATCTCGTCACGCAATTCCACACCATGTGCCCGTCGCCGGTGGTGCCACCTGAGCTGGCTCGCATCGGTGAGACCCGCGAATCCGCGACTGTGGCCGAACCTTCACTCCGCCCGACCCTGCTCACCGCGAAGCCGGACGGTCGACGGATCACGCAATCCGCGCCTTCTGGCACCGGACGGTGACCGTTGGGCAACATTTAGGCAACATCTGGACTCCAGAGGCCTTCGGACCGGGTCTCGATTCGCCGAGATCGTTGCTATGACTGGTGGGCCCGGGAGGGATCGAACCTCCGACCGAGCGATTATGAGTCGCCTGCTCTAACCACTGAGCTACGGGCCCGGGCGATACCCGGCAAGGCTCACCGGGTATCCGGCGTCCGTCGGGGTTGCCTATCGTCCGGGATCGGGTGCAGGCCGAACTCGGGCGGAATGGTCAGCTCCTCGGGCGCCCTGTCAATCGGCCGGAAGTCCGTGACGTCGCCAAGGATGGTCTCCGCTCGACCGTCCGGCCGTGCGATGTGAAAGATGAGATCTTCGCCATCGAGACAGGTGCCGACGAAACGTGGAGTGAGTCCGCCCCCCATCAACTCGGCCAAGGCCGCTGCCGACAGAACCCCGTCTTCACCAAAGCTCTGGTCGAGGTCGCCATTCCGTAGGTACCGCCTTACCTGCCCTGAGCAGGTGATCACCACCCTCCCAGACGAATCAATTAGTACGTCACGCGGGTACTGGCCGGCGAACCATACCCAACCCTTATGTCCGAAGTCCTGGTCATCCACCGGTGCTCGCACGTCGATCACCATGAGATAGGTGTAGGCCCTATTGTCGTCCCAGGGGGCTCGTGCAAGGCCAGCCACTGCAAGCCGACTCCTCGGACCAGCCGCTACTGCGCTATGCCGTTCAGCAAAGAGCACAGAGGCATCGTGAAAAGACTTCGGGCTGTAGCCGTGGCTCCCCGAACGACTCAACAGATTGGCGACGTGGTTCGAGTTATCGAACTGCCCAGATGTTGACCACAGGTCGACAATCCCAAACCAGTCGTCGCCCCCCTCATCTGAGACGGCAACCGATCCAACCTGAGCCAGGGTCTGGTTGTCGTCAAGAAGGATCAGTCGAGGCTGATAGTCGTAGCGATACGGATAGCCGGGCCCGTAAACCCAGCCGCGCTGCCGCATGGCCCGATCGGCCAGCCATCCCGACGCCGGCGACTTGGCAAGCTTGTCGCTCGTCTGCCCGTCACTCCGGCGCCTCGTGAACGCAGCATGGCTAACGTCGATCGATGGCTGGGTCCCATGAAAGACATGACCAGCAGTCGCTGGCGGGCTGGTCCCGCCGCGAAGCTTGCGAAGATCAGCTCGTTGTCAGGGAGCCTGATGACGTCGGTGAGACCGGTGAACCGCCACACGGGGTATGAGCCAGACCAGTACGGCACCGAGCCCATTCCGAAGAATCGGCGCCAGTTGGAGAATTCGTAGTCAGGTGCCGCGCCTGGACTACAGCGCCCGACATACGGAAGCTGAGTGAGTCCGATCGCCTCCCACCAACCTGAAACGTGGAAGCCACCCATAGAGTCAGCCGCTACACAGGTGAGTGGTGACATCCACTCACCGTCGGGATCTCCGATCGTCGCAGGAACCTCGATCGGATACGGACCCGGTTCAGCTTCTCCGGAGTACGGCTGCGGGGAGCCGTCTGTGGCATCCAACGCAGCGAAAGCTGGTCCTCCCCGACCGTTGACCTGGTGACCACTCACGCAGACGAGGAGCCCGGATGCGTCAACGAACACCGTCGTCTGGCAATCGGTTGCGACGACGTCGCGATAGCGACCCGTCCAATTGGCCTGCACCATGCCGGTGTCCGCCACCCCACTGTCACCGAACGACGAGCGCAAGGCCTGTGCGCCGGGATCTGCCCTGACGACGAGCGAAAGGTCGTCTACAAGCATCAGCTACCTCCCCATCACAGCCGAGTGCTTCCGACCGTAGTCGCTTCTCGTTGCTCATGCTCCGAATCGAGACCGAGGTACGCCCCCGAGGCTGATGAGTTGCCCATCTACAGGACATGGACGAGAGGACCTTGAGCATGTCGACTCGGACAGCCGCGAGCCTCGAATCCGAGCTCGCTGAATCACGCCTGGAGCTGTCAGCAGACTCCTCCGCCAGCTTGCTTTCGCGCAGCTGCGGGGTGCCGCGTTCGCCACCCACGAGCCGGCGCCTCTGTGCAGCGCGTCGGCACGGACTCCCACCTCTCGCTCAGGAGCGGTCACTTGGCGATCGTTCCATACGGCCCAGCTCAAGTTTCGATCGCAGAGCATGCTATTGACCCGATCACGTTCGGCCACTCCCCTGTCACGGCTTGGCATGTCGCGAGGTAGCACAGCGCACGGTCCGTCGCGATTATGAGTCGCTTGCTCTAACCACTGAGCTACGGGCCCGGGGTCGCCACCGGCCGAAGGGCCCGAGCGCGACTCATTGGAACGATAGTGTCCGGCAACTCGACGGAGCTGACGTTCGCTGCACCCATCGCATCGCTCGCCCGTTGGCTCCGGACGCTGATGAGGCCGTTGTGCGTGCCCGCCGGCGTGTCGGGTCGAGCAAGCTCGGTGGCGAAGGGAGCGGATAGCCGCCCGAGGCATGCCGAGAGCCGGCGCCCTACGGGGAGATCAGCGGTCGATCGACCCCGCATGGAGGCCCAACAGCTCGCCGCCGCGCCCGGGCATCAGAAGCTCGCGAGGTACGTACCGTGCGCCATGTTGCCCGCGCCGAGTCCGAGCCACTCCTTCAGCCGAGGATCGAGTCGTTCCTTCGTGGCCCGCGACAGCGAAGCTCCCCAGTTGTTCTGGTGGCGCAGGAAGGACCGGGCGTAGAACGCGAACAACAAGGCCCGCTCGCGATCGGTCGTCGTGTTCTCGCCTGAGGTGTGCCACAGGCGTCCGTCCATCAGGATGACCGAGCCGACCGGCGCCACGAACGGGCGCATCGACGCCTCGGCGTCGTCCGGCACGTCGGCGAAGCGGGCGATTCTGTGGCTGCCGGGAAGGTACCGCGTCGCGCCGTTCGCTTCATCGGTGTCGTCGAGGCACCAGATGGCATTCATCGTGAAGCGCGTCGGCCAGGGCTCGGGCATCACCGTGGACTGGTCGTTGTGTGCGTTCATCGACCGACTTCCCGGCAGCGCAATGTTGGCGGAGAAGTTCGAGACCGACAGGTCCCCGTCCAGCAGATGGGTCACATAAGGGATGACGGCCGGGTGTGCGACCAGGTCGGCGAATACGGGGTTGTACTCGATGAGGTCGTACACACGAACGTTGTTGCCACCGGGATCGAGGTAGTCCATGCGAGTCGGGACACCTCGGCGACGGGACGCCGCCGCGGCGTCGTTGAGAGCGACGCGGGCGTGGGACACCTCGTGTGGCGACAGCACCGCTGGCAGCACCGCCCAACCGTCGGCCTGGAAGGAAGCCAGGACGGTCTCGTCAACCGCACGCTGGTCCTCAGTCACGCGGCCAGTCTAGCGAGACCGCTTGTCACAGATCAGGAGCCCAGCGCAGCCCCCGCCGGTTCGACGGGGATCAGCACCTCGTTGCGGCGACGGAACCAGGGAGTGAACGGCGGGTCGTAGCGAGCGAACACCGCGGGACCCGTTGCCACGAAACCCTCGCGGTCCACGATCTCCTCGAGCGTGCGGCGGTTTCGCTCGAACAGCGAGCGGCGCCAACCGCCGGCATACCGAAGCGCCATCATCAGCTGGGCCGGGCGCTCTGAGAGTCGGACATTGTTGTCGCCCGGCTCGGGCAGCGTCTCCATGGTGTGCTCGGCGGGCATGACGAAGCTGATCACCCATGACCGGCCACGCTTCGGTTCCTGCAGCACCGGCGCCGTCATGGCGATCTTTTCCGGCTCGGCGTTCTGGATAACGGGCGCGGTCATCGCCATCTGACGCTCGCCACGGTTGCGGCCGAAGATGTAGCCCGCCAGCCGCCCGAACGCGATGTTGCCGACGAGCTCGAACGGCCCGTTGACCTTCGTCTCGGCGACGATGGCCGGCGCGTACTGGCGCAGTTCGGCAGCACCTTTCGTCTCCACGAGGTCGTAGGCCATTTCTTCGGTCGCCATTGTGCGTACCTTTCACGTCGTTGCGAGGCGGGGCTGAGCGCCCGCCGCCCTCGATCTCACTTCGTCACGCCGACGCCGCACGGATGATCCGGGCCGTCCGGCGGTCCGGTGTGACGGATTTCTCCCGTCCGCCCGTCATCCACGTCGCAGGAGGGCTACGGACTGGGAGCAAGAGATGCTCTGACGTAACAGAGCGACCATTGTTGGAGGAAGACATGAGCAAGCTCGCAATCGCCGCAATATTCACCGTGTCACTGGTTTTCGGGGCGATCTTCGGCTTCGCGCCGTCCGTCGGCGCCCAAGACCAGAACATCGTCGAGATCGCCCAGGGCGACGAGAACCTTTCGACCCTCGTGACAGCGGTCAGTGAGGCCGGTCTCGTCGACACCCTCTCCGGCGACGGACCGTTCACCGTCTTCGCCCCCACCAACGCTGCGTTCGAAGCACTGCCCGCCGGCACCCTCGACTCGCTGCTCGCCGACCCGAGCGGTGCGCTCACTGACGTACTCCAGCTGCACGTCATCTCGGGCGCAGTTGATTCCGAGGCCGCCATCGCCGCAGCCGGCAGCAACGTCGACACGCTCGGAGGCCCCGTAGCCGTCGAGCTGAGGGGCGAAGACCTCTACGTCGGCGGCGCCAAGGTCGTCACCGCAGACATCCAGGCTTCCAACGGCGTCATCCACGTGATCGACGCAGTGATCACCGAGCCGGCCAGCGCCGCTCCCACCGAGGCTCCGACCGAGGTGCACAGCGGTGACTCCGGCATGGCAGCCAGCTCCTCCAGCAACGGGCTGCTCATCGCCATCGTCGCCGGTCTCGGCGCCGTCGGAGTGACGTCGTCGACCCTCCTCCTGGCCCGGGCCCGCCGTCAGAGCTGAGTCAAGGATCTGAGCGATCAGAGCCACGCACCTTCCTGAGCCGGACCGGGAGAGGGCTGATACCTCCCCCGCTCCGGCGTCCCGCCTGAACCGACGACACCCCGGATTCCTCGTGTCCACCCGCCGCCTCACCATCGTCCTGATCATCTCGGTTGCATTGCTCGTCGGCGCCGGCGCCGCCTCGGCGGTCGAAAACGACGCCGAGCCTCGCTCTGATCTGGCCGGTGCCACCGTCGTCGCCCCCTCGCCGAAGCCACCCCCCACCCCCGCCGCCACGGAGCAGCCGACACTCTCCCCGACGGCGAGCACCACGGTCCCGGCGTCCGAGCCCACTCCCCCGACCGCCACATTCACTGCCAAGCCACCCTCCGACCCCGAGCGGCTCTCCATTCCCGAGCTGGGTGTCGACGCACCCATCGTGCCGGTGGGGCTGGAGCCCGACAGCACGATGGAGATCCCCGGCGTGGCCGAGGCGGGCTGGTTCGAACCCGGCCCCCGCCCCGGCGCCCCCTTCGGCTCCGTCGTGATCGCCGCCCACGTCGACTACGGCGGTGCGGCCGGCGTGTTCTTCGACCTCCGCACCCTGGAGATCGGCAGCGAGGTCACCGTGACGGACGATGCCGGCGACGCGCTCACCTACATCGTCACCGAGCGCTTCCAGGTCGACAAGCAGGAGCTCCCCACCGACGAGCTCTTCCGCCCCGGCGGTCCGGCCGCTCTCACACTCATCACCTGTGGCGGCCTGTTCGACCAGGGCGAACGCAGCTATCAGGACAACATCGTGGTGCGAGCCGTGCCCGCCTGAATCACTTTCGGCGACGCGGGCGAACGTCGACAAGTAGCGTCGTGGAAAACCGAATACTTCCTTGGGGGGAACCATGGCAGTCATGTCGCTCAGCTCATTCAAGACCGAGCCGGGGAGATTGGCCGATCACCTGGCCGCCTCCGAGGAGGCAATCGGCCACCTCCGACGCATGGGATTGGCGGCGATCGCAGTCCAGGCCGTGGCCGGGACCGATGTCGGCACGATCGCCACGTCGATCAACTACGAGAACAACGCCGCCTACGCCGTCGGCATGCAGAAGGTCGTCGCCGACGAGGCCTGGGCGGAGTTCTGGATGAGAGCCGCATCCGGAGGCTCGGCGGTGCAGGTGGAGTCGTCGCTGTACTCCGACGTCGATCCGAGCTTCCAGCCTGCTGCAGACCGGCCGCTCGGTGCGATCCTGGCGACCCAGTGGCAGGCTCGACCTGGCCGGATGGAGGACTTCCTTGCCAACGTGATGGAGTCGATCCCCCACATCGAGCGGATGGGCGGCGTCGCCCGCCCCATGCAGTCGCTCGTCGGCCGTCATCCGTTGACCATGCTCGTGACCACCGCCTTCCCCGACCTGGACGCCTACGGCGCCTACGCAGACATGACGGCAGAAGACGAGCAGTGGCAGGCCTTCTGGTCGGGAGTCATGAGCGACCCGTCGGCCGAGATCGTGCGGGCGGGTCTCTACGTCAACATCAGCGACTGACAACCGGTGGGTGGGATGATCCGGTCGTAGGCTCCGGAGCCGCTTCTGGGCTGACGCCGATGGCACCCGCATGTCCTCACTCGCACCTCGTGCCGTCGCTGACCGCGGTGATCTGGTGGCCGGGCAGGCCACTCCACGACGTCGCGCCCCATGCGTCTGGATAGGTACGCCGCTCGCCGTCCACACAGGCGAGCATCGGACCGGGATCGACCGCGCCCTCGTAGTAGCTCCCTGTCGTCGACTCCTCGTAGTGCAAGTGGGTGTAGGAGCATCCGCTGACCCGTCCCGTGTGACCCATCGTGCCGATCTGCGTGTCCGGGTCCACCCAGACGCCGCCGTCGGAGAAGTCCAGGCTGAAGTCGGCCAGATGGGCATAGAGCGATGTGACGCCCTCGCCGTGGTCGACCACGATCGTCCGGCCGTAGCCGCCACACCCGGTGGAGTCGTCCTTGATGGTCGCCAGGCCGGCTCCGCTGGGATAGACGGCCTGACCCTCGGGACCCTCGATGTCGATGGCCCAGACCCGATGGTGACGACCCGAGCAGACTCCTCCCCCGCCGCGGCGGGCGCAGCCCACCAGGTTCGGACCCCGCAGCGGCCACCATTCCGGTGGTGAGACGACGCCGACACCTGCACGCAGCGGCGGCTCGGTCGTGGTGGTCGTGGCCGGGATCGTGTACGTGGTCGACGTGGTCGACGTGGTCGACGTGGTGCTGGTCGTGGGGATCATCCCCGTGAACGCTTGCGAGGCCGTCTCGCCTTCACCGCACGCGCCCGCCAGGACCAGCACCGCCGCCAGGGCTGGCAGCAGGGACCTTGGACCCTGCCCACCACGCCGGATGCACTGGAGAATCGAGCCCATGGAACAACTCACGCCCCACCGCTGGAAGCTGACCTTCGAGACGAAGGAGGACGACAACCACTGCGACATGGTGGTCCACCTCGATGCGGGTGACCGCTCGCTCTCGGGCCACGGCCAATCGCGCCGCAATCCGAGCGACCCCTCGGTACCCCAGGTCGGCGAGGAGCTGGCGGCAGCCCGCGCCCTCCACGATCTGGCCAACCATCTGACCGAGGATGCCTGGGAGACCATCGAGACGTTCTCCGCCAGCGACTGAGCAAGCTTCAGCCGCCCGCCGCGTCCGACCGAACCACGACGGACGGATCGGCCAGGACCACCTCGTCGCGGCGTGTGAGGTCGGCCAACGCGCGGCCGACCCGGTGACGGGCGGCGCGTTCGGCCGCCAGCTCGGGGCCATGCCAGAACAGCACGCGCAGGCGGGGCTGAGCGCCGTCGAATCCTTGGACGACCACCTCGGGTGCGGGCTCGGTCAGCACGTCGGCCATGTCGTGGATCGCCCCCGTCACCCGCACCGCCACCTCGTCGATATCGGACCGCTCCGGCAGCAGGATCGACAGCTCGGAGCGACGACGGCCCAGTGTCGTGTAGTTGACCAGGGTCTCGTCGACGAACTGGTTGTTCGGGATGTGCACCCTTCGTCCGTCGTTAGTGACCAGGACGACCGCGCGGGTGCTGATCTCCTCCACGACCCCGATGATCTCGTCGGTCTGTACGAGGTCACCGGGCTTGAACGATCCCCTGAGCTGGAGCACGAAACCCGAACTGAGGTTCTTGACGACCGGCTGCAGGAAGAGGAGGACCACCACGAGCACGACGATGATGATCAGCACGGGACCGAGCGAGAAGCCCAGGATCTCCAACGCGATCACCGTGGCGAGCAGGTAGAGCCCCAACGAGAGGAGCTGCCCGAGCAGCGACGCGGCCGCCGCGGCCGAGCCCTCGAGGCGCCGGGACCAACGGTTGATCAGCCTGCGCATGATCCAGGCCGCCGCCGCTGCGACGGCGAACACGATGGCAGCGGCGATGGATGAGATCGGTCTCGGTACCGTCGGTGTCGGAGGTCTGAGTCAGCATCGGAGCCCTCGAAGCGTAGGCGCTCGACCGGCCCTGGTCGGCCGTGGGGGTCGCCTCGCCGACGGGCCGCTCCCGCCGCTGAATGCTCCGGGGGTGGGGCTCGAACCCACGACCCACTGATTAACAGTCCGTTGCTCTGCCAGCTGAGCTACCCCGGAAGGAGACGCTGAACGATAGCAGTCGCACCGGGTCGAGCCGCGGGCTATCGCCTCACGCTTCCTCGAGATAGTCGCGCAGACTCTCGCTGCGCAGCGGGTGGCGCAGCTTGGCCAGGGTCTTCGACTCGATCTGGCGGATCCGTTCGCTGGTCACGCCGAACTCCCGGCCCACCTCTTCGAGCGTGCGGGGCCGACCGTCGTCCAGCCCGAACCGCATGCGCACCACCTTCTTCTCACGGTCGGAGAGATCGTCGAGCGCCTCGCTGACCGCCTCGCCCAGCATGTGACGGGCGGTCACGTCGGCGGGGCCTCGAGCCGATCGTCCGCGATGAAGTCCGCGAGGTTGGTGTCGTCCTCGTCGCCGACCGGCGAATCGAGCGACAGCGGATCCTGCCCGATGCGCAGGATCTCCCGCACCCGTGCGTCGGGTCAGGTCGACCCGATCGGCCAGCTCGTCGATGGTGGGCTCCCGCTCGAGGTCCTGGAGCATCGCGCGCTGGGTGCGAAGCACCCGGTTGATCGACTCGACCATGTGCACCGGGACGCGGATGGTGCGGGACTGGTCGGCGATGGCGCGGGTGATGGCCTGGCGGATCCACCACGTGGCATAGGTGGAGAACTTGAAACCCTTCGTGTGATCGAACTTCTCGACCGCCCGCATCAGGCCCAGGTTGCCCTCCTGGATCAGGTCGAGCATCGGCATGCCCCGACCCACGTACCGCTTGGCGATGGAGACCACCAGCCGCAGGTTGGCGCGGGTGAGGTCGTCGCGGGCCCGGTCACCGTTGCGCTTGCGGCGGAGCAGGCGCTGCCGCTCGACCTCGTCGAGGGTGGCGAACGTCCCTCCTCCTCCATGGCCGCGATGCGCTCGGTCGCTTCGAGGCCCGCGCCGATGCGCTTGGCCAGCGACACCTCCTCGTCCGCGGTCAGGAGGGGGACCTGGCCGATCTCCTTCAGGTAGATCCGCACCGAATCGGCCGTGACCGTGGTGTGGGTCGGCTTGGCGATGGAGCGCCGGGGCCGGCGGGCCCGCCGCTCGGCGGGCGTCTCCGGCTGGGGCGGCTCCTCGGGAGGGGCGGCGGCGACCGCAGGTGGGTCCTCGGGCTCGGGGGCAGCGATGGCCGCCTCCTGCTCGGCCACGGTTGCCAGCGCGTCGTCCTCGTGGGCCTCGTGGGGTTCGACGGACTCGTCCAGGACGACACCCTCGCCGGCGAGCATGGCCCGAATGCTGAGGATGACCTCTTCGGAGAGCTCGACGCCCTTCAGGACGCCCATCACCTCGTCCGAGGTGATCGAGCCACGGATGCGGCCGATGGCCAGCAGGGCGTGAACCTGCTCGGGGGAAACTCCGGGAAGGACCGGATCGGGGGCGGGCTCGCTCATGCGGCGACCCGGTCGATGATCCAGTCGCGCAGGGCCATCGTCTCTTCGGATCGCACGTCGGGGTTGAGGCGAAGCGACTCGATGTGCAGCTTCAGCCAACCCGTGATGGTGGCGTAGGCCAGTGGATCGTCGGACGACCGGGCTTCGGCTTCCAGCTCGTCGAGCGCCGCCGACGCCGACCGATCGAGCAGCCGGGCGACGACGTCCTCGAGCTCGGCGTCGGTCTCCTCGACCGCGACCTGACCGAGCAACTCGGCGGCAGCGGGCGTCACCGACGCCATGGCATCGACAACCGAATCGGAGGCGGCCAGGGCGTCGTAGGCCTCGGCGACGACCGGATCGGGAAGGAGCGCGGCGTCGGCCAACTCGAAGACCGAATCGCCGTGGCTGACAGCCAGCCGCAGCAGCTCCATCGCCGACGAATCGTCGTGACTGGCCCGCCGCGGCGGTGCATCCTCCCGCAGATCGATGTCGGCGTCACGCCGTCGCCGCTGCGACGGATCGGCTGCGATCTCGCGCAGCCGCTCGGGGGTCATGCGGCAGCACGACGCCACGTCCATGAGGTACTGGTCGCGGACGAGGTCACTGGGGTGCTCGGCGATCAGATCGAGCGCAGCGCCGGCGGCACGGGCCCGGCCCTCGGGGGTCTGGAGGTCGCCGCTGCGCAACGCCCGGTCGACCCGGAAGCCCAACATGGGGATGGCGTCCTCGATCGCGGTCGTCAACCGTTGGGGGTCGGTACGGGCCAGGTCGGCCGGATCGACGCCCGGCGGGAGATCGGCGACGGCCACGTCGACCTCGAACTTGCGCTCCCACTCGTAGACCCGGGCGGCCGCCGCCTGGCCGGCCGCGTCGGCATCGAAGGCGAGGACGATCCGGTTGGCGAACCGCTTCATCGAGCGCACGTGGTCGGCGGTCAGGGCGGTGCCGCACGTGGCCACGGCCCGGGGCAGGCCGGCCTGCGCGCACCCGATCACGTCGGTGTATCCCTCGCACACGATGACCTCTTCGGCCCGGACGATGGGATCCTTGTGCCAGTTGAGGCCGTAGAGGGTCGCGCGACTTCTCGTAGAGGGTCGTGTCACGCGTGTTCATGTACTTGGCGCCCTCGCCGCCGGGCATGACCCGACCTCCGAAGGACACGGGGCGGCCCTGAGCGTCGAAGATGGGGAACAGTACGCGGCCCCGGAAGAAGTCCTGGAGCCGGTTGCGCTTGTTGACCAGGCCCACTCCGAGCTCGACGAGCACCTCACGGGACAGACCGACCGAGCGAACCATGACATCCCAGTCGTCCGGAGCCCAGCCGATGTGATACTCCCGGACCTGCTCGCCGTCGAACCCACGGCCCCGCAGATACTTGCGGGCCGGCGCAGCGTCTGGCGCCTCGAGCAGGCGGGCGTGGTACCAGTCGACGACCTCCGACATGGCCTTCACCAGTCGGTCCCGCTTGCGCCGACTCTCGCCTTCGTTCTGATCGGTGTAGCGCAGCGTGACGCCCGATTTGCCGGCCAGCCACTCGACCGCTCCGACGAAGTCCAGGTGCTCCATCTCGCGGACGAAGGTGATGACGTCGCCGCCCACCCCGCACCCGAAGCACTTGTAGAGGCCTTCCTCGGCGTTGACCGAGAACGATCCCGACTTCTCGGAGTGGAACGGGCACAGGCCCGTCATGCGCCGGCCGACGCGCTTGAGCTGGGTGTACTGGCTGGCGATGGCCACCAGGTCGGACCGCTCGCGGACCAGCTTCACGTCCTCATCGAGGATGCCCATGTCCGGCGCCCCCTACCCGAGTCCTCGTGGCTCCACCATGAGCGACGACGCTACCAGCGTGCCGATCCGTCCACGCCCGCGTTGAACCTGAACCCTCTCGGGGTCAGGCACCCAGAGTGCTCAGGTTGCTCCCGGTGCGCCGGGCCCCGCCAACGAGCACAACCGGTGCCTGACCCCGGGTGTGCTCGCTAGGAGAGGGCGTCCTGGAACCACGTCCACCAGGTCGGCGATGGGGATCCGGACCTGCTCCATCGAGTCGCGCTCACGGATGGTCACCGCGTGGTCGTCGAGGGTGTCGAAGTCGATGGTCACGCAGTACGGCGTGCCCAGCTCGTCCTGGCGGCGGTAGCGACGACCGATGGCCTGCGTCTGGTCGTAGTCGACCATCCAGCGGGGCTGCAGCTGGGCCAGGACCTCCTGCGACGGAGCGATCAGCTCGTCCTTCTTCGACAGCGGCAACACCGCGATCTTGTAGGGCGCCAGGCGCGGATGGAGTCGGAGCACGGTGCGGGTCTCGTCGTTGACCGTGTCCTCGTCGTAGGCGGCCAGAAGGAACGCCATCATCGATCGGGTGGCGCCGCCGGCCGGCTCGATCACGTGCGGGACGTACCGCTCGTTGTTGGCCTGGTCGAAGTAGTCGAGCCGTTGGCCCGAGTGTTCGGCGTGCTGCTCGAGGTCGTAGCTGCCCCGGTTGGCCACCCCCTCGAGCTCGCCCCACCCCCAGGGGAAGAGGTACTCGACGTCGCTGGTGTCGCTGGAGTAGTGCGAGAGCTCGTCGGCGTCGTGGGGTCGCATCCGCAACATCTCGGCCGGGATGCCCAGGTCGACGTACCAGTCGTACCGCTCCTTGCACCAGTACTCGTACCACTGGTCGGCCTCGTCGGGCGGGACGAAGAACTCCATCTCCATCTGCTCGAACTCGCGGGTTCGGAACACGAAGTTGCCGGGCGTGATCTCGTTGCGGAACGACTTGCCGATCTGCGCGATCCCGAACGGCGGCTTCTTCCGGCTGGTGTTCAGGATGTTGGCGAAGTTGAGGAACATGCCCTGCGCCGTCTCGGGCCGGAGGTAGACGTCGGCAGCCGACTCGGACACCGGGCCGGCCTGGGTCTTGAACATCAGGTTGAAGTGCTGCGCCTCGGTGAACGTGCCCGTCTTGCCACAGGCCGGGCACGTGTCGAGATCGTCGAGGTGGTCCTCGCGATGGCGGGTGTGGCACTCGCGGCACTCGACCAGCGGGTCGGTGAAGTTGGTGAGATGGCCCGATGCCTCCCAGACGGCCGGCGGCGAGAGGATCGCCGCGTCCAGGCCCACCACATCGGTGCGGAGCTGGACCATCGATCGCCACCAGGCCTCTTTGACGTTGCGGAGGAGGAGGACCCCGATGGGTCCGTAGTCGTAGGTGGAGCGGAAGCCGCCGTAGATCTCCGCCGACGGGAAGATGAAGCCACGCCGCTTGGAGAGGTTGACGACCTTCTCCATGACGTCGGGGACGGCGTAGCCGGCCGCGGTCTCGGGTTGCTCGGGGGGCGCAGACATGGCCGACCACGGTAGTGGTCGTCGACCGGCCGCGGCACGACGTTTGCGACGTCCCTGGTGCGGGCCTCAACCGTCACTCTCCGCATGTTCCTGGACACGTGATCTCACTCTCGGTACCTTCGCTGACCAGTGGGGGACGCGGGGCCTGTGCGCTACGGGTCGCGCACCGGCGAAGGCGGCGAAGGAAGCACAGGGCGAAGCACATGCACACCCTCTCAGGGACCACGCGCACTCATCGTTCCGGACGGCGGCGAATCCCTCTCGCCGTCCTGACCACCCTGACGATCGTCGCCGGCGTCCTCGTCGCGAGTGGGACGCCTGCGGCCGCGTCGCGCACGCCCGGCGAGCTGGTGAAGTACGAGTTCCTCGAGGGATCAGGCACGACGGTGCGCGACTCGGGCTCGGGCCCGCCGTTGGATCTGACGATCTCGGACCCGGGCAACGTGGCCTGGCAACCCGGAGGAGGCCTTGCGATCGACGCGTCGACCACGATCGTCTCGCCCGGCGCGGCCACCAAGGTGACCGACGCCGTGCAGGCCTCCGGTGAGATGACCGTCGAAGCATGGCTCACGCCCGCCGCCGGCGAGCAGTCCGGTCCGGCCCGCATCGTCTCCAGCTCGCCCACCCCCTTCGTCCGGAACTTCATGCTGGGCCAGGGCGCCTGGGGCTCCAAACCCGACGACGTCTTCGCCTCCCGGTTCCGCACCAGCACGACCGCTTCCGGCACTCCCACCCTGTTCACCCCCGCCGGTACGACCACGTCGGCGCCGACCCACGTGGCGCTGACCCGCAACGTCAGCGGCTCGATGACCCTCTACGTCGACGGCGTCGCCGAGGCCACCGGCACGATCCCCGGTTCCACCGCAACCTGGGACGACGGGTACCCCCTCACCCTGGCCAATACCGCCGACGGCTCCCGCCCCTGGCTCGGAACCCTCTGCCTGGTCGCCATCTACGACACCGCCCTCTCGCCGGCCGACATCGCCGACAACCGCGACGCCGGCTGCGACGCCCCACCGAACACCGACCCCACCGTCGACATCGTCGCCGACCAGACCAACGCCGAAGGCGACACCATCTCGGTCGACGTCGACGCCATCGACCCCGACAACGACTCCCTCACCTACTCGGCCACCGGTCTGGCCGACGGCCTCACCATCGACCCCACCACCGGCGAGATCACCGGCCAGGTCACCCAGACGGCGGCCACCGGCTCCCCCTATGCCGTCACCGTGACCGTCGAAGACAATCGCGGCGGCGTCGCCACCACCAGCTTCGGCTGGACCGTCACCCCGGTGAACGTCGCCCCCGTACTCGACCCCATCGGCGACCAGACCACCGGTCAAGGCCAAACCGTCTCCCTCTTCGCCACCGCGACCGATGACGACGGCGACACCCTCGGCTTCTCGGCCACCGGCCTCCCGACCGGCTGGACCATCGACCCCACCACCGGCGAGATCACCGGCATCGCCGACACCATCGTCACCGCCAGCGTCACCGTCACCGTCGACGACGACAACGGCGGCACCGACGTGGCGACCTTCGCCTGGACGGTCGACACGGCGCCCAGCGGCCCGACGCCCGTGGTCCGATACGACTTCACCGAAGGCACCGGCACCACGGTGGGTGACTCGGGTTCGGGTCCGCCCCTGGACCTCACGATCACCAACCCCGGCAACACCACCTGGGTCCCCGGAGGCGGACTGAGCGTCGATGCGTCGACCGCACTCACCTCGGGCGGTCCGGCCACGAAGGTCATCGACGCCGTGAAGGCCTCCGGCGAGATGACGATCGAAGGCTGGATCACTCCTGCGCCCGGCGAACAGAGCGGCCCCGCCCGGATCGTCTCCAATGCACCCAGCCCGAACGCCCGCAACTTCATGCTGGGCCAGGGCGCCTGGGGCTCCAAACCCGACGACGCCTTCGCCACCCGCTTCCGCACCACCGACGCCGCCACCGGCACCCCCACCCTGTTCACGCCTGCCGGCACCGCAACGGGCTCCGCGCTGACCCACGTCGCCCTCACCCGCAGCAGCACCGGCGTCGAGACCCTGTACGTCGATGGCACGCCCGAAGCCAGCGTGGAGCGGACCGGGACCGTCGCCAACTGGACCGACAGCTACCCCCTGGTCCTGGCCAACATCGTCGACGGCTCCCGCCCCTGGCTCGGCACCCTCTGCCTGGTCGCCATCTACGACACCGCACTGGGCGCCGGCGACCTCGCCGACCGCCACAGCGCCGGTTGCAGCCAGGTGCCGAACCGCGATCCGGTCCTCGACCCGATCGGCGACCAGGCCAATGACGAGGGCGACAACGTCCTCCTGCCGGTCACGGCCACGGACGACGACGGCGACCCCCTCGTGTTCTCCGCCACCGGCCTACCCGACGGACTCACCATCGAGCCGAGCACGGGCCGGATCAGCGGCACCATCAGCCCGACCGCCGCCACCGGTTCCCCCTACGCGGTCGACGTCACCGTCGTCGACGGCCGAGGCGGCACCGACACCGCGTCGTTCACCTGGACCGTCGATGACGTCCCGCTGCCCCCGGTGGCGGTGGACGACACGTACGGCACCCCGTTCGCCACATCGCTGACCGTCGGCGCCGGATCGGGAGTCCTCGCCAATGACCTCTCGGAGGGGCCGGTCTCGGTCGCGCTGGAGCAGGATGCCGGCAGTGGAGTCCTTGCGCTTGCGCCCGACGGATCGTTCACGTACACCCCCGACCCGGGGTTTGCCGGGGTGGACACCTTCTCCTACCGGGCCACCAACGGATCGGGTACGTCCGATCCCGCCACGGTGCGCGTCACGGTCGCGCCGGGCGGCACCGCCGGTTCGACCCCGCGCATCGTGACCGGCACGGTGTCGTTCACTCGCCAGGTGATCGGGACCGGTGTCGCCGAGACGCACATGGCGGTCGGCGGCGACTTCGACGGCGACGGCGACACCGACGTCGCCGCGACCGACTACGTGAACGGCCGGGTCCTCTGGTTCCGGAACGACGGGAACGGCAACTTCGCGCCGGGAGTCGTCGACGGTGGACTGGGCGGGGCGTACCCGTTGCACGTCGACGATCTCGACGGCGACGGCGACCTCGACCTCCTCGCCGGCGGGTACGACGTCGACACGTTCACCTGGTACGAGAACGACGGCACCGCGTCGTGGACCCGCCGGGTGATCGACAGCGCGGCGAACGGCGCCCACTCGGTGGTCACCAACGACCTCGACGACGACGGGGACCTCGACCTCGTGGCCAGCAATCAGGACGCCGGCACCATCACGTGGTACGAGAACGATGGAGCGGAAGGCTTCACCCGGTTCACCGTGGATTCGAGCGCCAGGGGCGCCAAGCGGGCCGAGGCCGCCGACCTCGACGGCGATGGTCTCACCGACATCCTCGCGACCAGCAACGCCGACGACCGGGTGACCTGGTACGAGCACGACGGGAGCGGCGGCTTCATCGAACGCACCATCGACGACTACGCCGACGGCGGGTACTACGTCGCTCCGGCCGACCTGGACGGCGATGGGGACATCGACGTGCTCGCCGCCCTGCAGGTCGCCGACAGCATCACCTGGTACGAGAACGACGGTGCGGGTGGCTTCACCAAGCAGGTCATCGACGCCTCGGCCCGTGGCGCCCGCTCGGTGATCGCCTCCGACATCGACGGCGACGGGGACATGGACGCAATCGCAGCCAGCGCCGACGACGACACGATCGCGTGGTACGAGAACGACGGCAGCGGCACCTTCGCCGCCCGCGCCGTCGATCCCACCGCCGAGGGCGCCTACGGCGTCTTCGCCATCGACTTCGACAACGACGGGGACATGGACCTCCTCTCGGCCACCCGCGACGACGACTCCGTCGCCGTGCACCTGTCGTCGAAGACCCACATCGCCGCCGTCGACCCCGGAGGGACCCTCGTGATCGACGGGTCGCGCCTCTCGACGATCGACGGCGACGACGGCCCGGCGCAGCTCACCTACACGCTGACGGCGGCCCCCGCCGCAGGCACCCTGAACCTCGACGGAGCCGCACTGGGGGCCGGCACGACGTTCACCCAGGCGGACGTCGACCGCAACGCACTGGCCTATGAGCACGATCCCGGCGAAGCGTCCGTCGACACGTTCTCGCTGGCGGTCACCGACGGCGATCCCGGTCGCTCGTCGATCCCGACCAGCTTCACCGTCGTCGTGAACAACCCGGACGATGTCCTGGTCCGACTCCCGCTCGACGAGGCAGGGGGCACGACCGCCGGCGACGTCAGCGGTCAGGGCAACGACGGCAC
Organism: uncultured Acidimicrobiales bacterium; assembly: GCA_963793475.1. Taxonomy (GTDB): domain Bacteria; phylum Actinomycetota; class Acidimicrobiia; order Acidimicrobiales; family CAWCAL01; genus CAWCAL01. The sequence goes on from CAWCAL010000006.1 coordinate 298,969, forward strand.
GCTGGCCAACGGAGCATCGTTCGAGACCGACACGCCCGACGGGAGCGACTCCTCGGTCCGGCTCGACGGAGCCGACGACGCGATCCAGCTCCCCGGCGTCGACGCCGCGGGCGACGGACTGTCCGTTGCGCTCTGGTTCAAGGCCGACTCCTTCTCGACCACCGACGCTCGTCTCGTGTCGAAGGCCACGGGAACGGCGGCGAACCAGCACGTCTTCATGCTCAGCACGATCAAGGTGGGCAACGAGATCCGGTTACGGGCACGCGTGCGCGTCGGCGGCGTCACCACCACCCTCCGCGCGAGGGGTGGACAGCTGGGGATCGGCGAGTGGCACCACGCGGCGCTCACCCACGACGGCGCCGTCCTTCGCCTCCACCTCGACGGCGTCGAGGTCGCCAGCACTGCGCTGTTCGGCCCGGTCGACAGGGACGCGTCGGTGCCGGTGGCCGTCGGCGCCCAGCCCCCCGGCGCGGGCGGCCGCCACTTCGACGGGCTGGTCGACGATGTGCGCATCCTGCAGCGGGGGCTGACGGCGCAGGAGGTTGCGGCCCTGGCCGGTCAGGGCTCCTGACCGGCAACGCCGGGACGGGCGGGGGCGGCCCCTCCCGCACAGCCACGTGACCCCGTCATCGGCCGATCGCGGCAGCCAGGGCCTCGGGGTCGGCGACGCTCACCCACAGGGCCGAGTGATCGCGGAGCCCGATGACCTTCGGAATCCTCTCCACGAAGGCGATGCAGAGCCCGGCCTCGAAGTTGGTGCCCATGGTGAGGCCGTCGTCGGCGAAGCTGAGGCGCAACCCGACCGCCGTCCACCAGCGGTGCGGTCCGGTTCGAAGCGTGTGGTCGACATTGGCCAGCGGGCTCTCGATCCGCTTCCGCCCATAGGTGGCCACCAGCCGGTCGTCGGACGTGAGGGTCACCCCGTCCCGGTCGCCCACCCCCAGGACGGTGAACACCGCCGAGAACCGCCGGTCGAGCCGGTACGGGAAGAACCGCTCCTCGCTCCCGGTCGGGTTCGCCATGGTTCAGGACCTCTCCAGTGCCTGGTGCGCCCGTAGCCGGCGCTCGAGGTGGTACTCCAACGCTTTCGTGGCCACGTCGGCCACCTCGTGGGTGGCGGACGAGGGCTCCTCGTTCAACGCCGCTCCCAACTGGCCGCCCAGGATCTGCAACAGCAACGCGTGCGCCTCGGCCGTGAGTGGCCGCCCCGCACGACAATTGGCACAGGTCGTGCCACCCGAGGCGACGTCGAAGGCCACCATGGGCTCGTCGGCTTCGCCGCACGACACGCAGCTGTCGACGTGCGGGGCGACACCGTCGTGGGCCAGCAGCTTCAGGTGGAAGGCCGGCGCCACCAGCGGAGCATCGCGCTCGGCCAGAGCCCGTAGCGCCCGCACCAGCATGGTGTAGATCTCGGGCGTCGACTCCCCCTCCTGCAGGACCAGATCGACCGCCTCGAGCATGGCGGTGGCCTTGGCGAACCGATCGAAGTCCTCGCGGATGGCCCGGAAGTGGTCGACGGTCTCGGCCTGGGTGACGATGTCCAGCTCGCGACCCTCGTAGAGCTGCAGCGCGCAGTGGCTGGTGGGCTCGAGCCGGGCCCCGAACTTGGACTTGGTCTTGCGGACACCCTTGGCCACGGCGCGCACCTTGCCGTGCTCCATGGTGCAGATGTGCAGGATGCGGTCGGCCTCGCCCAGCTTGTAGGTGCGCAGGACCACCCCGCGGTCCCGGTACAGCGGCATCAGGCCGGCCCGCCCCGAGTGGTCACGCGGGTGCCGCCGGCTCGTCGTCGAGCGCGCCGAAGCGGCGGTTGCGCCGCTGATACTCCTCGACCGCCCGGTGGAGGTGCTCGCGGCGGAAGTCGGGCCAGAGCACGTCGGTGAACACCAGCTCGCTGTACGCAGCCTGCCAGAGCATGAAGTTGGAGATCCGATGCTCGCCCGACGTGCGGACCAGCAGATCGACCGGGGGCATCTCGGGGTCGTAGAGGTGGGAGGCGATCAATTCCTCGTCCACGTCGCGGGGTTTGGCGCCCTCGGCCACGATGGCCTTGACCGCGTCGACCAGCTCGGGCCTGCTGCCGTAGTTGAACGCCACCGTGAAGGTCATCTTGGTGTTGTCCTTGGTGAGCTCGATCGACTCGTCCATGCGGCGCAGGATCCGACGAGGTACGCGCCAGTTGCGCCGGCCGATGAAGCGCATCCGCACGTTGCGGCTGTGGAGGTCGTCACGATGGCGCAGCAGGATGCCCTCGTTGAACTCCATCAGGTACTTGACCTCGTCGGCGGGCCGTTTCCAGTTCTCGGTGGAGAACGCGTAGACGGTGACCCATTCGATCCCCATCTCCAGCGCGCCCTCGGCAACGTCGAAGAGGGCGTCCTCGCCGGCCGCGTGCCCCTCGGTCCGGGCCAGACCCTGACGGGTGGCCCACCGTCCGTTCCCGTCCATGATGAGAGCGACGTGGCGGGGGATGTTGGCGGGATCGATCACCTCCCGACGTTACCCCGCTGGTGTGTCCGGCCCATGCCGTGGACGGCGGCCGCCGGCGGGTTCCGGCGGTAGGGTCGCCGGGTGGATCCCGGAGCGGCGGCCGTCGAGGCGATCGAGGAGCTCACCGCCCATCTTCCGGGCGGCGGCGAGCGGCGCTCGGGCCAGCTCGAGATGGCCCGGCTGGTCGCCCAGGCCATCGAGGACCACACCCACGTCGCGGTGGCGGCCGGCACCGGCACCGGTAAGTCGCTGGCCTATCTGGTGCCGGTGATCCAGAGCGGACGGCGGACCGTGATCGCGACCGCCACCAAGGCCCTCCAGGACCAGCTGGGCGCCAAGGATCTTCCGTTCCTGGAGGAGCACCTGGCCCCCGACGTGACCTACGCCGTCCTGAAGGGGCGCAGCAACTACGTGTGCCGCCAGCGGCTGGACGAGGTGGCCGACGCCGGCCAGCAGCGCCTGTCGGGCATCGATGCCGACATCTCGCCCTCCGAGCTGGACCGACTGAGCGCGTGGGCCGAGACCAGCGAAACCGGCGACCGCGAGGAGCTCGACGATCAGCCGTCGGGCACGGCGTGGTCGGCCATCAGCGTGTCGGCCCGAGAGTGCCCGGGGGCGAAGGACTGTCCCCGGGGTGGTGACTGCTTCGCCGAGATGGCCCGGGCGAAGGCGGCCGAGGCCGACGTGGTGGTGGTCAACACCTACCTGCTGGGGCTGCACCTGGCCGGCGACGCTCCGATCCTGCCCGAGCACGACGTGGTCGTGATCGACGAGGCCCACCAGCTGGCCGAGGTGGTGTCCAACACGGCCGGTCTCGAGATCGGCAGCGGACGCTTCTCGCACCTGGCCCGCGTCACCCGCACCATCCTCGAGGACCCGGTCGCGGTCGACGCTCTGGAAGAGGTGGGTCGGCGGGTCGCCGACGCGTTCGACGACGACCGGTTCCACCGGGTCAAGCCCGGCGCCGAGGGCCCCATCAACGATGCGCTGTTGCTGGGTCGGGCCGCGCTCGAACCGCTCATCTCCGGCCTGCGATCCATCGACGGCAACAAGAGCGCCGACGTGGCCGCCCGCCGCAACCGGGCCATGGCCGCCGCCACCGCGCTGGCCGACGATCTCGACCGGGCGTTGAATTCGGACGAGGCCAAGAGTGTGGCCTGGATCGAGGGCCCGACCGACCGGGTGGTGCTCCGGGTCGCCCCCATCGACGTGGCCGAGGTGTTGAACGCGTCGCTGTGGGAGACCAACACGGTGGTGCTCACCAGCGCCACGCTCCCGGCGACGTTGCCGGACGAGCTTGGCGTGCCGTCCGACCGAAGCGAGCTGGCCGACGTCGGCAGCCCGTTCGACTACGAGGAGCAGAGCCTCCTCTACTGCGCCGCCCACCTGCCCGATCCGCGGGCCGAGGCGCACGCCGAGGCCGCGGCCGACGAGCTGGCCGAGCTGATCGATGCGGCCGGTGGGCGCACCCTGGCGCTGTTCACCAGTTGGCGGGCACTGGATCGGATGAAGGAGCTGCTGGACGGGCGCCTGCCGGGGCCGATGCTGGCGCAGGGCGACGGCACCAAACGGGCACTGATCGAGCGGTTCGTCGAGGACGAGAGTGCTTCGCTGTTCGCCACCATGGGCTTCTGGCAGGGCGTTGACGTGCCGGGCCGCACCCTGTCGCTTGTGGTGCTGGACCGCATCCCGTTTCCCCGACCCGACGACCCGCTGCTCCAGGCCCGACGCGACCGGCACAAGGCGGCGGCGTTCCGGATGGTCGATCTGCCGCGGGCGGCCACTCTCATGGCCCAGGGAGCGGGCCGTCTCATCCGGTCGACCACCGACCGCGGTGTGGTCGCCGTGCTCGATCCGCGGCTGGCCAGCGCCAACACGTACCGGTGGGAGCTGATCCGGGCGCTGCCGCCCATGCGCCGCACCAAGGACCGCGACGAGGCGCTGACGTTCCTCCGAGGCATCTGACGACTCCCCCCAAACCCCAGGCCGAAATTCCGTCCGGCGGGGTCGGAATCCGATCCTTTCTCGGGGTGAGATGCGCGATGTTGGGACCGAGAGGTGGAGCTTCGGTTTGCGGGCCGGGAGGTGCGGGGCTCAGACGGGGTGGCCGCCGTAGCCGAGGCGCTCCAGGGCCCGGGGCCGCTTCTGCCAGTCGGCGTCGACCTTCACGTGCAGCTCCAGGAACGCTCCCTCGGACATCTGTTCGCGGGCCGCGATGCCGACCTGCTTGAGCACCGCACCCTTCTTCCCGATGACGATGCCCTTCTGGGAGTCGCGTTCGACCAGGATCTCGCAGCGCACTCGGGGCCACTCCCACTCGGTGACCCGGGTGGCGATGGAGTGCGGCAGCTCGTCGCGCACGATCGCCAGCAGCTGCTCGCGCACCAGCTCGGCCACCCAGAACGCCTCGGGCACATCGGTGACCATGTCGTCGGGATAGAGCTGGGGTCCCGGCGGCAGGCGCTGGACGATCAGTTCGATGAGCACGTCGAGCCCCTCGCCGGTCTCGGCCGAGATGGGGACGAACTCGGCGCTGTGGCGCGCCACCGAGTCGTCGGCGAAGGTGAGCTCGGCGGCCTTGGCCAGCTGCGCCACCACCTGGTCGGGCTTGGCCAGGTCGATCTTGTTCACGGCGACGATGCTGCCGGCCGGGATCGTCCCGGCGATGTGGGTGTCGCCGGGACCGACGGGCCCGGTGGCGTCCAACACGAGCACCACGACGTCGGCACCCCGCGCCGCCTCGGCGGCCGTCTCGTTGAGAACCCCACCGAGCGGCGACCGCGGCCGGTGGATCCCGGGCGTGTCGACGAAGACGATCTGCGCCTCGGGCCGATGCAGGACGCCGCGCACCTCGGTGCGGGTGGTCTGCGGCCGCTCGGAGACGATGGTGACCTTCTGGCCCAGCAGCTTGTTGAGCAGCGTCGACTTCCCCACGTTGGGGCGCCCGACCAGGGTGGCGAATCCCGAGCGGAAGTCACCGAAGTCTTCCTCGCCGAACACCGGCGGCTCGGGCCCGCTCATGCCGGCACCCGGGTCACGCGCACCCGCTGGATGCGGCGCCCCTGGACCCGCTCGGCGGCGAGCCGATGGCCGGACAGGTCCACGTGCTCACCCTCGACCGGCACGTGGCCCAGCTGGTCGAACAGCAGCCCTCCGACGGTGTCCCAGTCGCCGGCGGGCAACTCGATCCGCAGGATCTCCTCGAGCTCGTCGACCGGCAGCCGGGCGTCGACCCGCACCTCGCCGTTGGGCAACGGTTCGAGCAGCGGTTCCTCGCGATCGAACTCGTCGACGATCTCGCCGATCAGCTCCTCGATCAGGTCCTCCAGGGTGACGATGCCGGCGGTACCGCCGTACTCGTCGATCACGATGGCGATGTGGAACTGCTCGTTCTGCATCTCGGGCAGCAGCTCGGACACCCGCTTGGTCTCGGGCACGTAGTGGGGTGACCGCAGGTACGGCGCCACGGTGCCGTCGCCGCCCTCGCCGTGCTCGACCCGCATCAGGTCCTTGATGTGCAGCACGCCGACCAGGTCGTCGATGCCCTCCCGGGACACGGGCAGCCGGGAGAAGCCGTGCTGCATCGACACCTCGATGCCCTCGGACACGGTGGCGTCGATCGGCACGGTGATCATGTCGGTGCGGGGCACCATCACCTCGCGTACGACCGTGTCGCCGAAGTCGATCACCGACTCGATCAGCGCCCGCTCCTCGATCTCGATCACGTCGGCCTCGGCGGCGACCTGGGCAAAGGCGAGCAGCTCCTCCTCCGTGGGGGCCGGGCCCCGTCGCCCCCGGCCGGGGAGGATCACATTGGCCACCGCGATCAGCGCATTGGTGATCCACCGCAGCGGCGCCACCCGGGTGAGGCCGTCCACCATCGGTGCCACCCGAAGTGCGGCGCGGCTGGGGTCCTGCAGCGCCCACCGTTTCGGCACGGCCTCGGCCAGCACGAACAGGACGAGCAGCTCGACGATGAACGCGCCGACGACACCGGCGGTCCCCCACCGGCTCTGGGCCAGGGCGCCGACGATGGTGGCCGCACCGAGGTGGCAGGTCAGGAGGAGGAAGAGCACCGGGTTGAGGACGCGGGCTCGGCGCCGGACCAGGCGGGCCAGGGTCTCGGAGCGGGGCCGGCCCTCGTCGACGAGCGCGGCGGCGCGGGCGCGGCTCATCTGGGTCAGGCTGGTCTCGGCGACGGCGAGGAACGCGGCGAATACCGCAGCGAGGACGGCGGCGATGAGAGCCAGGATCTCGAGGCCGCTCACGGATGTGGTCACGTGGTGCTCCCTCAGGAGCCTGCGTTCCTCGGACTGCATCACCGCGGTCTCTTCCGGCGTCGACGTGGTCCCACCCCAGGAGGTGCAGGACGCCGTGCACGATCAGCAGGGCCAGCTCGTCGTCGAGGGAAACCGACCGCTCGGCGGCGCCCTCAGCTGCCACCGCCGGGCAGACGATGACGTCGCCCAGGACGGCGGGCTCGTCCGCCGCTGATGCTCCAGCGCTGGTCTCGTTCGCACGCGGGTCGCCGTCGACCGGGAACGACAGCACGTCGGTGGGACCGTCGTGGCCCATGTGCTGCTCGTTCAGTTGGGTCATCTCGGCTCGGCCGACGAAGCGCAGGCCCATCTCGACGGGGCGGCCGAAGTCCATCCCGGCGAGCACCGAGCGGGCCAGGTCGGTCCATCGATCCAGGTCGACGGCGCTCCGTGGTCTCGCCTTCGTCTTCGGCGTCGATCGCTTCGACGAGCACCGTCGCCGCCGTGGGCTCAGCCCCCACGGGATCCCGAATCGGCGCGGTCGTAGGCGTCGACGATGTCCTGCACGATCCGGTGCCGCACCACGTCGCGGCTACCCAGCCGGACGAACGAGACCCCGTCGATGCCGCCCAGGACCTCCTCCAGTCCGTCGAGACCGCTGCGCCCGTCGGGCATGTCGACCTGGCTGGTGTCGCCGGTGATGACAGCCTTGGAGCCGAAGCCGATACGGGTGAGGAACATCTTCATCTGCTCGGCGGTGGTGTTCTGCGCCTCGTCGAGGATGATGAAGCTGCCGTTGAGCGTGCGGCCCCGCATGAACGCCAGGGGCGCCACCTCGACCTGGCCCCGTTCCAGCAGCTTGGGCACGACCTCGGGATCGAACATGTCGTAGAGGGCGTCGTAGAGGGGCCGCAGGTAGGGGTCGATCTTGGCCATCAGGTCGCCGGGAAGGAAGCCCAGCCGCTCGCCGGCCTCGACCGCGGGCCGGGTCAGCAGGATGCGTTCGACCTCCTTCTCCTTCAGCGCCTGCACGGCGCACGCCACCGCCAGCCAGCTCTTGCCGGTGCCGGCGGGCCCGAGACCGAACGTGATCACGTGCTCGGCGATGGCGTCGACGTAGCGTTTCTGACCCGCCGACTTGGGGCGCACGATGCGGCCGTGGCCGGTGCGGAGCACCTCGGTGGAGAAGAGCTCGGTGACCGACTCGTCCTGCTTGACCATCTCGATCATGCGGGCGAGCCCGGCAGGCTCGAGCGGGTGGCCCGCCTGCATCAGCGAGACCAACTCGTCGAAGAGGCCGGCGACCTTGGCGCCGTCGGTCCCGTGGACGCTGATCTCGTTGCCCCGCACGTGAATGTCGGTGCGCTCGAACGCAGCCTCGATCACGCGCAGCAGTTCGTCCTGCTCGCCGAGCAGCCCGGTCATGAGATGGTTCCCGGGAACGAAGATCTTGTGGGGCTCGGTCGTCATCGTGTTCGGCCAAGGGTAGTGGGAGCGCGAGCGCAGCTGCGATTGCGCCGAGGAGTCCGCCGCCGGATCTCACCCTCCGCCGGCTCATGAGTTCCGCGGTCAGCCGACGAAGACCAGGACGGTCCAGCCGACCCCTGCGTCATAGTCGGTCTGGAAGGGAGCCCCGCTGATGTGGCCGTCGATGCGGGCACCGGTCTGCGGGTCGACCTGCGGGTTGTCCACGTAGGTGATCCGAGCCAGCTCGGTCACGACGAAGCCGCCACACCCCTCACAGCAGGCGTTGCCGTTCGCGATCGACTCGACCCGGACGGCGAGGTCCTGGGCGGCGCGGGAATCCGGCGCCACCGCCATGACAGGGGACGTCGATTGCGCAAGGGAGCGGAGTGCGGCGAGATCGGCCGGGTAGCGGGCCGCTGCCTCCGATCCGTTGCGCAGGCAGGAGAGCACGTTGGTGCCACCCAGCGCGACCGTCTCGTAGCCGGGCGGCTGGGGCCAGTCCCAGTGCGACATCGCGTAGCGACCGTGAGACCAGATCGCTGAAGACGAGCAGCGTCGAGCGGAGCAGCTCGGGCTCCATACCTGCCGGGATCGCCGCCTCCACCACGTCGATCTGCGTCCTGGTCGCCTGCACGAGATCGACCGTGGCCTGGGCGACCACCATCTCGGTTTCGGTCATGCTGCCGTTGATCGCGTCGGCCGCCGCGTTCAGTCGACCGTCCAGCTCGGAAGCCGCTGCAAGGAACGGGGCGAGGTCGTCGGCGGCGGTGGGGCCGACGGTCGTGGTCGATGCCGTCATCGTGGTCGTGGTCGTGGTCGTCGTCGCAGCGTGCTCCGGTGCCGACGTCGTCTCGGTCACGATGGTGGTCCGAGCGGTCGTGCTCTGGGACACCGGATCGTCGTCGGTCTCGCCGACGAGGGCCATTACGGCGCCGACGATGATCGCCAGCGCCAGCACTCCCAGCACCATCAGCCACAGGCGAAGCCTCATACGGACACCGTCGCGCCACCTCGACCCGAGGGTTAGGGGCCTCCGTCACGAGGTCGCTCGTCATGATCCCAGCCAGGCCCGGCTGGATAGCGACGTCATACCGGGTGCAAGAGCGTTGCATACCCATGGAAGATGGCGAAGTTGTTCGGATTCGGGGTTGTGCTGGTGGTGTCGGGTGGGTAGTATCGAACATACGTACCCCTCTGACGATGAGGCTTCGAGCCAGACCGACGAAGGGGTGCGCTCAGCCCTGTGGTGGGCTCTTTGGCACGGTGGACCAAGGTGAGAGAAGGCTGTGATGGCGCTCACGATGGATGGTGACGTGATCAACGTGACCGAGTCCGACCCGGTCGCGGTCGCGGCCCGGGTCCGGCAGCTGGAGGAGCAGATCGCGGGGATGCCGGCCGAGGCGGTCGACGCGTTGAGTGCCGATATCGGGACGGTGAACTCCTGGTTGACCGGGGTGTTGGCCAAGGCGACGGCCCGGTCGCGGCGGCTGCAACAGCAGGGTCAGCGGTCGGATCCGAACAAGACGGCCAAGACGGGCCGGCCTGGGCGACCGCGAAGCGGCCCAAGCGGCCAAGCGGGGTGACGCGATGCAGAAGATGCCCGAAGCCCTGGGGGCGCTCGAGGACGGCACCCTGGGTGCCGGGCATGCCGACGTGTTGACCCGGCAGGCCAACCGGCTGTCGGGTCGGGAGAAGAAGGCGTTCGAGGAGCAGTCCGAGCGGCTGGTGGCCGAGGCCATCGCCGACGGCCTCTCGGTCCCAGACTTCGAGCAGCGCTGCCGCGCCTTGGTCGACCGGCTGATGGGTGACGACGGGATCGGTGAACTGGAGAAACAGCGCCGGAACTCCCGGGCCCGGAAATGGACCGACCCCGCCACCGGGATGGGCCACGTCGAAGGCCAATGGGATCCCATCCGGGCCGAAGCCATCCACAACGCCATCGACCGCGAAATCGCGGCCCGGGTCGCGGCCGGGGCCCGCAACATCACCCCCCGCCAACAGGCCCAACTCGCCGCCGAAGCCTTGCACGCGTTGATCGTCGGCCAGCGGGTCTCCACCACCGAGTCGGCCGCGGTGATGGTGCTCATCGACTACGACACCCTCGCCGACCGGGTCACCACCAGCCCCGACAGCGCCACCACCTCACCCGAAGGCAAGAAGCGCACCGCCGAAACCCAGGGCGGCACGCCGGTGCCGGCCGAGACCATCCGACGCATCGCCTGCGACGCCGGCATCATCCCCATCGTCCTCGGCGGCAACAGCCAGGCCCTCGACGTGGGCCGCGAACGGCGGCTCGCGACACGGGCCCAGCGCATGGCGCTGCGAGCCCAATACCCCACCTGCGGCATGGACGAAGACTGCAACGTCCCCTTCGACGACTGCCAAATCCACCACATCGACCCCTTCGCCCAAGGCGGCCACACCGACCTCGACCGCATGTGCCCCGGATGCGATCACCACCACCACCTCGCCCACGAAGGCGGCTGGACCCTCACCCGCAACCCCAACGGCCACTGGCAACTCCACCCACCCAACGACCACCCCCATGAACGGTGAACGAACGGGACCGCAGCGAACGCCGCGCCCGTACCCTCTGCCCATGACCCAGCGCGCCGCTGCCCGACCTGTCGGCGTCGCTCGCCCACTTCGTGGCCGACGCCACGGTGGACGAGGCGGCTCGGTCGCGGGCGCGGGAACGGTCGCTGCGGCAGCAGGCCAGCGAGGACGCCAGCTTCACCGGCGTGCTCCTCGACCTGGCCGAGCGGGGCCGCCCCATCGTGGTGTCGACGTCCGCCGGCCGGCGGCACCGGGGCATCGTCCGCACCGTGGCCATGGACTTCTGCATCCTGCGGACCGACACCGGGATCGACCAGCTGGTGCCCTACCGGGCCCTCGGGATGATCCGTCCCCTCCCGCAGGAGGCCGAGACCGTCGGCGATCGGCCGGCGACGCTCGAGGTCGATCTCCCCGACGCCCTGAGCTACCTGTGCGAGGACCGGCCCCGCCTACGCGTCGGGCTGATCGGCGATCCTGATCCGCACGTGGGCGAGCTCCGTTCGGTCGGGCGCGATGTCCTCACGCTGCGCATGGACGGCGATCCTCCCCCGACGGCCTATCTCCAGGTCGCACTCATCGCCGAGCTGGCCATCGCACGCTGACCCCCGGCCGGTTCCCGGGCTTCAGTCCCGGCGGTTCAGTCCCTGGGTGGACTCAGTCCTTGGCCGGAGCGGACTCGGGGTAGAGGTGCTCGAGCGTGCCGGGCTCGATGCGACAGATCGTCGATGAAGCCGGCGATGTCGTTCTCCTTGAGCCGGATGACCCGGCCGAAGCGGTAGGCGGCCAGCTGCCCCTCGTCGATGAAGCGGTAGAGCGTGCGGGTGGTGACCCCGAGCCGCTTGGCCGCCTCGCCGGTGTTCACCCACTGGATGTCGGCGGTGGACTCGGCAACCGGTCGAGACACCCCCGGCCCGGACTGCTCCGCCTCGGGTTCGGTGTTCTCTGACGTCATACCGTCATCGTAGACAACCTCTCAGGATATTTCCTAGACTTCTCGCCCTATCGGCACCAGACTGACACCGGCACCGACGCCGACCGAAATTTTCTCGCGACGGTGTAGGTGCTTATCATGCAGTGAAGGCGCAAGGACCCTCGCCGTTGGTGGCATATGGCCCGGTCCTTGCTTCGCTCCCTCAGCGGGAGCCTCAAGGGGCGGCGACCACCAACAACGGCGAACATGGCGACTACCGAGTTCCTGGCCAGCGAACGCAGCAACGGTGACGCCGTGGACGCGCCCAACCCACGCCGAGACGGTGGGACCACCAAGCGGCTGCCCAGCGGCAGGGCAGTGGTCGGCGGGCTCCTCGTCGCCCTGGCCGCCTCGGCGTGCTCTGGGCGCTGACCCGCGACGACGGCGAGCCCACGGTCGAGTACCTCGTCCTCGCCCAGGACGTGCAGGCCGGAGACCTCGTCGGGATGGAGGACTTCGAGATCACCGAGATGGTCCTGCCGGATGAGGTCGACGCCTTCACCTTGTTCCGGAACAGCGCCCGCGAGGCCGATCCACGTTGGATCGCCCAGACCCCGATACGCGAGGGAACGCTGGCCCTCGTCGATGACTACCGCCAGATCGAAGGCGGCGAGCCTCCTGCCCGGACGGTTGGACGGTCACTGTCGCACATCGACGAAGCCCGGGCGATGAACGGTCAAGCGTCGGCGAATCTCACCGTCGACGTCATCGGAACGTTCGAGGAGACGGCCCGGACGCGCACCGAGGTGGTCGCCCGCGCGGCTCGCATCGTCCAGGTCGCGCCGACAGCGCAGGAGCGAGCAGACCCTGGCGGTCCACCTTCAGGTCGACTCGTACCAGACCGTGCTCGACCTGATCAACGCCGGCGCCGCGGGCACGCTCACGCTGATCGACACCACAGCGAACCCCCGCCCGGCGGCGTCGGATCGAGCCAGTTCTCCGGTCTCGCAGCGCGAGCCGAGGAACCGGCGGCCACCGACGACGACGACGCAAGCGCCGACAGCGGCTGATCCCATGTCGACCGAACGTTTCGTCGTCCTGGGGCTGGCCCACGTCAGATCGGGATGGTTCCGAGAGGTCGGCCGTTGGGCCAGCTCCGCGATGGCACCGATCGACTACCTCAAGTGCGTCAGCGCAGAAGAGGTTCGAGCTCGACTCGCCACGGGCAGAGCGTTCTCCGCTCTGCTGGCCGACGGATCGCTCCCGGGCGTCGACCGAGACCTGTTCGACGAAGCTCGCGATGCGGGATGTGCGGTCATCGTCGTCGACGACGGCGTACGCCAGGCGAACTGGGCCGACCTGGGAACATCGGCCGTAGTGGCCGACGGATTCACGCCGCACAGAACTGGTCGACCTCCTCCACCAACACAGCTCGCCGATCGGACAGGTCGACCGGCTACCGGGAACCTCCTTGGCCGACGACCCCGCCGGCCAGTGGCAGGGCAACCTCATCGGTATCACCGGACCGGGTGGCGGCGGCTCCAGCACGTTGGCCATGGCACTGGCACAGGGACTGGCGGTCGATCCCCGACATCGCAACCTGGTCGCACTGGCCGACCTGTGCCTCGACGCCGATCTGGCCATGATGCACGACGCCCAGGACGTGATCCCGGGCGTCCAGGAGCTGGTCGACGCCCACCGCGTGGGCGACACCGACACTCGACGAGATCCGGGCGCTCACGTTCGACGGCGAGGCCCGCGGCTACCGACTGCTCCTGGGCCTTCGCCACCATCGGGACTGGACCGCGATCCGCGCCCGCGCCTTCGAAGCGGCGGTCGCCTCGCTCCGCCGCTGCCACCGCATCGTCGTGGCCGACGTCGACGACGACCTCGAAGGCGAGTCCGAGACCGGCTCGGCCGACGTCGAAGACCGCAACCTGATGGCCCGCACCATCGTCGGCCAGGCCGACCTGGTTCTGGCGGTGGGCCTCCCGGGCCTCACCGGCATCCATCACCTCGTCCGAACCTGTGGTCGGCTTCTCGTCGCCGGCCTCGAACCCGAGCGGCTCGTGCCGGTGATCAACCGGAGTCCGCGCAACAGCCGCGCCCGCAGCACCATCACGGCGACCTTCGCCGATCTCGTCGGTTCCGAGCGGCTGGCCCACAACCCGATCCACGTCGGCGACCGCCGCGGAGTCGACGAGGCACTCCACGACGGCGTCCCGCTCCCGGCCGCCCTGGCCGAATCCATCGCCAGACCGACGCAAGCCATCCTTGCGTCGGTCGGAGCCCGCCGGCCCGTGGCCCAAGCGGACCCGGCGCCGGTCCAACCCGGCTCGCTCGGCCACTGGACCGCCGAGGAGGCCGGCTGATGGCCGTGACCGACCCCTACCCTGCGGGCGCCGCCGCCACCTCGCCTCGGGCGCCGGACGACGAGGTGATGCCGCAGGTCGAAATCGAGCGCGCCGTTCTCGAGCGGGCTCGCCTCACCGACGTCAACGCCGGACAGGGCATCGGCATGCTCCACCAGCTCGTCGCCGAGGAGGTCGAGCGGTGGAACGCCGACCACAAACGCGGCAACCGACCCCTCGCCCTCACCGACCCGGATCGAGTCACCCAACGCGCCCTCCGCAACCTGGCCGGCTACGGCCCGCTCGAGCCGCTCCTCGACGACGACGACGTCTGGGAGATCATGATCAACGCCCCCGACTCGATCTTCGTCAAGCGCCACGCGGGACCCAGCGGCTACCACGACGAGGTCTTCCACGACGACGACCACGTCGTGCGCACCCTCACCAAGATCCTGGACGAAGCCAGTCAGGCCCACCGCAAGCTCGACGCCGACCGAGGGCCTCCAGGACGCCCAGCTCGACAACGGCGCCCGCCTCCACATCGTCCACGGGGACATCAGCCGAGGCGGCCACATCATGGTGAACATCCGCAAGTTCACCGGGGTCGCCTTCCAGAACCTCGACGAGCTCGTCGACCGCGACATGCTCGACGCCGACGGTCGCCGCGCTTCCTCCGCGCCGCGGTGCAGGTCCGGCCAGTCCATCGTGTTCGCCGGACGCGCCGGGCTCGGGCAAGACCACGCTGCTGTCGTGCTGCGCCGCCGAGCTCGACCCCGCCATGCGGGTCGTCATCGCCGAGGAGGTCTTCGAGGCCGACGTGCCGCTCGCCAACGTGGCCAGCATGCAGACCCGACCGGCCCGACCGGATCGGCCCGCGGTCGACCTGCGACGGCTCGTGGCCGGATTCCTGCGGATGGCCCCCGACGTCGCCATCGTCGGCGAGGTCCGCGACCGGGAGGCGCTGCCCCTTACTGCTGACGCTGTCGTCCGGGGTCAAGGGGTTCACGACCATCCACGCCGGCTCGGCTCGCCAGGCCCTGACCCGGCTGCGCTTCATCTGCCAGCTCGCCGACACGGCGAACGAGCTCCCGATGAGCGCGCTCAACGCGCTGGTGTCGGAGTCGATCGACGTCGTCGTGCACACCGAACGCGGCCCCGACGGTCCGCAGGTGACCGAGATCCTCGCCGTCGAGGATCTGGCCGGCGGCGCCGACGGCCACCCAGTTCACGACCACGCCGGTCTTCCACCGCCCGACCCGCGAGGCTCAGCTGGTCTGGACCGGACAGGTGCCCGCCCGACTCGCCGCCGGTCTGGCTCGCGCCGGCCACGATCTCCGGGCACTCGTGGGGATGGAGCCAACCGCATGATGGCGATCGCGCTGGCTTCGCTGGCCGCACTCGGCGTCTTCTACCTCTACACCGCCGCTGGTCTATCGGTGGGAGGGGTACCGCCCCGGGCCCCGGAGACCGAGACAGGAGCGCGGCCGCCGCGCCCGCCAGTGGCTGGCCCAGGCCGGTCTCGCCGATCTGGATCCGCGTGAATTCGTGGCCGTGTCCTCGGTGGTCGGGGTGGTGGGATTCCTCGCCGGCTATGCGGTCCTGGCATCCCCGCTCGCGGCGTTGGCCATCGGCTTGTTCGCGGCGAGCTTCCCGATCGCCGCGTCCCGCGTCCGCCGCCGCAGCCGGATGGCCAAGGCCCAGGAAGCCTGGCCCCGCATGATCGAGGAGATCCGAATCCTCACCGGGGCGCTGGGTCGGTCCATTCCACAAGCCCTCTTCGATGTCGGCCGACGGGCCCCGGACGAACTGCAGCCCGCCTTCCTCGCCGCCGAGCGCGAATGGGTGCATCTCCACCGACTTCCCGCGCACCGTCCAGGTGTTGAAGGCCCGGCTGGCCGACCCCACCGCCGACGCATGCTGCGAGACGCTGCTGATCGCTCACGAGTTGGGCGGCGCGGATCTGGACGGCCGGCTGGCATCGCTGGCCGAAGACCGCATCCAGGACACGCAGGGCCGCAAGGATGCCCGGGCCAAACAGGCCGGGGTCCGCTTCGCGCGCTGGTTCGTCCTGGTGGTTCCGTTCTCGATGGCGGTCGTCGGACTCACGTTGGGCGAGGGCCGCAACGCGTACCGCACCCCCACGGGTCAAGCCATGGCCCTGGTGGCGATCGGCCTCATCGTGGCGTGTTGGCTGTGGTCGGGACGCATCATGCGGCTCCCCGAGGAGCGACGGGTGTTCGACCGATGACCCGCATCGTCGTCGCCGGCACCCTCATCGGCTGGGCGGGAGCCACGCTCATCCTCTCCGAGCTGCGCTGGTTTCGTCGCCCGTCGCTGGCGCAACGCCTGCGGCCCTACTCGCCACGCTCACCACTCGACCATCGCCGAGTCGGCGTGCTCTCCGTCGACAGCTTCCGCGAGGTCGTCGCTCCGATCGCTCGAACCACCGGGGAACAGCTCGCCCGCATGTTGGGCGTGTCGGAAGAACTCGGCGTCCGGCTGCAGCGCATCCACTCCGACGAGGACGTCACCGCGTTCCGCCTGAAGCAGCTGGGCTGGGCCGCCGCCTCGTTCGGGACGGCACTCGTCGCGTCGCTCGCCCTCGACCTACCCGGCTTCCTGGCGATACTGATCCTGATCGCCGCTCCGGCGCTCGCCTTCCTGGTGCTCGAGCAGCAGGCGGCACTGAAGTCCGAAGCATGGCAGCGCCGGGTGTTCCTGGAGCTGCCCGTCGTCGCCGAACAGCTCGGGCATGCTCCTCTCGTCGGGCTACTCGCTGGGTGCGGCACTCTCCCGCATCGCCGAGCGTGGAGACGGGGCGGTCAGCACCGACCTCGCCCGCGTGTGCCGGCGCATCCGTCAGGGCCTCACCGAGAACCAGGCGCTGCTCGAGTGGCAGGAGGTCGTCCAGGTCGACGCCGTCGAGCGCCTGGTGGCCGTGCTGACGCTGAACCGCGAGGCCGGCGACCTCGGCGGCCTCATCGCCGACGAAGCGCGCAACATCCGGCGCGAGGTCCAACGGGAGCTGATGGAGACGATCGAACGACGGGCCCAGCAGGTCTGGATCCCCGTCACCGTCGCCACATTGCTCCCGGGAGCGATCTTCATGGCGGTCCCGTTCGTGAGCGCCCTGGACGTGTTCAAGAGCTGACAAGCGGCGGGCGCAAGTCCGCACCAAACGGAGGGAAGACCAGTGCACACCATCACCGACACAGCAATACGAGCCACCGTCTCGATTCGCGCCTGGCAGACGGTGCTCCGGCATCGCGTCGAGAGCGACGAGCGAGGCGAGGGGGTCATCTCGGCCGCCATCGCCGTGCTGGTCTTCGCCGTGCTGGGCGGGCTGATGTACGTGGGGTTCCAGGCCATCTGGGGCGACGTCGAGGAGAGCGTGTCCAACGAGGTCACCAACATCACCGACGGCGGCTGAGCCGTGCCCGAGGGGCAGCGGGGGCGGCCACCGGGCACGACGCGCCTGCACGGCGATGACGGCACGGCGCTCATCAGCGCCTGGTTCACGCTGCCGATCATTCTCGTCTTCCTTCTGTTCGCGACCCAGCTGGCGTTCGCCATGTACACGACGACCATGGTCGAGGGCATCGCGTTCGATGCCGCCTACGATGTGGCCAGCGCGCGGACGCTCAGGGCAATCGCTCGGCTGCGCAGGTCGCCGCCCTCGAGGACGCGAATGCCCGTGCCCCCGGGCTGAGTATCGACTGGAGCTGGGTCGGCACCGACGCCGAGTACGTGGAACTGGCGTTCACCGTCGAGAACCCGACCTTCCTCCCCGATGCCTTCGCCGGCTCGTTCGGATTCGGCACCACGGAGCGCAGCGTTCGCGTCCGTACCGAGGAGCCCCGCTCGTGACGAGGGGGCAGCGGCGCGAGCGGCGTCGACGGCTTCTCGACGACGACGGGTTCGTCGGGGGGAGCGAGGTCCTCCCCTTCGGCCTGCTGATCTTCGTGGCCGGCATCCTCATCATCGTCAACGCGTGGGCGGTGGTCGACACGAAGATGACACTCGACTCGGCCGCGCAGGTCATGAGCCGAACGATCAGCGAGGCCGACCGACTCGATCCCGTCGCCATCGATGCCCTGGCACGCACCACCGTCGACGACCTGGGCCTGGATCCGGGCCCGGTGACGGTCCAGGTCGACCCCGCCGATACGGCGCTGGTCCGTTGCCAGCGCGTCACGGTCACACTGGCGTATCCGGTTCCGGCGCTCACCCTCCCGGTCCTCGGCCGCATCGGCGAGACGATCGACGTCCACGCCACCGCCAGCGAAGTGGTCGACCCCTATCGCAGCAGCGAAGGGTTGGTGGAGGGATCGTGCCCGTAGCCAACCGGCGCCGGGGATCCGGCGATCGTGGCAGCTCTCTGATGCTGATGCCGGCCGCCGTTCTGGTGATGATGCTGCTGGGGGCCATCGCGCTGGACGCGGCGGCGATCCGGATGCAATCGCGCGAGCTCCGCAACATGGCCCGGTCGGCGGCCAACGACGCGCTCGGCGCCGCGGTCGATGTGAGCCACCTGCGCGAGACCGGCGAGATCCGCATCGACGAGACGCTCGCACGGGTCACCGTCGACGAGGCCATCGTGCGGCGCTCGATCGACGGCGTCTCGGTCGACTCGGTGGCCGTGACGACCGAGGTCGACGGCACGATCGTGCTCACGGTGTCGCTCCGACGGCCCGTCGAGCACATCCTGCGCCCGCCCGGCACCGACCCCACGGTCACCGTCACGGCGGTGGGATCGGCGCGCCAGTACGTCGAGTGAACTCCCTCTTGTGTTGTTTCATGCTTTTTCGATACTCTTCCATTCATGCCAGGACGAGACGAGCCGGGGTCCCGGGCCGACGTCGGCCTGACCACCCGGCGTGCCACCGACGCAGAGCGGCGCGCGGCGCTGCGCTACGAGGCCGCACTGCTGCAGATGCTCCGCCATCCGGGCGTGACCGAGCTGGTTCGGGTCACCGACGACGACGGCGCCACCGAGCTGACGACCCGATCGGGAAGCGACGAGACCCTGGCGCACTGGGACGGCACGCAGGACCAGGCGGTCGACACCGCCGTCATCGCCGGTGTGCTCGCCGCCCTCGCCGCCACCTGTGCCGAGCTTCACGATCTCGGCGTGGTGCATGGGCGGATCGAGCCGCAGTGGGTGGCCGTTCCACCGTCGGGCCAACCCGTGCTGACGGGTTTCGAAGCAGCGGGCCCCATCGGAGCGCAACGGCCGGACGCCGATCCACCCCTCCCTCCCTTCTGCGATCCGGCGGCGTCGCCGGGGCGGCCCCTGGATCCGACGATCGACGTGTTCGGCATCGGCGCTCTGCTCGAACACCTCCTCGAGCGGCACCCGCCCACGCCGGGAGACCCGGCCCGCTCCGCCCGGCGGCGACTCCGCCGCTTGGCCCGCTCGGCGACGGCCGAGGCGCCCGACCGCCGACCCGACGCCGCAACCCTGGCGGCAGCCATCCTCGAAGCAGCGCCCGCCGCGCACCTCCCGGGCGACGCCACCCCTACGCCGCCGTCCGATGCGCCGGCGGCGACGAACCGGCTCGAGCGGCCGGTCGCCACTCCGGAACCATCCGGCGGTCGACGCCGGGTTCGCACCCTCGCCATGGGCGTCGCAGCCGTGCTGCTGGCGATCATCGCAATGGTCGCCCTCGGGCGGAATCGTCCGTCAGCGACATCCCGAACCGCGACGGTGCCGCAACCCGCCGGCCTTGCGCTGACGACCGCACCGACGGCCTCGACCGCGCCGAGCGTCGACTCCCAGCCGTCGCCATCGACCACCGTCACCACGCAAGCCACATCGGCCGCCCCCACGACCACCGTCCCTGCTTTCCCGACGACGACCGAAAGCCCTGCCGGCCCGCCGGCGCTCGATACCAGCGTGGTCATCTTCGACGGGATCCGGTACCAGATCGGCGGCGGCCAGCGTCGCTGGGCCATCGGCGACTGGGATTGCGATGGCCGCTCCACCCTGGCGACCCTCGATCCGTCATCGGGTGCGCTGACGTTCTTCGAGGCCTGGCCCCAGACCGGTTCGACCCGTGCGATCGCCGCCGAACGGGTGCCGGGAGCGGTCGACCTGCGAGCCCGGTCGGTCGGCGACTGCCACGAGCTCGCCATCGTCCTTGGCGACCGCATCGACACCTACGAAGGCACCGGAGGCACTCCATGAGTCCGCGCCCGATCCGACCCGCTCGACTGGCCGGGCTGGTGATCGTGATCGTCGGAAGCCTGGTCCTGGTGGGATCGATTCGCGCCGCCCCACTCCCCGGCCTCGGTGCGTCGACCGACGGTTGGTTTCGCGAGGTCGGGCCGGCCGAGGGGCTCCTCGCCGCTCTCCGCCTCATGGTGCTGGCCGGGCTGCTCTACCTGCTGGCGGTGACCATGTTGATGCTCCTGTCCGTGCTGCTCCGATCCCGTGCGCTCGATCGGCTGGCCGCTCGCTGCACCGGTCCGGCACTCCAACGCTTCCTGCCGCGTCGGTCGGTCTCGGCATCGGGACGGTGACCTCGCTGCAGGCACTGGCGGCCGGCGCTGGCCCTCCCCCCACCGAGGAGCCACCCGAACCGGTTCCTGCATCGGCCGGACCGACCGCCGACGAGACCACCACCCTGACGCGGCTGGACGACGAGGATCCGGCCGCCAGAGCGGAGCAGGGTGCCGGGACCGACGACGTGCCGGAAGCACCCGTTCCACCACCGGCCAGCGCCGGTCCCGCGGACGCCGAGTCGCCCGATCCGATCGACTGGTGGACGGTGGCGCCGGGAGACCACCTCTGGCACATCGCAGAGGAGACGCTGATCGATCAGGGCGCGGCGTCCCCGTCGTCCGACGAGATCGCGACCTACTGGCACACGCTCTGCGAGGTGAACCACAGTCGGCTCGTCGACCCCGACAACCCCGATCTCATCATGCCGGGTCAGCAGATCGCCCTCCCCCCGGTGTCAGCCGAGGGATAGCCCACCCTGCACCCCTCGATCTCGCGGCCACCAGGCCCAGTTCCGGGCTCTGCGGCCGCGAGATCGGGCTGAGGGGTCCCGCGCTCAGAACAGCAGGATCACGAAGAATGTGGCGTACAACCCCAGCAGGATGGTGCCGGTGCGCCAGTCATGCTGCTCGATGCGCTTCAACATGATGGTCACGATCGTGATCGCCACCATGGCCGCCACCGCTGCCGTGATCACCAGGTCCGAGGACACCTCGGTGGGTGCGATCAGCGGCCCGATGCCTGCGGCCATGGTCGAGTCGACGAACGACGAGCCCATCACGTCGCCGATGGCCAGAGCGATCGCACCCCGCTTGACCGCGGTCACGTCGAACGCCAGCTCGGGCAGCGACGTGCCGATCGACGCCACGAAGAAGCTGATCAGGAACTCGGGCGCATCCAGCCACTCGGCCAGCCCCACAATGGCCCACAGCGCCAGCATGGCCGAGAGGCCCACCACGACGAGCGCCGTGAACGTCGTGACGATCAGCCGCAACCTCGACTCCTTGCGCTCCGAAATGGCCAACTGCTGGTTGTGGGTGGTGTCGCGGTAGATCACCGCCGAGCCGATCACCCAGATGGCGATGAGGAGGAGCGCGTCCGGCCTCGTGATCCTGCCGTCGGCTGCGACCAGCGCGACGAAGCCCAACCCCACGACCGTGAACGCGCCCGTCCACCCGATGCCGCGGCGCGGCACGATCATGGCCCCGGCCAGCAGCGGGAGCAGGCCGAGGACCAGGGTCGACTGCGTCACCACCGCCCCCGTCGCGTCGCCGATGGCCACATCGCCGTGGCCCGAAACCGATGCCCCGATGGACGTGGCGATCTCGGGGAGATCGGTGCCGATCGCCAACAGGGTGATCCCAACGAAGAAGGGTGGGATCTGCGTCCCGGCCGCCAGGTCGGTGGCCGAGGTGACGGCGCGCCGACTGGCCAGGACCATGCCGCCGAATCCGGCGACCATGGCCAGCGATGAAGACGACGATCACACCACACCTCGTCGATCTCGCGATCTGAAGCGAGCGTAGACCTCGCCGAGTTCACACGATCACACGGCGGCCGCTCGAGAAGGGCGGCCGCCCGTCAGCCGGCGGTGAAGGACAGACCGAGGTCGTCGAGCCGGCCGCCGGCGCCGTCGACACCGGTGCCCAGGATGCAGGCGATGGCCCGCAGGTCGTCGCGCCGGATGGTGAGCATGCGGCCGTTGAAGTCCTGGCGCTGCACCTGGATCATCGTCAGGTAGCGGGTGAGCATGCCGGCCTCGGGGCCCGACAGGTTCTCGAGCCGGGTGAGATCGATGGTGATGGGCAGCGGCGGACCGGACCGCTCGGTCAGGTCCAGCGTGGTCGTGCTCTCGATGCCGAAGTCGGGACCATCGTCGCGGGGCAGGAGCTGGTCGACCGGCACGCTGTAGAAGCGGGCCAGCCGCTGGAGGCGGGGCACGCTGATGGCCCGCTCGCCCCGTTCGTAGGCGCCCAGGACCGACGCCTTGAACTCCTGACGGGAAGCCTCTTCGACGTCCTGGAGGGACAGCCGCTTCTGCCGGCGGATCGCCCGCAGCCGGTCGCCGACCTTGCGGCCGTACTGGACCGGAGCCGCGGCTCGATCTTCCGTCGTGATCTCACTCATTCGCTTCCCTCTCGCGATGCCTCTGCCCTCTGCTCCGCCACGGGACAGAGTACGCGCGCTGGGAGCGATCGCTCAATGACGGAGTGTGGCCGACCCCTCAGATAGCGCCGGCCCGCAGCGCACCGAGCACTGCTCCGGCCGCGATCGCGGCTGTCTCTGCCCGCAGGACGTGCGGCCCCAGCCTGACCTGGTGGCGGGCCGCAGCCAGCTCGTCGTCGCTCCATCCACCCTCGGGTCCGATCAGGATCGTCGGCCGGTCCAGGGTCACCGCTCCCCCGTCCATGTGCGCCGCCGCCACGCCTTCCCCGCCCAGCATCCCCACCGCCGGCACGGGCGCCTCGACGACCGGCAGACGGCAGCGGCGACTCTGCATGGCGGCCTCGCGGGCCACCCGCTCGTACCGCTCGAGCACCCGGTCGGCCTTGTCGTCGCTCCACCGGGTCACACACCGGTCGGCCTCGACCAGCTGGATCCGGTCCACACCCAGCTCGGTCAGCTTCTGCACCACCAGGTCCAGCTTCCGACCCTTCAGCAAACCAACCCCGACGGTGATCGCCGGCTCGGCGGCCACCACGTCGTGGATCTCGTCGACCGGTTCGAGCGTCTCACCCATACGCGCCGCCCGCCACCGATCGGCGCCGTCGCTCAGCGTGATCTCGTCGCCGGGCCGGACCCGCAGCGACCGTTCCAGGTGGCGCCGGTCGTCGTCGCCCAGCCGGGGTGTCTCGAGATCGTCGACGAACACGTGGGGCCGAGCGTCGGCGCCGAGCGTCAACGGAACGCTGATTTGATCTTGCTGAAGAAGCCCTCGTCGGGTGGCGCCACCTCGAGGCCGCGGATCTCGGCCATATGCCGAAGGAGCTCCTGCTCCTCGTCGGCCAAGTCGGTGGGCGTGTCCACCACGATCTCGACCAGCAGGTCGCCCCGCCGCCCCCCGGCCTGGAGCACGGTCGCCCCTTGCCGGCGCAAGCGCAGCACGGTCCCGGTCTGGGTGCCCGGCCGGATGACCAGATCCTCGGTGCCGTCGAGCGTCTCGTAGCTGCGATGGGCGCCGAGCGCGGCCTCGACCATGGAGACGTGGACCGCCTCGTACAGATCGTCGCCGCGCCGCTGGAACCGCTCGTGCTGACTGACCCGGATCTGCACGTACAGGTCACCGGCCGGCCCGCCGCGCACGCCGGCCGCCCCCTTGCCGGGGAGCCGCAACGTGGAGCCGTCGTCGACCCCCGGCGGGATGTCGATGCTGAACTCGCGCTCCTCGATCACCCGGCCGTCGCCGCCGCAGTCGTCGCACGGCGACGCGATCATCTCGCCCTGGCCGCCGCACCGTGGACACGGGGCCGCCGTGACCATCTGGCCCAGGATGGACTGGCGGGTGCGCCGCACCTGGCCCGACCCCTGGCACTCGGTGCACCGCTCGGCGTACGTGCCGGGTTTTGCCCCGGACGCCTCGCACGTCACGCACACCACGGCGGTGCGCACCGTCAGCGGCTGGGTGCCGCCGAAGACGGCCTCCTCCAGGTCGAGCACGATCGACCCCTGGATGTCGGGTCCCGACGCGGGACCGGGCCGACCGCCACCCCCTCGAGGATCGCCACCGAAGAAGGCGTCGAACAAGTCGCCCAGTCCGCCGCCCCCTCCGAAGAGGTCACCCATCCCGGCCTCGTCGGATCCGAACCGGTCGAACCGGGCCCGGCGCTCGGGGTCGGACAGCACCTCGTAGGCCTCGGTCACCTCGCGGAACTTGGCCTCGCTGGCGACGTCGCCCGGCCCGGCATCGGGATGCAGCTCTCGTGCCAGGCGGCGGTACGCCTTCTTGATCTGCTCGGGCGTGGCGTCGGGCGAGACCCCCAGGATCTGGTAGTAGTCGGCCATCAGCCTTCGGCCAGTCGTTTGCTGACCCTCGTGCTGACCAGCGCCACTGCGGCCAGGGCCTGCTCGTAGTCCATGCGGGTGGGACCCAGCAGCCCGATGGTGCCGGCCTCGTCACCCTCGACGTCGATGGGTGCCAGCACCAGCGAGCACTCGCTGAGCGGCTCGACCCCGGTCTCGGTGCCGATGGCGACACTCAGGCCACGGTCGATCACGTCGCGCACCAAGCTGACCACCACCAGCTGGTGCTCGAGGATGGTCAGCACCTGGCGCACCTTCTCCACCGCCTGGAAGGACTCGGCCACGTGACTGGCTCCGTCGACGTACACGCCGGGAAGCTCGTCGTCGCCTCCGCCCGACGAACGCGGCCAGCGCGGCGATGGTCAGGCCGTCGACGTCGGTCTTCCCCGACGCCTCCAGCGTCAGCGGTACGGCCGACCGGCTCACACCCTCGAGCGCCTGGCGCAACCGGCGGGTCACCGCATCGATGAGCCCATCGTCCAACACGCCGGCCCAGTCCACGGCCCGCTTCTCGACCGCGCCGTTGCTGAGGACCAGCACGACCAGCGCGGTGTGGTCGGTGAGCCCGACCATCTGCGCCGACCGGACCGTGGCGGTCTCCGCAGTGCCGTCCACCACCACGGCGGCGTAGTCGGTGATCCCGGCCAGCAGTCGAGAGGTGTCCTGCAGCAGGTGCTCGAGCTCGCCGTGGGCCCGGTCGAAGAAGTGCCGAACCTGCTGGGCCTCGGACGACGGCAACACGCCGGGGCCTGACAGCTGGTCGACGAAGAACCGGTAGCCCTTGTCGGTGGGCACCCGCCCCGCGCTGGTGTGCGGCTGGGCGAGGTAGCCGTCGTCCTCGAGGGCCGCCATCTCGCTGCGGACGGTGGCCGACGACACGTCGATTCCTTCGGCGCCGGCGACGTGACCCGACCCGACCGGTTGAGCGGTCTCGATGTACTCGGCCACGACGGCACGCAGGATGGCCGACTTGCGATCGTCCAGGGGTGCCTTCGTGTTCTCGGTCTTGCCGGCCATCACCACCACCCTTCGATTCGTCGCATTCGGCCCTCACCCTCGACGGTACGGCGAGGCTGGCACTCGATCATACCGACTGCCAGCGACGGCTTGGCGGTCGCTCCCCCTCAGTCCTCCAACCGGAGGGCGGCGATGAACGCCTCCTGGGGCACCTCGACCGCGCCGATGTTCTTCATCTTGCGCTTGCCGGCCTTCTGCTTCTCGAGCAGCTTGCGCTTCCGGGTGACGTCGCCGCCGTAGAGCTTCGCCGTGACGTCCTTGCGAAAGGCCTTG
>CAWCAL010000007.1:0-87265 GCA_963793475.1 uncultured Acidimicrobiales bacterium
GTCGCGCTCGAGGCCGGCGATCGGGTAGAGGTTCTGTGGCGCTCGCGGGTCCCGTGGGGCTCGCTGGCGAACCTCGGGGAGGAGCGCGGTGACCTGATTGGCTCGCTCCACGGCCCGCTCGGCGGTGTCGATACCGGGTAGCTCGCAGCGGACGATCCCTGACAGCGGATGCGCCTTGCGACCCGCAGCCTCACCTACCACGACCATCGGGTGAAGCCCCGTGCCGAGATGAGGAAGACCGGCGTGCGCTCGCCCGGGTCGAGCGCGTAGACGGCGGCTGCTGCTCGTCGGGCAGATACTGCACGTGCTGGGTCTTCACGTAGCCGACGCCGTTGGGGTGGTTCCTCCCCCGCAGCGGGCCGTCGAACACGGCGAGGTCGACGTCCTCGTCGGTCAGCTCGGTCTCCAGCGCGGTCATCTGCTCGTGCACGCCGAGGTAGAGGCCCTCGCTGGAGTCGTCGGCCACCGGATACAGCTCGTAGCGGCCGTGCTCGGTCCCGATCGGCGGGCGCCGTTGCCGGCGGTGGCGAACACCCCCGTCGCACCTCGGCCGCCACCACCTCGGCCGAGTCGCCGACGCAGCGCACCACACCGGCCGCCACCGAGGCGCACACCCCCGGCCGCACGACCTCGCCGTCGTCGCCGCCGATCCAGATGCGGGCGTCGAAGCGGCGCACGCCGTCGATGAAGATCATCGACTCGGGCGCCGGCACGTCCCCGGGGGCGATCGGCGCCCACTCCTCGGCCTTGCGCTCGACGGTGACGTCGACGTCGCCGGCGGTCGGCTCCAGCTCGGCGGCGTCGGCCGCCACCCCGTACTCGGGAGCCCAGGTCTCGACCGCGAAGCGCATCAGACCTCGATCCGCTCGACCGACGACGTGCGCGGCCCCTTGGTGACCTCGAAGCGGACCGGCATCCGGTCGGCCAGCTCCCGGATGTGGGTGACCAGGCCGACCATGCGGCCCGAGGCGCCCAGCTCCTCGATGGCGGCGGCGACGACGTCGAGCGTCTCGGGGTCGAGCGTGCCGAACCCCTCGTCGAGGAAGATCGACTCCAGGCGGGGCGAGTCCTCCGGGGCCAGCTCGGTCAGGCTGTCGGCCAGGGCCAGCGCCAGCGACAGCGACGCCAGGAACGTCTCGCCGCCCGAGAGCGTGCGGGCGTCGCGCACCTCGTCGGCGTTGCGGTGGTCGCGGATCCGGAAGTCGGTCTCCTCGGCCACCAGCGAGTACTGCCCGTTCGACAGCTCGAACAGCCGCTCGCCGGCCCGCTCGGCCAGATCGGCGATCGCCTCCTCCATCAGCCACCGCTCGAAGCCGGTCGCCTTCAGCAGCTCCCCCAGCTTCCTGGCCACCTGCTGCTCGGTCTGCAGCTCGGCCGCCTTCTCCCTCGCCTCGGTCGAGCTGCTCGCGCCGGGTGCGCGCCGTCTCCATGTCGGTCACCGCCTGGAGGTGGAGCCCGGCGACGTGGTCGAGCAGGTCGGCCGGCGGCTCGCCCTCGACGTGGGGCTTGCACAGCTCGGTTAGCTCCCGATGCTTCGCGTCGCGCTCGGCGGTCGTCTCCTCCAGCGCCCGACCGGCCTCGGTCCGTTCCGCCTCCACCTCCATGGTCGTTGTGCGGGCCCAGTCGGCGAGCTCCTCCCAGTCGTGGCGGAGCGACTCGTGGCGGGCGACCGGGGGCGTCCGGGTCGCCGGCACCGCGTCGCGGGCGGTCGAGAAGTCGAGCCGCAGCGACCACTCGCGTCTCCCGCAGCTCCTCCAGCGCCCGGCGCGCGGTCCGCTCGGCTTGGTCGCTGGCGTCGGCGGCCGTCGCGGCCTCGGCGAGCGCGGCGGCCAGGCGCTCGGCCTCGGCCAGGTCGGCGCGCAGTGTCGCCTCGTCGGGGGCGCCCTCCAGCTGCTCGTCCAGCTCGCGGACGCGTTCCGCGGCGGCCGTTCGAGCGGCCCGGGCGTCGGCGTGCTCCTGGGCGGCTGTCGCCTGCGCCGCCTGGCACGTCCGAGCCTGGTCACCGGCCGTCGCCGCCGCCTGCTCGGCCTGCTCCAGCTCCGCGTCGACGTCGTGGGCCGGATCTCGTCCACCACCTGCTCGCACACCGGGCAGGGCTCGCCGACGACCAGCGACGAGCGGAGCCCGATCGCGCCGGCCGCCAGCCGGGCCTGCTCGAGGCGCCGGTCGGTCTCGGTCGCGGCCTCGCGGGCCGAGGCGAGCTCGCGCTCGGCGGCGTCCAGCGCGTCCTTCGCGCTCGCCTCCCGCTGCTCGAGCTCCTCGATCGACGACGACAGGCGGGTGCGCTCGGCGATGCGCTCGAGGGCTCGCTCGCAGTCCTTGCCGTCGGGACCCTGCTTGGCCGCCTCCTGGGCGTCGGCGCGGGCGGTGCGGGCCGCCTCCGCGGCGCGGGTCGCCTCGTCGAGCGCCTGCCCGGCCCCGGTCAGGTCGTCGCCGAGCGAGGCGACCGCCTCGGGCACGACCAGCTTCGCCAGAGCGGCGAGCTGCCGGCCGAGCTCGGCGTGGGTCGCCTCGGCCGCCTCGACCGCGGCGGCCAGTTTGGCGAGCGCCTCCTGCTCGGTCCGGACCTTGTCCCGCAGGTCGGCCAGCTCCTCGGCCCGGGCCGCCAGAGGCGGCGAGCCGCTCGTTGCTCACCTCGTCGGCTCCCTCCAGCTGCTCGGCCAGCAGCTCGAGCTGCGACCCGGCCGCTGCGGCCCGAAGGCGGGCCTCCTGGCCCATGCGGGCGTAGACGCCGAACCCGAGCAGCTTCTGGAGCAGCTTCTGCCGGTCGCTCGGGGCGTCGTGGAGGAAGGCGGCGAACTCGCCCTGGGGCAGGATGACGGTCTTGGTGAACTGGTCGAAGTCCATGCCCAGCAGGCCCTGGACGGCGTCGCCCATCTCGCCGGCCGCGCCGGCGAGGACCTCCTCGCCGAGCTCGAGTCGGGCCTCCTTCGTGGTGGCGCCGTTCTTCGTGCGGCGCACGACCCGGGTCGCCGCGTAGGTCCGCCCGCCCAGCTCGAAGGACAGGCGGATCCTCGCCTCGGGGCAGAGCTGGTGGATGACCGGCGCCACCAGGCGGTTGTCGTCGTAGCGGGCGACCGAGCCGTAGAGGGCGAAGGTGACGGCGTCGATCACGGTGGACTTGCCCGACCCGGTCGACCCGACGAGCGCCATCAGGTCGACGTCGGCGAAGTCGACGGCGGTCGGCTCGCGGAAGGCGCCGAAGCCCTCCATCTCGACGTGAGCGGCCTCATGCCTCGGCGCCCTGGTGCAGCTCGTCGTAGAGGTCGGCGAAGAGCGCCTCACCGGGGTCGTCCACGTCGCGCTCGGCCAGGAACTCGGCGAACAGCTCCTGGGGCGACGAGCCCGACCGGGACCGGCGGCGCCGCGCCGGGTCGGCGTCGCGCCGCTCGATCTGCACGTCGACCACCTGTTCGCCCAGCAGGTCGCGCACCTCGTCGGCCAGGCCGGCCCGTGCCTGCTCGCGCACCTTGACCCGCAGCCAGGCGTCGCCGTCGGGATCGACCGCCTGGCGCAGCTCGTCCATCGTCCCGGCCACCGTGCGCAGCGGCCGTCCGGAGGTGAGCGGCACGGGCGTGACCGCGGCCGGCGACGCCGGGGGTGAGCTCGACCAGGTTGACCTGCTTGGCCTCGTCCTCCTCGCCGAAGTCCAGCTGGAGCGGCGACCCGCAGTAGTGGATGGCGGGCCCGCCGGCGAGCTGCTGCGGCCGGTGGAGGTGGCCGAGGGCGACGTAGGCCGACCGACGCGCGGGAACGACTGCGCCGCCACCGCGTACTCCTCGACCAGGTGGGCCAGCCGCTCGCCGCCGCCGGGCGCGCCGCCCCGCACGAACGCGTGCGCCGCCACGACGGTTGGCACCTCGGGGTCGCAGGCGTCGACCAGCGTGTGGATCAGGAGCTGGAGGCGCTCGGCGTAGTCCTGGGCGTGCTGGTAGGCGGCCTGCTCCATCAGCTGCTCGGACCGCACGATCCCCCGCTGCGACACGAACGGCAGCGCGACCAGCTGGAGCGGCCCGCCCGACGCGGTCGGCACGGTGCGGACCCCGCCCTCGTCCGGCGGCCCGCGGCTGGGTCACGACGTGGACCCGGCCCAGCTCCAGCAGCGGGGTCACCGCCCGGAGGCGGCGGGCGTTGTCGTGGTTGCCGGCGATGACCGCCACCTCGGCCCCGGTGCCGGCCAGGTCGAGCAGGGCCCGGTAGACGATCTGCTCGGCCTCGGCGCTGGGCGCGGCGGTCTCGAACAGGTCGCCGGCCACGACGACGAGGTCGACCTCGTGCTCGCCGGCGATCGACGCGATCTCGGCCAGCACGGCCCGGTGCTCGTCGGCCCGGCTGTGGCCGCGGATCGCCTTGCCCGACGTGCCAGTCGGAGGTGTGCAGCAGCCTCACCGGTCGAGACCCTCGAACGGGTCGTCGTCGGGCGTGCTCCTTCGCCGGTCTGCGGGTTGGCCGGCGGGGTCGGCCTCGGCCGAGCGGGTCGCCCACGCCGGGAACGGGAACTCGACCAGCAGCGGCACCGGGAGGCGGGGCTGCGACAGTACATCGAGCCCGGCTTGAGGATCGTGGCCCGCTGGCGCTGGACCGGGGGCAGGAACCCGTACTCGTCGCGGCGGGCCTCGGCGGTGTCGAGCCGGCCCACCACCCGGATGGCGCTGTTGGCCACGACCCGGCGCTCGACCTCGCTGGCGGTCTGCTGGGCGCCGATCAGGATGATGCCCAGCGAGCGGCCCCGCTCGGCGACGTCGAGCAGGATCTCCTTGATCGGGCTGGAGCTGTCCCGGGGCGCGTACTTGTTGAGCTCGTCGAGCACGATGAACTGGAGGGGCCGGTCGACGCCCGACGCCTCCTTGGCCTCGAACGCCTGGCGGAGCACGACGCCGACGACGAACCGCTTGGCCCGGTCGTGCAGCTGGTGGATGTCGACGACCGTCAGCTGGTGGGAGTCGAGGTCGAGGCGTGTGCCGGGGGGCGTCGGCGATGTCGGCCCGGACCAGGTGCTCGACGTGGCGGGTGGCCGACGCCAGCCGCCGGATGAACGCGTTGATCGTGCCGCCGCCGATGGCCCGGCCGGTCCAGCGGGGATCGAGCGGCTCGTCGGGGTCGTCGGGGATGAGCTGGCGCTCGATGGCGTCGACCAGCTCGCCGAAGGTGCGGATCAGCCGGCCGTCGATGCGCACCGCCCCGTCGGCGTCGGGGTCGGTCGCGGGCGATCTCGGCCAGCCGGGCGGTCACCGACTGCACCACGATCGTGTACTGCTGGCGCTCGTCCTCGGCGTCGGCGAACAGGAACGGCAGCAGCCGCTGCTCGCAGAACTCGGCGATGGTCCAGAAGAACGGGCGCACCCCCTGGTAGGCGGGCGCCGGTGTCGGGGGTGGCGTTGGGGTCGCCCTTGCGGGGCGGGGCCAGGATGCCGACGCTGCGGAACGGGCTGGCCTCCAGGCCCGAGGTGGGCGTAGCGCGCGCCGCTGGTCCTCGTCGAGCGCGGTGTTGGGGTGGTCGAGGAACAGCAGGTCCTCGCCCTTCACGTTGAAGATCGACGCCCTTGGTGTTGGCCGCCTCGGCGCCCAGCACGCCGGAGGTGAACAGCGAGTAGAGGAGGAACGTGGCGTAGCTGGTCTTGGTGGCCACCCCGGAGATGCCGGCGATGTTGACGTGGGCGCCCTTGGTGCCGTCGAGGAAGTCGAGGTCGAGCCAGATCGGGTCGTTCTCCCGGGACAGGCCGGCGGCCAGGCGACGGTCGACGTCCTCGAAGTCCAGCGCCGCGTCCCGCTCGGCGTCGGTGGCCTTGCGCACCTCGGTGCCGGGCAGGGGCGGCACGAACGTCTCGGGCACGATCCGGGTGAGCTGGACCTGGGCCGCCTCCGCCACCTCGGCCGGCAGCACACCGTCGGCGATCAGGAACACGTCGCTGTCGAAGCGGGCACCCTCGTGGCGGGCCCGGACCTGGCTGACGATGCCGTAGATCGACACCGTCTCGCCGTCGGGCAGCGTGCGGTCGAGGGCGACGACGTCGTCGAGCTGGAGGTGCGCGCCGGGACCGACCGCCACCCAGAACTCCAGCGGCGTCGCGTCGTCGGTGCCCAGCACCCGCCCGGCCACTCCCTCACTCATGTCCCGACCCCCTGTCCCAGCGTGCAACCCGGTGTAGTTGATGGGTGCGCGGTGGCCCAACGTGGGGGGCGGGTCGAACCTGAACCCTCCTGGGTCAGGCACCGAGAGGGTTCAGGTTGTGCCGACGACGCCGAGATCGAGACCTCGAGCCGTAGCCTTGGATGCCGACGATCCCTGGGGAGGCGACCATGGCCGAGCAACCGCTGCGAGCAAGCGAGGCGGCTCGTCGCCTGGGCATCCCGACACGCGATCTTCTCGTGCTGGTCCGGGAACGAAGGATCCGATACGTGATGCAGGACGGCATCGCCCACATCCCGGTCGAAGCCGTCGACGAGTACCGCTCGCCCTCCTCGTAGCCCGTCGGGCGTCCGTTCCCGTCCCCATCAGT
Source organism: uncultured Acidimicrobiales bacterium (assembly GCA_963793475.1). Classification (GTDB taxonomy): domain Bacteria; phylum Actinomycetota; class Acidimicrobiia; order Acidimicrobiales; family CAWCAL01; genus CAWCAL01. Next base: position 6,501 of record CAWCAL010000007.1, read on the forward strand.
CCCAGAACCCGATGAACTCCTCGATCACGAGCTCCCCGCCGAGCGTTGCACCACAGGCCGGACAGGGCGCGAGGGCTACGGCCTCACTCGGGTCCGCGGCCTGGACTCCGTCGGATGGACTCCCGTACATGCGGTGGTGCCAGTCCCGATGTTCCCTCACGGGCGTGAGCACTCGCTCACACTCGGAGCACAGAAGTGGCTGCGGTTCGAGCGCTGGCTCATCCGGACGGCGAGCGACGATGACGCTCTCGACCTCCTGGCAGTTCGGGCACCAACCAAGTTCTGCGTCGCCGAGCATCCCGGCGCCAATGTCCAGCTCACCGGCGACGTCGCATACCGAGCAGGCTACGAAGACCATGTCACCCATTCGGCCGACGCCTCACTCCCGATCCGACTCGTCCTGAGGCCGGGGCCGAGTCCGATCGCCCGCCCCCGAGACCTCGTCCGTCTCCATTCTGGTGGCAGCGCGTGCTGGTCCGCTGGTTCAACGTGGGATGACCGGGACGAGCAGGTGCGAGTCGTATTCGCCTCCCGTGTGGATCGCATGCACGCCCGGTTGACGTCCCGGGAGTACGCATGGGCGAGTGCAGGATGCTCGAACAGGTCGGACCCCTGCACGACGACCTGCAGTGACTCGCCCGAGCGGAAGAGGGTGCTGCTGGGCAGGATCTCGATGTCCACGGGGACGACCTCATCGGGCGTCAGGGGCTGGGGATCGTCGTGGCTGAGGACCGGCTGCCAGGGTGTCGAGCGGTCCTCGTCGAGGGCGCGTTCGGACACCCGGAGCCACCCCATGGCGACCGGTCCCCCCGTGTACCCCGTCTTGGCGAAGAAGTGGACCTCGTCACCACCGACGTCGAGTTTCTGAACGCCCACGAACAGGTCCATGTCCGTCCCCTCGGTGGTCGCCACCCACAGCCGGAGCTTCATGTTGCCGGTGAGCTCGGTGTCCTCGTCGAAGGTGACGGTGAACGTCGCCGCACCCGACCGTGGGTCGTACTCGACGACGGACGGTTCATCCGGCCGGCGTGTCGGAGAGCTCGCCCGATCTGCCGTCCAGGTACAGCTCGCGGTAGTCGGTGCGGGCGATGGGCCACTCGTCCTCGAACCGCACCTCGTACTGGTCCAGGGTCTCTCGGACCTCGAGCCGGACCGGGGGTCGTTCGTCCATTCCGTTGTCGAGCGCCCTTCAGGAAGTGGTCGAAGAAGGCCAGCTGGTACTCGAAGGCCTCGTCCCCGTAGAACGTCGACCACTTCTGCCGGCCATGCGTGAACAACCACTTCTCGCTCGCCGAGCTCTGCTTGAACCCCTCGAACGAGCCTCGGGTGTGCAGGCCCTGGTCGGACCACGTCGCCGCCACCAGGGCCGGCACCTCGGCGAGCTCGGGCCGGACGAACGTCTCCGGCTGCACCGCCTTCATGGTCTGCGGATCCGGGTGGATCGTCCGGAACACGTCGAACGGCGGCAGCGGAGGTGTGTTCGCCAGGCCGTTCACCCGGTTGAGCCAGAACTCGGTGAACGCCGTCTCCGGGACACCGCCGTGGTAGAGGACCTCGCGGAAGCTGTCGGTCTGGCCCTCCCACGGGATCATCGCCCTGAGGCTCGGTGGCTTGGCGCCCGCCGCCACCCACTGCGAGATGGCCAGGTACGACACCCCCATGGTCCCGACGTTGCCGTTGCTCCACTCCTGCGCGCCGGCCCACTCGATCACGTCGTGGAAGTCGTCGGCGTCCCGAGCACTCGAGCACGCTCGCGTCGCCTTCGGAGTCGAAGTAGCCGCGCACGTCCAGGTAGACGACGGCGTACCCCTCCGGGACCCACGTCGCGGGGTCCGGGCCCTCCCAGGTCGTCCAGGGGCTCACCTCGAACGTGCCCATGTCGAAACCGGGCCGCTCGGCGTTGTCGAGCACCGCGGGGTACTCGTTCGGGCCCCTGTCCTTCCCGTAGGCCGTGAGGGCGAGAATGACGGGATACCTCCCCTCCTCGGCCGGCCTGAAGACCCTGGCGGAGAGGCGAGTGCCATCACGCACCACGATCCCCACGTCTTCCTCGACGTTCACGCTGTCCACGAGGTCCCCGATCTCGCGGATGCGAACCGGGTACGGGTCGTCGTGACGGTCTGACTCTCCCCCATGGCCTCGTTCTCCTCGGTCGACCCATCATCCCCCTCGGCCTGACCCTCCTCGACGGACTGGCCCTCCTCGGCGGAGGGGACCTCCTCCGAGCCCTGACTCTCGTCCTCGGAACCGGCACACCCGATCAACAACGAAACCAACATCGGCAACGTCGCGAGGCGCACCATCGCCCTGGTGGACCTCGAGCGGCCACCCACGCCGGCCACCGGCAACGACCCCGTTTCCTTCCCATGTTCGACGATGGGGCCAAAGTAGAGCGGGTACTCTGCGAACTCCAACGACGCCAAGCCGGTGCCATCGAATGTCACCGGTGTGTGCAGCACACGGAACATCGACCTGGTTCGCTCGCTCGGCGCCGACGAGGTCATCGACTACACCCGGAAGGACTACAGGCTGGTTCGGCGGTCTCGGCCGTCCGCTGAAGTCGGCCATCGTCTCACTGTTCGACCGGACGTATCCCCTCGAGGAGGGCATCGAAGCCATCGGTCATGTCGGAGAAGGGCACGCCCAGGGCACGACCGTGATCACGGTGGACGAGCGGTGAACGACGCCTGAATCGTCGTGGAGCAGCATTCCAGCATGCGGTTCGCATGGCTCCGAGAGAAGCAAGGGCTCAGCCGCGGCTGCGGAGCTCGTAGGTGTTGCGGAACTGGTCCTGGACGACGGTCGCGATCCCGTCGATGTCCTCGACCATGAGCTCGTGGATCTGCCTGCCCTCCTCGAAGACGAAGGTCGTGTCGCGACCAGCCTCTCGCGCCCGGCAGGCGTAGTCGATCCCCTCCCCTCGGAGACCTGGCGATGCTCGGATCCGACCGAGGCTGTCGTCAGCCCGAAGTCGACGGATCACCGGACGAGCTGACATCATCGCTGTCGATTGTGATGTGAGGGCCCGGGGGGGGCACGTGAGGGAAGTGACCGGAGACGAGGCGCCGGGGCCGGCGCGCTCCTGCGACGGCTTCCACCGCGATCACGACGGCGCCGATTGGGTCGCCTCCCGGTTCACGGTCACGGCGACCGCCATCGAGGTGGGAGGTCCGTCGCAACCGGACCGAACGATTCCGCTCGGCGGCATCACCGCCGTCGAGGAGATCGCTCCATTCGACGCGGACCCTGCGACGTGTGAGATCCGCCTCGACAGCGAACAGGCGCTCCAAGCCCTCGTCGACCGCTCATTCCTCCTCCGGGTCTGCTCGCTCCTCGAGTCGACCAGGCCATCGCCATCCGGTGCAGCTGCCGTCGGCCTCGGAAAGGGGACGCCTGCTCGCACCACCCGACCGTGGCGACCGCGCGCGCTGCTCGCCTCCACACTGGTCCTGGTCGCCATGCTCGGGGTGGAGTCGTGGCAGCCGGCCCGGCACGAGCAGGCCGGCATCCAGCCCGTGGATGCGCAAGCCGCCCTTTCCTCGACCGAAGCGCCGCCGGAACGACGGCCCGCTCCCCACCGGACCACCACCCCCCTGTCGCCGTCCACGACGTCCACGATCCCCCCGGCCGCAGCGACGACGTCCGCCCGCCCATCGGTTCCGCCCCCGGCGCCGGTAGCACAGGAATGGACGATCGCGCCGCTGACCGGGCTACCGGCGCTTCCCCAATCGGTGCGCCGGCCCGCGCTCGTGTCGAAGATCGACGGAGCACGACACGCCATGCCCCAGGTCGGCATGGAGTACGCGGATCTCGTCTACGAGGTCAAGATCGAGCGGGGCAGCCGCTACCTGGCGGTCTGGCACTCGCAGGAGCCAGCCGTGGTCGGACCCCACCGGTCGGCGCGAACGACCGATCCGGATCTCCTGTCCATGTTCGGGCATCCGCTGTTCGCCTACTCGGGCGCGAACGAGGGGGTCGTCACCACCCTGGCGTGGGCGCCGTGGAAGACCGGTGTGGGTCCAGGCGAGGTCCCCGACGCCTACTTCCGCGACGACGCGCGGCCGTGGCCCTACAACCTCTTCGCCCACACGGCCGTGCTTCGTGCCCGGGAGAGCCCACCCGAGTGGCCCACGCCGCTCTTCGACTACAGCTCGGCCGGCGAACCGATCTGGGGGACGCCGGTCGTCGGATTCGCGTCGAGTCCCGGCACCCGCGTCGAGTTCCGATGGGACCCCGTGCTCCAGGGCTGGCGACGACGGGTCTGGGACCAGGAACACCTCCACGCGAACGGCGCCCCGGTCGCGCCCACGAACGTCGTCGTGCTCGAGACCGCCTATCGGACCTCGCCTGCCGACGCCAGGTCGCCCGAGGCGATCTCCGTCGGCACCGGTCGCGCCTGGCTGTTCAGTCGTGGCCTCGCTCAGGAGGGAACCTGGACCCGGAGCGACCGAACCGACACCTGGAACCTCCGCGATCAGGCCGGCGCGCCCCTGACCCTCGAACGGGGCACGACGTGGGTGGTGCTCGCCGAGGGTGAGCCGGAGCTGCTGCCACCGGAGTAGGGACACGATCGCCGGGCCAGGTATCGGGATTGGTCCGATCGACACGGATCCGACCTTCGGCTCTGGCCGAGGTCTCACCTTCCGCGCCCTGACCGCCCCCAAACCTCGACGGCTTCGACCACTACGCTCCCGGTCCGTGCGACGAGAGAGATCGGCGACGCGACTCCTGGCCCTGGGCATGACCGTGGCCTTGGCGGCGGCCGCGTGCTCGGACGACACGTCGGAGCAGACCGCGAGCGACGACACGGTCGAGCAGACCGAGACCGGCGCAGACCAGAGCACGGCCACGTCCGAGCCGCCCGCCGACACCACCGCTCCCGACACCGCCACCACCGAGCCCGAGTGCGACGGGTCGGTCGAGTCGCCGGACACCCGGTACATCGTCGACGACTGCGGTCGGGTCGTCATCCTTCGGGGCGTGAACGTCGAGTCGTCGAGCAAGGGCGGCTCCCAGGACGACGAGCACCTGCCGCAGTCGGGGCTCGAGCTCCAGGACCGCCTGCACGACTGGGGCTGGAACACCGTCCGCTTCCTGATGGCGTGGGGTGCGGTCGAGCCCGAGCCCGACACCTACGACGACGCCTACCTCGACGACGTCGAGACCTGGCTGGACTGGTACGCCGAGAACGACATCCACGTCGTGCTGGACTTCCACCAGGACCTCTACGGGTGGAAGGTGGGCGGCAACGGCGCCCCCGACTGGGCGGTGTTCACCGACGGGCTCGAGTTCGTCGGCGGCACCGACGGTGGACCCTGGTACCTGGCCGCCACCGATCCCGCCACCCAGGCCGCCTACCAGAACTTCTGGGACCCCGAGCGGGGCCATCCCGAGCTCCAGGAGCACTACTGGCGAGCCTGGAAACACGTCGTCGAGCGGTTCGCCGACCACCCGGCGGTGACCGGCTACGACCTGATGAACGAGCCGGTCTTCGCCAACGGCGACCTCGCCGCCACCCTCGCCAACGCCCCGGCCGCCGCAGCGGGCGAGTTCGACAACCCCAGGCTGAACGACTTCATGGCCGACGGCATCGCCGCGGTCCGCGAGGTGGATCCCGACGGCTGGATCTTCCTCGAGCCCACCTCGCTCCTCAACGCGTTCCCCTACCCGGGCGACCTCGACCCCGAGCGCCTGATCGACCCCCGCGACGGCCCCTCCCGCCTGGTGTACGCCGGCCACCTCTACGAGTTCTCGACCCACGACGGCCTCGGCTACCCGCCCGACAGTCCCTACGTGGCCGACTGGGAGCGCCTGCGCTCGGAAGAGGCGGCCGCCCTGGACGCGGCCCTGTGGTTCGGCGAATGGGGCGGCCCGGCCGACCAGGACCGCTTCGACACCTACGTCGCCGACGTCATGGCCATGGCCGACCGCCAACACGCCGGCTGGGCCTACTGGAGCTGGGACCCGGGCGGATGGGGCCCCCTCACCGGCGACCACGACGTCTCGGCCAACGGCGCACTGCTCTTCCGGGTGCAACCCGCCGCCATCGCCGGCACCCCGGTCGACTTCGCCTGGGACGCCGCCGCCCGCACCTTCACCATGACCTGGACCGAACGCGACGACGCGGCCGGCCCGACCATCATCACCGTCCCCGCCACCCTCTTCCCCGACGGCATCGACGTCGCCATGACCGACGACGACGGCGCGTGGAGCCACGACTGGGACCAGGACCGGAGCCGGCTGACCATCGACGCCGACCGCTCCGCCGACGAGCACACCCTCACCGTCGCTCCGGCGTAGCCGGGCAAGCCGACGTACCCGCATGTCGTAGCCTTCGAGCGGAGGCACAACCGATGACGACCCACCACTTCACCCTGATCGTGGAAGGACCGGATCTGCAGGCCGAGGACCTCTTCGACACGCTCTTCGAGGCCGGTTGCGACGACGCACTCGTCGGTCGTTCCGACGGCGTGCAGTACCTGGACTTCGACCGTGAGGCGCCGACCATCCAGGGTGCGATCCTCTCCGCCGTGGCCGACGTCGAGAAGGTCGAGGGCGTCGAGGTGGTGCGCCTCGCCGACTGAGCCGGGTCTCAATGGCGGACATCGCCGGCCCTGCCGGCGGTCTGAGGACGCGATGCTCGGGCCAACTCGCGGCCACAAGGCCCACTTCCGGGCTCGTTGGCCGCGAGAACGGTGCGGCGCTCGGTCGGTGGTCGGACATCGCCAACCGAGCCGGGTCGGTCCGCGCCTCAGCGCTGCAGCGTCTTCAGGATGTCCTTCATCAACAGGAAGAGATGCAGTTCATCCGTCGGCGAGGGCTCGAACTCCGGGATCAGATGCTGGTAGAAGGCTCTGGCCTCGGCGGTCTCGGCGTGGACCAGCAGCCCGCGACAACCGATCTCGATGCCGAGCTCAGCGGTCCTGGCGATCACATCCTGGAGGAGGCCGGCTCCCAGCCCCAGACCTTCGTGCCGGACCGACACGCCGAGGCGCGCCAGCAGGGCCACGGGCTGCGGGTAACGGCCTGCCCCCTTTCGCAGCCGCGCCGGCGCGTCGGTCGTCCGGATGCTCGCCATGGACCACGCGTAGTAGGCGACGACCTCCTCCCGCCCCGGCTCCGTGACGACGAACACCTTCGCCGTACCCGTCGCGTTGGCCTGCCGGGCGTGACGGCGCAGCCACTCGGTCTGCTCGTCCGAGCGGCACGAGAAGCTTCCGACGTCGTCGCCCTGAGCGAGGACCCGCGGCGGCCGGAACCGAGCGGTCACTCGTCGGTGAACGGCGATGGCCGGGCCATCAACGTGCGCAGGCCGGGCAGGTCACGGGCCGGACGGCGGTTGATCCTCTCCCAGACCTCTTGACCATCTGCATCGAGAGCGAACTCCGATCGGTCAGCGAGGACTCGACGAGCCGCCACGGTCAGGTTGGCGACCACGAAGTCCGTGAGGTCGGTACCGGCCGCGGCCACGGCGCGGTCGATGAGCTGGCGATCCTCTGCGGTGGTCCGCACCTCGAGCCGCTCGCTGCGCGTCCGTTTCGCTCCCGTACCCATGATCGTCTCCCGTTGCTGTACGGCCATTGTACGGCCACCGACGGAACCGTCAACCTGTGTCGACGGCCCGGACTCACCCGTCAGTCAGCCCCAGGAGCGTCCGGATCCTCGCCGGGTCCATGCCGAAGCCACCGGTGTCCGGTGCCATGTCGGCCAGCAGCCGCTCGACGTCCTCCCGGCGGGTGGGATCGTCCATGGCTTCGACGTGGCGTCATCCCTTCCAGGGCCGGGATCGCCATGTCGATCCAGGCCTCCTCGTACTGCCGCTGGTACTCACGCAACGCCTCCTGCACTTCCGGCGGCGCATCGGCAGGATCGACGAGCGAGGAGCCGTCCCCCTCACCCAGCGGCAACTCGTCGGCCGGGATCCGCACGTCGGACTCCACCGACAGATCCGGCATCGTCGGCCCGGAGCATGGCGATCAGCTCGTCGGCTCGCTCCTCGCTGTTGGTGGTACATGACAACCAGCGCCCGTCGACCTCGACCTGAGCCGCGATCAGTCGCTCGTCCGGTACGCCGTAGGGAGCCGGGAGCGTCCAGCGCCAGGTCCTGGCCTCGTCCGCGTCACGGGCCTCGGCTCCGAGGCAGTCGTCGAGCGCCGCTGCCACCTCGTCGAATCCGTCGAGGCCCGAGTCGACCCTCACCTCACACATGACCAGATCCTCACCGGTTCGGTTCTGCAGCTGCGGCCCGGCGGTCACCGAGGCGAACCACCCGACGAGGTCCTCGGGGTCGGCGCCCTCGTCGAGAATGGCGAGCACGGTCTCGCGGCTCCCGATGGGCACGATGATCCCGGCCCCCACGACAGCGGGCTCGGCGTCGGGTCGCACCACTCGGGCCAGGAGATAGTCGCCGACCTGCCGGTCCAGTGAACCGAGCTTCTCGTCGACCTCCAGGCGGCGGCCGGCGGTCAGGTCGAGGAGCACCATACGCTTCCCTGGCTCGACCTCGAGCACCTCGTACAGCCGGCGCGGAGTGGCCAGCCACACCTCCCCTTCGGCCACGTCCTCCCGCGGCAGCAGCGGCGCTCGCTGCTCGAGGAACTCGGCGAGCGAACCACCCTCGAACAACGCCACGTCGGCGACGAACTCGTCCTCGATCAGCTCGTCGGCCTGCGGCCCGAACGGCTCCACCAACCACTCCAGGGCCTCGCGGATCGCGCCGGTGCAGATGGAACAGGGCCTTGTGCACCAGGAGCCTGGCCGCGCCCACGCCGGCGCCGAGCGGCTTGCCGAGATGGCAGGACTTGAACTTGCGCCCCGACCCGCACGGGCACGGATCGTTCCGCCCCACGCCCTCCACCGGAGGGGCGATCTCCTCGATCAGCTCGGACACCGGATGCCGCCGACCCGGTTCCTCGGCCCGATCCAACAGCATGACGGCCCGGGCGAGATCACCTCGCTCGAAGGCGATCAGACCGAGCGACTGCCACGGCGGCACAAAGTCCCGATCGGCCAGCGTCGCCTCCTCGTAGCGCCGCTCGGCATCGAGGACCCGACCGGACCGGTCGAGCGCCGTCGCCAACAGGAACAGGGTCGGCGCCGCATCCCGACGACCCTTGGCGAGCAGCGGCTCGAGGAACGACACGAGCTCGTCCGGATCGGCCGCCTGCTCGTCCCACTGCTCGAGCATCGCCAGCGACACCGCGTTGTGCGCCAGCGCCGTCCGGATCTCCGCCGGCTCGCGATCCGGGTCGAGCCCGAGGATGTGGCTGCCCCAGGCCCGGTCGACCAGATCGAAGGCCTCCTCGCAACACGGGCCGAACTCCCAACGATCCGACCGCCGCTGCCGCTCGGCTGCGAGGTAGCGCTCGCCGGGAAGCTCCCATTCGCAGTCCGCGGGGCCGAAGAAGTCGCCGCGGCGGGATGCTCCCGCCTCGGCCAGCAGCTCCGTCAGCGGAGGGCCCGGCGAGCGGAACGCTTCCGGCGACGAGCACAACACACTCATGAGGATCTCGGTCGACTCCAGGGCCACGCCGGTGTCGCGAACATCGTCGAGCCAAGCTCGGAGGGTCTCGAGGAGCGGCTCGGTGTCGGCGGCGCCGGCCGCCGCGTCGAGGTCGGCGCCGTGGAGCAGCTCGAACGCCTCTCCCTCACGCCGGACCCCGATCAGGTCCCCGACCCGACCACCGGCCGGGAGGCCGGCGGCGAGAACCCAGCCGAACCAGCCGTCCTTCAGGTCCATCTCTGCGTCGGCCGTCCGTCCGTCCACGACACGGTCGGTCTTGCGATCCAGGTCGAAGTCGATGACCCCGAGATCGGGCTCGAGCTCGATGCCCCCGCGTTCGATATCGCTCTCGGTGAGCCGATGGGTGAGCACCACACCCTCGAGCACGAGGTCGACCCGGAAGACGAGGGGTCGCGCCACGACCCAGAAGCGATCGGTGGTCGTGAGGATCTCGATCAGCTCGACGGCGAGCAGGTCGTCGTCGAAGCCATCGAGGTGCTCGAACGCCCCCCGGTCTGCGATCAGCGCGACCAGGTCCTCGACCGACCTGGGTCCCTGACCCAGGAGCTCGAAAGCCAGGTCGAAGACCCGCCGATCGTCCGCGTCGAGCTGATCCTCCAGCACCGGCTCACTCTCGCCGTTCCGGACCGACGCCGCAAGGTCGCTGTCACAGGGTGTCGTCAGACTGGGTGCATGACCGATCGACGACACACCCGATGCGACGGGTCCGGGACCACCGGGCCGGCCGACCTCTCCCTCGTGACCAGCCCACTGCGCCGGGCCATCGACCGCGGCGACCACTACAGCGGGGTGCTCAAACAGCTGGCCGCCGTGTGCGGCGGGGTCGACGTGCTCGAGGCGCTCCGCGACGACCCCATCCCCGACGAGCCCTTCGACCCGTCCGGCATGGCCGACGACCACCGGGCGCTCGCGGTCGAGCTGCTCGAGACGATCGAAACGGCCTTCGAGGGCTCACGTCTCCTCGACCGTCTCCTCGACGACCAGCACCGGACGATCAGTCGCCGTCTGGTGGCCGCCGCCGTGACCCACCCGGCGCAGCCGCTCCGGCGCAAGGCGGCACCCCAGCGGATGGCCGTGGCGCTGGTGTGGATCATGCTGCGAGGCAACATGCAGCTCGGTCCCCGGGGCCGGCTCACGGCCGGGCACCTCTGGGATGCCTTCGGGGTCGGCAACTGTTCCGACCTGGGCCGGTCCATCGCCCAGAAGATGAGGCTGCTGGCACCAACCGAGATCGGTTCGTACCACTCGCTGCCGTCCAAGAACATCGCCCTCGGCGACGTACGACTCCTCCACTCGACGACCCGATCGACGCTGATCCAGCGCCGGGACGAGGCGATCGAGCTCGGCCACCAGCTGGCCGCCACCCGGGAGAAATGGAGCCTCGTCACCGTCCGCGACGACGGCACGGTCTCGATTCGCGCTCGCGATCTGCCGGTCATCGGCGCGGCCAAGGCCCTGAGCGACCACGGCCGCGCCACCGTCATGATGCTGTTCGGCTCCGACGCCATGAACCCCGACGACGTCATCGGGATCAGCGTGCCCGATGCCCACCAGCTGATCTCCGCCCTGCAGCACGCCCTCGATGCACCGCTGACCGCGTCCGCGTCGTGACGACGGGCGGAACGACCGCCGCGAGGCATGCCACCCCGCGAATTCGCTGAACTCCCAAGGCTCGCCCCAGGCGCGCAGCGCCTACTCGCGCAGCCACTTAGCTAAGCTAGGTCCATGTCTGCTCACGTCGTGAACACCCACGAAGCGAAATCGCGACTCTCCGAGCTCATCCGGGAGGCCGAGGACGGGATCGAGGTGATCGTCGCCCGGAACGGCGAGCCGGTCGCCAAGATCATCCCCTGGCCCCCACCCCGGCCGGCGCGGGTTCCGGGCGTGTGGGAAGGTCGCATCACCTTCGAAGCCGACGAGGTCGCCTCGGACGATGACGTCGTCGCGCTGTTCGACGAATCGTCGCATCGGGATCTCCCGTGAGGCTGCTGGTCGACAGCCACGTCGCACTCTGGTGGCTCGGCGACAGTCCGTCGCTCGGCCCGAGATGCCGCGAGATCATCGAGGCCGCAGATCAGACGTACTTCTCCACCGTGACGCCGTGGGAACTGGGCATCAAGCGCGCGCTCGGCAAGGTCTCCTTTCCCGACGGGCTCGTGGATGCCCTGGAGTCGGGAGGCTTCGTTCCCCTGTCGATCTCGGCTCGCCACGCCGAGCACGCACCGACGCTGCCGTCGCATCATCGCGACCCGTTCGATCGCATGCTGGTGGCGCAGGCCCAGCTCGAAGCCCTGGTCCTCGCCACCGCCGACCAGGCGCTCCGACCCTACGACGTGGAGCTCATCGACGCCCGAGCCTGAGCACAGCGTCAGCCCTGCAGCGTCTTCAGGATGTCCTTCATCAACAGCACCAGATGCAGTTCATCCGTCGGCGAGGGCTCGAACTCCGGGATCAGATGCTGGGAGAAGGCTCTGGCCTCGGCGCTCTCGGCGTGGACCAGCAGCCCGCGGCAACCGATCTCGATGCCCAGCTCGGCGGTCCTGGCGATCACATCCTGGAGGAGGCCGGCTCCCAACCCCAGGCCTTCGTGCCGGACCGAAACACCGAGGCGCGCCAGCAGAGCCACCGGCTGCGGGTGCCGGCCCGCCCCCTTTCGCAGCCGTAGCGGCGCGTCGGTCGTCCCGATGCTCGCCATGGACCATGCGTAGTACGCGACGACATCCGCCCGCTCCAGCTCGGTGACGACGAATACCTTCGCCGTTCCCGTTGCGTTGGCCTGCCGGGCGTGACGGCGCACCCACTCGGTCTGCTCTTCCGAGCGGCACGAGAAGCTCCCGACGTCGTCGCCCGGCGCCAGGATCCGCGGCGGTCGGAACCGAGCGGTCACCCCTCGGTGAACGGCGACGGCCGGGCCATCAACCTGCGCAGGCCGGGCAGGTCACGCGCCGGGCGGCGGTTGATCTTCTCCCAGACCTCTCGAGCTCCTGGGTCAGGGACCCCGGACGGCCGACGATCTCGTGGCGCTCATTGCCGAGCAGCGGGCGGAGCTCCTTCCGGCCGAGGACGTGGCGGAAGGGGCAGGTCGGGGACTATTTCCTGGCCCGGGTGGTACGACCCGACGCCGAGCCCGCCGTGGTGGGGGCCGGGATCCTGGTGCCCATGCACAGCCGCGAGACGGTGATCGCCATCCTCGAGCTGCCGCTGGGTGAAGGGGACGGCTCGGGACTCGTCGATCCGGCCGACGTGCCACCCGAGGTGCAGGCGGTGTTGCGCGAGTACCAGCGGCAGTACGAGGAGGCCTGGATCGACATGCCGATCCTGGCCCTGGACGGGATGACGCCACGCGACGCCATGGACGATCCCACCCGCCGGGAGGACGTCGAGCGGGTGCTCGCCGCCATGGCGCCGGACTCCGGTGACCTCGGCATGGACCCGGCCAGGATCCGGACGCTTCTGGGGCGCCGATCTCGGCCGGTCCATCGCCCGGACGATGGGGCTGGGCGCCCCGACCGACATCGGGACGTTCCACTGGCTGCCGTCCAAGGACATCGCCCTCGGCGACGTACGAGGCCGCGCCGTGCGGTGAACCGGCGCACCACCTCGGCGACGTCGAGGCGCCGATGACAGACTGGCACCGCCCGTGACCTACGCCGACCTCCTCCGGAAGCGCTTCGCCGGCCTGGACCCGCGGGTGGACGACCTGTTCCTCCTCGAGGCCCACCAGATCGCCGAGCTGCCCGTGCGGGCGCCGGCCCGACAGCTGGCCGCTGTCCTGCACGCCCACCCACGGGTGCGACGGTTCCTCGAAGTGCGTCACCCACCGATCGAGCCGTACCTGACCGGGCTGCTGGCCGAGCACGACCCGGTGGCCGGCAGCGACCTGGTCGACGGCGAGGCCACCCTGCTCTGGGAGATCGCCGACTGGATCGTCTACCAACGCGCCCCCCAGCTCTACGACGAGGCGTCCGACTTCGACCCGGAGCTGAGCGCGATCGCCGACGTGGTCGGCCTCGACGACAAGGTCGTGATCGACGCCGGAGCGGGCACCGGGAAGATGGCGATCGCGGCCGCGGCGACCGCCCGCCACGTGTTCGCGGTCGAACCGGTGGCGACGCTCCGCCGGTACGTGCGGGACCGAGCGGCGCAGCACGGCATCGACAACCTGTACGTCGTCGACGGACTCCTGAGCGCCATCCCCCTGCCCCCGGCGTCAGCAGACGTGCTCCTCACCCGCCAGGCCATCGGCTGGAACCTCGCCGAGGAGCTCCCCGAGATCGAGCGGGTCCTCGGGCCGGGCGGCATCGCGCTCCACCTGGTCGGACCGCTGCACCCACCGCACCACGGCGACCGCCTCCACCAGCAGCTCCTGGCCGCCGGCTACCAGCCCGGCACCTACCGCGAGGCATCCAACGAGAAGCGGAAGTTCTGGAAGCGGTTCGGGAGCGAGACCTGACCCTCGACGCACCCGACGAATCACCGTCGCTTGTCGCCGGTGCACAACGGGTGAAGGAGGATGAGCCCAGCCGTCCCGCTACGAAGTCTCCGACGACGTGACGGTGGTCGCCAGGAGCCTCAGGGCCGCCCGACGGTCGCCCGGAAACCCGTGGGGGTCAGGTCGGTCTCGCGTCGGAAGAACTTGACGAAGTTGGTCGGTTCGTCGAAGCCGAGGTCTGCACTGATCCTCGCCACCGGGTCGGAGCTGTGTACCAGGACTCGTTTGGCCTCCAGAATGATGCGCTCGACGATCACCCGCTTGGCCGTCACGTCGCCCACCGCCCGACAGGCGCGGTTCAAGCTCTTCGCCGAGCACCCCAGGGTCCCGGCGTAAGGGCCGACCTGGTGCCACCGTCGGAACTCCTGGTCGACCCGAGATCGGTAGTCGCGGTATCGCTCGAGCAGGACCGGCTCGACCAGGCGAGCCGTGTCGGCACCGATGTCGCCCAGGGCGAGTCGGCTCACCAGCACCCGAACCTGGAGCTCGAGCAGCTCGGTCAGCCGGGCGCGGTCCGTCGGCATCGTGACGTCGGCCACCATGCGTTCGAACAGCTCGACGATCGCAGCCGAGAGCCGGCCGGCGGTCCGGACGTGGGCCGGCAGGCGCTCGACCGTGTCCGGGACGTGGTGCGTCCCGACGATGAGCATCCAGCCGTCCCAGTCGCTCGGCGGTCCGAAGCGGTGGACCTGACCGGGTCCGATCTGGAGACAGGATCCGGCCGTGCACGGGTGGGTCTCGAAGTCGACCGTGTGGCGGTACGTGCCCGATCGGACGAAGAGGAAGCACTGGAAGTCGACCCGCTCGTAACCACGCTGCGGGTGGGACGCCACCCGGGCGCGAAGCTCCTCGGCGTCGACGACCTCGACGTCGAGGTCGTAGGCCTCGTCGTGCGGTCGGTATCGAACGGGCGTGACCTCGGCCGCCATGTCCTGTTCTTACCATCGACGGACGGTGTTCTCACCTTGTCGGACCCGATCCGCTGCCCCATGCTCGGTCCAGGAGCCGAACGAGGAGAAGGTCATGGACATACGAGGTCTGGGATACATCGGGATCGACGTGGCGGACGTCGACGGCTGGCGGGACTACGCAGAACTGCTGGGAACCAGGGTCACCCCCGACGAGCGCGGGTTCCGGATGAGGATCGACGAGCGACCGTTCCGGGTCGTCGTCCAGGCCAGCGAGGCGGGCGAGGGCCTGGCGTTCGCCGGCTGGGAGCTTCCCGACGCCGCGGCGCTCGACCGCGCCGCCGCCGAGCTCCAGAGGGCCGGATGCACCATCGACACGGCGTCGGCCGAGGAGCGCTCCGAGCGCCAGGTACGAGGACTGATCCGGACGACGGATCCCGGCGGGTTCGCGCTCGAGCTCTTCCACGGCCCGATCCACGACCACGAGCCGTTCGTGTCCCCCACCGGTGTCAGCGGGTTCGTCACCGGGCCCCAGGGGATGGGACACATCGTGCTCGGCACCCCGCACGCGTCCGAGTCGGCCGACTTCTACACGAACGTGCTCGGCTTCCGGGTCAGCGACTACTGGAAGCCGGGCGATGACGACGTCGTCTTCCTCCGCTGCAACCCCCGCCACCACAGCCTGGCGCTCGTCCCCGCGCCCGAGCCGGCCCTCTACCACTTCATGCTCGAGGCGCGCACGCTCGACGACGTCGGCTACACCCTGGACCGGCACCTCGACACCGGCACCACGATCTCGATGGGGATCGGCAAGCACACCAACGATCAGATGGTGTCCTTCTACAGCCGATCACCATCCGGATTCGAGGTGGAGTTCGGCTGCGGCGGCCTCCTGGTGGACGAAGCGACCTGGACCGTGACACAGATCACCGAGCCCAGCTTCTGGGGCCACCGCCGGTCCGTGGCGACATGACGACGCCCTGGCGTCGCCGTCCCGTCGGCCCCCTCGACGAGCAGCACGCCGACACCGCCGGAGCGCGAAGCTGAGCCGTGGCTTCCGCTCTCCGCGTCGAGATCACTCGCGATGCGGTGGTCGAGACCGAGCACCCGGTGGACGGTTGCGGCGCTCCGGTCGTCTGACCGAGGCACTGAACGGCACCGGCTTCACCAAAGTCGGCGCCGAAGGCGATCACATCGCCGTCCTGCTCGACCCGGGCATCACCATCGCCATCAAAGCGCTCTCCGGCGACGGTCGAGCCAGCCACGCCGGAGGGACGACCGGCTGGACGGGCGGGGCGGTCGGCGCCGAGACTCGGGGGACGAGTCCGAACGACGAGGGGGCGCAGGTGACCTATCGGGTGATCCAGTGGGCGACGGGGAACCAGGGGGTCGAGTCCATCCGGGCCATGCTCGACCGCCCCGACCTCGAGGTGGTCGGCGCCAAGGTTTACAGCGACGCCAAGGACGGCGCCGACATCGGCGTCCTGGCGGGTCGGCCCGCCATCGGGGTCAGCGCCACGCAGGACGTCGATGCCCTGCTCGACCTGGGCGCCGACTGCGTGGCCTACATGCCGCGCCACGCGTCGCTCGACGAGGTGTGCGCCATCCTGGCCAGCGGCGCCAACGTCACCACCACGGCCTTTCTGTTCCACCCGCCGGCGTTGCCCGCCGACGACTTGGCCCGCCTGGAGGAGGCCTGCCGGGCGGGCGGGACCTCGGTCCACGGCACCGGCCTGAACCCGGGCCACCTGAGCGGCGTGCTCCCCCTGGCCCTGTCGGGGATGTCGCGCAGCATCGAGAAGGTGACCCTCCAGGAACGGGCCGACTGGTCCTTCTACGAGAGCACCCACATCACGTTCGACAACATGCGCTTCGGTCGCCCGCCCGCCGAGGTCAGCGAGGAGGCCAGCGACTTCCTCCGGTTCAACAGCGGGATCTTCCAGGAGATGATCTGGCTGCTGGGCGACGCGCTCGGCGCCGGCCTCGACGAGGTCACCAGCGACGTCGAGCTGGTCACCGCCCGCGAGGACCACGACATCTTCGGCATCACCCTCGCAGCCGGGACCGTCGCCGGCCAGCGGTGGCACTGGCGCGGCCTCCGGCAGGGCGAGACGCTGGTCGAGATCGAGACGCTGTGGACCGTCGGCGGCGAGTACCCGACGACCTGGCCCCGACCGGATGACGGGTGGACCCTCACCATCGAAGGAGAACCCTCGATGCGGGCGCACTTCCTGAGCCTGATGAGCTACGAGCGGGACCTGCCCATGGCCGAGCACGTACGCGCCGCCAGCATCGCCACCGCCATGCAGGCCGTCAACGCCATCCCGGCGCTGTGCGAGGCGCCACCCGGCATCGCCACCATGGCCGACCTCCCGCTCATCCGCACCGGCATCGGCTTCGGCCACGCCCCGATCACCCACCCCGCTGCGCCCGGGCCCTGACTCAGCGGTCGAGAACGAGCTCGTCGAGCTGATCGGGACTGGGGCCTGGGGGTGCACCGGTCGTGGTACCCGTGGGGAGTGCGAGGCAGGAATCAGGGCGGGTCGGCGGGGAACATGCGGCACACCTCGGCGAACGTTCCGCTTCACCGGCTGACGGTCTCGCTGGTCCGCTCGGCCTGCAGCGGGCGGTTGCGGACTCGTCGGCCGAACACTGTCGACGGCACCTCGATGGCACGTCGCCGACGAACCTGGCAGGCTCTTCTCCTTGGTCGACACCTCCAACGAGCCGGCGATCGGCACGCCGCGCACCCGCCGAGTCGTCGCCCTCGGAGCAGAGTCGACGGGAACGACGACGCTGGCCGAGCACCTCGCCGAGCGTCTGGGCGCGCCCTACGTGCCCGAGTTCCTCCGGCACTATGCCGAGGAGCGAGCCGCCGCAGCCGGCTCGATCTGGGACGTGACGTGGACGACCGACAACTTCGACACGGTCGCCGAGGGCCAGGACCGCCTGGAAGCGAAGGTCCTCAGCGCGTGGATCGCGAACGCCGACCCGTCCTCGCCGCCGCCGACGAGTCCCGTGGTCGTGTGCGACACCGATGCGCTGGCAACGGCGATCTGGCACCGCCGTTACGTCGGTTCGCCCGCCCCGCGTTTCCTCCGACGGGCGACCGAGCAGACGGTGATGCTCTACCTGCTCACCTCCCACGAAGGGGTCGCCTTCGACCAGGACGGTCTCCGCGACGGCGAGCACATCCGGGAGGAGATGACCGGATGGTTTCGAGAGGCGCTGGGTGAACAGGCCGTCCCGTGGATCGAGGTCACCGGGTCCGCCTCGGCGCGTCTCGAGCAGGCCGTCGAGGCCATCGGTTAGATCACATCCGGGCCCGCCGTCAGGCGGCGGAGCGGGCGACGACGAAGGTGATCTGCCCGATCGATTCGCGACGAGCGTCCTGCTCGGCCACAAAATCCTCGAGTTCGTCCTTCCCCCGCAACGCAGCGACCTTCTCTGTTGCGGCTGCCAGCTCGTCGTCGTCGGCGAGCGACCAGGTCGAGTCGCCCAGCCGCCACGAAGCCGACAGTGGACCGGCGCCATCGAAGTAGGCCGGCCCCTGGATCGTGGCGCCGACAGGCACGAACCGTCCCGTGACCGTCAGCCCGTGCTGTGCTGCCAGGAGCTCGATGACCGACAGCGGCGCGTACTGTCGGCGCAGGGTCTCGACCGCCGCCGGGATCAGGGCGTAGTACCAGTATCCGTGACCGAGCTGGAGCTGTGAGCAGGTGTTGACGACGAGCACACCGCCCGGACGCAGAACCCGCCGGTACTCGGCGAACACCATCTCGTGCTCGGTCCAGCCGCCACCCTCGGCGTCGCCGATGTGGTGCAGGACCTGATTGGTCATCACCGCGTCGAACGACGAGTCGTCGAACGGGAGGTGCTGCAGCTGCCCCTGGTGGAACTCGGAGCGGTCCACATCGGCGAGTTTCTGGCGAGCCTTCGACAGCATGCCCTCGCTGGCATCGAGCAACGTGAGCGAGCCGACGTGCGGCTCGACCGCGGCGGCGTAGCTCCCGGTCCCGCAGCCTGCGTCCAGGAGACGCGTACTCCCGAGGGGCACCCGGCCTTTGGCGAGGGCCCCGAGAACGATCTCCGCTCCAACGGCGACCCTCGTCCGGTCGTACTCGCCCGACGCTCGGGTGTAGTCCTCGTACGAGCTCATCTACGCCTCGGAACGAGATGACACGTTCGATGGACCGTCGTGATCGCTCATCAGGTGGCCAACGTAGCCGGGGGACGACCCGCTCCCGAGCGAGCGGACCCGGCCGTCGTCACGGCTGACCCCCGCCGTGAGCAGTCAGGTGCGTGGTCATGGCATCGCGCCCGTGGCCCAGATCAGGACCTCGGCCCCGCCGGGTCCGGCGACGAGGGCAGGGCCGTCGGCCTCGACGAGCCGCGCCGCGTCGCCCGAGCCCAGCCGGCCGTGCGCCTCCAGCTCCGCGCTCCCCCGAGCGACGAACACATGACCGAACGGTGCGTCGGGGACCTGCACGCGCTCCCCCGCGCTCAGCCGTGCGCCCCAGAGGACGGCATCTCGCTGGCGGATCGAGACCGCTGCGTCATGACCCCGCCCCGAGGCGATCGGAACCAAGCCGCCACCGGCGAGCTGGTCGTTGATGTCGAGCTGCTCGTAGCCGGGATCGATGGACGTGGTGTCCGGCACCACCCACATCTGGATGAAGTGCACCTCGTCGGTGGTGCTCGCGTTCTTCTCCGAGTGCCAGATGCCCCGCCCGGCGCTCATTCGCTGCGCCAGGCCGGGGTAGATCACACCTCGGTTGCCCTCGGAGTCCTTGTGCTCGAGTTCGCCGTCGAGGACCCAGGTCACGATCTCCATGTCACGGTGGGGGTGGGTCTCGAACCCGGTGCCGGCGGCGACGCGATCGTCGTTGTGGACCAGGAGCTGACCGTGGTGGGTGTTCTCGGGCGAGTAGTGGTGGCTGAAGCTGAACGAGTGCTTGGAGTCGAGCCAGCCGACCTTCGTGTGGAACCGGTCGGCGGACCGGCGGATGTCGATGGTTGCGTTGGAGGTGGCCATGACAAGGTTCAACCCATGCCGCGTCCCGTATATTTCCGTTCGGAAACACCTGTAGGGTCGGGGCATGGCACCCCCGAGCACGGTCGCGACCTGGGAGCGCCTCGTCCGATTCCATCGCCTGGCGACGCAGGAGATGGACGAGCACCTCCGCGCCAGATTCGGCCACTCGCTCGACGACTACGACGTACTCCATCAGATCTCCGACCATGGCGCGCCGATCCGGATGGGCGACCTGGCCGATCGACTCCTGGTCGCCAACAGCTCCTGCAACCGGATCGTCGGCCGGCTGGTCGAGGGCGGAGTGCTCCATCGCATCCACGGTGAACGCGACCGACGCGAGGTACTGGTCGATCTCACTCCCGAAGGGCAACGCCTGCGCCGCCGCATGGCCGCCGTCCACACGCGCGACATCGGCCGGCTTCTCGGCTCACGTCTGTCCAGCTCGGAACGCACGCGCCTCGACAACGCCGTCCGCCATCTGCTTCCGCCGGAGACAACCGACTGACCGCCCCCACGACGGTGACCAGGCCCCCGAACCGGCGGTCGCGACACGAGGTGGGCGATGGATCTCCATGGACCGGTATCGTCGAACCATGGAAGTGCGGGCCGCCCTACCCCTCACGCTCGACGCGTGACCAAGCCCCGCACGGCCGGCCGAGCGGCGAAGGCGCCCGACCCGTCCCCGGCGTTCGATCCGCTGCCGGACGCCGAATACCTCCCGCGCCACACGTTGGCCGAGCGCAGGGCGCGGGGAAGGCCGCCCGGCGCGAGACCCCGCTCGATCGCCACGCTCGGTGGCGACCGTCACGCCATCGGCCCGATCCGGTCTCGATCCTCGAGCAACAGGACGCGACCCGCGACCCCGACCTGGTTCCGATCCGTCACGGGCGAATGTCGGCCTCTCCCTTCGCCTTCTACCGGGGCGGGGCGGCGATCATGGCGTCGGACCTGGCTGGCACGCCGGTGGCCGGCATGTCCGCCCAGCTCTGCGGCGACGCACACCTGCTGAACTTCGGCATGTTCGAGACCCCCGAACGATCCCTCGTCTTCGGGCTCAACGACTTCGACGAGACCCTGCGAGGGCCCTTCGAGTGGGACGTGAAGCGGCTGGCCGCCAGCATCGAGGTCGCAGGGCGAGACCTGCGCCTCGGGCGGAGTGACCGCGAAGGCGCGGTGCAGGCCACCGTGCGGGCGTACCGAACCGCGATGCTCGAGTTCGCCTCGATGCGCAACCTCGAGGTCTGGAACGCGCGACTGCGCGCCAAACGGTTTCGGCGCGATCTCGAGAAAAGCGCCGGCCGGGTCGACGGACGAGCCGTCCACAAGAAGATCCGAAAGGCGCTGACCCGCGACCACATCCACGCGTTCGGTCGCTTCATCGAAGCCGTCGACGGTGAGATCCGTTTCGCCAGTCACCCCCCTCTGCTCGTGCCGATCGAGGAGCTGCTGGACCACGATCAGCGCCAGCGCTACGTGGAGGTGATCCAGGAGTTCCTCCACCAGTACCGGCAGAGCCTGCCGCCCGACCGGCGCCTGCTGCTCGAGTCGTATCGCTTCATGCACATGGCCCGGAAGGTCGTCGGCGTGGGCAGCGTCGGCACCCACGCGTGGGCGGTCCTTTTGATGGGCCGGGACTCGGGCGATCCACTCCTGCTCCAACTCAAGGAAGCACAGCCGTCGGTCCTCGAGCCCTACGTGGGAAGGCCCGTCAGCCACGAGTCCAACGGCCAGCGAGTGGTGGAGGGCCAACGGCTGATGCAGTCGGCGAGCGACCCCATGCTCGGCTGGTACCGGCTTCGAGCGCTCGACGACCGGATGCACGACTTCTACGTTCGACAGCTCTGGGACGGCAAGGCCTCCATCGAAATCGCCGACCTCGATCCGCCGGGCTTCACGGCCTACGGCGAGAGCTGCGGATGGACCCTGGCGCGTGCCCACGCCCGATCCGGCGAGCGCATCGCGATCGCCGCCTACCTCGGGGAGAAGGACGGATTCGACCGCTCCATCGCCGAGTACGCGAGCACCTACGCGGACGTGAACGACGCCGACTACGAGCGCTTCCGGACCGCCATCGCCGACGGACGGCTCGCCTCCACCACGGGCATCTAGCTCCGTGACCGGCAACGTTGGGGGTGCACCGGAATCATCATCCGACATCGTGGACCCGACGGGTGAGGGGATCTCCGCTGTCCCGACGCACCGTCGTTGCGACGTGCGGGCTTCGCCGCGGGGTGGGAGGCTCGGTCCGTGACGGAGCGGACCCGCTCGACCTCGTTCTTCGATCGCCTGGCGCTCGCCTACGACCAGCGGGCCCTGCAGCTGTTCGCCTACCGGCCGACCCACGACGCCGTCATCGCCCAGCTCGATGGCGTCCGGCCGTCGAGGGTGGTCGATCTGGGCTGTGGCACCGGTCAGCTGACCCGACGGTTGATGGAGCGCTTCCCCGACGCCACCGTCGTCGCCGTCGACCTCTCCCCCGGCATGCTGGCCAAGGCGGCCGACCGACTGGACTCCGTCGGGTCCGAGCCCCCGGCGATCGTGCGAGCCGATGCCCAGCACCTGCCCTTCGCTCCGGCGTCGATCGACGTGGTGGTCTGCACCGAGTCGTTCCACTGGTACTGCGACCAGGCCGGGGCCCTCGGCGGGCTCGCCGACCTGCTCAACCCCGGTGGCCGGCTGCTCATCGCGTCCGTTGCGATGGTGACGAGGCTGGGTGACGAGCTGGTGCGGTGTGCGACCACGCTCGGCGGCCAGCCGGTCCGGGCCCTTCCTCCGGTCCGGATGCGCCGGCTGCTCGACGCCGCCGGATTCGAGGTGGAATCCCAGCGGCGGCTCGCTCGGTTCGGCGCGGGCGGATGGACGGTCTTGACCGCAGCCCGACGGCGATGAACGCAGCTTCGGCCGACTCGATGGCGCTCAGAACAGGAGCTGGAGTCGGGCGACACCCCAGGCCACGTGCCAGAGCGCGTAGTAGGCGAGCCGGAAGCCCAGCATCCAGACGAACCCGAAGCGCCAGAACACCCACACCTGAGCCACCCCGAACACCACGAGGTGCACGGCACTGAAGACCGCCGTACCGAGCGACGTCGCGAATCCCGCCTGCAGCACGGCCTCGAGGAGAGCGGCCGGGATCGCGATCCGCCAAAAGGTCGCATCGAGCCCGGTCGGCATGCCGAGAAGCATGACGAGCACCGCGATCGGCACTGCGTGCAGCGCGACCTCGACCACCACGGCGATGGCGGGGTAGAACCTGAGCGCATCGAATCTCGATGTCACGGCACCCACCTTGACCGCTACGAAGGCGCCGTCGCCAGGCCCGAAGCGCCGACCGCGTCGAGCAGCACCGGACACCCATGAGCACCCGACACCGGGCAGCGAACCCGCGACCACGACGGATCGGTCGAGTACACAGGGGTCGGTGGACGGCTCGCTCCCCGCTCGAGTCGGCGACGCTGCGCCGGGCGACCGGCGGCCCGCCGTCGACGTGGCCCGGATCCTGGCCCTGACCGTCGTGGTCCTGGGCCACCTCACGATCGCGGTCGTCGACCTCGATGCCGCAGGGGACGTCCGGGGCACCAATCTGCTCACGCTCGAGCCGGCGTGGCGATGGATCGCGATGCTGGCACCGATGCCCGTGTTCTTCGCTGCTGCGGGGTGGGCCAACAGCAGGGCCGATCTGCGATCGTCGGCCCGCCGTCTGGCCGCCGTCGTGGGGACTGCGGCCGTGGTCGTGGTCGTGTGGTCCTCGATCGTCGCGATCACCTGGGTGGTCGGCGGCAACGAGACCCTGGTGGGACGCGGCGCGAGGATCGCCACCCAG
This sequence comes from uncultured Acidimicrobiales bacterium, assembly GCA_963793475.1. Taxonomy (GTDB): domain Bacteria; phylum Actinomycetota; class Acidimicrobiia; order Acidimicrobiales; family CAWCAL01; genus CAWCAL01. The sequence goes on from CAWCAL010000007.1 coordinate 30,279, forward strand.
CCGCTGTGGTTCCTGGCCGCCTATGTCCCCCTGGCGGCGATGGGACGGCACGTCGCGTCCCTGGCCCGGGACCACATGGGTCCGGCCGTCGTCATGGTGGTGGTTGCGCTGGTCGGCCTGGACCTGGCCCGGTTCGGCGGTGACGCGCCGGCCTGGATCGGCTGGGCCTGCTTCCCCTTGGCCTGGGGGCTGCCCTGGCTGCTCGGAGCATGGTGGCGTGACCGGGTGGAGCGAGGACATCTGAACGAGCGGCGGGCCGGACTGGCGCTCATCGCAGCAGGAACCCTGGCAGCGGCGGGCCTGGTCGCATGGGCCGGCTATTCGGTCGCCCTCATCGACACCGGTGGTGATGCCCGGTCGAACACGACCCCACCCGGCCTGTACACGGCCGCTGCGGGGGTGGCGCAGGTGGGCCTGCTGCTCGTGGCCGCCAACTGGCTGGACCGGCTCGGGCGGGTCCATCGTCGCTGGTGGGACGCGGCGGGGAGTGTCGCGATCGGGGTGTACGTGTGGCACCTGACGGCGCTGTCGCTGATGGTCGGCCTGGTCGTGGTCGGCCTGCCCGCCCCCGACCGGCTCACCGTGGCGTGGTGGGTCACCCGACCGCTGTGGTGGGCCGGGGTCCTCGGCCTCACCGCGCTGCTGGTGGCGGCGACCGCCGCCGGGCGGACCCGTCTGTGCCGGTTGGGCCGGCCCCGACCGGACGCGCACACCGGTCGTCTGGCGCTGGGGGTGGTGGTGGCGGCGACCGGGTCCGCCCTCGTGGGCCTCGAAGGCCCGCGGGACCTCACCCTGGCGGCGGCCTGCACGGTCGCGTTCCTGGCCGCCTACCGGCTGCTGCGGGTCGCCCGGACGGCGACCCCTCCGGAGCTGCCCTGAGCGCTGGCGGCTCGCAGCGTCCGCGTCAGCGAACCGCCGAACCGGGGCTGACCGGGGCGGGCGCGTCCTCGGCCGAGAGGACGTAGCGGCTGCCCACCACGCTCGGCCCGTAGCGGTCCGGGGAGAACCGGTTCGCCAGTGCGGTCTTGGCCCGCCAGCCGGTGCAGTGACCGGGCGCCACGATCGCCGGCTCGATCAGGTCGTGGAGGTCGCGCACGGTGTCGGGGATACGCGGCTCCATGGCGGCGCCGGCCAGGTGATACCCGCCCAGCACGACGTCGACGGGTGCATCGGCCATCGCGGCCCGCGCCGCCCGGCAGGCGTTGACCACCCCGGCGTGGGAACAGGCCGACAAAACGGTCACCCCACGGCCGGCGACCTCGGCGGCCAGGAACCGCTCGTCCATGATCAACGGATCGGCGATGACCTGGTCACCGACGACGGAGTGATGATTCGGCAGGCCGGTCTCGTAGGGGGTCACCCGATCGATGGCACCGCTGCCGTAGAAGAAACCGCCCGCCACCAGGTGGGCATCGGCATGGGTGACGACCCGGCCCCCCGCCCCGGCGAACGCCTCGAAGGTCGGTTCCGGCGAGAGCATCACCAGGAAGCCGGGAACAGCCTCGACGCCACGCTGGTCGGGCCGGTCGGGATGGAGGTCCACGACGGGAGGCTCCAACCCGGCCTCCCGGCGGGCCCGGGCGATGGCCGCCACCGCGGTCGGCAGCGCGCCGCTGTGGTCGAAGTGCCAGTGCGAGAGGAACACCGCCTCGATGGCGGCAAGGTCGATGCCCAGGCGCTCGGCGTTCGCGGTCCACACCTCGCCGTAGGGGCCGGCGTCGAAGAGCACGGTGTGCTGTTCCTCACCGACCCGGCCGGTGGCCACCACCGAGAACCCGTGGCAGCCCACACAGAGGTGCCCGAACACGTCGGTCGCAGCGCGCCCATCGGGCAGCGTCTCCGGCGTGCGCCGCCCGACGTGTCCGGTCATCTCCGACTCCTGGGGCACCCCCTCGGCGATGCTCGACAGGCCGTCGGTCTCGTTATCGACCACGACGGTGAGGACCAGCTCGTCGAGCGGCGTCGGACGGATGTCGGTCACGGTCATGGCACTCCCTTGCCGGCGGGTCGGGCCGAGGGTACCCCTCGAGCTCCAGCGCCAGCTTCGCCGATGTCGGCGCGGCAACCTGAGCACTCTCGGTGCCTGACCCCGAGAGTGCTCAGGTTGCGCCCGCCACGAGGGCTGCGTCAGCGGTCGAGGACGAGGTCGTCGAGCTGGTCGGGCGCGGCGGTCAGGCTGACGTTGCCGTGCTCGGTGACCAGGACGGTGTCGGAGTGGCGGAATCCGCCGATGCCTTCGAGGTAGACGCCCGGCTCGATGCTGAACAGCATGCCGGGTCGGATCTCGTGGTCGTAGGACACGGCCAGGAACGGGCCCTCGTGGCCGGTGACGCCGAAGCTGTGGCCGGTGCGGTGGAGGATGGCGTCGAGGTAGCCGTGACGTTCCAGCACGTCGCGCACCGCCTGGTCGACCTCGGACATGTTGGCGCCGGGCACGGTCAGCTCGAACGCGGTCCGGCGGGCCTCCATCATCGCTTCGAACGGGCGGTGCGCCTCGTCCGGGACCGAGTTCAGGAAGAAGGTCCGCTCGATCTCGGCGCCGTAGCCGTTGACGACCGAGTTGATGACGCTGACGTGCGGCCCACCCTCCTCCATGGCGATGAACAGGTCGGTGAAGTTGTGAGGATCGTGCGAGATGCTCGGCGGCTGGATCACGGCGCCGAAGCTGCTGGCCAGCATGTTGGCGTTCGGCATGTCGCCGAGCATGCGCAGGGTGAGGTCCCGGGTGGTGTCCCCGGCCAGCACCGCCATCATGTCGCCGGGCGTGACCTTGGCCATCACCTCGGCGTGGGCGGCACTGACCAGCTGGGCGGCGTGGGCCAGCCGACCGATCTCGTAGTCGGTCTTCACCTCGCGCGCCTCGTCGACGACGTCGACCCGAACCCGGGTTCCGGTGAGCTCGTCGGCGACCTGCAGCGGGCACGACGACTCCACCCCCACCCGCTGGGCTCCCGCCAGGGCCTCCCGGACCCGATCGGCCCACGTGTCGCCCGCCGGCGCGGGGAACTCGAAATAGGGAATCAACTCGATGTCGCCGACGCTGCGAACCCGCACGTGCGCCGCCTCCAGCTCGGGTGCGACGAACCGCAGCGGGCCGTCGAGTGGAACGACCAGGACAAAGGGTCGCTCGTGGACGTAGTTGGCGAAGTTCGTGAGGTAGAAGACGTTGTCGGGATCGTGCACGACGTACGCCTCGAGCGCTTCGGCCTCCATCCGGGCGCGCACACGCTCCAGCCGGCTCTGCATCTCGGCCCGGTCGGGCGGCGCCGTGATCGGAGCGGGCAACGTCGCTGAGCTCGCCATGTCGTTCCCCCTTGGGCCAGTCCTCGGAGAACGTACCGCCCCGTGCTGCGTCGGGGCCGAGCCGCTCAGTCCGTGGGCCAGCCGGACAGCACGGATCGCACCATACGATCGACAAGGCGATCGGTCTCGGTCGCAGTGGCGTAGCCGGCCCGCTCCAACACGACGAAGCCGTGTCCCGCCGACCACAACACCCGGGCCAGGTCGACCGCGTCCCGGTTCCACGTGGCTTCGTCGTCGGGCTGCGAGCTGACTTCGCCATGCAGCCAGGCGTCGGCCGCAGCGATCACCCGGCCGAACGAGGCACGGGCGGCCGCATGGGCCTCGACCGACGGTTGATGCTCGGGCACGGGCTGCTCGAAGAGCAGCTGGTACGGCTCGGGATGGCGGCGGGCGGCAGCCACGTAGGCCTGCGTCGACGACCGCAGATGCTCGACCGTGCCGGCCTCGCCCGGGGCGGCCTCGACCGCGCCGGTCAAGCGGGCCGACATGCGCTGGTGCACGGCATCGAGCAGCCCGTCCATCCCCCCGAAGTGGGTGTAGACCACTTGGCGGGACACGCCGAGACGATCGGCCACCCGGCGCACCGACAGCGCATCGAACCCGCCCGCGTCGAGCAGGTCCTCGGCCGCGTCGATCACCTGCTCGGCGGTCAGGCCGGCGCCGGCCATTGGAGAATGCTCCGTCTCGGGGTTGTCGAATATGACACTGTCATGCATACTACAGGCCACCGAGCCATGACAGCGTCATGCCCGACCCACGGAGCCCTTCCATGACCGCCACCACCACCGAAGCACCCGCCCCCACCGACGAGCTGCCGGCCGGGCCTCCCACCGGTGCGGCCCGCTGGAAGGAACTGGCGCTGCTGCGTGAACCGGTGCGGCTCGCCGCCCACCTCGGCCGGCTGCGCCGAAGTCCCCGGGGCGACGGCCGCCTGACCGTCGTCATCCCCGGCTGGATGGCCCCCGAGGGGTCGATGGCCCCCATCCGCACCTACCTGGACCGCCTCGGCCACGATGCCCGGGGCTGGGGTATGGGCGTGAACGGCGGCGACGTCGAGGCCACAGGTGAGAGGTTCCTCGACCGCCTCGACCATCTGGTCGAGCGCACGGGACGGCCGGCCAACCTGGTGGGCTGGTCGCTCGGCGGCGTCATCGCCCGCGAGAGCGCCCGCCGCCGACCCGACCTGGTCCACCGGGTGGTCACCTTCGGCACCCCGGCCATCGGCGGACCCGCCCACACCCTGGGCGCCTCCTCCTTCGGCGAGGAGGAATGCGCCCGGATCGAGGCACTCCAAGACGAGCTCGACCGCACCGATCCGATCACCGTGCCCATCACCGCCATCTACACCCGCAACGACGGCGTGGTCGACTGGCGGGCCTGCATCGACCGCTTTTCGGCCCGAGTCCACCACGTCGAGGTCACCTCGACCCACGTCGGACTGGGCATCGACCCCGACGTCTGGCGGGCGGCGGCCAGCGCCCTCGGCTGACTCGTCGACAGAGCGCCGGCATCAGCGGAGCCGACGCTCGGTGCGACCACTACGCTCCCGATCCGTGCGACGACGGAGCGTCGCGGCGCGATTGCCGGCCCTGGGCATGACCGTGGCCTTGGCCGCAGTCGCGTGCTCGGACGACACACCGGACCAGACCGCGACCGGCGACACCGGCGAGCAGACCGAGACCGGCGCCAGCCAGGGCACGACCACGTCCGAGCCGCCAACCGACACCACCGCACCCGACACCGGCTCCGCCGACGAGCACACCCTCACCATCACACCGGCATAGCCGGGCAAGCCGGGAGTCGTCCGCGTGGGCGAGTAGTCCACCGCCGTGTCACGCTCGGGTCATCGTCGCCGGTGACCCCTTCGAGCAAGGAGGTCGGTTGACATGAGCGATCAGAAGCCACCGCCACCGCAGCAGCCCCCGGCCAACCAACCGCCGCCGCAGCAACCGCCCGGCGGCGCCGGAGCTCAACCGTCGGACGGCGTGAGCATCAACCGCACCACGCTCTACGTCATCATCGGCGTCCTGCTCCTGCTGCTCGCCGGGCTTGCCGTCTGGCTCCTCACCGGCGACGACGAGGGCGACGAGCTCACCCAGGCCGCAGGCGAGGTGTTCCTCGAACCGGCCAATGCCGTCGGCCCGGATCCCTTCACCGAGGACGTCGAGACCACCGAGGTCGACCCCGACCAGATGGTCACCCCCAGCACCACCACCACGACCGGACCCACCAGCACCACCGCGCCGCCCGGCACCAGCGCCCCGACGCCAGGGGTCGCCGCCATCCCCACCCAGATCGGCTCGACGCCCGGCCTCTACGGCGGCACCCAGGACCGGAGCCGCTGCGATCCGCAGCAGCTGAGGACCTTCCTACTGGCCAACCCGGACAAGGCGGCCGCCTGGGTGGCGGCGCTCAACAGCGACCCGACCCTGCGATGGGCCGGCGGCACCAGCCTCACGGTCGGCGACATCGGCGCCTACATCGACGAGTTGACCCCCATCACCCTCATCAGCGACACCCGCGTGACCAACTACGGCTTCAGCAACGGCCGGCCCACGCCGCGCCAGTCCGTGCTCCAGGCCGGGACCGCAGTGCTGGTCGACCGGTACGGCGTTCCCCGAGCGAAGTGCAACTGCGGCAACCCGCTCACCACCCCGACCGCGGTCAGCGGAACCGTCACCTACACCGGGAACCGCTGGCCGACCTTCGTACCCACGAACGTCGTGGTCGTCCAGGAGACCACGGTGATCATCGACGTGTTCATCCTGGTCAACATCCAGACCGGTGGCGTGTTCAGCCGACCGGCCACCACAACCGGGGGCCAGGACACCACCGAGGTCCCGGGCACCACCCCGCCCCAGACGACCCCGTCCACCCAGCCGCCCGCGACGGCGCCTCCCACCCAGCCCCCCTCGACCGCGGCCCCGACGACAGCGCCGCCGGCGACGGCCCCGACCCAGACCGTGCTGACCGGCGACTTCTGTGAGGCAGTCCAGCAGTACGACCAACAGGCGGAGCAGTTCAACACGGAGAGCGAGCAGGGCATCGCCGAGTTCACCGCGTGGTTGAGGGCCGCCTTCCTCGACCTCCAGCGGCTCGCGCCCGAGGAGCTCCAGGCAGACATCGCGCTGTTCCTCGCCGCGGTCGAACGAGGCCCCGAGGCCCTCTTCCTCGACGACCCGCAACTCGAGGCGGCCAGCGAGCGCTTCGAGGAGTACGTCCGCACCGTGTGCGGCTACGACCCCGACGCGAACGAGGAAGCCGCTCGACAGGGTTCACCCCGCTGCCCCGACGGTTCGCTCTCGCCGGTTCGGGGCCGGCACCCGCAACGTCATCGCCGGCGGGGGTCGCGGAGTCCGCTCACGGACCGGCTGCGAACACCGCCTCCCGCAGCCGCTCGACCGCCATCTGGTAGGCGGCCCGCCGCAGATCGATGCGCTGGCCGTGCGCCCGCTCGACGACCGTGGCGGTGGCCCGCTCCAGACGGGCTGCGGCGCGCGTCCGCACGTCGTCGAGCGTCCAGGACATCCGCTGGAGGTTCTGGACCCACTCGAAGTAGGAGACGATGACCCCGCCGGCACTGGCCAGCAGATCGGGGATCACCGGCACCCCCCGGTCGACCAGTGCATCGTGGGCTGCGGGAGTGACCGGCGCGTTGGCGCCCTCGACGACCGTGCCGGCCATCACCCGATCGACGTTCGCCTCGGTGATGCAGCCCCCGAGCGCAGCGGGGACCAGCAGGTCGCACTCCAGCGCCAACAGCTCCGCATTGGAGATGGTGTCCCCGCCGGGGAAGGTGGGGAGGGATCCGTCGTCGGCGCGGTGCCGCTCGAGCGCGGCGAGATCGAGGCCATCGGCGGCGTACGTGCCGCCCGTGCGGTCGCTGACGGCCACCACCCGCACCCCGGCCGCGACCAGGGCCTCGGCCGCGTGTCGGCCCACGTTGCCGAACCCCTGGACCGCCGCAGTGCTCCCGGCCAGCGACCGGCCCTGGGCCCCCGCCCATGCCGCGACCACCGTCACCAGGCCCCGGCCGGTGGCCTCGTCGCGGCCGACCGAGCCGCCCAGCGAGATCGGTTTCCCGGTCACCACCGCCGGCGTGTGGCCGTAGATCTTGGCGTACTCGTTGGTGATCCACGCCATGACCTGCGCGTCGGTGCCCAGATCCGGCGCGGGGATGTCGCGGTTGGGTCCCAGCTCGCGGTGTAGTCGTTCGGTGAAGCGTCGGGTCAGTTGCTCGAGCTCGCGGCGCGACAGCTCGGAGGGGTCGCAGTCGATCCCGCCCTTCGCGCCGCCGAACGGCAGGTCGACCAGGGCCGTCTTGAGGGTCATCAGGGTCGCCAGGCCCCGCACCTCGTCCATGTCGACCGACGGGTGGAACCGCAACCCGCCCTTGAACGGCCCCCGGGCGTCGTCGTGCTGCACCCGGTAGGCGTGATAGACGGCCAGGCGGCCGTCGGTCCTCCACAGGGGGATCTCCACCCGGATCTCGCGGTCGGCCAGCTGCAGGAGGCGGGTGGTGGCGTCGTCGTAGGCGAGATCGGCGCACGCCCGCAGGAGGTACGAGGTCGCGGTCGTCGAGGTCGCCACGTCGTCAGCGTGCACGCCTCCATTCAACCAGGACGACCGGTGCGAGGCGCCGCCGGACACCACCCCGCTCCGGTCCGAAACGGTCCGGCCTACCGAACGAGCGTCACCAGCTCGTCCATCGCGTCACCCAGGTGAGGCACGAGGGTGTCCGGACCGCCGACGACCTCGGGGTCGACGGTGACGCCGACGCCCAGGCCATCGATGTAGGACAGGACGCCGATGATGAGCGCGACGTTCCCGACCACGTTGATGAACGGGTGCAGCCCCAGCATGGGAGATTCCCAGAGGAAGAGGGGTTCCCGGGAACCGGGGATGTTCGAGACGGCCAGATTCACCAGCGGCTGGTGCGCGAGCAGGGGCGGAACGAGACCGCGCAGCACCGATGGGGGCACGACATCGGCGATCGAGAACAGATGGGGCATGAACGACCGCATCAACGACGGACTGACCGCGTGCATCCGGGAATGGATCAGCCTGACCCGCTCCAACGGCTCGTCGACACCCACGGGCAGCCCCACGCTCCGGATCGAGAAGCGGTTGCCCAACGTCGACGGGTCCGACGCCGGGTCACCGATCGGGATGAGCGCTCGCGGCTCCCGGCCCGCCGGATCGACGGACCCGGCCTCGGTGTGACGACGGAGCGCGCCGGTGACGATCGCGAGCACGACGTCGTTGACCGTCGCGCCGCAGGCATCCTTGACCGCCACGACGTCGGCCATGGGGAGCGTGTCCCACACGAACGCCCGGCGCGACCCGACGGGCCCGGTGAACGGAAGCCGCGGTGCGGTCGCGGGCGGACCGTGTCCGATCGCGCCGACCACACGAGCGGCAAGACGGGCATTCGCCACGAGACGTCGGGGATCGGCCAGGGTCCGGGTGATCGCGGCCGCGAGATCGACCTGTCGACGCGTGCGTTCGACCAGGGCTCTCGCCGTCAGGTCCAGGGGGCCCGGTGTCGGTTCGGGGGACCAGCGGTGCCGTGCGTCGGTCCGGGCCGGCCGGGGGACCGGATCGAGCAGGAGGGTCGCCGCGGCGTGGACCGCAATCCCGTCGGCCATGACGTGATGGGCACGGAAGACGACGGCGATCCTCTCGTCGGCCCCGACCCCGCTCGTGGTTCCGCCATCGACTCCCTCGACGACATGGATGTCCCACAGGGGGTGGGCGAAGTCCATCGGCTCGCCGAGGAGTCGGTCCATGAACGAGCGGAGTGCATTCGGCCCGCCGGCCCCCCGGAGCCGGACCAGCCTGCAGTGACGCTCGATGGCGAAGTCGGTGTCGTCGACCCACATGGGCGCGGCAACGTTCCCGAGCACCGGCGCGATCCGTTGTCGAAACCGGGGAAGTGCGCCGAGCCGGGACGCTGCGTGGGAGCGCAGTTCCGCGACGCGGATCCGACCCCGACCGTCCCGGAACGGTGCCGCCCGGAAGAAACACAGCGCGCCGATCTGCAACTGCGTGCCTCGAGCCTCCGCGCACAACAGCGCGCCATCCTCGGCCGTGAGTGCTTCGATCATCTGGCCCCCGGGAACGTCCGCTCGATCGCCGGTTCGCCCCGGCGGTCATCATGACGCGAGACGGTGCGACACGGAAACGCCATGCGCCGCTACGGGGTTTCCTTTGCCCCGTGGACCTCGTCATCTGATCGGCCGCGCCACCGTCAACGCAACCGGTCCAGGCCGAGTGCGGTGGTGACTCGGGTCAGGACCGGATGGGGTAGCTCCGTGACGAGCTCGTCCAGGTTGGACTGCATCCGCCCGAGGACCTCCTCGTAGCAGTGCCGCACGATGGCGGGATCGTCGGCCGCGTCCGGTCCCAGATGGCTCCAGTCGATCGGCTCGCACACCCGGACGGTGACCTTGGCCGGCAGCGGCAGCGTGGGGAGCTGGACCGGAGCGATCCCCCATGGTGGGCCCAGCATGATCGGCATCACGTTGATTCGGAGGTGGCGAAAGCCCAGCAGTCGGGCCAGTCGTTCACCGCGGGTGAGCACGAAGATCGCGTCGTGACTGCCGTGGGCCACCAGCGGCACCACCGGCGCACCGTGGCGCAGCGCCAACCGAACGAACCCCATCCGGCCATGGAGATCGACCCGGTGCCGCTCGGTCCAGGGTCGGTAGTCCTCCTCGTCCCCGCCGGGGTAGACGATGACCGGATACCCGGCGTCGAGGAGCGCGCCACCGTTCTCCTGGCTGGCCGGCACCGACCCGATGCGACGGGCCAGGTCGCCCCAAAAGGGGATCGCGAATGTGAAGTCGAACCCCAACGAGTAGACGGGCTCGTCGGGCCCACGTTCGCGCAGCCATTCCCGGAGGAACGCCCAGAAGTCCGGCATGTACACGCCGCCGGAGTGGTTGCCCACGACCAGATACGGGCCCTCGGCCGGGAGGCGGTCGAAGCCCTCCACGACGGGGTCGAAGTAGCGGAGCAGCCCGTCGAACACCGGGAGCATCCGTCGGAGGAACTCGGGGTCGCGCTCACCCGGTCGAGGTTCGAGACCACGCCCGATGCGCTCCACGATCCGGCCGGTCACCGATCGCGGCCGGGTCGGGCCGGTGTCACGACGTTCTCCCGAGTCCGATGCCATGGCTGACCACCTGTGTCGGCCCTCGTGGCAAGGCTGACCTCAGCCGTGTTCTCCTCTCGGCTGACACCGCCATCGTCCTCGCTCCCTCGCCCCACGGGTAGGGGCGAAAGTCCGGAACCCGCCTCGTAACCAGCCGGGCATACGAGACCGAGCGATCCAGATCGTCAACGCGATCGGGGATCGCAGGCACGGCACTATCCTCGCCAAACGGGCTCATCAGGGGTGGGGCCCGACGATGTGTCCATCCGTCTGCCCGATCGATGCCTGGAAGGGGGAGCGGCATGCGAGAAGCAAAACGGGTCTCCGGACCCTTGCAGGTCGAACGGCTCGACAACGGCGACCGGATGCTGTTGCGGGACCTCGTGATCGACCTCGGCGCGCATCTCCGCCTCGGCGACGGAGAGTTCGCGGGGTTCACGATGTCGGCCGACGGCGCCACCACGGTGGTCACGGTGCCGAAGGGGTTCACGACGGACTTCTCGTCGATTCCCGCGTTCGCCCGAGCGTTGTACCGCTTCGACTCGGTGGACCTCGCCGGGTGCTGCCACGACTGGGCCTACGACGTCGGCGTGCCCAGGGCGAAGGCCGACGAGATCTGGCGACTCGTGGCCATCTCGGGCACCCGCCACGTGAGCCCATTCCTCGGACGCCTCGGGTGGGTCGCGCTGCGCCTCGGCGGCTGGTTCGCGTACCGGTCACACGCCGAGCGCCGACGGGCACGCAACGCCGGATCCGAGACCCCGGCGCCGGGGTAGGCCCTCGCACCGCCCCAACAGAGGACAACGTCACCAGACGGCGCCGAGCCTCGTCGCGACCGAAATCGACGCGCGCCTGGCGAGCTGACATCCTCGCTGTCAGCGGCGATGTGAGTGCCCGGGGGGCACATGAGGCGAGTAGGCGGAGGCGATGCGGCGGAGCGGGCGCGCTCCTGTGACGGGTTCCACCGCGCCCACGGCGACGGCGACTGGGTTGCGTCCCGGTTCAGGCTCACGGCATCCGCCATCGAGATACAGAGCCCGTCGGCGCCGGGACGCGTGATCCCGCTCGGCAACATCGCCACGGTCGAGGAGATCGCCCCGTTCGACGAGGACCCCGCAACGTGCGAGGTCCACCTCGACAGCGGCGAAATGCTCCAGATCGTCGTGCAGCGCTCCTTGCTCCTCCGGGCCTGCTCGCTGCTCGAGTCGACGACTCCCACCACGCCGGGCGCAGCTCCCCCAGACGTGGGGCGCTCGACGCCGGCCCGTGCCATCGGAGCCCGGCGGCCGCGAGCCTTCCTCACCGCTGCGTTCGTTCTGATCGCCCTCCTGGGAGTGGAGTTCGAACGCACCGCCGGCGACGAGCAAGCGGTCGTCCCGCCGGTGGATGCCCAGCCCGCTCCACCCTCGACCGAGGCGCCGGCGGAACCACCGTCCGCCCCAACGACGGGCGCCGGCAGCGCCATGCCGACGTCGACGACTCCGATGGTCCCTCCGACCGCGCCGACGACACCCCGAGAGACGACCGCGCCGTCGTCGCTTCCGCCGCCGGCACCTGCCGCCCAGGAGTGGACGATCGCTCCCCTCACCGGGATGGCCGTACCCGGGGAGTCGGTGCGCCGGCCCGCGCTCGTCTCGAAGATCGACGGAGCACGAGCGGCCATGCCGCAGGTCGGCATGGAGTACGCGGACATCGTCTACGAGGTCAAGATCGAGGGAGGGAGCCGCTACCTGGCGGTCTGGCACTCGCGGGAGCCTGCCGTCGTCGGACCCCATCGGTCGGCCAGAACGACCGATCCCGACCTCCTGTCGATGTTCGGCCACTCCCTCTTCGCGTACTCCGGCGCGAACCGGGGGGTCGTCGACACCCTTGCGTCGACGACGTGGAAGACGGGTGTCGGGCCGGGCGAGGTTCCCGACGCCTACTTCCGCGACGACCAACGGCCGTGGCCCCACAACCTCTTCGCCACCACCGAGGTGCTCCGAACGCGGGAGAGCCCACCCGAGTGGCCCCGGCCCCTCTTCGACTACGGCGCGGCCGACGACCCGATTCGGGGAACGCCGGTCGTCGGGTTCGCGTCGGATCCCGGCACCCGGGTCGAGTTCCGCTGGGATCCGGCGCTCCAGGGATGGCGCCGACAGGTCTGGGCGCAGGAACACCTCCACGCGAGCGGAGCCCCGGTCGCGCCGACCAACGTCGTCGTGGTCGAGAGCAGCTACCGGATCTCGGAGGCGGATGCCAGATCCCCCGAGGCGATCTCGGTCGGCAGCGGTCGCGCCTGGCTGTTCCATCGTGGCCTCGTCCAGGAGGGAACCTGGACCCGGAGCGACCGAACCGAACCGTGGAACCTCCGCGATGCTCTCGGCCGGCCCTTGAACCTCGCGCCGGGCACGACGTGGGTCGTGCTCTCCGAGGGCGAGCCGGAGCTGTTGCCACCGACGTAGGCCACGCGACAACGGCCACGTCCTGATCGGGCCGGCGCCGACCATCGGGTGGTTCTCGACCCGAGGTTGTCGAATCGGGCAGGGGCATGCAGACTCCGAAGTCATCATGACCGCCTCCGTCCCCGCCCGTGCGCCCGCTCCCACCGACGAGCTGCCCACCGGGCCTCCCACCGGCTCGGCACGGTGGAAGGAGCTCGCGCTGCTTCGTGAACCGGTCCGGCTCGCCGCCCACCTCGGCCGGCTGCGCCAGAGTCCCCGGGGCGACGGCCGCCTGACCTTCGTCATCCCCGGCTGGATGGCCCCCGAAGCGTCAATGACCCCCATCCGCACCTACCTGCGCCGCCTCGACCACGACGCCCGGGGCTGGGGTATGGGCGTGAACGGCAACGACGTCGAAGCCACCGGCGAGAGGTTCCTCGAGCGCCTTGACGGCCTCGTCGACCGCACCGGACGGCCGGCCAACCTGGTGGGCTGGTCGCTCGGGGGAGTCATCGCCCGTGAGAGTGCCCGCCGCCGACCCGACCTGGTCCACCGGGTGGTCACCTTCGGCACCCCCGCCATCGGCGGACCCACCCACACCTCGGGCGCCTCCTCCTACGGCGAGCAGGAATGCGCCCGCATCGAGGCCCTCCAGGACGAGCTCAACCGCACCGACCCGATCACCGTGCCCATCACCGCCATCTACACCCGCAACGACACCAGCGTCGACTGGCGGGCCTGCATCGACCGCCACTCCGCCCGAGTCCACCACGTCGAGGTCACCTCGACCCACGTCGGACTCGGCATCGACCCCGACGTCTGGCGAGCGGCCGCCACCGCCCTCGCCTGACACGCCGACGGAGCGCCCGAGTCCAGCGGAGCCGCTCGAGGACCGCACGCAAGAGCTGCGGAGGTGTCCCACCGCCTGAGCGATAGCGTCGCCCCGATGGGTGATCAGCAAAGGCGAACGCCGTGGGCTCGCTGGGCCAGCGGCAAGCCGAAGACCGCGGCCGGGTCGCGCGCCCCGAGGGAGGGCCCCTGGATCTACCGCGTCTTGGCCATGCTCGTGACCCTTCTCACGAGACCGTTCGTCCACATCGATGCGCGTCGCCTCGAGATCGCCGAGCGAACCCGCACCGCTGTGGTGGTGGCCAACCACCGGAGCTTCTTCGATGCCATCGTCGGACTCGTCGTCTTCCACCGGCTGCGCCGCTATCCCCGGGTGATGGTGGCCGCACACTGGTTCGATCGTCGATGGATCGGCACGCTGCTCCGCTGGGGAGGGGCGCTCCCGATGAACCGGTCCGACGCTGCCGTGCACCTCGAGGGAGCCCGTCGGGTCCTCGACGCCGGCATCCCGATCCTGGTGATGCCTGAAGGCCTGCTGTTGGGCGAACCGGGGGACCAGACGAGCCTCGGCAAGTTCAAGACGGGCGCGGCCCGCCTGGCGCACCACTGCGACGCGCCGATCTGGTCGCTGGCGCTGGTGGGAACCGACTCCGTGTGGCCCCCGGACCGACGGTTCCCCCTGTCTGCGTTCAACCCGCTGCGACGCCAGCATGTGCTGGTGCTGGGCGACGATCAGCTGATCCGGGTCGAGGGCGATGCTGCGGCTGATACCGACCGAATCCGCGAACGGATGGGCGAGCTCCTGCACGAGGCGACCGAACTCCACTCGGCAGACGCCGCCGCGGCATCGATAGGGTCAGAGGATGACCGACCCCGCCGGTGACTCCGGCACCAACGTGCCGGCCGGCGGGGCCTGGACGCTCGACCAGGTCCACATGCACCTCGACGACGTCCGGTACCCGGTGCGGCTGTCGTTCCTGGACGCCGACGGGCACCCCCGGGTCCTGTCCCTCTGGTTCGAGCGGCGGGCCGGGCACGTCTGGTGCGCCACCCAGCGCACCGCCATGGTGGCCCGGGCCCTCGAGCGCGACGACCGGGTCGGTTTCGAGATGGCCGGCGACTCCGCCCCCTACCGGGGTGTCCGAGGCTGGGGACGGGCCCGACTGCACCCCGATGCCGGCAGCGCCGTCCTCCACGCCCTGATGGAGCGCTACCTGGACCCCGACGATCCCTTGCGGCCCCGGCTGCTGGCCCAGGCCGACCAGGAGGTGGCCATCGAGATCGTCCCCGAACGCTGGTTCTCGTGGGACTTCTCCGGCCGCATGGGCCCGACCCGTGACTGAGCCCACCCGTCGCGGGGTTGTGCGCCGCGCCGGCGCCCGGACCGACGGCTGACCGGCCCTCCCAGCGCAGTGCAGCCCTATCCCCCCGGCTTCTTCGACCGCATGGACGACTCGGACGACGCCACCTTCTACGCACCCGACCGGCTGGTCACCCACATCGACGACGCCGCCATCGTGGCGGTCGGCGACCTCTACGCGGAGCTGAGCGTCGACGGCCGGGTGCTCGACCTGATGGGCTCGTGGATCTCACACTTCGTCGAGCCGCCGGATCACCTCACCGTGCACGGGATGAACCAGCGGGAGCTCGAGGCGAACCCGATGGCGATGGAGTTGGTGCGCCACGACCTCAACCACGACCCGACCCTGCCGTTCGCCGACGCCTCGTTCGACGACGCGGTGTGCTGCGTCTCGGTCGACTACCTCACCCGACCGGTCCAGGTCTTCGCCGAGGTGGCCCGGGTCCTGCGTCCCGGTGGCCGGTTCGTCGTCACCTGGTCCAACCGATGCTTCCCGACCAAAGCCATCAAGGGCTGGCTCGCGGCCGACGAGGACGGTCGCCGCCACATCGTGCGGTCCTACTTCGACCGGTCGGCACGCTTCGGCGAAGTCGTCACCGACCGCCGGATCGAGCCCAGCCGCTTCGGCGACCCCCTCGACGCCGCCTGGGCGGTCCGCGCCTGAGGCCGATCCGCTCTCGGCGTCGGGCCCGCCCCCGGCTCGCAGCCCGGCTCGTCACCGTCCTGACCCCAGCCCTCACCCGAAACTTGGGCAACCACCCCACACATTTGGCGGTATCTGCCCAAGTTTCGGCGAGGGGTGTGGTCAGCGGCCAGGTTGACCCGGTCGAGATCCCGTCCCGCCGCTCACCGCTCGTCGGTGGGTCATGGGACGGTGAGCCGACCGCGCTCGAACTCGGTGAGCACCCCGTCCGTGGGCGTGACGCCTGGTCCGCTCGAGCTCCCTTCGTGCTCGAGCCTGGCGGTGAGGAGACACCGACACCAGAGCGATCACGATGACGAGAACGACCAAGACGACAACGACAAGATCCAAGGCGACCCACCTCCGATCAACGGCGACGGGCGGTCCGCCAGATTCCATCGTCTCGGCGTCGGCTCCGGCGTGGTAGAGGCCAAAGACCGTCAGCACGTTGGTCGGGCATCGGCCCGCCCGGACTCAGCGCCGGGCGAGACGCTTCGGGTTGGCCAGCACCTCGCCGATGGCCCGCTCGAGCTCGCGGGCGAAGATGAGGCGGGCGGCGTCGCCGGCGATGGGGCGGAGCGGCCCGAGGAGCTCGCCGGGATCGGCACCGTCGCCGAACCCGTCACGCAGCGCTTGCTCGAACAGCCCCATGAGCTTGCCCGAGGCCCGCTCGAGGTGTTCCTGGAGGATCCTGCCGGCTTCCAGCACCAGGTGGCAGTCGATGCCCTGGCCGACGAGCCCGGCGCTGAGCTCGAGCAGATCGGGTGACGACGCCAGCCAGGACGACCCCCGGCGACTGACCAGGCCGGCCGACTCGAACTCGCCGAGGGTCCCGATCGGCGTGTCGGCCAGGAGCTCCTGGATCTCCTCGGTGGACAGCAGCCTGGGCTCCTCGGTACTCCACGAGCCGCTGAGGGAGGCGTCGAGACCGAGCCATTCGGCGACCCGGGCCGAGGCGTTGCCCGACTCGAGCAGTTCGCGGATCGCGGGCAGCTTGAGGCCTCGATCGTGGAGCTGCCCGATCAGCCGGAGCCGTTCGGCATGGTCCTCGCCGTAGCGGGCCATCCGGCGATCGGAGTCGTCCTTGACCGGCGGCTGCAACAGCTTCTTGGTCTGGTAGTAGCGGATGGTCCGGGCGGGCACGCCGGTCCGTTCCGAGAGCTCCTCCTGGGTCATCGTCGCCGGCGCGTCGTCCGGCTCCGGTTCCGGATCCGGCTCTGAGGCGGTCGACGCGCTTCGGGTTCGGCGATGGGAGGACATGACCACCATGCTGCCACATGGTGACACCTGCCACTGCCAATATCTCTTGACAGTTGCCGGTGGTACTACCAGTGTGTACTGTCATGACGCCACCGAATACTGTCAAGACCTCGCCGGCTGCTCCCCACCGGGCCGGACGTTTGCATCGGCTCCTGAAGCCGTGGACCACCCCCCTCGAGCCCGCCGAGTTGCTCCGCACCTTCCTGCCTGGAACGGCACCGGCTCGACCAGGCTCGGCCGACGACGCAGTCGACCAAGGCCCTATGCCGACCGCTCCACCGGCCGGCGCCTCCCCCACCGTGCGGTGGGGCGACGTGGTCCTGACCGCGTCGGGCGACGACACGATTCTCGAGCTGCTCGAACGCAACGGCGAACAGCCCACGTTCGGGTGTCGTCGAGGCGTGTGCCGCCGCTGCGTGACACCGCTGACCGCCGGCCGGGTCCGGGACCACCGCGACGAACGCGACGTCGACGCCGGCACCCACGTGCGCATCTGCGTCACCGCGCCGGTGACCGACATCACCCTCGAGCCGACCGTGTCACCCGACCGGGTCCCGGCCGCCGCAACAGCCGGAGCCACCCGATGACCGCCACCATCACCCACACCGACCCGTCCGACCCGGCGCTCGACCCGACCACCGACACCGACACCGACAACGACCGCGACGCCGACCCCGACGAGTACGCACGCCTGCTGGCGACCGTGGACCTCGACGGGTTGGCCGCCGAGCTCGACGAGCTGCGGGCCGAGGTCATCGCCTCGCTCGGTCCCGACGACGAGGACTACCTCCGGGGGCTCATCCGCACCCAACGTGGGCTGGATCTCGCCGGGCGCGCCGCGTTGTGGGCCGGCGTCCTCCCACCGGCATGGATCACCGGCGTCGGCCTCCTGAGCCTGGCCAAGATCCTCGAGAACATGGAGATCGGCCACAACGTCATGCACGGTCAGTGGGACTGGCTCGACGACCCCGCCATCCACTCGACCACCTGGGAGTGGGACAACGTCGTCCCGGCCTCACAGTGGAAGCACTCCCACAACGAGCTCCACCACCAGTGGACCAACATCGACGGCGTCGACCACGACCTGGGCTACCGAGCCTTCCGCATCAATGACGGACAGCCCCACCAACCGCACCACCGATACCAGCCGCTGATGGCCCTCGGGCTCGCCCTGACCTTCGAGTACGGCATCGCCCTCCACGACGTCGAAGGACTCGGCCTGTTCGACGACAGCGGCTACGACCCCGACATCGCCCAGCCCAAGCTCGGCGAGAGCCTCGAGAAGATGCGGCAACAGGCGACGAAGGACTACGTGGCCTTCCCTGCGCTGTCGCTGATCCCGTTCGGGCCGGCCGGATTCGCAGCGTCTGCGCTGGGTGCGGCGGCATCGAATGTGGTGCGCAACGTGTGGTCGTTCGCCGTCATCTTCTGCGGTCACTTCCCCGACGACGTGACCATGTTCCCGCCCGAAGCGGCCGACGATCAGCGGCGCGGCGCCTGGTATCTCCGACAGGTCCTGGGCTCGGCCAACTTCGAGGGAGGCCCGCTCATGCACCTCCTCACCGGGAACCTCGACCACCAGATCGAGCACCACCTCTTCCCCGACCTGCCGTCGAGCCGCTATCCCGAGCTGGCCCCGAAGGTCCGGGAGATCTGCGGGCGACACGGCATCCCCTACCACACCGACTCATTCGGCCAGCAGCTCTCCTCGGTCGCCCGCAAGATCTGGCGCCTCCGACTTCCGTAGGGACCTGGCCACCCCGCCGACGGGCGACGGTGTCGACCTGCGATCAGGTCGGTTCTAGGCTCCTCGCCCATGCAGCTCCAGGGAACAACCGCACTCGTCACCGGCGCCAGCGGAGGCCTCGGCGAAGCCATCGCCCGTGAGCTCCGCCGCAGCGGCGCCCGCCTCATCCTGCATGGCCGGCGCGAGCCCGAGCTGAACGCCCTGGCCGCGGCCGTGGACGGCACCGTCGTCGTGGCCGACCTCGCCGAGCGATCACAGCTCGACGAGCTGATCGAGCAGTGCCGGGACGTCGATGTCCTCATCGCCAACGCCGGCATCGGTGGTGACGGCAGGATCGTCGATGGCGACGCGGCGGATGTCGATCGGGTCATCGAGGTGAACCTCACCGCCAACATCCACCTCGCCCGGGAGCTGGGCGCCGGCATGGTCGTACGGGGCCGCGGCCACATGGTGTTCATCGGCTCTCTGGCCGGGAAGGCCACCGGAGCGGGCACGGCGCTGTACTCCGCGTCCAAGTTCGGCCTGCGCGGCTTCACCATCGCCCTGCGCGACGAGCTCGGACCCGAAGGCGTCGGCGTCTCCCTCGTCCAGCCCGGCTTCGTCCGCGACGCCGGCATGTTCGCCGACGGAGGGGCCGACCTGCCCCCCGGTGTCGGAACCTCGAGCCCCGAGGAGGTCGCCACCGCCGTCCGCCGGGCCATCGAGAAGAACAAGGGGATGGTCACCATCGCTCCCCCGCTGGTCCGGGGTGCCGCAGACCTCGCCAACGTCGCACCGACCCTCACCATGTGGATCGCCAACCACACCCCGGCGGGCAAGGTCAAGCAGGTCACCGACACCTGATCCGCGGCATGCCGGCCTCCCGCTCGCGTGACGGAACGCCACCTGCGAAGCTGCACCATGGGCTCAGCACTCCGGGTCGAGATCACCCGCGGCGCCATCGTCGAGACCGAGCACCCCGTCCTGTGCGCCGTCGCCGATGCGGACGGTCACATCGTCGAGTCCTACGGCGATATCGACCGGCCCTACCCGCTCCGCTCGTCGATGAAGGCGCTTCAGGCCCTCCCGCTCGTCGCCTCGGAGGCAGCCGACGCTCTCGGCGTGTCCGACGCCGAGCTTGCCATCGCCTGCGGGAGCCACAACGGCGAGCCCGGCCACGTCGACCTCGTCAGCGGCTGGCTCGCTCGGCTCGGGCTGTCGGAGGACGACCTCGAGTGCGGGCGGGCCCGACCCGCCGCTGATGCATGGGACGAGCTCGATGCGGACTTCGCGATGGGACCGAGCCGCATCAAGCACAACTGCTCGGGCAAGCACGCCGGCTTCCTCACGCTTGCGCTCCATCTCGGGGCCGACCCCGCCCGCTACCTGGACCCGTCCGCCCCCGTGCAGCAGGCCGTGCTCCACCGCCTGGCCGACTGCTTCGACCTCCCGCCCGCCGACCTGGAGATCGCCGTCGACGGCTGCGGCGCTCCGGTTGTGTCCGTATCAGCCCGGCGGCTCGCGACGGGCCTCACCACACTCCTGAGGGACGGCGCAGACAGCACGAGGATCGTCACGGCCATCGGCGCCCACCCCTGGGCCATCGCCGGCACCGGGCGCTTCGACACGCGCGTGACCACGGCACTGCAGGGGAACGGCTTCACCAAGGTCGGAGCCGAGGGCTGTCGGGTGGCGGTGCTGCGGGACCCCGGCGTCACCATCGCGATGAAGGCGCTCACCGGCGACCGCCGCGCCGCCGACGCCGTGATGTTCCGGATGCTCACCACGTACGGCGCCCTCGACCCGTCCGACCTCCCGGACCTGGCCGCCGGCGAGATCCTCAACAGCACCGGCGCCGTGGTAGGCCGGGTGCACGTCCGCGGCCTGGGCGCCAGAAGCGTGGAATGACCGTGACCGAAGGCGCCTCGCCCGGCCAGGTTCGACTCACAAGAGCGAGGCGAACCATCAAGCGGTCGGCGCTCATCGCTGCGCTCGTTGTCGTTCTCACCATCATGGGCTGCGCGGACGACACGCCGACCTACGACCAGCAGGCCGAGGCCGCAGAGCGGCTCGCTGCCGCAATCGCCGGCACCGACATCGGCATCGTCGCCGTAGCCCGCCCCTCGTCATGTGTCCCCCCAACCAGCTGTCCCGACATTCCGGTGGTCGAGCTCCCGGACCGCACCAATCTCTCCATCGAGGGGCTCGCCGCCGTCGCTTCGAGATTGGGCTGGCAGACCGCAGTCGTCGACGGTCGCCTCACCACCATCGAGGACCAGGATGACGACTTGTCGGGCAGCATCAGCCTCGACAACGAAGGCCAGGTCGTCGTCGCTGTGGGCGAGGGGTGAGCACCCGATTCCCAACGTCGAGGGACGGCTCATCCGCCCCTCCTGTCACACCGTGCTCGCAGAAGGAGAACGTGCCGGGATCAGAAGCCCGGCAGGTCGATGCCTGCGTGCTCGGCGATCACCCGGAGATCATCGAGGACGGCCCCGACGACCGGGATGCCCTCCTTCGTGCGGACGGCCTCGGCTTCGCGCTCGGGGTCGCCCGGCAGGATGGGTCCGTCGGTGCCTGGCGCCGGACGGGTGCCGCGGAAGGTGCGCACGTAGTCGTCGATCTGACGCTTGAACTCGTCCGGATCGACGAATGCCGCGATCTGCATCGCGCCGAAGAAGTGCCCGATGCCCTGGCCCACACTGCGCTCCGGCGTGTCCATGGCGAGGGCGAACGGCGGCGCCCACGGTCCCCAGTTGGCGCCCGAGAGCACGGTCGACAGCACGTCGACCATGATCGACAGGCAGTAGCCCTTGTGCCCACTGCGCTCCTCGTCCGAACCGAGCGGCAGGATCGCTCCGCCATCGATCACATGCCACGGGTCGGTGGTCGAGTGGCCGGCCGAGTCGATCGCCCAACCCTCCGGGATCGGCGCACCCTTTCGGATGGCGATCTCGACCTTGCCGAACGCTGCGGAACACGTGGCCATGTCGATCACGATCGCCGGCTCTTCGCTGCCGGGGAACGCAATCGCGATCGGGTTGGTACCCAGCATGCGCTCGGCACCGCGATGCGGTGTCACGATGCTGGTCGTGTTGGTCATCGCCCAGCCGATCAGGTCGCGCTCCAGCGCCTCGAGCACGTAGTAGCCGGCGATACCGAAGTGGTTCGTGTTGCTCACGCTGACCCACCCGGTGCCCGCGGTCTCGGCCTTGGCCATGGCGATCTCGTTCGCTCGCGGCCCGACGACCAGACCCAGCCCGTTGTCACCATCGACCGTGGCGGTCGAAGCGGTCTCGCGCCCGATGCTCAGGGTCGGCGTCGGGTTGATCCGGCCTGTCGAGAGCATGTCGTAGTAGGTGCGCAGGCGGGCCACACCGTGGCTGTCGATACCGCGCACGTCGGCGCGCTGCAGCACGTCCGCGGCCAGACGCGCATCCGCTTCGGGCACACCCAGGTGCTCGAAGACTGCGACACAGAAGGAGTGCAGGGCTCGGGGCCGGAAGGTCGTGGACGGGACCCCTGGAGAAGACGTCGTCACGATCGTGGATTGTGTCAGCTCGCGGGAGCCACCGATACCGGCACCTTGGCCGGGCGGCCAGCCGGGTCGCTGTCACACCGGCTCCGTAGGCTGCTCACAAGCGCTGGGTCCCGGCGGCATCGACTTCCCCGTCGACTCCCTCTCCCGAGAGGTGCCCGCAGTGCCCGCAACCACCGTCCACGACCACGGCGCTCCCACCGACTGGCGGCCGCTCGACAAGGTCGTCCGCCTCGTCGCCGCTGCACTCGTCCACGCCCGGCTCGGGGAAGTCGACCGCATGCTGCTGTCGTTCGATGCGCCGGCCTGAGCGCAGCGAACGGTCCGGGTCCGCGCCGGCCCGGTGCCTATCTACCACCGCTGGTACCATATATGGCATGACTCGAAAGACGACCGTCTACCTTCCCGACGACCTGAAGCTCGCCGTGGAGCGCGAGGCACACCGGCGGAGCTGCTCCGAGGCTCGAGTGATTCGTGACGCCATCCGGAGCGCCGTCACCCGACCCCGACCCCGAGCCGGCATCGTCACCAGTGAGCCCATCGCCGAACGAGCGGACGAGCTGCTCGCCGGATTCGGCGATCGATGATCATCGCCGACACCAGTGGCCTGCTGGCGCTCTACAACCGAAACGAGCCGGCCTTCCCCGCGGTTTCCAGTGCGATCGATGCATCGAGCGCGCCCGTCGTCGTGTCACCCTTCGTGATCGCCGAGCTCGACTACCTGGCCGCCACCCGCATGGGAGTCGATGCCGAGCTCGCGATGATCCGGGAGCTCGCCGATGGCGCTTACGAGCTCGCCCAGCTCACCACCGACGAGGTCGCAACGTGTGCCGACGTCGTCGAGCGCTACCGGGACCAGGAGATCGGCATCACCGACGCATCTTTGGTCGTCCTGGCGCATCGCTACCGGACGCGCACGGTTCTCACCCTCGATCGTCGCCACTTCGACGTGCTCCGTCCGCTCGACGGCGGCCGATTCACCCTGCTTCCCGCCTGACGACGGTCCCGCCCACGCCACCCACCGTCGACAACTCGACCCCACGAACTCGTGGCCATGGGACCCAGTTCCGGGCCTGGTGGCCGCGAGATCAGGTGGTCAGCGCAGGTGCGGAAGATCCTCGCGGACCCGGGCGGAGAACGCCTTGAACACCGCAAGATCGGCACAAGCCAGGACGGGAAGCTCGACACCGGCAAACGGCACGGTGCGTCGGTTGGCCTCGGCATGATCGTGGAACGGATGAGTCGAGAGGAAGGCAAGCCCGCGATCACGTCCTCCAGCCGGGTCGGGTCGACGAACACGTTCACGTCGATGTCGATGGTCGCCCGCGGCTCGACCGTACAGAACGCCAGCGCCAGGGCACCGCCGAAGGCGTGCGGCAGCTCGGCCCGATCGAGCGCATGGTGCAGCCGGACGATCCGCTCGGTGAGCGAGAGCCCGGTCACGCGGCGAGCGAGGCGAAGACGGGTGCGGTGGTCGTGGGCGCCGAGCGGCGGGGCAGGTGATCGGCCAGATCGAGCAGCTCCTCGAGGGCGCGGCCGTTGGCCTCCAGATCGATGGACGGCGACGGCGACGACCGCAGGACGAGCGTGGCACCCGTCGCCGCAATGATGCGGGTGAGCGTGTCGACCCGGGGCACCCGCTGCCCGGACTCGTACAGGCAGATGGCGGCCGCCGAGGTACCCGCCAGATCGGCGAGCTGACGCTGGGTCAGGCCGGCGTCGCCTCGGCAGCGGGCGATCATCGTTGCGGCATCCATGCCACCAACGTCGTCGCTGTTATCGGAAACGAAAACAGAATGGCGGCCCGATCGCCGTCGTGACGGCCGCAGATCGCCCTGCGTGCCGTCCAGCCTCAGCCGGTGAAGCTCGGCTGGCCGGTGACGGCATCGGCAGCAGCCGCTGGGGCCGGCGGCGGGGCGGTCGTGGTCGGCACCGTGGTCGTCGTGGTGGGCGGAGCGACGGCGAAGCTGATGGGGACCGCCGCCCGACGATCCGGGTTGCCGAAGAAGCCCCAGTTCACGAGCACCACGCAGTCATCGCCCTGCGGGCCGCACGTGCGGGGGCCGCCGAGCGGGGCGTTGAACGACGAGAAGACCGGCAGGTCCAGCTCGAGCGTGCCCTCGGCGTCGGGGACGGCGCGGGCCAGCCGATCGATGTCGCACCGCTCCCCCGGATCACCCGGCCCGTCGACGCAGACGTAGGCGAAGCCCTCCTCCCGGAACGACAGGTGCTCGCCGGTGACCGTGACCACCTGCCCATCGGTGAGGTCCTGGTCCGGCGACACGGTGGCCGTGACCGCCGGCCGCAGCGGTGCGGCCGGGTCGAACGCGATGGCCGCCTGGGGCCAGTCGCCGGCGTCGAGAATGAAGCCGACCCCGATCACACACCCGGCCGGGTCCGTACGGCAGTCGACCTCTTCACCACCCTGCAGGTAGATGCGCGCATCGACGTAGAACCCGGTGTCGATCGTGCCACCGGGACCGACGTCGACGAACAGAGCGTTGGACGGGTCGCAGTCGAACTCGTCCACGGCCCCGCCTCGGCACTGGTAGATCTCGAGGAGCGTCTCCCCGTCAAACCCGGTGCCCGTCACCTGCACGTTCATGAAGTCGGTCAGCCCGGTATCGGGGGTGGCGGCGAGCGTCGGCGTCGGGGGTTGCGTCGGGCCGGCCTGCGTGGGCCCGGCCCCCAGCGCGACGGAAGCGACGAGCAGCACGAGCGCGGCAAACACTCGGAGTGCTCCTGACCTGCGCAGAACCGACGGCCGAGGCATGGATACAGCGTCTCATCGGGGGTTGGTGGCGACCAGGGTCCTAGGTCCCTGCCCGTGGCGTCGACAGGCGCGGACCCGGTCAGCCGACCTCGACGGGGACGGTCCGGGCCTCGGAGCGGTCCTCCGCACGGCGGGCCTCGGCCTGGGCCTCGCGTTCGGCGGTGGGGATGCCGGACCAGTCACTCGGGTCGTGGGGTCCCGCGGCGGGCATCACGTCGACGGGGATGCCGGTCAGTTGCGACATACCCGACGCCGGATCGACGTTCTCGGCTCCGCTGGCCGCCAGCAGGTTGACGTTGACACCGCGGGTCTTGGCCGCCACCGAGAGACCGGTTGCGTGCTGGTGGCCCCAGCCGTGGGGCATCGCCACCGTGCCGGGCATCAGCTCGTCCCACCGCTTCACCGGCAGGCGCACGGTGGCCACCTCGGTGGACACGTCGGCGTAGGCGCCCTCGTCCAAGCCGATGCGGTCGGCGTCGTCGGGGTGCACGTACAAGTGGTTGGTGTCGCCCCCGTCGCCCTTGACCATGTCTTCGTGGTTGTGGGTCCACGAGTTGTGGGTCTTGACGTGGCGCTTGGTGATCAGCAGCAGCCGGTCGGCGTCGCGCCGGGCCCGGTCGAACGCGGCCTCCAGCCCGGACGCCCGGTCGACCAACCGCTCGGGCGCCAGGTGGACCTTGCCGTCCTCGGTCACCACCCGCTCACCCAGGAACGAGCGCTCCTCGTGATCGGTCCGGCGCCATCCGTGCGGGTGCGCCAGCAGCTTCTTGAATCCGGGCTGGCCCGTCAGCCGCAGCAGCAGGTTGAGCATGCCCTCCGCCGGCACCGACGGCTGCGCATCGGGTCGCTCCCGCTGCAGCTTCTTCGTGTTGCGCCGAGTGGCGGCCTCCAACGCCCGCTGCGCCCCCTTCGAGCCGAACAGGCCCACACCACACGCCTTGGCCAACCCCAGGTAGATGGTGGCCTCGTCGCGCTGCTCGCCGTCGGGCTCGACCACCGGCCGGGTGGCCTGGAGATACGGCCGCGACTGCAGGCCCAGCATCAGCGGGAAGATGAAGGGCAGGTCGGCCCGCTGGAACGGGTCGGTGGCCGGCAACGTGTAGTGGGCCAGCGACCCGGTCTCGTTGCGATAGATGTCCAGCGTGACCAGCAGCTCGAGCTGCCCGAACGCCTCGCGCAGCCGACCGGCGTCGGCCATCGTGATCAACGGGTTGCCACCGGTGACGAACAGCGCCTTCACCTGGCCCGGGCCGGGCGTCAGGATCTCGTCGGCCAGGACCCCGCCGGGGTAGGCGTCATTGACCTTGCGGATGCCACCGATACGGGAGGTGTCGTCGGCCATCAGCGTGCCGGTACGCACGCCGAACTTGGCGAAGTCGATGACGCCCTCTCCCACCAGCGTGCCGCCCCGCCGGTCGAGGTTGCCCGACACCGCGTTGATGACCTCCTGCAGCCAGAACGCCAGCACCCCGTTGGTGCCCATGTTCACCCCGGTCGACGAGTACAGCGCGGCGCCGTCGGCCGACCGGTAAGCGGCCACCAGCTCGCGCAGCGTCTCGGCCGGGATCTGCGTGACCTCGGCCGCCCGCTCGGGCGTCCACACGTCGACCAGCGCCTCCACCTCGGCCAGACCGGTCATGTGCTCGGCCACCCGAGCCCGGTCCACTCCACCGGTGGCCAGCAGCTCGTGCAGGAACGCCAGGTAGAAGAAGACGTCGGTGTCGGGCCGGATGAAGACGTGGTCGGTGGCGGCCCGGGCCGTCTCGGTGCGACGGGGGTCGACCACCACGACTCGCCCGCCCCGCTGGGCAATCTCGCGCAATCGCTTGGTGGGGTCGGCCACCTGAAGGAAGCTCCACTTGGACACCACCGGGTTGGCGCCCACGATGATCAGGCACTCGGTGCGGTCCACGTCGGGGAACGGCTGCGTGAACGGGAACCCGTAGATCTCCCGAGCGGCAGCGAACTTGTTGGCGCAGTCCTGGGTGGCCGACGCGTACATCGACGTCGAGCCCAACCCGTCCATGAACCCCTGGGCGAACACCGGGTGCAGCACACTGAACCCCGCCGCCGTGCCGACGTACATGGCAATCGAGTCGGGACCGTGCCGGTCGATCAGCTGCCGCACCTTGGCCCCGATCTCACCCTGCGCTTCACCCCACGACGCCCGCTCCCATCGGTCGCCCACCCGCCGCTCGGGGGAGAGGAGCCGGTCGGGCGACGAGTAGAGCTGGTGCTGCTTGATCCCCTTCACGCAGGCGAAGCCGCCGGTGGCCACGTGGTCGTCGTCAGGCCTGATCTTGGTGATGCGTCCGTCGTCGACGGTGACGTCCAACCCACACAGGGACTCGCAGATCCGACAGAACGTGTGGTGGGTCTCGGCCATCGGCTCAGGATACGGCCAGGGTCACGCCTCCGCAGCGCCGATCTCGCGGCCACAGAGCCCGGAACTGGGCCTGACGGCCGCGAGTTCGGGGGTAGGGCGACCTCAGAGGGCGAGCTCGGCCGCGGTCGGCGGGTCGGCGCCTCGTCGCGAGCACGTGATCGCGGCCGCTGCGGCCGCACCCGCGGCGATCGGGCGCCAGTCGTCGAGGGCCAACCGCCGGGCCGCGGCCGGGTCGGTGACCCCCCGCTGCCACAGCGCGGCCAGGGTCGCGGCGACGAACGTGTCGCCGGCGCCGACGGTGTCCACGACCTCCACCGGCTCCGACGGCACCGAGAAGCTGCCGTCCGCAGTGAAGACGGCAACGCCATCACCGCCCCGCGTGACGAGCACGGCGACCACACCCCGATCCAGGAGCTCCGCTGCGCACGACTCCGCCGAGCGACCGGGCCAGATCCACTCGGCATCCTCGTCCGATGCCCGGTAGATGTGGGTCCGATCAAGCCAGCGCGTGTGGAAGTGATCCCACCGGTCGCGGTCGTCGATCATCTGCGGTCGGATGTTGGGATCGAGCGACACCAGACCGTCGTGGGATTCGACCAGCCGGGCCAGCGTCTCGGCGGTGCGCCCCCGGAACAGACCGAGCGTGCCGCCGTGCAGGACGTGGGGCCCGTCGCCGAGCACGTCCAGATCGGCGCGCTCGAGGAAGGTGTCAGCGGTGTCGGTTCCCTCGAAGCGGAACACCAGCTGCGGCACGTGCTCGACGATCGCACGAGCGGTCGGCTCGGGGCCGCGCTCGCAGGCCCGAAGGTCCACACCGTTGCTCACCAGGTGCTCCCAGATCCGGTCGCCGTGAGCATCGGTCGAGACCCGGCCGAGGAACGCGCTGGGGGCGCCCAGCCGCGCCGCCGCGACGGCCACGTTCATGGGCCCGCCACCGGGCACGGGGTCCGGCACCAGGTCCACCAAGGACTCACCGCAGCTGACGATCATGTCGCTCCTCCCGATCGGCGGGGACGCAACCTCAACGGCCCTTCATCCGGCGGTTGGCCACCACCGGGTCGAACCTCGACGGGTCGTAGCCCTCCGGGGCCCACGCCGACAGCTCCTCGTGCTCGGGATGGGACGGGTCACCCAAGGCATCGAGCAGATCGGCGAACCCCATGACACCGCCGCAGTCCTCCGGCGGGCACGCCCGCTCGCCACCGGTGCAGATCGGGTAGCGGGCCTCCGGGTCGGGCTCCTCGATGGCCTGCACCACCACATCGTGCTCCCACCCGTCGCCGAAGTCGTAGTCCCACCGCAGGGCCGAATCGGGTCGGGGCAGGATCTGCTGCACCGTGATGTTGCGTTCGCCGATCACGTAGTCGGCATCCTCGTCCTTCTCACCGAAATGGATTCCGGCCACGTCGAAGACGTGAAGGTGGTACCCCTCCCAACCCATGACCGCCTGGAGGATGCGGTTGAACTTCGGCAGCTTGGTCTCCGACTCGACCGCGAAGGTCCGCCAGATGGGCGGCTCGACATGGCGGAGCTGGATCCGAAGCACGTGCACGCTCGGTCCCCAGGGCATCATCCACCCAGCCTCGCGCACCCCGAAGGGTCCTCGGCCAGCCACAGGCCGATCTCGCGGCCACCAGGCCCAGTTCTGGGCTCCGTGGCCGCAAGTTCGGGAAGGGCGAGCGCCGGGCCGGCGTCGCTCACCCTTGCCTGCAGCCGCGACCGGTGGAAGGATCCACGCAGCGAAAGGACCCGACCATGGCTGATGACTACGTGGTGGAGCGCACGACGACGATCGCTGCTCCACCGGAGCAGGTGTTCGAGCGGGTCGGAAACCTCGAGCGATGGGACGACTTCTCGCCGTGGGCCGACATGGATCCGAACATGACCAAGACCTACAACGGCGAACCCGGCACCGTCGGGTCCACGTACCACTGGACCGGGAATCGCAAGGTCGGCGAGGGCACCATGACGATCACGGACACGACGCCCGATGAGCGGGTCGTGCTGGACCTCAAGTTCATCAAGCCGTTCAAGTCCGAGAGTGTCACCGAGCTCCAGCTCGCGCCGGCCGGCGAGGGCACCGAGGTCACCTGGCGCATGACCGGCGAGACCACCTTCATGGTCAAGGTCATGGGCCTGTTCGGCAAGAGCATGGACAAGATGGTGGGACCCGACTTCGAGAAGGGCCTCAGCCAGCTCAAGACCGTCACCGAAGCCGGGTAGCAGCGGGCGGACAGCGGCCCCCGAGAGGCTTCAGACGAGGCTGGAGCGGATACGGGCCGAGCGGGTCAGGATGTAGCCGGCACCCCGGGGTTCGGCAGCGGTCACCGCGACGTCGAGGAGCGATGCGGCCCGCGCGACATCACCGGGTCCGGCGCGGGCTGCGCACATCGCTGCGTTCTCCATCGCGATGTTCGCGGCCCACAGCGGCGCCTCCATTCGTCGGCTGATCTCGCCGGCACGGTCGAAGGCTGCCTGCGCCGCGGCCCAGTCGCCCACCACGGTGGACAGGATCCCGATGCGCAGGTCGGTGGTCTGGTTCCAGTTGATCCCGTTGCCCACGATCGTTCCGGAGATCGGGCCGAGGACGTCGAGCAACGCCGGCGCCGGCTCGGCCCAGCCGTCCAGG
Organism: uncultured Acidimicrobiales bacterium; assembly: GCA_963793475.1. Lineage (GTDB taxonomy): Bacteria > Actinomycetota > Acidimicrobiia > Acidimicrobiales > CAWCAL01 > CAWCAL01. The sequence continues at coordinate 60,364 of CAWCAL010000007.1, forward strand.
CCGCAGATGTCCGACAGGATCGTCCAGCCGGTCAGGGTCGTGCCGTCGCGCGCGATGCCGCCCGGAGCCGCGAAGAGCTCGGCCGCCACCTCGTGGGCCTCGTCGAACCGGCCCTGCCGCGCCACGGTCAGCGCCAGGGCCGGGAGCAGACCCGGAAGGTCCGGCAGCGCCTGGTGGAGCCCGGCCAGCAGCTCCTCCAACGGCGCCAGCTCGTCTCGCCACGCAGCCAGCGACACGGCCAGTCCCTGACGGAACAGCTCGGCCTCCGGCTGACCGGCGGCCAGCCCGACCCGGTAGGCGGCGTCGCCGGCCTCCTCCGCTCCGTCGAGATCCCCGGCGATCTCGAGGAGCGCAGCCCGGTTGACCCCGGCGAGCCAGCGCACCACGGGAAGGCCCAGTTCGTCCGCGGCGGCGTCCAACGCCCGGGAGGCCCGCCATGCGCCCGCGATGTCCAGCGACTCGACGGCACGCATGATGCGCCGGGGTCCGGCCAGCGCGAGGCGTACCGGATCGTCCCGACCGACATCGAGTCGGTCGAGCTCCTCGTAGGCGGCGTGGCGGGCGGCTCGGGTCCCGGGCGCCCAGATCGTGACCCACGAGTGCTGCAACGTGTCGGCCAGCGTGTCCGGATCGGCCAGCCGCCGGGCCATCGCCACCGCCTCCCCGGTGAGAGCGCAGCGCCGGTCGTAGGAACCGGGGACGTAGATCAGGCTGAGCGCCAGCTCGGACAGCAGGCGGGCTCGCTCGACGCTGTCCTCGTCGCCGACCACGGCGAGGCCCGACTCGATCACCGCCGTCCGCTCGGGGTCGGCGAGCCCGATCATGTCCGGCATCCCCCGATCGCTGGCGATCAGCGCCTCGACCTGTCGCCGACCGTCCCCGAGCCGTCCGGCCAGCCGGGCCGCATCGAGGAGCGTGACCCGGTAGCCGTCGTCACCGATCGCCCACTGGGCCGACCCCAGGCCGAGCAGGAGGTCGCATCGATCGGCGTCGCTTCCTCCGCCGGCGGCCTGCAGCTCCAGAGCCCGCTCGTAGTGCACGACCGCCTCGTCGAACGCCGACCGGGCCCGCGCCTCGTCGCCGGCCCGGGTGGACCACCGGATCGCATCGGTCGCGTCGCCGTCCGCGGCAGCCAGGAGGTAGTGGTGGGCCAGGTCGGCCGCCCCGGCGCCACCACCGCCCTCCCCGACCCGGTCGGCCAGCACCTCCCCGATCCGGCGGTGGAGAGCCACCCGGCGCACGGCCGAGAGATCGTCATAGACGGTGGAGCGCACGAGGGCATGGGCGAAGCGGTGGCGCAGGATCGGTCCGCCCACCTCGTGCAGGAGTTGGGCCTCGACGGCGGCCCCGAGCGCATGATCGAGAGTTCCGGTGTCGAAGTCCCCGGCCCGGGCCAGCACGGGCAGGTCGAACTCGGCCCCGATGGCGGCGCTCACCTCCAGCACCTCGTTGGCGGCGGGCGTCAGCCGACCGAGCCGCCGTCGAATCACCTCCCGCACCCCCGGGAGCCCACCGAGGTCGGTCAACGACTGGTCGGTGTACCAGCGCCCGTCCCGCTCGAAGATCGCCCCGGCCTCCGACAGGTTCCGGATCACCTCGGACAGGAAGAACGCGTTGCCACCGGTGGAGTCGTGCAGTTCGGCGGCCAGGGTCGTCCCGGCCTCGCCCATGTCGTGGCCGGCTGCGGTCGAGATGAAATCCTGCACGCCGGCCTGGTCGAGGCCCTCCAGCTCGACCCGGTCGAAGCCGTCCACCCGGTACAGATCGCCGAGGAGCGCCGCCAGGGGGTGAGCCCGGTCGACGTCGGTGTCCCGGTACGTGGCGGCCACCAGCAACCGCTGATCCAGGTCGGCGGAGAGCACGTGGCGGAGGAGCAGGAGGGTCGGTCGCGTCGCCCACTGGAGATCGTCGAGCACGAGCAGCAGCGGGTCGGCGGTCGAAGCAGCCGCCAGCCAGCGCGCCACGGACTCGAACAGGCGGTATTGCTCGCTCTCCGGATCGGAGCGGAGGGGCTCGCCCAACCCCCGGACGTGGCCGGACAGCTCGGGCATGAGCCGAGCCAGGTCGGCCCCGAACCGCCCCAACTCCGGCTCCGCGGTGTTCGTCACGTAGTGACGCAGCGCCTCGGCGAACGGCTGGTACGGGATTCCCAGGCTCTCGTCGCTGCGACCGAACAGCACCAGACCGCCCGCGGCGGCGACCTCGCCGGCCATCTCGGCGACGAGCCGGGTCTTGCCCACACCGGGCTCACCCGACACCAGCACCCCCCGGCGGCCCCCCGCCTCCACCGCGCGCCAGGCCTCGCGCAGGAGATCCCGCTCGCGTTGCCGACCCACGAACCCGAACTGATGCGCACCGGCCAGGGCCGGAGGCAAGGGCACGGTCACCGAGGCGGCCGGCTCCCAGTGGACCTCGAACGCGGCCAACGGCTCCGCCAGTCCCTTCAGGTCGAGCTCGCCCACCGGCGAGAAGTCGACCCCCGACCGGCTACCCGCCAACGCCTGGATCAGGTCCCGGCAGAGGATCCGACCGGGACCGGCCGCGTCGCAGAGCCGGGCCGCCTCGACCACCGGGAGGCCCTGGACGTCGGCGCCGTCCGCGTTCACATCGCCGGCCGAGATCCCGACCCGCACCTCGAGCTCGGCCGAGCCCAGGCGGCGGCGATCGCGAGCGATCACCTGTTGGATGGCGACGGCGCCGGCGACCGCATCGCTGGCGCTGGTGAAGATCGCCATCAGCCCGTCGCCCAGGTGCTTGATCACCTCACCCTCGCAGCGCTCGACCGAGGCTCGCAGGCGGGCGTCGAGCGCGGCCATCACCTCGTCGGCCTCGGCGTCGCCGACCGTGCTCCGCCACGCGGTCGACCCGACGATGTCGGTGAACAGCACCGCCAGGAGGCGAATGCGGGCCATGCACGGGCTCCCGGTCGCGATTGCTGGCCCACAGGATGCCAGCTGGCGGCGGGCCGCGCGGTGAGCGGACCCGCGACCCGGCCGGAGCAGAACCTGAACCCTCCCGGTGCCTGACCCCCAGAGGGTTCAGGTTCTGGGTCGATCGGCCCATGCGGCACGGGCAATCCCTCCCCTGCCCGCGGCCCGATGCTCAAGCGTGGCCGCGTTCGGCCGAAGAAGGACGGCGACCTCGCCGCAGGTCACGAAAGGACCCGTCCCGCTCATGTCTCCCCGGAACGTCACGTCGATGCCCACCGCCTCGACGTCCCAACGCCGCCTGTCACTCGTGGCCGCGATCGCCATGATCGCCGCCACGCTCGTCCTCCTGTCACCCCCGGCGGGCGCCTTCCCCGAGACCGAGGTGTGCTTCACCATCGCCGACGGTGGCGGCGTTGCCAGCGGCGGCGTCTCCGGCAACGACCGGCTGGTCAAGGTGAACCGGAACACCAGTGTCGTCACCAGCATCGGCACCACCACCGGGACCAACAACATCGAGGCGGCGGCGTTCTGGCCCGGAACCGACACGCTCTATGCGTCGAACCAGGACGGCACCACCGGCCGGTTCGGCACCGTGAGCCTCACCACCGGCCTGTTCAGCGAGATCGGCACCCACGGCCAGGCCACCGGCACCCTCGGCGGGACCTCGACCACCATCGACGTCAACGACGTCGACTCCATGGCCATGGACCCGCTCACCGGGATCATCTACGGCGCGCTCCGACGCAGCGGCGACGCCGACATCCTGCTCGCCTTCCAGCGGTCCGACGGCGACGTCATCGCCGACACCTTCGGCCCCGGCGAGGACTTCGTGGTCATCCCCGAGCTGACGGTCGGCGGCACGACCGTGGGCGACATCGACGGGCTGACCATCGATCCCTTCGACGGGACCATGTACGGCATCGCCAACAACGGTGGCGGCAACGACCGGCTGGTCCGGATCAACAAGGCGACCGGCGCCATCACCGACGTCGGCCAGCTCCTCGACGGCACCACGGCGGTCGAGGACATGGAAGGCCTGGGCAACTACAACGACGGCTCGCTCTTCGGCGCGACCGGCGCCGGCACCGACCTGTGGGACATCGACAAGACCACCGGCGCCGTCTCGAACGCACGCGACATCAGCATCGGCAGCGACCACGAGTCGGTCGACTGCCTGGTCGGCGACACCAACAAGATCCAGGGCACCGTGTTCTACGACACCGACGGCGACGGGGTCTTCGACGGCAGCGAGACCGGCCCCGCCGGCTCGGTCGTGCGCCTCTACCGTGACGCCGACAACAGCGGCACCGTCAGCGCCGGCGACCCACTCGTCGCCACGCAGACCACGGACGGCAGCGGTGACTACGAGTTCGAGGTCGCCGCCACCGGCGCCTTCGTCGTCGACGTCGACCCCTCCTCCCTCCCCGCCGACGCGACACTGACCACGGACAACATCGAGGTCGCCGACTTCGGCACCAACGTGGGCCAGACCGACGCCAACAACGACTTCGGCTACCGGACTCCGGCCAGCATCGGCGACCGCGTCTGGCTGGATCTCGACGCGGACGGCTTCCAGGACTCGGGTGAGCCCGGCATCACCGGTGTCGAGCTGATCCTCACCGAGTTCACCCTCGGCCCGGTCGCCACCCTGACGACGGGTGCCAACGGCAACTACACCTTCGGCAACCTCCCGCCCGGCCTGTACGCGGTCGTCGTCAACACCGCAACGCTGCCTCCCGCGGTCGTGGCGACCTTCGACCGCGACGGCGGCCTCGACGGCGCCACCCTGGTGCCGCTCCTCGCCGGCCAGAACCCGACCGACGTGGACTTCGGCTACCGCGGCACCGCCAGCATCGGCGACCGCCTGTGGTTCGACACCGACGGCGACGGCACCCAGGACATCGGCGAGACCGGCCTCTCCGGCGTCACCGTCCAGCTCCGCGACAACGTCGGCACCGTCATCGCCACCGACGTCACCGACGGCGGCGGCATCTACGGCTTCGGCAACCTGGTGAACGCCACCTACTCGGTCACCGTCGACACCGGCACCCTGCCCCCCGGCCTGGCCGCCACCTATGACCTCGACGGCGGCACCGACTCCGCCGCCACCGTCCCCCTCAGCCCGGGTCAGGCTCGCACCGACGTCGACTTCGGCTACCGCGGCACCGCCTCCATGGGCGACACCGTCTGGTACGACACGAACGGCAACGGCACCCAAGACGGCGGCGAGACCGGCATCTCCGGCGTGACCGTCCAGCTCCGCGACATCTTCAACACGGTCATCGACACCGATACCACCGACGGTTCCGGCGCCTACGGCTTCGGTGACCTCGATGGCGGCGTCTACAACGTCACCGTCGACACCGGCACCCTGCCCGCCGCCCTGGCCGCCACCTACGACCTCGACGGCGGCGCCAACTCGGCCGCCACCGTCCCCCTCAGCCCGGGCCAGAACCGGACCGACGTCGACTTCGGCTACCGCGGCACCGCCTCCGTCGGCGACCGCCTGTGGTACGACGCCGACGGCGACGGCACCCAGGACATCGGCGAGATCGGCCTGTCGGGCGTGACCGTCCAGCTCCGCGACAGCGGCGGCGCCGTCATCGCCACCGACGTCACCGACGGCGGCGGCATCTACGGCTTCGGCGACCTCGACGCAGGCTCGTACTCGGTCACCGTCGACACCAGCACCCTCCCCGCCGGGTACGGCGCCACCTACGACCTCGACGGCGGCAACGACTCCGCCGCCGCCGTCCCCCTGACCGCCGGTCAGACCCGCACCGACGTCGACTTCGGCTACCGCGGCACCGCCAGCATCGGCGACACCGTCTGGTACGACACCGACGGCGACGGCACCCAGGACCTCGGCGAGACCGGCATCGCCGGCGTCACCGTCGAGCTCCGCGACCTGTTCGGCACGCTGATCACCACCGACGTCACCGACGGATCCGGCGACTACGGCTTCGGCGACCTCGACGCCGGCATCTACAACGTCACCATCGACGCCAGCACCCTCCCCGCCGGCGTCACCGCCACCTACGACCTCGACGGCGGAAACGACTCCGCCGCCGCAGCACTCCTGGCGGGCGGCCAGAATCGCACCGACGTCGACTTCGGCTACCGCGGCACCGCCTCCATCGGCGACCGCCTCTGGTTCGACGCCGACGGCGACGGCACCCAGGACATCGGCGAGACCGGCCTGTCCGGCGTGACCGTCCAGCTCCGCGACAGCGGCGGCACCGTCATCGCCACCGACGTCACCGACGGCGGCGGCATCTACGGCTTCGGCAACCTCGACGCCGGCACCTACTCCGTCACCGTCGACACCGGCACCCTGCCGGCCGGTCTCACCGAGACCTTCGACCTCGACGGCGGCGACGACTCGGCTACCTCGGTCTCTCTGGCCGCCGGCCAGAACCGGACCGACGTCGACTTCGGCTACACGGGCACCGGCTCGATCGGTGACACCGTGTGGTTCGACACGGACAGCGACGGCACCGAAGGTGCGAGCGAGCCCGGCATCGCCGGGGTCACCGTCGAGCTCCGCGACAGCGGCGGCACCCTCATCGCCACCGACACCACCGACAGCGACGGCGCCTACACCTTCCCCCGACTGCGCCCGGGCAACTACACCGTCACCGTCGACACCGGCACCCTGCCGGCCGGCCAGACGGCCACCTTCGACCTGGACGGCGGCAACGACTCCACCACGTCGGTGGCCCTCGGCGCCGATCAAACCCGCACCGACGTCGACTTCGGCTACACCGGCACCGCCTCGATCGGCGACACCGTCTGGTTCGACATCGACGGCAACGGCACCCAGGACGCCGGCGAGCCCGGCATCGCCGGGGTCACCGTGGAGCTGCGCGACGGCAGCGGGGCGCTCGTCGACACCGCCGTCACCGGCGGCGCCGGCACCTACAGCTTCGGCAACCTGGTGCCCGACACCTACTCGGTCACCGTCGACACCGACAGCCTCCCGGCCGGGTTCACCGAGACCTACGACCTCGACGGCGGCGACGACTCCACCGCTTCGGCCCCCCTGGCCGACGGTGAGAACCGCACCGACGTCGACTTCGGCTACACCGGCACCGGCACGCTGGGCGACACCGTCTGGTTCGACACCGACGCTGACGGCACCCAGGCCGCCGGCGAACCGGGCATCCCCGGCGTCACCGTCATGGTGACCTGGCACGGCCCGGACGGCGACATCGGCACCAAGGACGACGTCTTCTTCACCACCGTCACCGACGGATCGGGAATCTGGTCGATCGACGGCCTGCCCGCCGGCGACTACACGGTCGACGTCCTCACCAAGACCCTGCCCGCCGGGCTCGAGAACGTCTCGGACCCCGACGGCACGCCCGACTCCACCACCACCACGGCGCTGGTCGCGGGCGAGACCGACCTCGAGCAGGACTTCGGCTACCGAGGCACCGGCTCGATCGGCGACACCGTCTGGTTCGACACCGACGGCGACGGCACCCAGGACGCCGGCGAGACCGGACTGCCCGACATCGACCTCACCGTCGTCGGTGCCGGCTTCGACGGCGTGCTCGACACCGCCGACGACCTCGTCTTCGAGACGACCACCGGCAGCGACGGCGGCTACGTCGTCGACGGGCTCCCCGCGGGCCCCTACAGGGTCACGGTCGACACCACCAGCCTGGGTGAGAACCTGGAGCCCACCTACGACCTGGACGGTGGCGAGGACCACACCGCCGAGCTGACGCTCGGTGACGGTGAGGACCGGGATGACGCCGACTTCGGCTACGAGGGTCTCGGCACGATCGGCGACCACGTCTGGCACGACGAGGACGGCGACGGCGAGAAGGACGCCGACGAACCCGGCATCCCCGGCGTCACCGTCGAGCTGCTGGACTCCGACGGCAACGTGATCGACTCGACCACGACCGCCAAGGACGGCAGCTACCTCTTCACCGACGTGCCGTTCGGTGACTACGAGGTGCGGGTCAAGGGCTCCACCGTCCCGCCCGAGTTCCGTCCCAGCTACGACCCCGACGGCGTGCTCGACCAGGTGGCCTCGGTCTCGGTCGGCTACGGCGAGAACGTGCCCGACATCAACTTCGGCTACGAGACCGTCGAGGCGGCCCCGGCGCCCGCCCCGAGCCCGGCGCCCAGCACACCCGCATCATCGCCCGCGACACCGTCGTCGCTGGCGTCGACCGGGTCGTCAACCGCAGGCACGGTGACCACCGTCGCCCTGCTGCTGCTCACCCTGGGTGGTCTGGCCGTGATCTTCGGACGGCGGCGCACCACCGACTGACCTCTCGGGGCTCCGCCCCCTCGACCTCGGACCGACAGGGGCCTCCGCTCTCCGGCGGGGGCCCTTGTCGCGGCCACCAGGCCCAGTTCCGGGTCCCGTGGCCGCGAGCTCGGTGGTTCGTCGGGAGCGCCTCAGACCTTGACCAGCACCTTGCCCAGGTTGGCGCCGGTGAACAGCCGGTCCATCGCAGCCGGCGCGTTCTCCAGGCCGTCCACCACGTCCACCCGATAGGTCAGCTTCCCCTCGAGCACCCAGGTGACGAGATCCGCCATGGCCTCGGCCGCGCGGTCCAGGTAGTCGAGGATGATGAACCCCTCGATCCGACCACGGTTGACGAGCAGGTTGTTGAGGTTGTTCGGGCCGGGTCGGGGCTCCTCGTCGTTGTACTCCGAGATGGCGCCGCACATCACCACCCGACCGCGCATCCCCAGGTGGGCCAGCGCATCCTCGAGGATGTCGCCGCCGACGTTGTCGAAGAAGACGTCGACGCCGTCGGGACACGCCGCGCCGATCGAGGCCCGCACGTCGTCGGTCTTGTAGTTGATGGACGCGTCGAACCCGAGCTCGTCGGTGAGCCACGCACACTTCTCGTCGGAGCCGGCGATGCCCACCACACGGCAGCCCTTGATCCGGGCGATCTGGCCGACGACGGATCCCGTCGCACCCGCGGCACCCGACACCAGCACCGTCTCGCCCTCGACCGGGCGGCCCACGTCGAGCAGGCCGAAGTAGGCGGTCAGGCCGGTCACACCGAACACGCTCAGCGCCGCCTCGGGCTCGACGCCGTCGGGCACCACCATGGCGCCGGCATCCACCACCGCGTACCGCTGCCATCCGGTCATGCCGAACACGGTGGCACCGACCGGAAGGGAGTCGGAGTTGGAGCGGACGACCGTACCCAGGCCGCCGCTGCGGATCGGCTCGCCGATCTCGATGGCCGGCAGGTACGTGTCGTAGGCCATCCAGCCCCGGATCGTCGGATCGATCGACAACCAGCCCACCTCGACCACCGCCTCACCGGGCCCGGGCTCGGGGACGGGAACGTCATCGGTGGCGAAACACTCGGGGCCGACGGCGCCGACGGGTCGCTGGGCGAGGGTGATGCGGTGGTTGAGCTCGGTCATCCGGTCACTCTACGAGCGGCTCCACGTCGAACTCGCGGCCACAGAGCCCAGTTCCGGGCCTGGTGGCCGCGAGAACGACGTAGCCTCGTCGGGAGCGACGTCGGGGAGGGGTGCCGACGACCACCGACGGGGTGACTGGCGATGGCGAACAAGACCACGATCCGGGTCGTCGCCGGCGTCGGCGGGCTCCTCGCCACGGCAGCACTCTTCGCGATCGGTCGTGACACAGGATCCGAGCCGCCGGCGGCCCCGTCGGCGACCACGGACCCGACCAGCGAGACCCGCCCGACCCCGTCGGACGTCCCGGTCACCGCCGTCCCGGTCACCGGCGTCCCGTACGAGCCTCCGGTGACCGCTCCCCCGGTGCCGACCGACGACCTCGACCTCGGCGGACTCCGCTTCGTCGACGTGACCGCCGACGCGGGCCTCGACGCCCCCCACACCCGCGCCGATCTGCTGGGGCGGACCGACATCGCCGCCAACCAGCTGGCCGGGCAGGCCGCCGCCGGTGACTACGACGGCGACGGTGACATCGATCTCGTCCTGACCCGAACCGGGCTCCCGACGCTCCTCTACGAGAACGACGGCACCGGGTCGTTCGCCGACGTTGCGCCGCACGCCGGCGTCGACGGCCCGGTTGCGGACGAGGGTCCCGCCACCCCGACCCTGGCCGACATCGACGGGGACGGGCAGGTCGATCTGCTCCTCGCCGCCACCCCCGGCGCCGCGGGAGCGCTCCACCTGAACAACGGCGACGGCACGTTCCGCGACGCCACCGCCGAGAGCGGGCTCGCGTTCCGGCAGGCCGAGCCCGACCTGTGGAACCCGGTCGGCGCGGCACTCGCCGACTGGGACCAGGACGGCGACCTCGACCTGGTGACGCTCGGTTGGTACGCCAACCTCGTCGGCGCCGGAGCCGCCCTGGCCGATGCGAGCGCCGGCCCGCCCGACTCGCTGTGCGAACCCGCCCGCCAACGGGACCAGATCATCCTCGACGACCCGGCCTTCGGCCTCGACACCGTCCCGGCGTCGCGCCTGTACCGCAACGACGGCGACGCCCGCTTCACCGATGTCACCGCCGACAGCGGGGTGCGCATGGAGACGATCATCGGGTTCAACCCGGCGTTCACCGACGTCGACGGCGACGGACGGCTCGACCTCGTCATGACCGGCGACTTCTGTACCAGCCACATCTACCGCAACGAGGGCGAGGGGCGGTTCGCCGATGTCACCAGCGAGGCCGGCGTGGGCGACGACGAGAACGGCATGGGCTCGATCGTCGAGGACATCGACGGGGACGGATACCTCGACTGGTTCATCACCTCGATCGCGTACCCCACCGCCAGCGGCGACTGCCCCATGACGGGATCGGGCTGCTCGGGCAACCGGCTGTACCTGGGCGACGGCACGGGCGCCTACCGCGACGCCACCGACGAGTACGCCGTCCGCGACGGTTACTGGGGCTGGGGCACCGCCGCGCTGGACTTCGACAACGACGGTCACCGCGACCTGGTCATGGCCAACGGGTGGCGCGAGGACGTCGCCGGCGAGTCCACCGGTCCGGATGCCAAGGACCGTTTCGACGACGACCCGACCCGGTTCTGGCTCGGGAGGGCCGAACCCCCGTGGCCCGAGGTGAGCGAGCTGATCGGGCTGGACGACCGGGCCAACGGCAAGGACCTGCTGCCCTTCGACATGGACGGCGACGGCGACCTCGACCTCCTCATCGCCAACACCGGCACCGCACCGATCCTCTACCGCAACGACACACCCGAGGGGAACCACTGGCTCCGCCTCCGTCTGCGACAGCCCGGCCCCAACCCGCAGGCGGTCGGCGCCCGCGTGGTGATCGACCGCGGCGACCCCTTCGCCCCCATGCCGGTCGAGGTGCGGGCCGGCGGCTCGTTGTGGGGGTCGGGGCCGACCGATCTGCACATCGGGCTGGGCGACGTCGACCCGGTCCCGACCGTCGAGATCTTCTGGCCGGGCGACACCGAACCACAGGTCCTGACCGACGTGGCGGCCGATCAGTTCCTCGAGGTCGCCCGCTCGGATTGACCCACTCGGCGCCGTTGACCCGATCAGTCCGTGACGACCATCGCAGCATCGGCGGCCATGTCGTCGCCGATCAGGAAATGGTCGCCCACCCGCGACACCAGCAGGATGCGGTGGTAGGCCGACGCGGTCTCGGGTCCCAGAGCCTCGCCGCCCGGTCCCGAGCGGAGCACGGTGGTCTGGGTCGCCACGACCTCGACGCCCAGCTGCGGGATGGCCTGCGGACTCACCGGGTCGCGCAGGAGCACGATCTCGAAGGCCTCGATGTCGTAGTGGTGCTCCTCGACCCGGCCGGCGGCGGCGTTCTCCGCCATCGAGCCCTCGACGCTGGCCAGGCGGGGACCGAACGCGGCCGTCGCCGCCAGCCCGGCATCCCCGGAAGAGATCGCCACCGACTCGATCGCCAGATCCTCGGCCACGTCGGCCACGATGCCGGCCGCGGTCTCGGGATCGAAGCCGGCCACGGTCTCGGTCACCGTGGCCCGCACCGTGGGCTCGGGCAGCGGCGCTTCGGTCACCGAGACGGCCGGCCGCGCCCCGGCCCCGCCGGACGCGACGACGACACCGTCGCCCGGACCGGCCTCGACGGTGCCGCCCCCCGCCAGCGCCTGCGTACCGACCAGTGCGCCGGCGAAGACGACCAACGCAGCCATCGCGGGGACCGCTCCGGACCGAAGCCGATCGCCGATCGACCGGGAATCGGCACGCTCCGGGATGACGCGCTCCAGCAGCGGTCGGGTCATGCACACGAGCGTCAGCGCGCCCAGCAGCGCCACCTTGGTGCCGTACTCGGCGGTCTGGGTCGCGGCGAGCAGGGCGGCCAGCACCGCGACGCCAACCGCGTAGACGCCCCGGGCCGGGCGGGTGTTCGGCATGGTCCGGGGGTCGGTGATCATGAAGAACACGAAGATGATGATCTCGGGCGACGTGACCAGCGTGAGCCAGTAGTCGAACCCCGCCACCGGCTCCAGACTCCAACGCGCCGAGATCTCGTGACCCGAGAGGGCCAGCACACCGACCCCGGCGGCGAACACCAACCAGAAGCCGGCCACGACGTCCCCCAACCCGATCCGCCGTGACAGGGTCACCCCGCCGACCACGATGAGCACCACCGTGAGGACGAGGCCCGGCGTCCAGGGTCCCCACCACAGGTCCTGCGGATCGGCCCGCGTCGACCCGAACAGCAGGAAGACGGCCACCAGTCCCAGGTTGGACGGGTTGAACAGGTGCCGGCCGTCGACCCGCACCGCGTACTTGCTGGTCATCGCGATGACCGCCGCAGCGACGAATACCGGCCAGCCGTTCAGCGACCACCAGTCCCCGTGCTCGGTCCCCGGGGTGCGCAACAACAGCGCGATGCCGTTGCCGGTGAGCAGGGCGCTGGCCGGCCACGAGAGGACGCCCCGCTCCCACAGCACCATCGGGATCTCGATGGCGACGCACACCCCGATCGTGAGCAGGATCTGCGCCACCGACACGTCGAAGCCGATCACCGCCTGGCCCAGGACCTGCACCGACACGATGACCGCGGCCACGTGCACGCGCGGATCGCTCAGCCGGGGCGGCACGACCCGGACCGTCGCGCCTCGCAGCTGCACGGTGCGTCCCGGCCCACCTGCCGCCGGGCCGTCGACCCCGACGTCGGTCACTGCGGCCATGGCCCTCCCCGACTCGGCTCACGCAAGAGATAGCACCCCTGGCCGATGCGGTCGCAACCCACCCACCCCCGGGCGCGGGTCAGGGGGCCGTCCGGACCGGGACTTCGGCGTTGCGGAGCGACGCCACGACCGCCAGCCCCCCGCCTTCGGCGTCCCGCAGTTCCAGCGTGCCGCCGCACGCCTCGACCAGCTTCCGGGCGATGGCCAAGCCCAGACCGGTGCCGGGTGCCGTTGCGTCGCCCCGCCAGAAGCGTTCGAGCGCGTGCTGCTTCTGCTCCTCGTCCAGCCCGGGACCCTCGTCGGCGACCGAGATCGAGGTCACGTCGGCCGAGCGCTCCAATCCGACCGTGACCGTCGAGCCGGACGGCGCAGCCTTCAGCGCGTTGTCCAGCGTGTTGTCGAGGAACTGCTCGATGGCGCCGGCCACCGCCTCGACCGGCATCGGGGCCGGCAGACTCCGGAACCAGATCGTGACCTCCTGCTCCTCGGCCACCGCGGTCCACGTCTCGACCCGATCCGAGGCGACGGTCGCCGCGTCGACCACGGTCGTCGGCGGCGCCTGCTCGGCCCGAGCCAGTTGCAGCAGGTCGTGCACCAGCTCGCTGAGCCGTTCGATCTCGTCGATCGACGCGGCGACCTGGGCCACGTCGGCCGGGTCGTCCAGCTCGGTCTCCAGGTTCTCCAGCCGCAACCGCAGCGCGGTCAGCGGCGTGCGCAGCTGGTGTGACGCGTCGCCGACGAAGGCCCGCTGCGCGCCGATCAGCTCGTCCAACCTCCGGGCCATCGTGCTCATCGCATCGCCCAACTCGCGCACCTCGGGCGGAGCGTCGTCACCGATCGGCGTCGGGGACAGGTCACCCCGGGCGTATCGACTGGCCGACTCCTGCAACTGCCTTAGCGGACGGGTGACCCATCGGGCGATCGCAAGGCCGATCCCGGCCACAGCCAGCAGCACGACGACCGCGATCGCCAGGAGCCCGACCCAGAACCGCTGGACCCGTTCGACCACCTCGTGAGCGTCGAGGGTCAGCCGCAGCACGCCGTGCACCGTGCCCCCCGACGCCACCGGCACGGCGACATAGAGGAGGTCGGTGTCCAGCGTGTCCGATCGGCGAATACCCGACGAGCGAACCCCGGTCAGGGCGGTCTCGACCTCGGGCCGGGTGGAGAAGTCTCGATCCGGCTCGGCGCCGCTGTCGAGGATCGAGATCCCGTCCGTGTCGACGACGATGATCCGCGCGCCGGTGCGGGCCGCGTACTCCTCGACCGGCGCCGGGTCGATCGGTGCACCACTCTCCAGCACGTCCTCGTAGAACGACGCCAGCACCACGGCGTCGCGCTCCGCATCGGCGATCAGCCGCTCCTCCTCCCGCTGGTCGTAGAAGACGGCGAGCGGGATCTCGAGCACGGCCAGCACGATCACCGTGATCGCCAGGTAGCTCAGCAGGAGCCTGCGGGTCACTCGTCCTCCGGACCGGCCAGCCGGAATCCCACACCACGAATCGTCTCGATCAGGGCCGCGCCCAGCTTCTTGCGCAGCGACGCCACGTGCACGTCCAGCGTCTTGGTCGATCCCCACCAGTGTTCGTCCCAGACGCGCTCCATCAGATGCTCCCGGGTGCAGATCGCCCCCGGGTCCGACGCAAGCTCTGTCAACAGCTGATACTCCTTGGGCGTGAGCGAGACGGCCTCGCCGTCGACGGACACCTTCCGGGTCCGCCGATCGATGACGAGCCCACGCCACGTCGTGAGCTCGTCGGTTGCGGTCGCGGTCGCTGTCGCGTCGGTCCGACGGCTCACCGCCCGGATCCGGGCCACGAGCTCGCGGAACCCGAACGGCTTGACCACGTAGTCGTCGGCTCCCAGCTCGAGCAGCATCACCCGGTCGATCTCGTCGCCGCGGGCGCTCACCACGATGATCGGCACCGACGATCGCTCCCGCAGCTCCTGACACACGACCCGCCCGTCCAGATCGGGCAGGCCCAGGTCCAGGAGCACCAGCTCGGCCCGTTCCGCCGCCAGGGCTTGGGCGCCGGTCACCGCCAGAACCACGTCGAAGCCCTCCCGGGTCAGTCCCGCCACCAGGGGTTCGCTGATCGTGGGATCGTCCTCGACGACGAGCAGGCGCATCGGCTCACCCTCGCGCACCCGGCCCACCACGGCGAGAGTCTTTGCCATTTCCTAACCATCGGCTGTCCGTCCGCTTGCGGTCGGCTCCGTACGGTCATGACCAGAACCGGGCTCCCTCACCGGACCCCCCCAACCCAGGAGCGAGGACCATGATCCGTAAGACCGCAGCCGTCACCGCCGTTTCGATCGCCGGCGTCGTGCTGGCCGGCAGCGCGGCCGTCGGCGCCAACATCGGCATCCTCGACGCCGCCGACGACACCGGCCTCGGCACCCTCTCCGCCGACGCCGCCATCGCCGTTCCCGCCCAGCCGCCCGCCACCTCCGCGAAGCCGGACCCCAGCCCGACCACGTCCAACGCCGTGCCGACCGACGCGAGCGACCAGCCACTCGTCCAGACCTTCGCCGTCGACGCCGCCGGCACGATCGACGTGGAACTCGACGACACGGGCCTCCACGTCAAGTCCGTCGATACGAACGACGGCTGGACCTGGAAGGAGGTCGACGGCGAGCCCGGCACCCTGGCCGTGCTGTTCACCTCCGGTGGCGAGAAGCTCGAGTTCCTGGCGGCACTGACCCCCGACGGCTCGATCGCCGCCCGCGTCGACCAGCCCGTCGTCACGCAGCGGCCGGCCCCGGCACCCTCCGCGGCGCCGAGCCCATCGCCCGCACCTGCCCCCGCCGCCGGCCAGCACGACGACGACGAGTACGACGACGAGTACGAGCACGACGATGACGACGACGACGACGACGACGATGACGACGATGACGACGATGACGACGACGAGTACGAGCACGAAGGCCACGACGACGATGACTGACCGCACCGACCGGAGCTCCCCCGCCACCCGCCGTCGAACCCCCCGTCGTCGTCACCCCGCCCTGGCCACCCGGATCGCCGTCACCGGCCTCAGCACGACGACAATGTTCGGCATCGTCGCGGCGCTCGGCGTCGCCGAAGCGTCGCAGGAACCGACACGGTCGGCCGACACCACCGCCACGACCAGCCCGACGATCGCTCGTGATCCCGCCGCAACCACTGCGGCGGCAGCCGATCCCACGACGACGCTCCCCGCCCCGATCACGACGACCGTTCCGGTCACCGAGCTGTCCAACGAGCCGATCCAGCTGACCGCAAACCGCGTCGTTCGGATCGTCGAGACGCCATCGGCTCCTGCGGCGGCGGCCCCCACGGCTCCTGCCGCAAACCCGGCCCCGGCCCCGGCCCCGCAGCAGCAGGCACCCGTTGCGAGCACCAATGGCAGTCGCTGAGACCCGGTTCCGGGTCATGGCCAGCGAGGCCCAGGTGATCGTCGTCGACGGTCCCCCCGAGGCCGGGAACGGCGCGCACCGCGCCCTGGACCAGCTGGAGCGGGCCTGGAGCCGGTTCGTCCCCGGGAGTGACATCGATCGCCTCAACCACTGCCAGGGGTTTCCGGTCGCCGTCGACGACGCCACCCTCACCCTGGTCGAGACCATGGTGGAGGCCTGGCAGACCACCTCAGGACGGCTCGACCCGACGGTCCTTCCCGCATTGCTCGACGCGGGATACCGCGCCAGCATCGACGACCCCGAGATGTTCACCACCCTTCCCGCCGGGTTCGAACCCGGTGACGCCACCATGGCCGACGTCGTCATCGACCGGCCCCGACGCACCGTCACCCTCCCCGATGGCCTGGTGCTCGACCCCGGTGGCATCGGCAAGGGCCTGGCCGCCGACCTGATCGTGGCCGAGCTCCTTTCCCGCGGCACTGCCGGCGCTCTCGTCAGCGTCGGCGGGGACCTCGCCGCGGCCGGCACCCCTCCCTCCCCGGACAGGTGGACGGTCGCGGTCGAGGATCCCTTCGACCAGCATGCCTCGCTGGCCCGGATCGAGGTGAGCGGTGGGGGCGTGGCCACCGCCAGCACGTTGAGCCGCCGCTGGGTCCAGCGCAGCGCGGCCCGCCATCACCTGATCGACCCGGCCACCGGCGCTCCCTCGCTGACCGACCTGGCGGCCGTCACCGTCGTCGCCCCCTGCGGCTGGCAGGCCGAAGCCCACGCCACCGCCCTCATCCTCGGGAGCACCGCCCGGATCCGCTCGTACGCCGCCGTCAACGATCTCGACGCCATCGCCACCACCCTCGACGGGCGCACCATGGCCACCGACCGGCTCGCTCCCCTCCTCGCCCGCAAGCCGAAATCATCCCAGGCGGTGCCGGCATGAGCGCGCAGATCTGGTGGTACGTCGCCCGGGCGTCGGGCATCGTCGGGTGGCTGCTGCTGAGCGCCAGCGTGCTCTGGGGCATTCTCATCCCGGCCCGGCTCTCCGACCGGCAGCGTCCGGCCTGGATCCTCGACCTGCACCGCTGGCTGGCGGGACTGACCATCGGGTTCGTGGCCCTGCACCTGGCCACGCTGGTGGCCGACTCCTACATCCACTTCGGCCTGGCCGACCTCACCATCCCCTTCGCCTCGGACTGGAAGCCCGTCCCGGTGGCCCTCGGGGTGATCGCCACCTGGCTCCTCGTCATCGTCCAGGTCACCTCGCTGGCCATGAGGCGCCTGCCCCGCAAGGTCTGGCACCGCATCCACCTGGCCAGCTACGCCACCTTCTTCCTCGCCAGCCTGCACGGCACGCTGGCCGGCACCGACGCCGGCAACCCCCTCTACCAGGTCACCTCGCTTGCCGCGCTCGCCGCCGTCATCTTCAGCACCCTGTACCGGATCCTCACCCGCCGCCGACTGCGCCGGACCACCGCCGACCGCCGGACCACCCCGGTCGAACCGACGCCGGAACGCGTGCCCGTCGACGCGTGACAGGGTGGCCCTGCCCGACCGCCCCACCATCACCGGCCGCCCCACGACCGATCTCGCGGCCATCAAGCCCACTTCCGAGTCTGGTGGCCGCGAGTTCGACGCTCACGGGCGACCCACCTGCGATCTCGCGGCCGCAGAGCCCAGTTCCGGGCCTGATGGCCGCGAGATCGATGGGATGGTTCGGGCTACGGTCGGGGCTTGCGCCGACTGCTCGTATCTGTCGTGATCCTGGGCTCACTCGCCGCCGGGTGCTCGAACGGCGACGGCCCCGAGACGGTCTCGCGGGAGATCGCGGGCGAGGCCGTCGCCGGGCGAACGACCGCAGCGATCGCATCGGTCATCACCATGCGGGCGGACTCGTCGGTGACCAGCTCGGTCGAGGGCCAGACCACCGTCGTCGCCCGGTCCGAGGCCGACATCGATCTTCGCGCCGGCGTCGTCATCAGCGAGGCGTCGGTGACGGCCGAAGCCGGCGGCGACGGCCAGATCGAGGAATCCGTCGTCGTGGGCGACCGGGCCCTCCGCCGGCAGCCCGGCGAAGCGTGGGAGCCGTCGAGCCAGTCGCTGGCGGCGATCGCCCTGCCGGCGTTCGACCAGGACGGCGATGACATCTCGCTGGCGCTCCGCACGATCGTGCTCGAGGCCACGGCACCCTGGATCGTCACCACCAGCGACGACGGCGCCACCTACACCAGTGAGGAGCGGTCGACCGGCCAGACCCTCGAGCTCTCCATCGACGACCAGGGCCACCTCACGCGGATCGCCCGATCGCAGCCGCCCGTCGGCACCGAGGTCGACGAGTCCCTCCGGGTCGGCGCCGAGATCGTCTTCGGCGACTTCGACCGGGTCGTGGTCGAGCTCCCGCCCGATCTCCCGCTCGAATAGCCCGGCGACCTCGCGGCCACAGAGCCCAGTTCTGGGACTGGTGGCCGCGAGTTCGGGACCGACGACCGACCCACGTCCGATCTCGCGGCCGCAGAACCCAGTTCTGGGACTGGTGGCCGCGAGATCGTTCACGGGTCGCGCCGACGGCATTCGCGGTACGGTCGGGGGATGCCTCCCCAGTCCCGCGGCCGACGATGCAACCGGTCGACGACTACCTGAGCGCGGCGCTGGCCGGCAACCGCCGTGGCGCCTGGCGGTTGGCCCGCGACCTTCTCGAGTCGGGCGCCAGCTTCGAGGACGTCATCGACGATCTCCTCGTGCCGGCACAGTTCGAGATCGGCGAACGCTGGTACCGCCGGGAGGCGACCGTCAGCGACGAGCACCTCGTCACCGGGATCACCGAATCGTCCCTCGAGCGGATGGCGGCACTGTCGCTGCCGACCGACCTGCAGGACGGCCACGTGGTC
The DNA here is from genome assembly GCA_963793475.1 of uncultured Acidimicrobiales bacterium. Taxonomy (GTDB): domain Bacteria; phylum Actinomycetota; class Acidimicrobiia; order Acidimicrobiales; family CAWCAL01; genus CAWCAL01. The sequence goes on from CAWCAL010000007.1 coordinate 79,696, forward strand.
GTGTGCTGCCCGGAGCTGGAACTCCACACCCTCCCGGCCCGGATGTTCGCCGACCTGCTGCGCTCACGCGGCTGGTCGGTCGCGTTCCTCGGTGCCTCCAACCCGCCCCGCGATATCGGCGTGTTCCTCGATCGGATCGAGCCCATCGCTCTCATCGTCTCCTGCTTCCTTCCGCTCCACTTCGGCGGGGTGGTCACCCTGACCGAGGTGGCCCACCGATACTCGATTCCCGTTCTGGCCGGCGGCCGGTCTCTCGAGAACCGTCCCAAGATCGCCGCCCGCCTGGGCTCCGACGGGGAAGCACGTGACATCGACGAGGTGGACCACCTCCTCCACCGTTGGAAGACCGAACCACCGACCACGCTCGCCGAGCCCACCCTCCGCCTGGAGGGACTGGACCTCGACGACCGCGCCGACGAGGTGGCCGCAACCGTCTCCGCCGGCCTGTTGCGGCAGTGGTCTCCGCCGAATGCATCCGACCGTCAGATCCTCGACCGAGCCGAAGACGGCCTCACCGTCCTGATCCGCTTCGCGGCGGCCGCCGTGCTGGTCGACGACCCGACCGTCTTCGACGACCATCTGTCCTGGCTCGGCCCGTTGACGGCCGGCTTCGGGCTCCCCGACGACGCGTTGCCCACCGCGATGACGGCCGCCGCCGATGCCCTCGATGGTCGCAGCCCCGCGGCCAAGGAACTCCTGGCCCGCAGCGCAGCGCGGCTCAGCCCGGACGACCGCGATCAGCCCAGCTCCGTGTAGCGGGCACGGTGACCATCGACGACCCGCCCGACGACTTCGCCACCGACGACGACCTCGATCCCGACCGGCTCACCGCGTGTGCGTACTGGCGGTGCGGTCAGCTGTTCGAACAGCGCAGCGTCAACCACATCTACTGCCGCAAGGCCTGCCGCAGCCGCCAGCACAAATGGGAACGGGCCCAGGAACGCAAAGCGGCGCGAGCCGACGCCCGCCGCCGACGTGCCGGCTGACGGACCACCCACCCGGTGACCAGGGAGCGCCCCGGCTCCTGTCAGCCCTCGACGAGAACGACCACGGTTTCGGGACGTACGCCGTCGTGCTCCATCGCCGCCGCGCCGGCCTCGCTCTCCATGACCGCCTGGAACACGTCCATGTCCGACACGTCCATCGTGAGACCGACCTGATTCGGATTGCCCGGGTCGACGAAGGTACGGATATCGGTCGCCACGCCGCCGAACACCTCGGCGCGTTTCGGCGAGGCGAGCCAGTGCTCGACGTCGTCGACTTCGTGGGTTGCAATCAGCTTGGGCATGAACACCAGTCCTCTCAGAGAGACCCGACGCTAGTCCTGTGCCATCGGCCACGAAGAGGAGACCGTCCAGCCGGACCACGGTCAGGATCCCGGCGTGCCGGTGCGCCGTTCGTGGTGGGCGCCGACGTGCTTGCCGATGTCCCAGCCCAGCGGGCCGAGGTTGGCCGCCGCCCACGTCGTCGACTCCTCGTCGGTCACCGTGGCCAGCGAATCGTTCGACCGGTTCATGAACCCGGCGACCGCGGCCACCGCCAGCACCGGGCCCTTCGGAGCGAGTGTCCGTCTCCGTCAGAAGGGGACTTCGGTGGTGAGGAGGCCGGCGCCCTCGGCCCGACCCGACACGATCCGGCAGAACTCGACCGCATCGAGCTCGATGGTCGGGGCGTCCTGGTCGCCACTGATGAACGTGCCACCCGCCGGTCCGGTCAGGACCAACCGGGCGGGACGGCCATGGCGACGGGTCCACTCGGCGGCGACGTCAGCGACGATCCGCCCGTCGTGACCGGCGGTCAGCTCGGGATCCACGCCAACGGCCCGGCAGAGATCGATCCGGTGCAGCCAGGCATCGCGGGTGAGGATGATGTCCACCAGGTAGCCGAGCCGCCACTTCTCGTCGATCGTCTCGCCCATCTGGACCGGAATCGAGACCAGCCGTCGCATCGGAGCGGGCGTCCGCCGACGACCGGTCGTGGCCCGGGACACCAGCGTGCGACACTCGGCGACGAGCTCGGACCGGTCCAGGCCGGCGGCACGGTCGACCTGCACCTGGGTCATGTGGTCGACCATGCTGCCGCCCTCACGGCGGAGCCGCTGCCTGATCTCCCGTTGTTGGCCGACCTGCTCGCGGATCGAGGCCGCCGACCTCATGGCTCCGACCATGTGGCCCACCAGGTCGCGCACGGTCCAGCCGTCGCAGTCCGTGGACCGTTCCCAGTCGTCGTCGGCCAGCCCCTCGACCACATCGGCGAATCGCGCGTAGGCCGTCTGGGCCAAGGCCATGGCCTCGCCACGGTCGATCGGCGGAACTGCGCTTACGTCGGTCTCGATGGTCATCATGTCGTTTCCCCCTCGGGTGGATCGTCAGGTATTCCGGCGTGGTCGCAGAAGAGATCCACGGCCTCGTCGATCAATCGGGTCCAGCGGTCGCCGCCGGGATCGTTGGAGATCTGCTGATCGACCAACCCGGTGAAGATCGCGGTCCACAGGTCTGCGAACCGCGACTCGGTCACACCCATCGACTCCAGCTGGCGCCCCAACAGGTCCAGATTCTCGACCGCCAGCGCGTAGGACCCGGTCGACGGTTCGAAGCCGGGGATCGTGCGCTGGAAGAGCAGCTGGTACCGCACCACGTCGTCGGTGCAGAACCGGGCGAACATCCGGGCGGCCTGCATCATGGTGGCGCGGGTGGGCGAGTCCCGAGGCACCGCGGCCATGTGGTCGGCGAACTGATGTTGGCCGTCGGCGAACATCGCGTCGTAGATCGCATCCTTCGAGTCGAAGTACGAGTACAGGCTCGGCGCCCGCATCCCGACCCGGCCGGCGAGCTCCCTCAATGACAGCGCGGCCAGGCCCTGCTCATGGCACAGCACCCAGGCGGCATCGAGGATCTCTTGCCGCGTCTGCGATCGCCGCTTTTCGACCCGACTCGACCGGTGTGGCGTTTCTTCTAACACTGTTTGGACAAACTAACGGGATTCGCTCTTTCTGTCAACGGGGCGCGAAACGTGAGCACCGTCGCGGAGGAGGTCGACACCGTGGCCGGGGCCCGCCGGGTACTCCGATCGTGGAGGTCATCGCCACCACGGAACCGTGCCCACCCGCGGGCGTCGAAGAAACCTGAGCGGCGCCCCGCCCGTCAGCGGTCGTCGAGCCACATGTCGAACCAGCTGGCGTTCATGCCACCGGTCGGCACGTGGTAGAGCGGGGGCGCCTGGCCGATCGCGTCGCGTGTCATCACCCGGCCGTCGGCCAGCCGGTCGACGATGTCGACGCTCAAGCGGTTGAAGGCCAGCTCGTCGTTGCGTTCGGCTCGCCCGGCGAACTTCCTGGCGTTCACGACCGGGACCAGATCATCCTCGACGCCGTACAGGAGATACCCGGGCGGGTCGGCGCCGTCGTAGTGGTTGATCGGGTTGGACAGGCTCTTCCACGCCGGCCACGCGTCGCCCAGCCAGACCTTGCCCCAGTTGGCTCCGTCGGCGAACGAGTCCCAGTCCAGGGGTCCGGCGATGGAGACCCACCCCTGGATGGACGGCAACCCGGCATAGACCGGGAATCCGCTGTTCGCCGCGGTTCCGGCCAGGGCCGCCATGGTCCCGGCGTTGGAGAACCCGATCACCACGATCCGGCCGGTGGCCAACCCGTACGACGGGCCGGTGGACTTGACCCAGTTGAGGGCGGCCGCAACGTCGGCCATCGAGTCCGGCAGATTGTTGGTTCCGTCGGTCCGCACGAAGGGCCACGGCAGCGGCCCCTTCCAATCGACGACCAGCTCGCCGGCGCCGTCGCGCACCGCGTTGGCCATGCGGTGATTGATGGAGACGATCGAGTAGCCCCGGTGCAGCTGGCGCTTGATGTTGCCCAGGTGGGTCAGCGGGTACTTGTCACCGGTGGCGAACCCGCCGCCGTGGATGTAGACCAGCGTGCCCTTGTTGCCGCCGGCCCGGGCCCGGTAGATGTCCAGTTCCTGGGATCCGCCGCAGTCCTCGTCGGAACCCGAGGGGCACCCCCGGTCGGGTCCGTAGGCGATGTCGCGATGGTTGGGCGTGATGTGGCCGCCCCAGTCCAGATCGACCAGTTGGTCGACGGTGGGGTCGGGCACGTCGCAGGCGCTGGCCACGACGGCCAGGACGGCGACCAGGACCGCAGCCCGCCGGACGACCCGGCCCGACGCCCGGCGGATCACTCCACCGGCTCCAGCACGAACAGCGGGATGACCCGGTCGGTCGACCGCTGGTACTCGTCGTAGTCGGGCCACACCTCGGTGGCCCGGGCCCACCAGTCGGCCTTCTCGTCACCCTCGGCCTGACGGACCGTGTAGTCCGCTCGGATCGGGCCGTCCTGCAACTCGGCCAGCGGGTTGGCTCGAAGGTTGTGCACCCACGCCGGATCCGACGGAGCACCTCCCATCGAGCCCACCACGACGTACCTCGTCCCGTCGGTGACCCGGATCAGCGGCGTCTTGCGCAGCTTGCCCGACGTGGCGCCCTTGGTGGTGAGGATGATGCACCGTCCACCCAGGAACTCGTTGCCCTCGGCGCCGTCCGTGGACTCGAACAGGGCCACCTGCTCGGCGATGGGCTCCCACGGACTCGGTTCGTACGTTCCCTCGAGCGGCAAGGTGGCCTTCTCCTTCGACGACGCACACGCGACCGGACTGTTCTAGCAGCACTGCTTCCAACGCGGGGATCACATCATCACGTTTGCCTATCACTGCGATCTGATCAATATTCTTGACGTATCGTCACCGTCGAGCGAAGCTGTCGGCGACGAACGTCGGGTAACGCCAGCAAGGGAGCACCACATGAGCACTGCCCAACCCACCATAGACATCGGCATCTCCGAGGCCGACCGCCAAGCCATCGCCGAGGGACTCTCCCGCCTGCTGGCCGACTCGTACACCCTCTATCTCAAGACCCACAACTATCACTGGAACGTCGAGGGTCCGATGTTCACCACGCTGCACCTCATGTTCGAGGAGCACTACAACGAGCTCGCTCTGGCCGTCGACGAGATCGCCGAGCGCATCCGCACCCTGGGCGAACCGGCCCCCGCCACCTACCGGGAGTTCTCGGCCCTCTCCTCCATCGAGGAAGACACCGACCGACCCGACGCCACCGAGATGATCCGGCGCCTGGTTTCCGGGCACGAAACCGTCGTCCGTACCGCCCGCTCCGTCTTCCCCGCCGTCGAGGCCGCCAACGACGAGCCCAGCGCCGACCTGCTCACCCAGCGGATGCAGGTCCACGAGAAGACCGCCTGGATGCTGCGCAGCCTCCTGGCCTGACCCCCGCCATGGCGCACGTGCAAGCTCGCCCGGTGCGGCAGCCCCTTCCGTGAACCTGCGTGCCCTCGAATACTTCGTCGCCGTCGCCGACCAACGCCACTTCGGCCGTGCCGCCGCGGCCTGCCACGTCAGCCAGCCCACGCTGTCGATGCAGATCAAGAAACTGGAGAACCAGCTGGGGGTCCAGCTGCTCGAACGCAACCCCCAGGGGGTGACGCTGACGGCCACGGGCGCGTTGGTCCTGGACCGGGCCCGCACCGTGTTACGCGATGTCGACGACATCGCAGCGCTCGCCCAAGAGGAGGCCGACCCGCAACGGGCCACGCTGCGCATCGGCCTCTTCCCCACCCTTGCCCCGTACCTGCTCCCCCATGTCGTGCCCACGATCCGTCAGCGGTTCCCCGACCTCGAGCTCCTGCTGACCGAAGCCAAGACCGATGCGATCGTCGACCTGCTACGTCGGGGCGACCTCGACTCCGGGGTGCTGGCACTCCCCATCGACGCCGACGAGCTCGAGGCCACCGTCCTGTTCGAGGAGGAGTTCGTCCTCGTCGTGCCGACGGGACACCGCCTGGCCACCACCACCGGGCCGGTGGCCACCGGCGTGCTCGCGGACGAGAGCGTGCTGCTGCTCGACGACGGGCACTGCCTGCGCGACCAGGCGCTGGCCGTCTGCCGGATCGCAGGTGCCCACGAGTACTCGGACTTTCGCTCGACCAGTCTCGAGACCCTGCGCCAGATGGTGGCCGCCGGCGTCGGGATCACCCTCCTCCCCCGCCTGGCCGTCTCTCCGCCCATCCCCCGGTCCGATACCGTCGAGACGATCGAGTTCGCCGACCCCGTCCCCGCCCGCGCCATCGCCATGGTCTGGCGGAAGTCCAGCGCCTACCGCTCGTTCCTCCCCCGGCTGGCCGAGCTGTTCGCCCAGCTCCCCACCGGACTCGTCCGCCCGGCGCGGGCGGTACCGGCCCCGTCCGGTCCCCCCGCCCCCTGAATCCAGGAGCCCACCATGTCCGACAAGGCCGTCGTCGTCAGCACCGTCATCGACGCCCCTCCCTCCCAGGTCTGGGACGACGTGAAGGACATCTCGTCCCACGTCACCTGGATGCAGGACGCGGTCGAAATCCGCTTCCTCACCGACCACACCAGCGGCCCCGACACCCGGTTCGAGTGCGACACCAAGGTCGGCCCGTTCTCCATGACCGACATCATGGAGATCACGTCGTGGGAGGAAGAGCGACGCATGGGGGTCCGCCACGTCGGCCTGGTCGAGGGCACCGGCGAGTTCACCCTGAGCGAGCGGGGTCCCGACCGCACCGAGTTCCGCTGGGAAGAGGATCTGACGTTCCCCTGGTTCATGGGCGGCCCCGTGGGCGCGTTCGTCGCCCGGCCGGTGCTGCGTGCGATCTGGAAGGGCAACCTCGCCCGGCTCAAGGAACGGGTCGAGACCTGAGCCGGCTCTCCGACCGAAATTCCGTCCGGAGGGGTCGTCTCCCGACCCTTTCTCGGGGGTGATTCGGCTCGACCGACGATCTCCGAGGAGCGATACGGTCGGATCGTGCTCATCAAGCGCGCGGTACTGGACCGGATCGTCTCGGGCGAGATCGACCTGATCTACCGGCGATGGAAGAAGCCGACGGTCGTGGCCGGCGGCTCGCTTCGGACGTCGGTGGGCATGCTCGAGATCGTGGCCGTCGATCGCGTGGTCAAGCGCCGGATCACCGCCGCCGACGCCACCAGAGCCGGCTACACCACCAGGGTGGCGCTGCTCCACGACCTCGACCGCCGCGACAGCGGTGACGACTACCGGATCGAGGTGCGCGCCGGCGGAGCCGATCCCCGGATCGCGTTGCGAGAGCGGGCCGACCTCACATCCGACGAGCTGGACGAACTGGTCGATCGGCTGGATCGCCTCGATCGGGCCAGCCGGACCGGACCATGGACCCGACCGACCCTGCGGTTGCTCGACGCCAAACCACACCAGCGGGCCCAGGACCTGGCCGAATCGGTCGGTCGGGACACGCCATCGTTCAAGCGGGACGTGAGCAAGCTCAAGAAGCTGGGGCTCACCATCAGCCACAGCCCCGGCTACGAGGTCTCGCCCCGCGGTCGGCGGTTGCTCGCCCGGCTGGACGAGCTCGGCGACCGCACCACCACCGAACTCACCCCGAGAAAGGGTCGGTAGGCGACCCCTCCGGACGGAATTTCGGGTGGGGGCGGGTGATGTGGGCCGGCTCAGCCCGCAACGGGGATGCGGCCGACGTCGGCCTCCATGT
>CAWCAL010000008.1:0-117597 GCA_963793475.1 uncultured Acidimicrobiales bacterium
TCCATCGGCTCGGCCGGCTCCATCCTCTCCATCGGCTCGGCCGGGTCGATCCTCTCGTTCGAGAGCGGTCGCTCGGTCTTCGGATGGAGACGCCGGCCGGTGGTCGACGAGCCGAGCTGACGCCGGTCAGCCCGCTGGCTTCCTGAACACCCTCACCACCATGTCCCCGAGCGGTGGCTCGGGGTCGGTGACGAGGTAGCCGTCGGGCTCGAGCCGCTCGGCCACGAGGCGTTCGTAGTCGGGCCAATGCCCAGCTCGGGCGGCGCGACCAACACGATCGTGGCAGCGTCGAGATCCATCTCGGCCAGGAACGCCTCGGCGGTCGAGGCACGGCCCAACGGGAGCGGTCGGATCGGATCGGCCAGCTCGTACACGTGAGCGGGCGCGGACAGGTACGCGAACGAGTCCGGATCGGCCACCTCCTCCGGGTCGAGGGCCTCGACCAACCCGCTGCTGATCAGGGTGAGGGCGGCCTCGTCACCGACTTCGGCTCGGGCCCACTCGATCGCCTCCCGCCAGCTCTGCTGGTGGTCCGCGCGAGGCGAACATGGCCAGCAACCCCTGCAGCATGAGGATCGCCGTGAGGATCACCGAGCGGGGAGGCGTCCGGCCGGTGACCCGACCCGAGCGATCGCCATGCCGGCCAGGAGCCCGAGGCCCGGCATCGATGCGACCCAGTAGCGGCTCACCCAGATCGCGTCACCGGTCAGTACGCCGGCGAGGAACAGGAGCAGCGGTGGTAAGAAGGCCCACGCCGTAGCGATCAGGCCGGCGCATGGGGCCAGGGATCATCCCGGCGCCGCAGCAGCACCGCGGCGGCCACCACCAGCAGGGCGCCCAGGGGCACGACATCGATCACCGCCTGGCCCGGGGACGGATGGGTACTGGTCACCAGGGCCGAGGCCCGACCGGCCAGCGAGGCGAACTGGGGCAGCAGGGGGAGCGTGAGGAACACGGCCAGCGGCACGGACCGCAGGGCGAGGACATCACCGAACGGCGATAGCGACCAGGACCCCGGCGTGCACCACCAGCACCACGGCGGCGAAGGGCGAGAGGTACATCATCGCCGCAGCACTCACCGCCCAGCCGAACGCTGGGCGGCGCTCCCCGGTCTGGACCCACCGCCACAGCAGCCGCATCGCCCATACCGCGAGCAGGACGAGGAACGCATACGGCCGAGCCGTGGTGGCCCGGGTCGCCACGTTGACCGTGGTCAGGAGCATGCCCGCCGCCACCCAACCGGTGGCGTCACGGTCCCAGACGGCCCACCGGAGCACGTGCCACGCGGCGGCGATCACGGCCAGGGCGGAAGGCACCCGAAGCCAGAACTCGCTGTCTTCGACGATCTGGCGCCAACCCCACAGCCCGGCGAAGTACAGAGGGCTCTGCCCCTGATACTCCTGAGCCCGGCTGATCGCGTCGCCGGCCCCGTCGCCGGTCACCCAAGCCGTCAGGGTCTCGTCCAGCTGCCACCCCCAGGTCATCGCGATCAGCCACATCCCCACCGCGATCGCTCCCGCTCCACCACGACCGCCCGAGCCGCGGGTCGGCGGGACCGGCGGCGGTGGTCCCGGCGTCGGCACGGGGCGACAGGTTCGCGGGCGCGCTGATCGGTGAGGGCCACCCTCCCCTGTCGACCCCCACGGGGCCGAGTTGAGGCGCCGTTCGGGCTGGGACCAACGTCCCTTGTACGGTAAGTTACCGAGTGGTAACTTGGATTCATGGGTATTCCTGTCAGTCACGTCACCGTGCATGGGCACGACGTCACCTACCGACTGGTCGAGCACGACGACGACCGGCCGACGATTCTGCTCATCCACGGGATGGCCGGCAGTTCCCGCACCTGGCGGGACGTCATGCCCGCGCTCGCTCGTGACTACAACGTGCTCGCCCCCGATCTGCTGGGCCACGGCGAGTCGGCGAAACCGATGGGTGACTACTCCCTCGGAGCGTTCGCCAGCGGGCTGCGCGACCTGCTGGCCGTGTTGGGCATCGACCAGGTCACGGTCATCGGCCAGTCGCTGGGCGGAGGGGTTGCGATGCAGCTCGCCTATCAACACCCGGAACTGGCCGACCGCATGGTCCTGGTGGGCAGCGGCGGGCTGGGCCGGGAAGTCAGCTGGATGCTGCGACTGCTCACCCTGCCGGGCGCCGAGTACCTGATGCCCCTCCTGTTCCCGCCGTTCCTACGCGACCAGGGCGACACGGTCAGCCGCGAGCTGCACAAGCGAGGATGGAGCGCCCCTCACATTTCCGAGATGTGGCGGGCCTACGCCTCGCTCACGCAGGCCGAGAATCGGCACGCCTTCGTGCGCACGCTCCGGGCGGTGATCGATCCGGGCGGCCAGTCGGTCAGCGGCAATGACCGGCTGTACCTGGCCGCCGCGATGCCCACGATGCTCATCTGGGGCGACGAAGATCCCATCATCCCGATCCAGCATGGGTACGACGCCCACGAAGCCATCCCCGGCAGCCGGCTCGAGGTGTTCGAGGGCGCGGGGCACTTCCCCCACGTCGAGGATCCCGAGCGCTTCGTCCGCCTGATCCGGGACTTCATCGAGACAACAGAACCGCTGTCGGCGGGCATGCACCCGTTCCGTCACCTGCTGGTCAGCAACGCCTGAACCGGTCGGGCGGCGCCCGGTAGCCGATCACGCAGGCGGCCCGGTCGCCGATACGGTCCTGGGATGCCCTCGTCTCCCCCGCCCTCGTTCGTCGACCTGTCCGAGCCGCCGAGCCGGGTGCTCGTGTGCGTGGCCCATCCCGACGACATCGACTTCGGGGTGGCCGGCACCGTGGCCCGCCTCACCCAGGCGGGGGCCGAGGTGACCTACGGACTGGCCACGTCGGGCGAGGCCGGGCCGCCCGAGGACATGGACCGCGAGGAACTGGTGACGACCCGCGAACGTGAGCAACGGGCGGCCGCGTCCGCCGTGGGGGTGACGGACGTGCGGTTCCTCGGGCTCCCCGACGGGCATCTGGTGGCCGATCTGGCCACCCGGAAGGTTGTCAGCCGGCTGATCCGCGACGTGCGGCCCGATCTGGTGATCACCCAGTCGCCCGAGCGACGCTGGGAATCGGTCTATGCCAGCCACCCCGACCATCTCGCCTTTGCCGAAGCGACGGTCTCGGCGGTCTACCCCGACAGTCGCAATCCGTACGCGCACCCCGAGCTGCTGGCCGAGCGAATGGATCCCCACACGGTGCCCGAGCTCTGGGTCACGGGCCTGCACCCGTCGGACCTGTTCGTCGACATCGCACCGGTGATCGACACGAAGACCGAAGCGTTGTGCTGCCACCAGAGCCAGGTGGGGTGGATCGACGACGTCGGGAAGCTGCTCACCGACTGGGCCCGCGACAACGCCCGACGCCACGGCTTCGACAACGGTGCGATGATCGAGTCGTTCCGCCGCATCCCCACCGGCTCCCCCGGCTGACCCAGCCCGATTTGGGGAGGCTCAGCCACACCAGATGTCGCTGAGCCTCCCCAAATGCAGCCGAGCTACCAGCCGAGCAGGGCGCCGACGATCAGGCCCAGCACCAGGAGACCGCCGGCGCGACGGGTCAGCAGGAACGCCAGCGGAGCGAACCACAGCGGCCACACGGGATTGGGCACCGGGGACTCGGCCGGCTTGGGATGGCCGTACGCCTCCCACACCCTGGGAAACAGCTGGAACGAGGCGAAGACCAACAGCGCGGCCACCGGGAAGATCCGCAACGCGACCAGGACCGCGGTGAGGACGTAGAACGTGACGAACATGGCCCTGGTGGCGAGCCGGGCCCGTTCCTCACCCAGCACGACCGGCAGCGTCCGCGTGCCGTCGCGCTCGTCCCACGCGAGCTTGTCGATGTGTTTGCCCATCAACACCGTGGTGGACAGGACGGCGTAGGGCAGCGAGGCCAGGTAGACCTGCCACGGGATCGACCCGGTGGCGGCGTAGTAGGTGCCACCCATCATCAACGGCCCCCACACCGCGATCACCGTGACCTCGCCCAGCCCGTGCTTCTTCAACCGCAATGGCGGAGCCGTGTAGCCCACGCTGAGCACGAACCCGGCCAGGGCGAAGGCCGCGATCGGCCAACCCCGGGCCGCGACCAGGACCAGCATGACGATCAGGCCCAGCACGTTGACGACCAGCGCCGTCACCACCAGACCCTTCTTGCTGATGACCCCCGACAACACCGGGTGGGGTGAGTACAGGTTGCGGGGATAGTCCTCCTGGTCGGTCCCCACCTGGAGGTCGAACAGATCGTTCATCAGGTTGTTGGCCATGTGAGCCAGGACCAATCCGAACGTGGACAGGGCGAAAAGGGCCCAGTCCACCGGATCCTCGTACAGGACCGCGAGCAGACCGGCCGACAAGGCCGAAACCAGCGTCATCGGTATGACTCCGGCCCGGGTCAGGAAGAGCCAGCGCGACACCGGATCCATCTCACCGTCGGGTGGGTTGGTGGTTGCCAGCACCCAGAGCCAGCGCTGCACCAACCCCCCGTCGGCCTTCGGCAACCGGGGCGACTCGAGGTCGGACATGGCCCCGACGGTAGTGGGTTCCGCCACCGCGGAAGATTTTCTCTTACCGGCGCGTAAGGAGGGCCCGGCTGGCCGGTCAGGACCCGTGAACCCGCTCGGAACCGCCGAGGGGAACGAGCCCCGGGAGGGACTGACATGAAGACCCATCGCACCACCAACCACCTGGCCAAGGGCGCCGCGGCGCTGCTGGCCCTGCTCATCAGCCTCGGCTCGTTCGCGGCGGCTGCGTCGGCCCTCGACGCCGGAGCCGTTCGAGCCTCCGACCGCCCCCGGCATCGACGAGATCGTCGGCCCGGACCTCTGCGAGCTCATCGACTGCGGCGTCATCCCGCCCGGCGACGACGAGGACGAGGACCCCGGCGACGACGGTGACGGCGAGGACGAGCCCGGCGACGACGAGGAGAGGAGGAGGACGAGGAGGAGGAGGACGACGAGGTCGAGGACGAGGAGGAGACCGAGGAGAACATCGACACCCCGGTCGAGGCCACGCCGAACTTCACCGGCTGAAGCCACGACCCCCACTCCACCGGCCCCAGCAGGTGGCGGCGGGAACCCCGAGCGGCGGACTCCGGTCCGCCGCTCGGCCGTGTCCCCGTTCCACCCCACCGGGCGGTCGACCCCTGCGGCCCGGAGCGTCCGAGAACTTCTCCGCTCCTTCCGTAAGGCGGCCGCCCCCCGTCGGTCAGGACCGGTGAACCCGCTCGGAACCGCCGAGGGGAACGAGCCCCGGGAGGGACTGACATGAAGACCCATCGCACCACCAACCACCTGGCCAAGGGCGCCGCCGCGCTGCTGGCCCTGCTCATCGGCTTCGCTTCCATGGCCGTCACGGCGTCCGCCGAGGTGCCCGGCCCCAACGAGGTGACCATCTGCCCGGTCGGGCTCGACTGCGAACCGGAGGACGAACCCACGCCACCCGGACCCTGGGTCCCGGACCCGGTCTTCGAGGCCTGCGAGATCGACCCGGTCACCCTCACCAACCCGTGCGATGACGGCGAACCGGCGGCGGGGGCGGCGGCGGAGAGGAGAAGCCCGACGGCGGGAACACCATCGACACCCCGGTCGAGGCCACTCCCACCTTCACCGGTTGATCCCACCATCCCATCGACCCGACGACCCCCACATCGGCCGGCGGCGGGAACCCCGTGCGGCGGACTCCGGTCCGCCGCACGGCCGCGTCCCGGGGACCGAGCCCGGTGTGCCACCGGGCCGGGAGATTTTTCCTCCCTTCGCGTAAGGACCTCGCCCCTGGTCGGTCAGGACCCATGAAGCCGGCGAGAGCGTCGGCCCCGAGGAGGAGAGATCCCATGCACGACCCCACCACCAGTATCACGACCGAGTCACCTCGCCGGACCGGGTCCGGGGCCCCAGGCTCGCCGCCGTCGCGACCAGTGCCATGTTCCTGCTGGGGGCGTGCTCGACGCCGGAGCGAGCCGACTTGGCGGACCCGCCGACCACCGCCGAGGTTCCCCCCGCGACCGCGGCGGCGCCCGCTCCCGAGACCTCGTCCGCGCCGCCGTCGACGACTGAGGCCCCGGCGGCGGCCGCTCCCGCCGCCCCCACCCGGGCCGTCAGCCAGGCTCCGATCCTGACGGTCGTGGATGCTCCGAACTCGCCGACCGTGGTCGCCGAACTCGCGAACGAGACCACGTTCGGCTCGGCCCGGGTGCTGCTCGTGGACCAGCTCACCGAGGGGTGGGTCCGGGTGAAGCTCCCCGTGCGGCCGAACGGTTCGACCGGCTGGGTGCGCGGCCGACGAGGTCCAGCTCGAGGCGCTGAACCATCTCGTGACCGTCGACTTGGCCGCACGCGAGCTGACCGTCTGGGTCGACGGGGTCGTGGACCGGGTGATCGAGGCGGCGATCGGCAGCGACGAGAACCCCACGCCCACCGGCAGCTTCTACGTCGTCGACAAGCTGGACACCACCGACGACGGCGGCGCCTACGGGCCCTACGCCTTCGGCCTGTCCGCCCACTCGGAGACGCTGACCGAGTTCGGCGGCGGCGACGGCCAGATCGGCATCCACGGCACCAACGATCCGACCTCGCTCGGACAGGCGGTCTCCCACGGATGTGTTCGACTCCCCAACGACGCCATCACCCACCTGGCCACCGAGCTTCCCCTGGGAACCCCGGTCGTCATCTCGTGACCCGTGCCAAGCTTGCCCCCATGCGCACCGACGCCGACCTCGTCCTGGCCGCCCGCCGGGACGAGGCCGGGGCGTTCGGCGAGCTGTTCGAGCGCTGGTTCGATCGGGTGTACGGCGTGGCCCGACCGATCGTGCGCAACGACGACACCGCCGCCGAGGTCGCGCAGGAGAGCTTCCTCACCATCTGGCAGCAGCTCGACCGGCTCGAGGACCCGGAGCGATTCGGCGGATGGGCGCTGCGGATCGGGCGGAACAAGGCACTCAACCGGCTGCAGAAGGAGCAGCGGAGCCGCCCGCTGGAGGACGAGATCATGACCGGTCTCCACGATGGCGGGTTGGAGGACCCCACGGGCTCGAGCCGGCTGATCGAGACCGAGGCCATCAGCGAGGTCCGGGATCGTCAGGAGCTGGTGTGGGCTGCCACCGCCGCCCTCGGCGAACGCGACGCCAGCCTGGTCGACCTGCTGCTGCGGCATCAGCTCAGCCCGGCGGAGATCGCCGACGAGATGGGCGTCGAACCCAACAACGCCCACCAGCTGCTCTTTCGCCTCCGCACCAGGCTGGGCGACGCCGTGGCCAACTTCCTCGTCTGGCGCAACGGTCGTCCGCGATGCGACGAGCTGAGCGCACTGCGTGACCGACCACGAAGGGTTCGGACGCCGAGGCCAACCGGACCGTGCAGCGCCACGCAGGCCGATGCGAGATCTGCGCCGAGCAGCGGGACCGGGTGGTGGAGCCCCAGAAGCTGTTCGCCTCGGTGCCGCTGCTGGTCGCCCCGCTCGCGCTGAGGGCGAAGGTGGCCGCCGCCCTCGAGGCGCAGGGTGTGCCGGTTGACGCGGGGAGCGACCGGCCCGGGGGGAACGCCGGCGGGCGGAGCCGCCGGGGCGTTGGCCGGCGGGTCGGGAGCTGTGGGCGGGGTCGCCGGGGCGTCGGCAGACGTAACACGGCCGGCGCTGGCCCGGCCGCCTGCTCCGGGGCGCCGTGGCCTCGCGGTCATCGGGCTCATCCTGGTGCTGTTCACCCGCGACATCGGCGACGTCGACGTCGTCAGCACCGCCTCGACCACGACATCGACCTCGACGACCTCGTCGACCAGCACGACGTCCACCTCGTCGAGCTCGACGTCGACCACCACCTCCTCCTCCACCAGCACCTCGTCGACGAGCACGACCGAGCCGCCCACCCTTCCCCCACCGACCGATGGCCCCCGTCCCCCGGTCACCCTCCCCCCGGTCGCCGTGACGACCACCACGACCACGTCGACGGTGCCGGCACCGGATCCGGAGATCTTCCGCTTCAGCGTCGGAAACCCGATCGGCGTGACGGTGGTCTGCCGGATCGGGACTCGGGCGCGAGGCCGTCTGGTCGACACGGAACGCCGAGACCGTCTCGCTCATGACACCCCTCCAGACCTTCGAGAACCTCCCGTCCGGCGGGCGCCAGATCTTCTGTGCCGGACCGCTCCAGACCGTCACGCTCACGGCGAGCGGCCCGGGCGGCACGACCAGCGCCACCACCCAGACCCCCGACGACCTGATCTAGGGGGATGCCGTACCGGGGTGCTTCGCAACGGGTGCGTCGGGACCGACCGGTGTGCCAGGCTCGCGACCGTGACCGACCTCCTGGACGATCCGTTCGCCCCCGAGCACCGGGCCGACCCCCACCCGCTCTACCACCGGCTCCGCTCCGAGTCACCGGTGCGCTTCTACGAGGAGAGCGACTCGTTCCTGTGCACGCGATGGGCGGACTGCAACGCCGTCCTCAGCGACGGCAGCTTCAGCTCGAACCCGACGGCGGCACGCCGGAGCGTCCCGGACGACAGCACGTCGCTGCGGGACCAGCTGGCCGCTACCGGCGACGTCAACACGTTGCTGTTCCTCGACCCGCCCGACCACACCCGCATCCGGCGGGTCTTCCACCGGCTGTTCACCCCCCGCGCGGTCGAACGGCTGCGGACCCACGCCGAGTCCATCGTCGAGCAGCGGCTCGACCAACTGCTCGGCGCGGGCCCGTTCGACATGGTGCACGACTTCGGGTTCCACCTGCCGGTGACGATCATCAGCGAGCTGGTCGGCGTTCCCGAAGCCGACCGTGAGATGTTGGGCCCGTGGTCGGCCGACGCGTCACGATCGCTCGACGGCGACCTGTTGACCGCGGAGGAGCTGGAGGTCTGCATGATGGCGTTCATGCAGCTGCTCAATTACTTCAACGGGCTCATCGAGGAGCGCACGACCCAGCGGGGCGACGATCTGCTGAGCCACCTCCTGACCCTGCGTGACGAGGGCGCCGTGCTCTCGGACGAGGAGCTGCGAGCCAACATCATCCTCCTCTTCGTGGCCGGCCACGAGACCACCACGAACCTCATCGGCAACGGGGTGTGGGCCCTGCTGAACCATCGCAACCAGTGGGATCGACTGGTGTCCGATCCCGGCCTCGCGCCGTCAGCGGTCGAGGAGGTGCTCCGCTTCGACGGTCCGGTGCACCTGACGGGGCGCATCGCCACCGATGCGGTGCAGGTCGGCGGCGTGACCGTGGAGCCGGGCCAGTCGGTCACGACACTCCTGGCCGCCGCCAACCGCGACCCGGAGGTGTTTCCGGATCCGGACCGGTTCGACATCGGCCGGACCGACAATCACCACCTGACCTTCTCGCACGGGGCCCACTACTGCCTCGGAGCGTCGCTGGCCCGACTCGAGGGCCAGGTTGCGCTGGAGGCGCTGGCCCGCCGGGCCCCGGACCTGCAGGTCGTCGCATCGCCCCGCTATCGGGAGCACTTCATCCTCCGCGGCCTCGAGGCCCTCCACGTCCAGTCCTGACCTCCGAAATTCCGGCCGAACGCATCGGAAACCGACGCGGAGGGACGGAATTGCGGGTGGTGGGCCGGGGCGGACGGGCAGGGGCGCGTACCGCGACTTTCGGGCCTCCGGTACCGTCCTCCAGCTGTGATGAAACTCATGAAGACGCTTGCCGCCCTCGGATCCCTGGTGATCGTGGGCTGGGCCCTCAACATCGTCGGCGTATTCGACATCAACTGGCCATGGGAGACCGAGATCGCCGCGCAACGCGAAACGGTCGTCCAGGAGGAACCGGCGCAGGTGGTGGAGATCGAGCCGATCTCGCTCGACTGCCATGCCCGGGTGCACGCCGATGTCCCCGTCCGCGCCACCAAGGAGCACATGGTCCTGGGTCGGGTGTACCGGACCGATACGGTCGACGTCCGAGCCGGCGGTGACGTCGACACGTGCGTCGAGGGCGAGCCCACCACCTGGACGCAGACCCCCGTCGGAGGCGTCTCGGTCCGGATCCCCGCCGGCTCCATCCGTTTCGAACGACCCCGGGTCGACCTGCACGACGTCGACACCGACTTCGACAAGGGGGTCGCCGGCAAGGTCACCGACGCCCTCCCCTGGGTCGATGACGACGAGAGCCTCACCACGTCGGCGCTGGCCTTCGCCCAGGACACCATCGGCGGCAGCGAGTGCATGGCGGCCGCCTACGAGGTGACCGAGCAGATGCTCATCGACGCCTACACCGCCCAGGCGATCGAGCAGGGACTGGACCCCGACGACGTCTCGGTCACCATCCAGGGTCGGCCGGACTTCGGTCAGAACGATCCCGATCCGGCGATCGCCGCGGACGAGTTCGACTTCGAGATCGTCGATACCGGCGTCCGCTGCCGGGTGGCGGCGCAGCTCGCCGGCGGGTCCGCCCCCGGGACGTCCTGAGAACGCCCTACTCAGCGACTCCACTCCCACCACTTCGACCCCGTTCGGCGCTACCCAGTACCTTCGGACCACATGGACCTCAGCCCTCCGCCGGGCCGTGGGGAGGCGGTCGAGCGGCTGATCGACGCGCTGAATCCTGCGGGACCGGCGCTCGTGATCGTGCGCGGCCACCGCGGCTCGGGCAAGTCTGCGCTGCTGCACCATCTCGGTGAGGTCGCCCGCCATCGTGGCCATCCGGTCCTGACGGTCGAGGGGGCGAGCGGTCTCGCGGGCGTGGCGTACGGAGCGATCGCCCCCCTGCTGCCCGCCGACGTCGGCGATGGCCTCCCCGCCCACCGAGCCGCCATCGCGGCGCTGGCCAGCGACGGTCCGGGACCCCGCACCGTCGTGCTGATCGATGACGCCGATCGCCTGGACGAGGCGAGTGCGGCGGCGGTCGCCACCTCGGTGCGCAACGGCGGCACGCTGCACGTCCTGGCCATGCGCGCCGGCACGGCCATCCCGTCGTCCGTCGACGACCTCCTCACCAGCCCCGCCGTCGATGCCATCGAGCTCGGTCCGCTCGACCGGACCACGATCCGCTCGGTGGTCGAAGCTCACATCGGCGCTCCGATCAGCAAGGACGCGGCCGACGCGTTCGCCGAGTTCAGCGCCGGAGACCCTTTCGCGCTGGCCGAAGCCATCCAGGCCGCGCTCGACGAGGGACTCTTCGTGCGGAGCATGACGGCCTGGGGCCTCAGCGGCCGCCTCCGGCCGTCGGCCCGGCTACGCGAGCTCACCCGAAACGCCCTGATGGCGCACGCACCGCCCCAGCGTCAGGTCATCGACTGGATCGCGGTCGGCGGTGCCCTTCCCCTCGATGTCGTCGTCACCTTCTCCGACGCCCGCACCGTGGCCGGTCTCGAGGCGAGTGGCGAGGTCATCGTCGAGTCGGACCTGGTCCGGCTCGGGCCGGCGCTGAATGCCGCCTCGATCAGCGAGCTGTGCGGTTCAGCGCAGCGCCGCGTGATCGCCGAGTCGTTGGTGCCGATGCTCGACACGGTCGACCTCGCCCGGCTCGATCCGATCCGGCTCGTCGAGCTGCACCGGGCCGTGGGCTCGCCGCCACCGCCGGGAGCGCTCGAGCGCGCCGCGTCCCGCGCCTGGCGCGCCGGCGATGCCGAAGCCACCATCGACCTGGCGCGAGCCGCCGTCGCGGAGGGCGAGGAACGCGCCCTGCTCCTCTTGGGGAAGGCGCTCAGGCGGACCGGTGCCATCGACGAGACCGTGCGCATCCTGACCGACGCGCTCGCCACAGCCGACCGCGACGAGGATCTGACGCAGATCGCCGCTGCCCTGGCAACCGTCCTCTTCTACGACGCAGGAGAGCCCGACGAGGCGACACGCATCCTCACCGAGACGAAACAGCGGCTGGGCGACCCCGAGGTGCGCGCCCATCTCGACCTGATGGATCTGGAGTTCTCCGGGCTGGGCCAGCGGTTCCGTGCCGCGGTCAGCCAGGGCTCCGACCTGCTGGACAGCCTCGAGTCACCCGAGGACGTTCGGCTCCGCGCTCACGCCATCGTCTGCTGGGCGCGGCGGCGTCAGCGGTCCGCTCGACGACGGCATCGCGGAGCTGGAGAAGGCATGGCGGGCGTGTGAGCGCCTGACCGACCCCGCTCCCCACCTCGAGGCGCTCCTCGAGCTGGCCAGCTACAACATCTACACCTACAGCGGGCGGGTGCGCGACGCCGACGCCATGCTCACCAAATCGCTCCAGGCGTGCGGCGATCGCCGCAACCGAAGCGAGTTCACGTCCATCTTCCAGATGGCACTCGCGACGACGAAGGAGAAACTCGGCCGGCTCGACGAAGCCTACGCCCTCGCCGTCGAAGCGAATCCCGAGACCTACACCGCGTCCGACGTGCTCGAGCTCTCGCCCCTCGGCGTGCTGATCCACGTCCTGAACGCGGCCTGCACCGGGCGGGTGGAGGAGGCCCAGCAGGTCTGGGAACATTTCCGGCCCGCGTTCGAACCGTCGCCGCGGCTGGCCACCCCCGCCATCGCCCACGCCCACGGCTGGCTGCTGGCCCAGTCGGGCCGGATCGACGAGGCGACCGAGCGGTTCCTCAGCGGAGCGCGCGAGGGCGTCGCCGAGGAAGCGTTCGTCTGGGCTGCGGTGGTCTTCCACGACCTGGTCCGGATCGGAGCGCCCGACGACGCGGTCGCTCCGCTCGCCGACCTGGCCCTCGACGTCGGGGGTGATCTGATCCCGCTGTTCCATCGCCATGGCGCCTCGTTGGCCCGACAGGACACCGACGGTCTCCGTTCCGTGGCCGACGCATTCGAGGACCTCGGCTATGTGCTCTATGCGGCCGAGGCGGCCTCCCAGGCAACGCGCATCCTGCGCGGCCGCCGCGACGGACGAGCGCGGGCTGCGGCCACCCGCGCCGGCCACTTGGCCGCCCGATGCCCCGAAGCTGCCACCGTGACCCTGCTCCGGCAGCGCCGCACCCTCACGCGACGCGAGCGCGAGGTCGCCGAACTGGCCGGTGCGGGACAGCCGAACAAGGAGATCGCACGACGGCTGTCGATCTCCACCCGTACCGCGGAGAACCACCTGGCGATGACCTACGCCAAGCTCGGCATCCACCGCAGAGCGGACCTGGGGAAGGCGCTGGCGGGACTCGACGACTGATCCGATCCGCTCGGCAGTCCGGGCCCGGCCGGTCCGGGAGAAAGATCCGGTCCACCACCGTAGGATGCGCCCCTGCCCATGGACCTCGACATCAGCACGCTCCAACCCGAAGACGTGGGTGGGGTGGCCTCGGTCCACATCGAGGCCTGGCAGGCCGCCTATCGCGGCGTGATGGCCGACGACTTCCTCGACCTGAGCGGGGACGCTGTGGCCGAGTACTGGTCCATGGTCGCGTGGCGGCGCGACGGAAACGCCTTCGTCGCTCGCCGAGAGGGGCACATCACCGGCTTCGCCGCCGTGGGCGACCATCGCAAGGACGACATAGGGATCGGCGAGCTGTACGTGCTCAACGTGGCTCCGGAGCACTGGGGAACCGGGGTCGGAACCGGATTGCTGCATCGGGCCGAGCAGCGACTCCAACAGCTGGGCTTCAGCGATGTCGTCCTCTACGTCGCGGCCGAGAACGCTCGGGCTCGGCGGTTCTACGAACGTGAGGGCTGGCGGGACGACGGGATCGACGAGGTCGAAGAGTTCGGTGGCGAGCCGGTCGAGGAACGCCGCTACCGCCGCCGGCTCTGAGCGAATGACCGCCATCGACTTCGCACTGTCGCTTGCTCCGGAGGAGCCGCTGCTGCCCGGCGACGACTTCCACCAGCTGCTCGCCCGCCTCCGGACCGACCACCGCATGGCGACGGTCAGGTTCCTCGGCGCGGACGCGTTCCTCATCCTCCGTTTCGAGGACCTGGACGCCGCCTTCCGGGACGACGCCGGCTTTCCGGCCGGACCCACCTACGCCACGACGATCGAGCCGTGCCAGGGATTCACCTTCGAGAGCTGCGACGGACCCGAGCACCACCTGCTGCGCGACCTGACCACTCGGGAGCTCCGGGCCCAGCCGGTGGCCCGATTCGCCCAGGCGCACCTCGATCAGCTGGCTCACTCGGTCATCGACGAATTCGCCGACGACGACGAGGTCGATCTGGTCGCCTCGTTCACCGCGGTGTTCCCCTTCCTCACGTTTGCACTCCGGATGGGCCTGCCGGTGTCCGACGCCGCCACCTACTACCGCTGGGCCTTCGACATCCTGGGCTACCCCGGTGACAACGAAACCGGCCTCCGGGCGGCCGCTGCGCTCACCGAGCACATCGAGCCCGTCCTGGCCGAACGCCGGACGTGCCCGGCCGCCGACCTGATCTCATCCATGACCACGGCGGAGAAAGCCGGGCGCAGACTCGACGACGAGGAGATCCGGTCGCACGTCCGAGCGCTGTTCTCGGCCGGCGCGGCAACCAGCCATCACGGACTGGGGACCACGCTCTACGCGCTGCTCACCCACCCTGCGATCGTGACACGTCTTCGCTCCCGGCCCGATCTGATACCCCGGGCGGTCGACGAGATGCTCCGCTGGGAGCCACCCATCGGTGTGCTGCCGCGCATCGCCTCCACCGATGTCGAGCTGGCGGGTCAGCTGGTCCCGGAGGGATCGATCGTGCTCATGGGCATCGCGTCGGCCAACCGCGACGAGTCCGTCTACGAGGACCCGCATCGCTTCGACATCGACCGCCGGACCGGCCGGCTGCTCACGTTCGGGTTCGGCAGCCATTACTGCCCCGGATCGCACCTGGCCAAGGCCCAGATCGTCGCAGGGGTGCGGGCCCTGCTCGACCGGTTCGCCGCGCTCGACCTGCTCGACCCGGTCGCGGCCCGGCCCAGCGGCACGGTCATGCGCGGCCCGATCCGGCTCCCCGTCGCACTGACCCCACGCTGACCTCCCGAGGAACGGGAAGCGTTCCCGAAAGGAGTTCAGCGCCCGCTGAACTCGCAAGGAACGCGAAGCGTTCCCGAACTCAGACGAGTTCCCTAGTTGCTGCAGAAGTCCGGGTCGGTGATCCCCGCCACCTTGAAGGGGCGGTAGTGCTGGGTCTTCGCCTCCCACCACGGGGGCGGCTCGCGAAGCGGGTGGTCCTCGCCCGCCACCACGACGATGCGTTCGCCGTCGACGGTCTCGAACACCCCGCTGGTGGACGGATCGCTCAGGGCCCGGCGGATCTCGACGACCGGGACGGCAGCGCGGGCTGCGGCAATCTCGTTGTCGCCGGGCTCGGGATCATGATCGGTGAGCAACTCGTCAACGACGAGGAAGTCGTTCTGCGACTCGATCAGGTGGAAGCTCGGCATGAAGTAGTGAGTGGTACCCGGTCCCTCGGTGCGTACACCGGAGAACATCGTGAAGGCGCTCGACGTGCCGAAGCCGGCATAGGGGCGGAACACGATGAGGAGGAGCAGGAGGATCACCAGGAGCTGGCCGGTGGACGGACGGCCGATCGGCTCCACCTCGGCCGGCGAGGTCCGCACGACCCCGAACGCCTCGATCAGCCACCACAGTCCGGCACCGGTGGTGAACAACCAGAGCACCATCACGGCCGGGATGCCGGTCGCCCCCAACAGGACGACGAGAACGACCCCGAACACCCAGCGGGGCACTCGGTCGTATCCGGAGACGAGCTCCAGGGAGCGCCATCGGGCCACGACCCGGCGGCCGATCGCCGCGCCCTGATCCTTGGGGAGGAAGAGGAAATACAGCGCGAAGAGCAGGAAGGTGAAGTCGGCGACCCCCACCGCCGGGCTCAGACTCACGAGGTAGTGGAACGCACCTCCGAGCAGCACGCCCCATCGCCGGGTTCGCGGAACGAGGAGCAGGATCGGGACCATCGACTCGATCACGAGCGTTCCCCAGAGCGGAACCAGGGAGAGCCCGTGATCGCGATCGATCAACCCGTACGACGCGGTCTCGGCCAGGAACGCCCCGCAACTCGTCAGGGGATCGACGTAGTCGACGTTGTACTTGGCGATGGCGGCGGCGGCGTAGCCCACCAGCAGCAGCACCCGAGCTGCCGGGGCGACCCGATCGATCAGGCCGTCCACGCGCTCGCCGCCTCCGGTGCGGCGGGCCGCATCCAGGGCGAACGACCCGAGGACCACCAGGTTCACCACGGCGGCGAGGAGTTGGTGATCGGGGGCGTACGGAAGGATCCAGCCCGTGTCGAGGAGCTGCATCGCGGCCAGGAGCGCCAGGCGATGGGATGAACTGGGCCGACCGAGAAGGAAGACCGCTGCGAGCAGATTGAGGCCCGGCGTCACGTCGGAGATCCGACCCGCCGAGTGGATCACGATGTGGATGATGTTGGCGGTGGCCCACAGGAACGCGAACGTGGAGCCCCGGGTCACCCGCGCGACCCGACCGACGGGTCGCCGGACACCCGGTGCGGCTGCGTCCGGTTCGGTTTCTGGATCCACGTCTTCCTATCGGTCGTCGAACCGCTCAGGCGAGGCCATCGTCGCGCCGACAGGTGACCGATGAGCCCCCCGACCGCCGAGCTGGCCACCAGCGCACCCGCCGAGCCCGATACCAGGTGGGGACTCGGCGACGTGCTGCTCGGTCTGGCGATGTTCGGGGGAGCGACGGCCGCGGTGGTCGCAGCTGTCCTGATCGACCGGGGCGATGGCTCCTCGACGCGTGCGAACGTCGACGGCTGGTCGCTGGCCATCATTCTGCTGATCAACGTCGTCGTCTTCATCGGCGTGCCCCTGCTGACGGCGAGACGCAAGGGTTCGGGCAGCCTCCGGAGCGACTACGGGCTGAGCTTCCGCCGCAGCGACATCCTCGTCGGCCTCGGCGGAGGCTTCGTCGCGGTGGTGTTCAGCGCCACCGGCGCAGCCATCGTCGCCGCCGCGCTCGGTCACGACGTGCAGACTCGATCGCTGGAGAACGTCTCGGGAATCGCGCAGAGGATCGCGGTGCACGTCGTGTTGGCCGGAATGGTCCCGGTCGCCGAGGAACTGTTCTTCCGAGGTCTCCTGCTGCGGAGCTTCCTCCGACGCAACGGTCCGGCGCTGAGCCTTGCAGCGACGACGGCCCTCTTCTCGCTCCTTCACATCGCAGGGACCACCTCGCTCGGGGCAGCACAGGCGACTGCGATCATCTCCGCCGCGGTCTCCGGCCTCGTGTACGGACTCCTCACGCTCGGCCGCAGCGGCCGGATCGGGGCCGCGGTCATCGCGCACGTCGTGGTGAATCAGACCGCTCTCTTTTCGCGTTCGGCTGAGGCCCTCTCCACCGTCGGCATTCCCCGACCGCCGGTGATCTCGAAGTGAATGACGCCGACTACCGCTCCGCGAGAGGCCGTGTGTATGGTGTCGCAGGCGCAGATCCAACGAGGGGAGGATCGTGTGGCGGGGAGCGCGGCGACAAGCGGGGGAATGGTGGCACCACGCCCCTCACGCGCTCGTGGTCCGCTCTCGCTGGAACCAGCGCCCGACGACCGAGATCCTCGAGGAGCCCGAATATGTCGAATGGCACGCTAGCGCCGCCGCCGATCGACGAGGCGGACCTCCGAAGCGGCGTTCCCCAGACCGGTCCGACCACCGAGAAGCGTGGTCTGGCCTCGCGGCTTTCGGTCGGGCACGTCCTCACCCTGATCGCCGGCATCCTGACGTTCTTCTTCGTGTTGTTGATTCTGGCCGAGCGCAACGACCCCGAGGTGTTCGTCGTCATCGCCACCGAGCCGATCGACGAAGGTGTCCCGCTCACCCCCGATCTGTTCGAGGTCGTCACCCTTCCGGAGGACAGCGCTCTCGCCCGGGGAGCGCTGAACACGACCGAGGAGCTCGACGGCCGGCGGACGGCCCAGCGTGACATTCCCGACGGCGGGGTCCTACGGGCTTCCGACCTCAAGGAAGCTGCGGCCGAAACGCCCGGCGGCGGACTTCGGTCGATCTCGATCCCGATCGACCCGGACAAGGCGGTCGGTGGCAACCTTCGCGACTCCGATGTGGTCGACATCATCGCCGTCGAAGGATCGGTCGTGTGGATCCCGGTCGCCGGGTTGGAAGTGCTCGACACCGGAGCCGGCGGCGGTTCCCTGCTCGGCGGCGGCAACAACAGCGGCGGCGGCCGGTCGATCACGCTTGCGGTCACCGCTGACCAAGCCCTGGCGATCGCTCAGGCATCCGAGGTCGCCGAGATCTACGTGGTCCGTTCCACGGGGGCCGTCCCGTTGCCGGTGTTGAGCGACGCCATCGGTGCGGACGAGGTGGGCGTGACCCGTCCGAACCTGCAGGGCGGCCAGGCCGGATCGGGATTCTCCAGCTCGGACGTCGGCGAGAGCCTGAACGAAGCGCTGGGCGGCGTTCTCGACGACATCGTGACCGAGGAAGAGACGGACTGACGATGGCGGACGTGGTCATCGCCGTCGGGCATACGATCCGGCCCTGGCGAGGTGAGCTCCAGCGGTACGCGCGCGACTTCGTGACTGGTGTCACCATTCAGGTGTTCCGCGACCAGCGCGCCCTCGACGCGACCCGGTTCGACGCCCTGCTGCTCGACGGATCATCCTCACTGCTGAACCCGTCGCTGATGGAGCAGATGGCCGACCGGCAGATACCCGTCGCTGCGGTGTACGACCGGGACGAGGACCGGGACGGCGAGGAGTACCGGAAGATCGAGGCGCTCGGCGTCTCGATGGTCGAGCCGGGGGCACTCGACGACCTCATCGTCACCTTCAGCCGACGCGGCCCGGCGCAGGCAACTGGGGACGCCGCGCCCGGACCTGCGGCCACCACGGCCGACGCACCCACGATTTCCGTGAACGGCACCGTGATCGCCATCGGCGGCCCCGGCGGATCGGGCACCACCGAGGTTGCCGTCATGCTGGCGGCCCGGATGGCGGCGAAGAAGCGATCGACGATTCTGGTGGACATCGACGAGTTCCGGCCCAGCGTCGCTCGCCGACTCGGGTTCGCGCTGACCCCGCACATCGTCAACGCGGTCGAGGCGCTGAGCTATCTGTCGCCGTATGCGACCGCCGAGGAGATTCGCGGGCGGATCCAGGGAGTCCTCGCCGAGGCCGCTGTCGCGAACGCCAACGGGTTGCCGTTCGACGCAATCGCCGGTCTCCCGTCCGGGTCGGACTGGCACTCGATCGCTCCGGACCGCATTCCCTCACTGGCACAGGCGCTCAGCCGGGCCTACGAGGTGGTCATCCTTCGCCTCGGTCCGAGTCTCGAGGATCTGAGCCGCTGGATCGACCGGTTCGGCGCCTCCCGATCCGCAGTGCTGGCGGCCGACCGCGTGATCTCGGTTGCCGATGCGTCACCCACCGGAATCGCCGAGAGCATCGACTGGCTCGCAGACCTGCGCGAGTTGACCGACGAGCCCATCCGGGTCGTCGTGAATCGCGTCCCGCCCGGCAAGTTCCGCAAGGCCGAGATGGTCGAGACTCTCGAGCGGGCCATCGGGGAGGGTGTCGTCGGTATCCACACCGTGCGCTTCGACAAGACGCTCCCCGACCGCAGCTGGTTCGGCGATCTCCCCTCGCACGGCAACGCGATGAAGGACATCGACCGCATCGCCTCGGCGTTGACGCCTGCCGACGTGGCACCGGCCGAGCCGCCGCCGCCCCCGCCACCCGACGCACCGAGCTCGTCGGACGAGCCCGACGAGGCGACCGGGTACGAGCACGTGATCGACGTGCGCGATCCCTCCACCACCGCAGAGGCGCGCTAGATGTCGACCCAGGAGCCGCAGACCGACTTCGCGCTCCCGGGTGAGAGCGGTCCCGTCGCGCCCCGTCGCGCCAGTTCGATGACCGCTCCGACCGGGCCCCGCACCACGGACGTCTACGAGCTGCTCCGTCGCGAGATTCTCGACGAGATCAGCGATCTCCCCGTCGACCAGCAGGATCCCGAAACCATCCGCACCGTCGCGCTCCAAGTCGTCGACAACTATCAGGCGCGCGCCCGACAGGGTCTTGGCGTTCGAGCGTTGGCCAACCCGAATTCCATGGTCTCGCGGCTCGAGCGCAGCCTGCTGCAGTTCGGCCCGCTCACCCCCTTCCTCGACGGTTCGATCGACTACGAGGAGCTGATGATCCACGGCGCTGATGTGACCTACATCGACGGCGACGGCAACCTCCAGAGCTACGACGAGCTCACGACCGAAGAGGAGATCCGCTCCATCGTCGGCCGGCTCCTGGCCACCGTGGGTGCGACCGTCGATGACCACCGGCCGATCATCCAGGCGCAGGTGCTGGGTGGACAGGCCCGTATCGGCGTGGTCATCCCACCGATCTCCGACGTGATCAACGTCACGCTCCGCCGCTACGTGGTCCGGCGCGACACCTTCCGCGACCTGATCGACTGGGGCTCGATCACGCCGGCCGTGGCCAGCCTCCTCACCGCCTGCACGACCATCCCCACCGGGATCATCATCTGCGGCCAACCCGGTGCTGGCAAGACCACGCTGGCCAACGCACTCCTGGACAGCGCACCGGCCACCACCCGGGTGATCGCCTGCGAGGACACTCCGGAACTGCGGGTCGCCCACCTGAACGGCGTGTCATGGCGTACCCGCCCGCCGGGACCGGACGGCTCAGGCGAGATCCAGCTGCGCGATCTGGTCAAGATGGCACTGGGAATGCGCCCGGACATCATCGCAGTGGGTGAAACGCGCGGCGGCGAGGCCTACGAACTCACCCGAGCCGGCAACGCCGGTTGTGGGTGGATGTCCACGATCCACGCCAACAGCGGCCGCGCAGCTATGCAAGCGCTGATCTCGACGGCGGTCATGGCCGGCAACAACGTCCCATCGCATGAAGTGCGCGCCGTCTTCAGCTCGATCGTCGACCTGGTCGTGTTCCTCGATCGCGAGCCCTACCAGCTGAGCGCGACCGGTGCGGCGCCGCGGCGTCAGGTCATGGAGGTCCTGGCGGTACCGCCCATGCAGGGCAGCGACACCGACGTGACCGTCGAACCCATCTTCATCCGTGAGGACTTCGGCGCCCCTCTCCAGTGGACCGGCTCACCGCCACCGCCCGATCTGGAACGCCGCCTCGACAAGGTGTGCCACGCCCGCGGCACCACTCTGCGGACCGTGCTCGACGGAAGGGCGGCCCTCCTGTGATCGTGCTCGGCGCACTCGCTGCTGCGGCGCTGGTGTCATTGATCATCGGCTGGCTGCTCCGGCTGAGTGTCTTCAGTCGACCGCTCAAGCCCGAGATCGACGAGGTCGACGCCACGGTGCGGCGGCTCGACCGTCATGCTTCTCGTGGCTCCTTCTCGACCACCACCGTGACCCTGAGCCTGGTCGCATTCTTCGTCGTCGCCTTCCTGTTCCTGGTCGTGACACAGTCCGTCATCGTCGCCATTGCACTGGGCGTCCTCTCGGCGCTGGTCCCGTTGTTCGTCGAGCGGCGACGGTTGGCGCGCGAGAAGGTCGAACGGAACGAGGCCTGGCCCGACGCGATCCGGCAGATCGCCAGCAACCTCCGGGCTCCCATGTCGGTCCACGCCTCGCTGGTCGATCTCGCCGAGACCGGCCCCAATCAACTCAAGCCGGCGTTCGAGACCTACACCGTCCTCTCGCGCCGCCTCGACAGCGCCCAGGCGCTCGACATGGTCCGGCGGGACCTGGCCGACCCGGTCAGCGATCGGGTGATCGAGATCCTCATCCTGTCGCTCGAACAGGGGTCGGCGGTCACGATCGATGTCCTGACCGAGCTCGCCTCGTCGGTCACCGAGGACCTCCGACTCAACGAGACGATCCGGACGATGATGCTCGATGTCCGCATCGATGCTGCTGCCATCGCCATCCTGCCCTTCGGCCTGCTGCTCGCCACGCTGTGGCGCATCCCCGAGTGGCGCGAGTTCTACGGCACCCTCTTCGGCCAACTGCTCCTGCTGGCGTGCATGATCTGGACGACCACCGGAGTCATGACCATCCTGATGATCATCCGGGTCAAGCCCGAACCTCGGGTCCTGATGGTGGACGGCGAGGTTCCGACATGAGCCTCATGCTGCTCTTCACCGCTGCGCTGAGCGCCACCTTCGTCATGCTCGTCATGGCGCGGGTGTTTCGTCCCCCCCGGCGCCTCGCTCCGAGGCTCGAGCTGTACACCGCACCGTCGCGGGTCCGGCTCGGAACGCTGGACGCGTCCGACGCCTCGGTCGCCATGAGCGGCGACGGAACGATCCGCCTGGGCTCGACGTTCCAGGAGATCATCAAGCCGCTCATGCTGCAGATCGCCGAGAGCTTCGGCACCGTGCTCGACGCCGGGGAGAGTGACGACCTCGGACTCCGCCTGCGGCGAGCGGGCCAGCGGATCGACGCCGAGGACTACCGGCTTCGCCAGCTCCTCCTCACCGTCGCCGGCATCGGTCTCGGCTTCATGATCGGATACGCAAACCTCGGAAGTGTGGCCCTCGGCTTGTTCATGGCCGCGCTCTTCGGGTTCGCCGGCGCCATCGTTCAGCGGACCGTGCTCGACCGCAGGCTGAACGATCGGATCGAGCAGATCCGGGGCGAGCTGTACACCATCGTGCATCTCCTGGCGATGTTCGTGCGCACCGGTCATGGTCCGGTCGAGTCGGTGCGGCGAGTGACCGAACGCTCGAGCGGTATCGTGTCCGCCGAGATGAGCCAGGCCCTGGCATGGATCGAGCGAGGGCGCTCCGCCCAGGCCAGCTTCGACGACCTTGCCTTTTTCACGCCCGAGCCAGCGGCGACCCGGCTCTACAAACTCGTCGCCAGCGCAGCCGTGAGCGGGACGGACATCACCGAGTCCCTCATCGCGTTGGCTCGAGACCTTCGCAATCAGCGGCGAGACGAACTCGAGCGACGCGCGGTCAAGCGTCGCTCGGGGATGATTCTCCCGCTGCTCATCTTCTCTGCACCTGTGCTGCTGCTCCTCATTGGGGCGCCGGCGGTGAACCTCATACTGAGTCAGTTCTGAGGTTCGTGATGCGTGGCATGCGGCCGCCAGGGCGGGGGGAAAAAGAGAAACAACCAAAACCACAGGGAGTGGCAGAACATGTTGAAGGTAATCACGGCGCTACAGGCGATGCTCATGACCCGCGAGTCCAACGAGGACGGCGGCTACACACTGGAGGCGCTGCTCGTCGGCACCATCGGTGTGGCCTTGATCATCACGCTCTTCGCGCCGATCCAGGCGGTCATCGGCACGATCATCGACTCGGTCGAGGACCTCATCAACAACCCGCCGGCCGTGCCCTAACCAAGGCATCGCATCGTCCGGCGCCGGCCGCCCTGCGGCCGGCGCCGGATCGGCGTTCCTCCGAGGCCGGCATCGCTTCGGCCACCAGCCTCATCCTGATCTTCTTCACCCTCCTCTTCTGTTTCATTCTCGGTCTCTCGGTCATGCTCTATCTTCAGCAGCGAGCGGCCCTGCGCAGCGCCGTCAACGAAGCAGTCCGCTACGGCCAGCCGATCGGGCGCACCCAGGCCGACTGCATCTCGAAGTTCAACACCCTCACCGACACCCTCGGTGGCGTAGAGAATCTCACCTTCTCCTGCCAGCTGCAGGACGACATCCTCGTCGGAAGTGCCTCCGGCACGTTCGACTACTGGAGCTGGATCCCGGTGCCCGACGCGACCATGGTCGAGAACTCGCGCGCGATCAAGGACCACGGACTGTGACGGCTCGTCGGCGGCTCCGGGGCGACGACGGAGACATCGGCGGCACGATCGAACTTGCCGCCGCGGTGGCGCTCATCCTGGTGCCCCTCATCGCAGCGGCCGGAGTCGGCACCGTGTGGATGAAGCAGAAGATGGCCGCCGAGGACATCGCGGCGGACCTGGCCCGCGCCGCCATCACCGCACCACTGGATCTCACCGTCCCGGGGCAGTACGACATGCCCCTCGATGGCCGCGACGCTCGGCTCGACGCCCTCGTGGTCCAGCTGGCCGACGACTACGGCGTCGCCGCGGCCGACATCAGCTACACCGTCAGTCTCGACTTCGATCCGGCACCCACCTACCCGAGTGAGTACCGGCGAGGAGAGGAATTGACCGTGACGGTGCAGATCCAGGCCCCGGTGGCCTCGATCCCCTTCCTCGGTTCGCGGTCCGGCCCAACGATCGAGGGTCGCCACACCGAACTCATCGACGAACACCGAAGCATCACGCGGCCATGACTGCGCCGGCATCCGCCCGCGACGGTCGTCGACAGCGGCGCGCCGACCCCGGTGACGAACGGGGCCTGGTCAGCCTCTGGGCGTTCCTCTTCACGCTGATCCTGTTCGGGTTCGTCGGCCTGGCTATCGACCTCTGGCACGTCTGGGAGGTCAAACGCGACCTCGCCGGCATGGCCGACAGTGCCGCTGTTGCCGGCGCGGGCCAGGTCAACGAGATCGCGTTCCGCACCAACAACACCGTGATCCTCGAACCCGCGAGCGCCACGGCGGCGGCCAACGATTCGCTCGACGCCCAGACCGACCTTCCCGCCCTCAGCTCGCGCGTCGTCTTCTACAGCTGGGTGAACAACAGCATGAACGTTCGGATCGAGACGGAGGTCGACCTCACCCTGCTTCGCCTCTTCGTGCCCAACAACAGCATCACGGTCCGAGCCGAGGCCGAGGCCTCGCCGTACTGGTCGAGGCCGACGGATCCATGACCCGGCCGCGCGGCGCGCGCCGAGTGCTCGGTCCCGTGCTGGTGATGGCCCTCCTGGCCGGCCTGGCAACCGTCGTCGCACCGCCCACGGCGTCGGCCGCTCCGGCGGTCCTTCCTCCGGTGTGCTCCGGGCCGGCGTGGCCGGGCGGGGTCGTCTGCGATCCCGGCATCCCAACCGCTCCGGCGACCACCGGCGGTGTGGCCCGGCTCTACCCGCGTCAGGATCAGGGCCTGGTCGGCCTGGTCGGGTCCGACACCTGGTTCGGCTACTTCGGCTTCGTCACGGTGGACGGCGGCGGGGGGAGCGACCTCTACCTGTGCGTCTACAGCATCAGTGGAGCGGTCATCCTGCCCGGGGGCTGCCCCTTCTTCGGACCGGCCTTCAGCTTCCCGTTCTCGTTCGACATTCTGATCGGTCTTCCGATCGGTCCGTTCCAGGGCGGCTGGTGGACCGGACTCCTCCCGACGGGACTGGACGTGGACTTCGCTTCTCCCGATGAGACCGGGACCCCGATCCAGAACACCAGATACGACTGGGTGCTGCCCCAACTCGCCATTCACCAGTACGAGCAGAAGGGACTTCATGACGTCGAGTACCGCGTGTACTGGCGGCCGTGGACCATCGTGTTCGCCTTGATCCAGGGCATCCCCGGCTGGCCGTTGGGCTTCCCCGTGATCCTGACGATTCCCATCGGCAACGAGATCGTGGCCTCGTCCGTGGGCCAGATGCCCGATCCGTACGAGGTCTCCGAGATCCGAGGCACACTAGACCGGTGAACGAGCCCATTCCGTCGAACGAGTCGGTGGAGCCGGCGACCGAGGGGGCACCTCCAGATCGCCGCAAACACATCGCCATCGCCATCAACGTGTTGCTGTTTCTCGGGATCATCGGGTTCATCGTGCTGCGGGCGTCGGGAACGTCCGATGAGACCACCGTGACGGCGGCCACCACCACCAGCACCACGACCGAGGTCGACACCGCCGAGGACGATTCGCTCGCGTTCGTGACCGGCATCCAGCGGGTGACCACCACGACGACCACCACCACGAGCACGACGACGACCAGCACCACCACGACCACCACCACGTCGACGACCACCACCACGCTGCCCGAGGAGCCGCCGGTATTGTCGGGCGAGCTCGACGACGATGGCATTCCGGTCGGGCTCGAGTTCCCGTTGTTCAACAGCCAACACACGATCATCGGCGGCGAGAACCTGTGGCTGATCGCTGCGAATCAGCTGGCCGCCATCACCGATCGCACCCTCGAGGAGGTCCCCGAGGTCGACATCGCGCGCTACTGGGAGCGCGTCATCGAGACCAACCGTGGCGACCTGGTCTCGGGCGACCCCAACCTGGTGTTCCCGGGCGAGGTCATCACCTTTCCCGGCGCGTGACCTCCGCCCTCTCCGGCGGGATCGACGAGGTGGAGCGATCGCGGCGGGCGAGGAAGGGACGCTCGACGGCGAAGTGCAGCAAGGCGGCGAAGGCCAAGGTGACCACGACGTAGATGGGGACGAACATCGCCGCCACGTCCAGGCCCGAGCCCTCCGAGCCGACGATGTCGCGGGCGAGCGCCAGGCAGAACGGAATCCAGAGCACGTGCACCAGATACCAGGCGTACGAGAGCCTCGATACCACCAGACCCTGCGGCCCCGAGAGCTGCCGCACCGGACCGCCATCCATCGCCAGTCCCAGCAGCATCGCCGCCGCGCCGAGGGAGATGAGGAACGGCTGGACGGTCATGTCGTACCTGGTGATGTCGTCGAGCACGGGGGCCAGCATGAGGTGAGCGCCGAAGACCACGGCCCCGCCGACGAAGATGCCCGTCGCCCTCCGACCCAGTCCGGGCAGACGATGACGCTGATGGAAGAGCAGGGCGGCGAGCACACCCAGGATCAGCCCGTCGAAGGTGAGATGGAACGGCGACCGCAGGTCGGGGAAGAACACCTCGTAGTCGGTCAGGTCGGTCCGGCCCCGCGTAGTGAGCGTGCGGAAGAGGGTGGGCAGCAGGGCGAGACCCGTGAGCAGGACGACCTTGAGTCGGAACGAGGATGTCCTGACCAGGCCGAACATCAGCAGGGGCGCCAGAAGGTAGAACTTCTCCTCGACGCCCAGCGACCAGAGCACCGGCGCCAGCGAGTTCGGCAGATAGTCCTGAAGGAACAACAGGTGGTAGCCCACCTGGACGCCCAGATGCTCGCGATCGAACTCGTACATCGGAACGACACCGAACACGATGATGGCGATCGTGGCCAGATACGCCGGGACGATGCGGTAGAAGCGGCGCCGAAGATAGTCGGGCACCTGGCTGCGCCGAAAGCCTGTGCCGTAGCGCCGGAGGATGTGGTGGGTAATGAGGAACCCGCTGAGGACGAAGAACAGGTCCACCCCCATCCATCCGTTGGTGAGCGGGACGCCGAGGTCCCACGCGCCGACGGGAACGAACTCACCATCGGTCCAGAACGGGGCGACGCCATGCCGAGCGACAACGAGCAGGATCGCGACTGCGCGCAGCCCGTCGAGCTGAGGAATCGCAGAAGGCGGTCGGGTGAACCAGCGCGCTCGGCCGGACCGGACCGGACCGACCGCGGCGGACGCCGGTTCGGTCGCGGTCACGAGGTGTCGAGACCGAGCGTCGACTGCATCGGCTTCTTGCGCACCTTCCAGATCACCGAGTCGACGATGTAGTGATGGAAGTTCAGCGTCTGGTACACGATGACGGTCACGGCCAGCGCCGTCGCAACAACTCCAATGACGACGTAGGCGACGGTCGAGATCCCGAAGGTCACGAGGGTGTACTGGAGCCACCGGTCGCGCTGGCTGAGCTTGGACAGCACGTGCGAGTGCTCGGTGGGTCCGCTCTCGAACCGCTTGGCGTTGAAGTACCAGACGAACGCCAGGTACTGGGCGTTGTGCCAGACGTTGATGGCGAGCCAGCCATAGTCGATGTCGTCGATGACGAGGTAGCCCACGGCGAAGATGACCAGGTGCGAGCAGAGGTAGAGGGTGGGCATGACCGGCAGTCGCCCTTGGAGCGCCGCCCGCGCCCGGTAGCCGCCACTGACGAGGATCGACCCGACTGCGAGCACGCCCACCATCGGGGGGAGCCAGGACGGCACCGGCAGGAACCGCACGTCGAGACCGAGGAATTCGTCGGGAGACTGCGCCGATCGATGGAGGATGCCCCAGAGCGGGAGGAGGTAGATTGCGGCCTTGCTGACCAGCTCGGGTTCGGGGGATCCGCCGTTCTTCTTCTCGTAGACCCGGAAGATCCCCCAGCTCTGGCGGGTGTAGTGCCACCACTGCCAGGAGAAGTAGATGGTCACGATCGTCCAGACGCCGACCCCCAGACCCAGAGCGGCCACCGCCCCGACCACCGCCAGCGGCACCCAGGTGAGCAGCGCACGGTGTTCCTGGCGTGATCGGCGGTCGAAGGCCAGGCGGGTGAAGGTGGCGGCCACGTGGTGATACCCGAGGAGCCAGAGGTCCAGGACGAGGATCGGGGTCCACAGCCCGGGCCGGGCGACGACGGCGGTGCCGGCCGCCAGGCCGAGCAGCAGCGGGAGCAGCACCAGTGAGGCGTCGAAGGTGGGGCCGTCGAGCCACCCTGGTCCCCCGCAGGTGGCCAGCCGTCCGTGCTGGCCCGACTCGACGTCGTCCGACATGTCGCGGCCCCTTCCCCTCTACGGCGCCGTCTTCCCCGCACGCACCGGTCGCTCCCGGTTCCGGGTCGAGAATACCCCTCCCGCTCTCGGCCACGAAAGCCGAACCACCCTCGTTCTCGTGAACGCTTGGCCGTCCCCCGAGCCACGAGAGTTCACGAGTTCGGTAGCGACGAGGGTCAGGCGGCCTCGAAGGTGCTGATGCCCTCGGTGGTGAGCTCGGCGGGGAACGGCTCGTCCCATCTCTGGTCGCCGAAGACCCGGTCCCAGAACTCGGTGGAGGCCAGCTGGTAGGCGTCACTGTGCGGGATGTCGTCGTTCTCGGAGGCCTGCGCATGGACGGCGCCGTGCAGCGTCAGGAGCCAGCGTGGCGACGGGATGGTCTCCCAGATCCCGCGTACTCCTTCGTAGGGGAAGATCGGGTCGACATCACTGTGGATGGTCAGCACCGGCACGGTCACCTCGTCGACCCGGGCCGGGTCGGCAGGAAAGCCGGTGTCGGAGGCAACGACGCCATCCACCTCGAGGTCGTCACAGCAGCCGCCCATCAGCGTGGTCCAGTTGGTGAGCCCACCCAGGGAGACCCCGGCCAGGCCGATCTGCTCGAAGTCGATCCGGCCGGCGGTCGCACCGCCGTCGGCGTCCAGCGTTCGCAGCGAATCGACGACGAAGGCCACGTCGGCGGCCTGAGTCGGGCACGTCACCGATCGACGGGTCGATGACCTCGTGATTCGAGAGAGGGAACTTCGGCACGGCGACCACGTACCCGGCATCGGACCAGTGGAAGGCGAGCTCCCGGAACTTGTCGGGGTGGCCGGCGTGGCCGTGGCTGAGCACGATCAGCGGGCGCGGTTCGGCCGAGGCCGCCAGGTACACCGTGGTCTCGATCGTGCGGTCGGGCGAGCCGGCGTGGATTCCCTCGGCCTTCGTGGCTCGAGTGTCGTCGACCAGGTTCAGGACCTCGACACTCGCCCGGCCGACGGTGCCGTCGCGGTGTGAGTCGAGCTCGACGACGTGGTCGTGGGC
Organism: uncultured Acidimicrobiales bacterium; assembly: GCA_963793475.1. Taxonomy (GTDB): domain Bacteria; phylum Actinomycetota; class Acidimicrobiia; order Acidimicrobiales; family CAWCAL01; genus CAWCAL01. Next base: position 29,242 of record CAWCAL010000008.1, read on the forward strand.
GCGACGCTGGTCGTGGGCGCGGCGTGGTGGAAGGGGCCGCCCCGCCCGAGTCCTCGTCGTCCTCACCACAGGCCGACGGCGAGCACCATCAGTGCCACTGCGAGCACGACCGACCGAGAATCAAGGAACGATCCATGGCCCCAGCATGCCTCATGACGCAGGGTCGGACGGTCGTCGGCTCGTAGCGGGGGCGGTCGGGCCTCGGCTCGGTGGGGCGGAGATCGAGAACGGCACGCTCGATGGGATCGACCTCGGGTCGCCGCTCCTCCGTGCTCGGCGGCGAGCTCATGCAGCACCCGGAACTCCTCGACGATGCCGTCCATCAGGCGCACGAGGATCGGGAACCATGCGGGGACACACGATGACCCCCAGATCCAGTCGATGGGCGCTCGACATCGCCGTGACGTTGATCCCGGCCCCCTCGGTCAGGGGACCGAGCGGATGGCAACGCTCCAGGCGAGCACCGGCGAGGTACAGCGGCACCGGCGGACCGGGGACGTTCGACACGACCAGACCCGTGCATCGGGTTCAGGACACACTGGAGACGCTGGCCTGATGCACCACTCGGGCACCCAACGCCACCAGATGGGGCGGGCTCAGTTCGGCCAGGTCCAGCAGAAGATCGTTGCCGGTCGCCTCCCGGAACGCCTTCCCCGCCGCCGCGCTTCCCTGGACCGCCCGCAGCCGCGCTCCGAGCCCTCGACGTGGACCGGAAGATGGACGAACATCGTGGTCAGTTGATTGGTGCATCGCACGACGGTGCGATCTCGGACCGAGACGGGCACGCTGGCCACCAACGGCGGTCGGTCGGTTCGGCGCCTTCGATCAGGTGGCGCCGCATCGCGCCCGCCACCGCGGCCATCAACACGTCGTTGATCTTCACCTCGAAGGCCGCCGCGGCTGCCCACGACCCGGTCGATGGACACCGAACCGAAGGCAACGGCCCGGCGCGAGTGAAGGCGACGGTTGGCCGACGTGCGCGGCGTGGCGAACGGCTTCGCCGTCGGATGTTGTCGATGCTGGCTGCGGCATGGGCTCGAACGGTGCGCGCGACGGAACGAGCTGGCCGACCCACCGAACGCGTGGTCCCGGCCGGATCACCCAGCCGTTCGGCCACCCCGGTCGCCATCCGGTGGAGTGCCGGTGGGATGGACTCGGCCGGCGGCTCGCCCGACGGACGCAGGTCCTCGGCGTCCGGTGAAAGGTCGAAGAGCCGAGCCAGCAGATCGGCGGCGCCGATGCCGTCGATGATCGAGTGGTGCAGCTTGGCCACGAGCGCAACCCGGCCGTCCTGCAGTCCTTCCACGACCACCATGTCCCAGGGCGGCCGGGTGCGGTCGAGCTGCCGTGAGGCGAAGCGCCCGACGAAGTCCTCGAGCTGCCGATCGGAACCGGGGCCCAGAAGCAGCTGGTGGCTGAGGTGGGCGTCGAGGTCGAAGTGACGGTCGCGAACCAACTGGGGGTGGGCGAGCCCGAACGGCACCGGTCACGATTCGCTCCCGAAGCTCGGGAAGGTCGCCGAGACGGGCGTGGAGCCGGTGGCGGACGCGCCGGAACATCTCGACCGGACGATCACGGATCGCGCTCGGGATCCAGGATCAGGACGCCGATCACGTGGCTGTGCACCGTCGGCGTCTCGGCGTACAGGAAGGTGGCGTCGAATGCAGCCATCCGTCGCATGGTGTTCCCCCTCGGAGCGCTGGCTCCGCCTGATCGTTCGATCGGCCATCACCGCCGAGAGTTGAGCCCCGCGGCCCGTCGCACCCCGTCCGGGTACCCGAACCACCAAACCCTCGGTGCCAGACTGGGCTCGTGAAACCACGACGTGTCGCCGCGCTGTTCCTCACCTGCGCCCTCCTGATCATCGCCTGCGCGGACGACGACGACGGCAGCGGCGAGCCGTCCGGCCCCACCTCGACCGACGAGATCGTCGACATCCGGGACCAGCCCGGGGACGAGGAAGCCACGGGTGCTCGCGACGATGTCGGCCAGCTGACGTGCGAGGCCGATGGCGACGGGTGGCGGGCCGCGGCCCGGGTGACCAACTCCACCGATGCCGTTGCCTCCTACCGGATCTTCGTGTCCTTCCTGGACGCGGAGGGCGAGACCCTCGGGGTCACCCAGGTCGATGTCGATGTCCTCGAGCCCGGCGAGTCCGACGATTGGGACGGGTCGCTGGCGGTCAGCGGCGACGGCCTCGACTGTGTTCTCCGTGTCGAGCGCTTCGAGATCTGAAGCCGGGCGCTCCGCAACCCCGACCGGCGAAGGCGACACGAGTTGGTGTCCACCGACGACCGAGAGGCTGCGGGGCGTATCCCACCCGGACGAGCGGAACCCCGAGCCGGTCTGCTACGCAGGCGGACCGAGACGAGAGGAATCGTATGAGTCGCTTCGATGGAAAGTCCGTGGTCGTCACCGGTGCCGCCGGTGGGTTGGGTGGCGTGACGGCGCGGCGGTTCGCGGCCGAGGGAGCGAACGTGCTCGCCGTCGACATCAACGAGTCCGGCCTGGCCGAGACGGCCGCCCGAGCTTCCAGCGGTAGCGGCTCGATCAGCACTGCGGTCCACGACGTGACCCGTCGCGACGAATGCCACGCTGCGATCGCCACGGCGGTCGAGCGGCACGGCGGGGTCGACGTGCTCGCCAACGTCGCCGGAGTGGTGCGAACCCATCACTTCACCGATGTGACCGAGCAGGAATTCGACCTCATCATGGGCGTGAATCTCGGTGGCATGTTCTGGATGTGCCAGGCCGTCGTCCCCCACCTGTTGGAGAGTGAGGGCAACATCGTCAACGTGTCGTCCAATGCCGGCCTGATGGGTCAGGCCTACACGGTGGCCTACTGCTCGGCGAAGGCCGCCGTCATCAACATGACCCGATCGCTCGCCATGGAGTACGCCAAGACGAAGCTCCGGGTCAACGCGGTGGCGCCGGGTGGCATGGTCACGTCGATGACGACGGAGCTCCAGATGCCCGACGACCTGGACGGCAAACTGATGCTCAACTACCTCGGCTGGCGGGGCATGGCCGAACCGGACACGGCCGCGGCCGCCATCTGTTGGATGGCCTCGGACGAGGCCGAACGGTGCCACGGCTCGATCCTGTCGGTCGACGGAGGCCTGGCCGCCGGTTGACGTGACGACCCTCGGTCAAGGGTCGACGATGACCTGGTCGCCCTCGCGCACCTCACCGTCCCGCACGACCTTGGCGTACCACCGCGACCACCCCGGGTACCGCTCGTGGTCCATGCGACGGAAGTCGCCGTCGACGAACCATTGGGCGTTGTGCCGGCAGGGGCTGGCGGGCACCGTCAGCTCGGCCACGACCTCGCCCAACTGGAGTCGAACCCCCGGCCGCATCGTCACCCAGTCGATCCCCCGCAGCGTGAGATTCTCACCGGCGCTGCCGGCCTCGATCGGGTGGCCCTCCTCCTCGAGGGCTTCGATGACATCGATCGAGTAGAGGCAGAGGGCCTGCCAGACCCGGCCGTGGTGCTTCCGCGATCGCTGCCGGTCGCCATCGAGGCCTCGTCCGCCGATCCGCACCGATGGGACCCGCTGTTTGGGCACGCCGCCGTCGGACACGTTGACCGCCTCGACGGTGCCGAAGGCCGGCGGGGCGGAGGCGCCCACCAGCGCGTACAGGTCCCGGCCGGTGTCGGAGAGGTGGTGGGTGGCGTCGTGGACCGCGTGGCGCACCACCCAGGCACCGTCGATGGTGTGATCACCGACCCGACCGGCCAGCGCTTGCAGAGCATCGTCCCCCAGGTCCCGTGCGATGGACGCCATGCGCTGGGCCTGGCGACCGATCTCGGCGATCGCCGCCGCCGTGTCGATGTCCGGCGCCGGATCGTCCGCGGCGGCGTCGGGCACGGCGATGGGATCGCGCTGCATCGAACCGGCCCGCATCTGCTCGAGGCCCTCGCTCAGCGCCCAGGTGACACCACTGGTGTGCTGGGCGTACTCGGACGGCGCCCAGACGGTGGGGGCCGGGCGCGTGTTCAGCACCTCGGGATCGATGTCGCGGACGGCCTCGAGCCACCAGGGCTCGAGGGCGAGCAGGGTGCCGATCACATCGTCGAGGGTGTAGTCGTCACTGTCGAAACGGCAGATCTCGCAGGTCTCGCGGGTCATGGGACGAAGCTACCGCGGCCGCTGGTTCTGGATGCGCAAACCCACACGACACGTGGGTTTGCGCATCCGTATTCAGCGATCGAGGTCGGCGGTGTGCTCGTTCTCGGCTTGGAGCGCGACCCGGACCAGCTCGGTCAGTTCGGGTCCGGCCTTGTCCACCGAGCCGGCGTCGAACGGCGGCTGCGGGTCGTACTCGATCCCGAGCTGGACGGCCCTGGCCATGTCGTCGCCGGCCAGCTTCGCCACGACGGTGAGCGCCATGTCGATCCCGGACGACACGCCCGCCGCGGTGACGATCCGGCCCTGTTCGACCACCCGCCGCTGGGTCGGCCTCGCTCCATAGGACGCGAGGGTGTCCAGCTCGGCCCAATGGGTGGTCGCCTCCAATCCCTGCAGGAGCCCCGCCGCCCCCAGCACCAGGGAGCCGGTGCAGACCGACGTGGTGAACGTCGAGTGCTCGTGGGCATGCACCAGCCAGTCGAGCGTCGGCTGGTGTTCGGCCGCCGCCCGGGTGCCGAACCCACCGGGCATGACGACGACGTCCGGCTCGGGGACGTCGGCCAGCGCCACGTCGGCGACGAGCCCGAGGCGCCCGGTCTCGGTGCGCTTCTCTCCCGGCTCATGGGCGGCGAACACGAGATCAGCGCCGGGGAGCCGCTGGAGCACCTCGTACGGGCCGATGGCGTCGAGCGCGGTCAGCCGATCGAAGAGGACGACGACGATCTTCACCGGCATCCCTCCTTGCGTGGTACGGAATCTCGGCCTCGTCACCCGGACTGAGTCCGGTTTCGAGGCCGAGATTCCTCAGATGGCGACGAGGTCGATGGTGACCGTGACCTCGGGGTGGACCTTCAGCATCAGCAGCTTCGGCGGCTTGAGGCCCCAGGCCCGCACGTCCAGCACCTGGCTGCCGGTCACACGCAACCCTTCGCCGTCGGCGGTGACCGTCACGGTCCCCTCCACCTCGAGCGCCCTGCCGAGAAACGTGATCTCGCCGCTCAGCGCGATCTCATCGCCACCGGCGCTCTCCACCCTGGTGGCCTCACCGGAGATCACGGAATACCGGCGAGCGTCGATGCGGCGCTTCATCTCGCGCTCGACCAACGGATTGTCGGCGCTCAGTTCGCCGGCCGCGACCTCGATGCGCCCGCTCACCGTCGTCTTCGGCCCGAACCGGCCCGGTGTGCCCGACAGCTCGATCCAGCCCGACGGCGCGGGCGCATCGGCGTGGATGTCGTGCACCGACGACGTCGCCACGATCGCCACCGACGAACGGCTCGCATCGATCTCGTACCGCTTCGCCACCATGGCTCGCCTCCTTGCTCGATCGTTCCTCGGCTCGAGAGCCTCATCGCGACGGTCTGCGCCGATCGGCGCAGCCCCTATCCCAGTTCGGCCGACACCAGTCCGACGAACGACACCATCTCGCCGGGATACCCGCCCAGGTTGTGGGTGAGTGCGTAGCGCTTGCCGTGATCCGGGATGCGCCGGTCCTCGGGCGCCTCTCCGCGAAGCTGCAACCACGCCTCGTACATCATGCGCAGGCCTGATGCCCCGATGGGGTGGCCGAAGCTCTTGAGCCCGCCGTCGGGATTCACCGGCAACTCGCCGTCCAGTGCGAAGGTCCCGTCGAGCACCTCCTGCCACGCCGTCCCCCGGTCGGCGAACCCCAGATCCTCCATGAGGACCATCTCGGTCGGCGTGAAGCAGTCGTGCACCTCGGCCATGGCGATCTGACCCCGGGGGTCGGTGATCCCCGCCTGGTGGTAGGCGTCCTGGGCGGCGGCAGCACACTCGGGAAAGGTGGTGTAGTCGTAGTCGGGGTCGAGGTTTCCGCCGCCGGTGCCGGCGACCATGGACAGCGCCTTGATGTACAGCGGCGTGTCGGTGTACTCGTGCGCATCCTCGGCTCGCACCAGAATGGCCGCCGCAGCGCCGTCCGCCACACCGGCACAGTCGAACACGCCCAGATCGCCGGCGATGGCCATGGCGTTGCAGACCGTCTCCTCGGTGACCTCGCGCTGGTACTGGGCCAGCGGGTTGCGGGCGCCGTTGTGGTGGTTCTTGACCGCGATCTTGGCCAGGACCTCGCGCATCTGCTCCTTGCTCACGCCGTACTTGTCCCCGTAGGCCGGTGCCACCAGGCTGAACATGGCCGCCGCGGTGAGCGCCCGCTCGGTCCCGTCGTTGGGCGGCGTCGGCGCCGGCAGCCCCTGCCACCCGCCGTCCTTCACCTTCTCGACGCCGAGCGCCATGGCCACGTCGTAGGCACCCGAGGCCACCGCATAGGCCGCGTTGCGCATGGCCTCGGATCCGGTGGCGCAGAAGTTCTGCACGAGCGTGACCGGCTTGCCGTGCACCTTCAACGGGCGGGCCAGATCCATCCCGCTGCGACCGGAGATGGAGGTGCCCAACCAGAAGGCGTCGATGTCGTCCTGCACCACGCCTGCCGACGCGTAGGTCAGCTCGGCCGCTTCGACCGCCAGGTCGTCCGTGCCCTTGTCCCAGTGCTCGCCGAACTTGGTGCAGCCCATCCCGACGATGGCCACCTGGTCTCGGATGCCGTGTGATCCCATGGCGTGCTCCGTGTCTGTCTCGGGGTGCGGTCAGCTCTCGACCCTGATGGGTCGGGCCTTCCAGAAGTAGTTGTGGATTCCGTAGGTCGTGTACAGCCGGCGAAAGGTCATCTCGACCCGATCGCCGATGGCGACCTCGTCGGCGGCCACGTCGGTGAGCTCGACCGGCATGCGCCCGCCGCCGTCGAAATCGATGACGGCGGCGACGATGGGTGGACTGGGCGAGTACGAGACGCGGTCGACGGTGCTGGTGACCACCGTGGCCGGCACGTCGGCCATCGGGGCCGGGTCCATGTCGTCGAGGGCGCCGCCCTTCTCGCTCTTGCGCTGGGGCGGCAGGTGCACCATGCCGCTGGTGCGGTCCTTCCCTCCGACGAACCCGTACTTCCAGTCCTCGGAGCGCCCGGCCGCGGACGCCGACGGTCGCTGGGGTGTCGGCCGGCGCGGCGGCTCGACGGTCAACATCTCGCGCCACGAGAGGAACTTCGTGTAGGGAAGCGCATCGGAACCGGCCGCGACCTGAGATGCCACGGGACGCTGCGGCTGCCACTCGCCGATGGCGTCGGTGGTGCGGAAGACCAGGACATCGGCGCCGTCGGAGAGCCCGACGACCGCGATGGTCTCACCGGGCTCGGCGACATCGAGGGCCGATGCCAGCAGGATTCCGGCGTGGGCGGCCCCGGTGTTGCCCACCGACGCCGACAGATCGTCCACCAGGGCGCCCTCGGCCAGGCCCAGCTTTCGTCCGGCCGACCGGACGGCCCGAGGGTGACTCCCGGTCACGATCGCCCGGGTCACCTGATCGGGCGCGATCGACGCCGCGTCGAGCGCCGAGGCCCAGGCCTGCTTCAGCAGCGACGCGTACTTGCCCTCGCCGAACCGCTCCTCCCACTGCTGGGAGCGGGGCTCACCGGGCAGGCGCCAGCGGTCGAGGAACTCCTCGGTGGCCGCGCCCCGCCCGATCAGCTCGGCCAGGACCGGCCCGTCGGTGTCGCCGACCACGAACGCCGCCGCACCATCGCCACCGTCACGCTCGTCGGCGCTCCCGGGCAGCCCGGTGCGGATGTCGGACGCTGCGACCAGCGTGGTGCCTGCGCCGCCCAGTCCGGCCGCGAGCGTGGCCAGACCCGAACGGACCGCCCCTCCCATGTCGGCGGCCCCCGCCGAGGGGTCGAGCCGGAGCGCAGCATGGACGGCACACGCGTTGGTCTTGTCGAGATACGCCGGCGACGACGTGGCGAACCACACATCGTCGATCGTCACGTCCGCGGCGGGCGCGCCGGGCCAGCCGGGCCGCCTCGACCGCCATGGTGGTCGTGTCCTCGTCGTAGCCGGCCACCGCACGGGTACCGCGGCCGCCGCCGGAGCCGAGCGCCTCGCCGATGGCGGACCGGGCGAGTCGGTGGTAGGGGATGTGGACCCCGTAGGAGATGATGCCGCGCAAGGGAGCTCCTGGTGGTCGGCGCTCGACCGTCTCGAGGACAGACCGGGCCTGCGGTTCGTTTCTGACACTGTGTCAGAAACCCTCGATCCGAGCCTACCCAAGGGCCAGCGCGCCCACCGCCGACCCCGGCGGTACGCTCCTGGCTTCCGACCTCGGGGCACCCGCTCATGTCCGACTCGTCCGCTCCCCCGCCGGCCGACGGCCTGGCCCGCCGCCCCGACGGAACCATCGGGTGCTGGTGGGCGGGTGACGACCCGCTGTACGTCGAGTATCACGACGCCGAGTGGGGCCGGCCGGTCGTCGACGACAACCGGCTCTTCGAGAAGGTGTGTCTCGAGGGGTTCCAGGCCGGGCTCTCGTGGATCACCGTCCTGCGCAAGCGGGAGGCATTCCGTGTGGCCTTCGACCGGTTCGATCCCGCCACGGTTGCGGGATACGGGGCCCCGAAGGTCGCCGCCCTGCTGGACAACGCCGACATCATCCGGCACCGGGGCAAGATCGAGGCCACGGTCAACAACGCCGCTCGCTGCCTCGACCTCCAGGAGGAGCACGGCTCCCTGGCCCACTACGTGTGGGACTTCGAACCGTCTCCGTCCGAGCGGCCGTCCCCGGTCACCCGTGCTGCGCTCATGGAGCTCACCGAGTCCGCCGCATCACGAGCGCTCAGTCGCGATCTCAAGGCTCGCGGGTGGCGATTCGTCGGGCCGACGACGGTGTACGCCTTCATGCAGGCGATGGGCCTGGTCAACGACCACATCGAAGGATGTGGGCAGCGGACGACCGTCGAGACGCTGCGCTCGGAACTGTTGCGGCCGTGACGGTGGGGAACGCCGAGGCCGCGGCGAGTCGTGCGGCCGCTTGACAGCAATATTGAACTCTGTTCAACTATTGAACGTGGTTCAAGAATCTCCGATCAACCGCACCGACCCGGACGCCGTCCCCTCCGGACGCCGGGCCCGCAACCGCCTCGTGCGCAGTCGCCGGTACCTGCGCGCCGCGCTCCACATCGCCACCGATGAGGGACTCGACGCCCTCACCATGCAGCGGCTGGCCGACGAGGTCGACGCCGCCATCGGCACGGTCTACTCCTACTTCCCCAGCAAGGGGGCGCTGGTGGCCGAGGTCCAGCGCGAGGCCATCGACCGTCTCGCCGCCTCGGCGCTGCTCCTCCGCACCGACAGCGACCGGCTGGCGGCCGACGAGGGGCTGACCGGCGCCGACCTGGCCGCCTTCCGCCTCATCGCCTTCGGCCGCTGGTTCTGCGCCAGCGCGGTCACGTTCCCCGAGGAGATCCGGTTGATGCAGTCGCTGATGGGCGAGTGGCGCTCGCACGTGCCGATGGACGAGGTCCACCGGGTCCTGCCTGCCGCCATGGCCCTGCTCGACCAGGCCCGCGCCCGCATCGACGCCGCCGAGCAACAGGGCGCCGTCACCCCCGGCGACAGCATGGCTCGGGTGGTCACCCTCGCCGCCGCCGTCGGCGGGGTGCTCCAGGTGAGCAAGCTCGACGAGATCGACGCCGAGCTCTTCGACGGGGTGACCCTGGCCGAACAACTGTGCGTCGACCTCCTCCGCGGCTGGGGCGTCTCCCAGACACGGCTGGACCAGTCCAATGGGCTGCTGGACGAGCTCGAGCGGGAGGGGCGTCTCGCTCCCCCGATCCCCGACGCCGAAGAACCGCCCGCCCCCGCAACGGGAGATCCCGCATCATGACCGTCCTCGTTCCGATCATCGCCTTCCTCGCCGGGTGGTTCCTCTGGATCGCCGGCGAGTACCACCTCCACCGGTTCGCGATGCACCACCTGAAGGGTCGCGGGATCGCCTCGCGCGAGCATCTCCTGCACCACGCCCACCCGGATCGCACCGATCCCTTCACCCGGTTCCTGAGCTACCTCGGGGTGATCGTGGTGGGGACCGCCATCGGCGGGCTGCTCACCATGGCGGCGGGCCCGTCGATCGGCATCGGCGTGGCGTTGGGTTGGCTGCTCGGCTACCTCTTCTACGAGACGATGCACTGGCGGGCCCACGCCCGCCCGCCACGCGGCCGCTACGACCGGTGGCTGCGACGCCACCACTTCCATCACCACTTCGGCCACCCGAAGGCCAATCACGGCGTCACCACGGCCCTGTGGGACCACGTCTACGGCACGTTCGAACGGCCCGAGCGCATCCGGGTTCCCGGGCGGCTCGCCATGGGGTGGCTCGTCGACGACTCGGGCGAGGTGCGGCCCGAGTACCAGGGGGACTACGTGCTGGCCGGACGTCGACCCGGCGGCGAGGCGGCGGGAGACGAGCAGCTGGCCGAGGACGAGCGGCGGGCGTTCGCCAACCAAGCACCGACGGTCTGAGCCCGCCGGGTAGATTCCGGCGATGGCAGCAGACGATCCGGACGACCCGAAACGGACGCTCAACGACGTCACCGTGGGTGAGGGTGTTCGGCTCGGCGTCTACGTGAACCTGTACGGCTGCACCATCGGCGACGAGTCGTCGGTGGGACCGTTCGTCGAGATCCAGCGCGACGTGACCGTCGGCCGGCGCTGCAAGATCTCGAGCCACTCGTTCCTCTGCACCGGCGTCACCATCGGCGACGAGGTGTTCGTCGGCCACGGCGTCATGTTCACGAACGACCTCCAGCCGCGGGCGACGACCGAAACGGGCGCGCTGGCCGGCGCTGACGACTGGCAGCAGGTGGACACGGTGGTCGAGCGGCGGGCCAGCATCGGCTCGGGCGCCACGATCGTGGCCGGGATCACCATCGGTGAGGGCGCCCTGGTGGCGGCCGGCGCCGTGGTGACCCGAGACGTTCCGGCCGGCGCCACGGTGGCCGGCGTGCCCGCCCGGGTGATGGACGGCTGACCCCGTCCGCCACCAAACGAATACGCAGGGGTCAGGCCCCATCCGTCTTCGCCGTGCGATAGGTAGCGGATACGCCGGGGTCCGACCCCATCCGTCTTCGTTACGCCAGGGCTCGCTCGTACGCTGCCAGCAGCTCGGGCTCACTGTGGGTCCAGGTCAGGCCCTGCTCGACCCGGGAGCGTCCGCCGGCGGCGATGCGGGTCCGCAGGTCCTCGTCGTCGAGCAACGCACCGATGGCGTCGGCCAGGTCCTCGGGCTCGGTCGCCCGTCGGCGTACACCGCGGCGTCGCCGGCCGAGACTCGGGTCTCCACCAGATCGAACGCAGCGATGGGCTTGCCCAGTGCCATGTACTCGAGCGTCTTGATCATCGTCGAGACCTCGTTGAGCGGGCGACCGCGGATCGGGGCACACGCACACGTCCGAGGACGACAGCGGGGCCGCCACCTGATCGGGAGCGACGCGACCCGGTGAACGTCACGTGATCGGCCAGCTTCAGCTCGACCGCAAGGGTGCGCAGCGATTCCAGCTCGGGGCCGTCGCCGACCAGCACCGCCTGGACGTCGCGGTCCTGGTCGTGCACCAGCACGTCGAGGGCCCGGATGAGATGGTCGACGCCGTCCTGGGGACCCATGGTGCCGACGTAGCCCAGGAGATGATCCCGCCCGTTGCGGAACCGGGGATCGGGTGCCGCCGGGACGAGCCGATCGAGATCGGGCCCGTTGCGCACGACGAACACGTCCGTCAGGGCTCCATCCGACCCGGTCGATGGCGATCCGCCGGTAGGACTCGTTGGTGGACATCACCACGTCGGCGACGGCGAAGGTCGCCCGCTCGGCCCACAACAACGCCCGGTGCACGACGGGCGACCCGCCCCGCGACCGCCAGAGCTCGGGGCTCAGATCGTGGTGGTCGAAGATGACCCGAGCCCCGAACAGCCGGAACGGCAGGGCTGCGGCGAACAGGACATCGGGCGGATTGCAGAGCTGGACGACATCGAAGCCCCGCCGGAGGCGGACCTTGCGCATCAGCCACAGGATCTTGGCGACCGCCAGGCCGTACTCGAGCACGTAGGCCGCAACGCCGTCGCCGGCCTCTCGCAACGTGAACCGGTGGATCTCGATGCCGTCGATGATCTCGTGGCGTCGGTCGTCGTGTCCGGCCCCGCGAGGCGAGATGACCGACACCGCCCAGCCGTCGCGGCGAGGGTCTTGGCCTCACGCCAGACCCGCTGGTCATGGGGTACCGACTCGTTCTCGACGACGATCAGCGCCCGCCGGGAACGTGACAGAGTTACTCACGAAGTCCCCAGGACGTGCGAGCGGCAGCGAGCACTCCCAAGGAGCGCGCAGCGCTCCCGAAGGAAGCGCTCGCAGGACGCGAGCACCCGCTCACCGAGCGCCCGAGGGTTGCACCATCTGGCCGACGGTCTTCACCATGATCTCGAAGTCCAGGCCGATCGATCGTTCCCGGACGTAGCGTCGGTCCAGCTCGAACATCTCACGCATGCCCACGTGGTTCCGTTCGGTGGCCTGCCACAGCCCCGTCATCCCGGGCTTGACCAGCAGTCGCGCCCGGTCGTCAGGTCGGTAGAGCTCGACCTCGTAGTCGATGCCCCGGTCGCGGGCCGACCAGCGACATGTCACCGCTGACCACGTTGAGCAATTGCGGCAACTCGTCGATGACTCAGCCGGCGGAGGAAGGCCCCGACCCTGGTGATGCGATCATCGTCGGCGAGCTTGAACACGCCGTCTTCGGCCGCTTCTTCCCCACCGTCGGTCAGCAGCCTCGTCACGTAGGCCGCGGTGGCGGTTGTCGTCGGTACCGACTGCTTCATCGTCCGGAACTTGTAGATCCGGAAGGGCATGCCGTTGCGACCGATGCGCTCCTGGCGGAAGACGGCAGGGCCCGAGGCTGGTCAGGCGGATCGCCAGAGCACAGGCCAACAGCAAGGGGATCAGCACGATCAGCGCCGGGATCCCGAGGACCAGATCACGCACCCGGGCGACGGGTTCGTAGAAGGGCCCGCCACCACCACGTCGGCGCTGCCGGGTCGGGCCCAGCCGGCCGAGGCCCGCATCGATCGAAGCGGCGGCCACGTCAGGACCCGGTGATCGACCGCAGCTGCTCGGCGACACGCTCGACCTGTGCCGCTGCAGGTGGGGAAACATCGGCAACGAGAGGATCCGGCCGGCTGCGGTCTCGGTGACGGGAAGGGACGGTCGGCGAAGGGGGCGAAGGGAGCGTTCGTGATGACAGGGCACCTTGTAGTGGATGCCGGTCCCGATCCCGGCCTCGCCCAGTTGCGCTGCACGCCGTCACGGTGGTCGATCTCGATGACCAGGAGGTGATAGACGCCCTCGACCTCGGGCTCTGGTGCCCACGAGGCGCACCGTGTCGGGGAGGAGGTCCCGGTAGACGGCATGGGCGGCCCGACGACCTGCGTTCCATCGTTCGAGATGGTCGAGCTTCGACGTCGAGCACCGCCGCTTGCAGGCCGTCGAGCCGGCTGTTGCGGCCCAGATTGGGGATGGCGTCACGATCGGTCGAGGAGCGCCCGTGGTTGGCGATGGACCGGATCCGGTCGGCCAGCTCGAGCGTCGTCGGTGACCACCGCTCCACCGTCTCCGAACGCGCCGAGGTTCTTGCCCGGGTAGAAGCTGAAGCCGGCCGCGGTGCCGACAGGAGCCCGGCCGACGTCCGTTCCACGCGGCGCCGTGGGCTTGCGCCGCATCCTCGATCAGCGCAATGCCGGCCCGGTCGCAGAGCGGCCCCGATCGCATCAACATCGGCCATCTGTCCGTAGAGATGGACCACCATGACGGCAGCGGTTCGAGGTGACAGCGCCGCCTCGACCGCCGGCGCCTCGATCAGGAGGGTGTCCGGGTCGACGTCGACGAACACAGGGGCGGCGCCGACGTTGCAGACGGCCTCGGCGGTCGCCAGGAAGGTGTTGGCGGGGACGATGACCTCGTCGCCGGCTCCGATCCCCGACCCGGCCAGGATCAGCTCGAGCGCGTCGGTGCCGTTGGCCACCCCGATTGCATGACGTCGTCCGCAGTAGTCGGCCCAGTGCTGCTCGAACGGTGTCGACGAACGGGCCGCCGATGAAGGCGTTGTCCTTGCAGACGGCGGACCAGACATGGTCGAGCTCGGAGCGGATCTCGTCGTGCATCGCCGTGAGATCCAGGAAGGGGATGGCGTTCATGGCGTCACGATCGGCCGGAAACGGCGAGATTCAACCGGTACGAAGCTAGTGGTGGGTCACCCGGATCGGCGACGCGGTCAGTGCGAACGGCCCCGGTTCAGGAGGGCGGGGAGTCGGCGCCATGTGGATCGTACGCTCCTCGGCGACCGACCGGTTGGCGGCATCCAGGACTCTGACCACCTCGAGCCCGACCCGTCCGTCGGACCACGGCTGCTCGGACATCCGGACGCAGCGCACGAAGTGCTGGTCCTCGACGCCCAGCGGCTCGTTGAACGGGACCTGCGGCGACACGATGTCGCCGTACCGGTACTCGAGCGGCATCTCGTGCATCTGTGAGGCCGGACCGCTGGGGTCGACGCCCATGTCGTAGACCCGGATCCGCTCGCGGCCATGTCGTTGTTGACGACCATCTTCTGATCGCCGACCACGGTGACCCGGCGGACCTTGCACGGGTCGAGCCAGCTGACCCTGATGTAGGCCGTGACCTTCGGATCCTCGTACTGGAGCTGGAGATGGGCCACGTCCTCGTAGGGACCACCCCGGTGCGCCTCGGCGGTGGCCACGACGCTGGTGGGCGACGACCGGAGCAGGAAGTTGACGATGGAGATGTCGTGGGGAGCCAGGTCCCAGATCACGTTGACATCGGTCTGGTAGAGACCGAGATTCAACCGGGCGGTGTCGATGTAGAGCACCTCGCCCAGGTCGCCGCTCTCGATGATGTCGCGCAGCTTCCAGACCCCGGAGTTGTACTCGAAGGTGTGGCCGACCATCAGTCGGAGGTCCTTGGACTCGGCGAGGGCGACGAGTTCCTCGCAGTCCTCGACCGAGGTGGCCAAGCGGCTTCTCGACCAGGACGTGGCGACCCGCCTCGAGAGCCATCTTGGCCAGGCTGTAGTGGCTGCTGGGCGGAGTCGCCACCACCACGGCATCGACATCGTCGAGCACCTCCTCGAGCTCTCGGCGACGGCCACGCCCGGAAAGGCGCGCTGGGCTTCGACCCGGCGCTCCTCGGTGGCATCCACCACCGTCACGGAGACTTCTGGCAGCCCGTTGAGGACCCGGACGTGCTTCGACCCCCAATAGCCATATCCCACGACTGCGGATCGGAGATGCATGTGCTTTCCTCGCTTGTCGCCGTCGCAGGGTGTCGCAACGCTGCAGATTTCCGCCGGTTATCTCCGAGGCCGCCAGGAGGTTGGACAACTCGATCGCTCGCCAAAGCCTACGAATTGGCACTCCCAAGACGTTGCCATACCGGCCCGAGTCGCGTCGCTGGGTGAAACACCTCACGCCGGTCTGGCCGAAAGGACCACTGAGAGCGACGGTATCATCACGGAATCCAGCGAAGTTGAACGCTTCCGAACCTCCAGTCAGGAGCATCTCGGTTCGTCGCCCGGTGAGGCACCGAACCGACTCTTTCCGATGAATGACGGATACCAGACGAGCCGTACCGTTGGCCAGACAGGAGTCGCGCGACGTGCAGCCGCTCGGTGCCATCGTCCGGACCGTGCTGCGCCGATGGTGGATCATCGTGCTGGCCGGTGTGGGGGTCTTCCTCCTCGTGTTCCTCTCGGGACGCACCTACTGAACGACCGACGCTCAGAGCGACGATGCGGATCGGCCTCACCAATCAGGTCGTGTGGCCGTTCTACGACGCCGCCCGGGACCGGCTCGAGATCCAGCTCACCGAGCCCGGGTTCGACACCGAGGTCGAGGAAGCGATCGGCGGCGAGCTGACCGAGCTGACCATGGTCGTCCCGGCCAACCAGGCCTATCGTCGAGATCACCGCGATCGCGCGAGACGGCGAGATCGCGGCGGCTGGAGTGACCCTGGCTGCCGAGCGTCTCGTCTCCGAGAGCATCTCGGCCCAGGAGGCGCGACTCGACGTCGCTGATCACCGACCTCGACCAGCGAGAGCGCCGACCTGGTGCAGCGAAGCCGAGGAGCTCAGCCGGCAGATGGACGAGAACCTCGACGAGCAGGAGGCGCTCCGTCTGCGATCCTGCCCGGAAGGAATCGCTGCGGTCGCACCGGCTCGAGAGCGCCTACCGACAGCTCGAGCTGCAGCGCGACGGGGTCCTCCAGGTGCAGCTCGAGGTCACCGCCGAGTCCGCCGACTTCAGCCGTCAGCTGCGATCGGTCCAGCCCGAAGCCGAGGTGCTGCGCCGGGCCGAGGTCACCGAGACGAGCGACGGCCAGCGACCGTGGTCCACCGCCGTGTTGGCCGGCCTGGCCGCTGCCATGGTGACCGGCCTGGGCGTGATCGTCCTGGAACGCGAATTCGGTCGCATCCGGACGCCCTGGCATGCCGGCTCCCTCGCCCGAACGCGCGGTCGTCGGCCACATCACCGGCTCCGAGGACGACGGACTCGCCGGCATGGCCTCGGTCGCCGACCACGTCCTGGATCATCTGGCCGCGCGACAAGCGGGTGATCGGACATCACCGGGGTCACCGATCCTTCGGCCGAAGACCACCATCGAGCTGCATGGCCACCGAACTCCCCACTGGGATCTCACCGTGCTCGCGATCGCACAACCTTCCGCCTCAATCGACCCTGCGGCCGACGGTGTCGACGCGATCCGCATCCGGGACCTCCGCTCCATCGAGGAGATGGAGGGCATCGCCGAGCGCATCGACGACGAGGTCAAGCAGGATCTGGTGCTCGTCGACCTCGACGGCGACTACGACTCCGACGACACCTTCCGACTCCGTAGCCGCATCTGCGGCGGCGTCTCATCGTCGTGGTCCAGGGGACGAGCCGCGCCGACGTCCCTGCGTGCCACCGCCAGTCGCGTTCGCCGGGGCGGCGAGACCCTCCTCGGCGTGTTGCTCGTCGAGCCGACGGCCTGCCGACCTTCGGCCGAGCCGGTGCCGACGAGTCCGCCTGACCGCCTGCGATGATCCGGGCGTACCGGGAACTCGTTTCGATCCATCGGGCCGGATTGATCCGATCGGCGGCCGCGATCCTCCTGGCCGGCCAGGTCTTCCTGGCCGACCTCGACTTCGACACGATCGGTCTGGCCAGCGCCGGCGGCGTCGATCTGGCCAAGTGGGCTGCTGCTCGCTCCCTTCCTCCTGCTCCCGGCGCTGGTGCTGCCCGTGGTCAGTCGATCGCTCCCCGTGGCCCTCACCCGGTCGCCCCAGGGGTGGATGACCGTGTGGCTGGCGTGGTCGATGGCCACGCTGGCCTGGAGCCTCGCGCCCCGTCAGACCGTGCTCCAGGGACTCGGCATCGTGGGCCTGTGGCTCACGGCCGTCTGGTTCGTCACGGTCTTCGGCTGGCGTCGCTTCGCCATGGTGACGGTCGCCGACGGCGACGGCCTTCCTCGTCGATCGGCATCGTGGCGGACCTGGCGGCGGGAAATCTCTCGCTCGCCGGTGAGGCCCGGTTCGCCGGGATCACCTACGGGCCCACGAATCTGGCTCGCTACAGCACCATCACGCTGATCCTGGCCGCGACGCTCTGGCGGAGCGACCGCTGGGCTCACCGGCTGGCGAAGGTCGCCCTGGCGGTGTCGGGGATCGTCCTCATCGGCACCAACACCCGCACCGTGCTCGCCGCCGTCCCCATCGCTCTCCTGGTCGTCCTCGGCCGCCGCCGCGGATGGCGCTGCCGCCCTCGCCGCCGCCACCGTGTGCTTCGCCCTGGTGATGGCGTTCGTCAGCTCGGGCGGCGTCAAGCTCCGAAGCGCTCTCCCGCACCGACGATCCGGCCGATGTCGGGAGCTGGAACGGGCGCACGACCATCTGGCCGATCGCCATCGACTTCATCGTGCGCAGTCCCGTCGTGGGGTACGGCACAGGGTCGGGCGAGGACCTGTGGAGCGAGGCCGCCAAGGAAGGCGAGATCTGGTGGTTCGCGTTCACCAGCCACAACATGGCCCTCGACCTGGCGCTGGCCAACGGCATCCCCGGTCTGGTGCTGTTCGTCGGCGGGTTGGCCGCCTTCTTCCGTCGCTGGAGGCGCTGGGACACCCCCTGGCTCGATGCGTTGGTCGTGGCGATCCTCGTGGGCGGTGTGACCGAGGCGGTCGTCAACCGGCCCTCACTGACCGTGATCGCCCTGGCGGCTGCCATGGCCCACCGCGGCCTTCCACCTGATGAGCCCGTCGGCACCGCCGGCCCGGCCGCAGAGAGCGTCTCCGTTGGCTCCTGATCCCCGCTGGTCGGGACGCCTGGCCAAGCTGCGCGTTGCCCTCGTCGGCGAGGACGATCCGGGCGATGGCGGCGCGGTCCTCTCCCCCGACGCGCTCGGTCGAACGTGGCCGAGTCTGAGCGGCATTGCTGTCGTGTCGTTCGACGTCTTCGACACCCTGGTCGTCAGGGCAGAACCGGCCGCGGGCGCGGTGGATCTCGCCGTCGGTGCCGAACTGGCCGACGCCGGGATCGATCCCGTCGCATACGCCAGGGCCCGCCACCGTGCCGGCGCCGCCGCTGCCGACCGGGCCGCGGGCCGGGCCCCGGATCTCGAGTCGATCATCGCGACGGTCGGCGAGGCGCTCGGGTTGCCCGAGTCCGTCGTCAGCCGGGCCGCGGCAACAGGAACGGGCGATCGATCTCGGCGGACTCTCGGCCGTGCCCGGAGCGGGTGGCCTCCTCGACGCCCTGCGGGCCCGCGGATTTCGCATCGCGTTCCTCAGCGACATGCATTTCGGGGCGGACGAGCTCGCGCCGGTCCTCACTCGCTTGGGTCTGCTGGGCGCCGACGACCTGCTGCTCGTCAGCTGCGACGAAGGAGCCTCGAAGGCTCACCAGGGTGAGCTCTATCAGCGACTCCTCGCTCGCACCGATGGTCCCGCCCAGCGGATCCTGCACGTCGGCAACAGCCCGTGGGCCGACCACGCCATGGCGCGCCACTGCGGTCTGAAGAGCCTGCTCGTGCGCACCGCCGAGCCCAGCCGCTACGAATCGACGCTCATGGCCGCCGAGCTCGGCGGTCGGCGGGATCTCGGCTCGACCATCGCCGGCACGGCCCGGCTGGCACGGCTCCATGCGCTCGAGCAGGGAGACCCGCCGCCGCTGGCCTCGGTCGCTTCGGGCGTCGCGGCTCCGACGATGATCGGCTTTGCGATGTGGCTGGCCGCCCGCGCCGACGCCCTCGAGCTCGATCGTATGGTCTTCCTCTCGCGGAACGGCCGACTGCCCTACGAGGCCTACCGTCGGCTCCCCCGGGCCATGACCCACGATCGCCCGCTGTCGTACGTCACCCTGTCGCGCAACGCCGTGCGGATGGCTTCGGCCGCGGTCGACCTGGACGCCTGGATCCAGTGCGGCCACGACACCGCTTCGTCCTTCCTTCGTCTGCACACCCAGCTCCTGCCGGTGCGCCGGCTCCTGACCCGGCTGAACCTGGACCCCGACGAGGTCCGCGACGGATTCGAGCGCAACGGGTTCTCGCTGGACCGCCCGATCGGTTCCGACCGGTCAGCCGAGGACTGGCGGGCGTGCTTCGACGACCCCGACCTCCGCGCCGCACTCCAGCGGCAGGCCGAGGCCGAGCGCTCGCTGCTGGTCGACTACCTCGACCAGAACGGGCTGCTCGCCGATGAGCGGATCGGGATCGTCGACATCGGGTGGCGTGGCCAGCAGGCCGCGATGATGACGGCGGTCGCAGAATCGGCGTCGAACGTCCATCTGCACCACTTCCACCTGGGTCGCGATCAGGCCGAGTCGCTGCTCTATCCCGTTCGCATCGATCGGTATCTGTTCGATCACGACGATCGTCCGAGGTTCGACAACGCCGTCGCCCTCTTCGAGATGCTCGCTGCGACGACCGAACCGGGGATGGCCGGCCTGCGCCGAACCGACGGATCGGTCGAACCGGTCTTCCGGGAGGAGCACGACCCCGTCCGGGAGAGCCCGCACATCGATCCCCTGCACCGCATCGTCATCGATGTCGTCGAACGGCTGGCCGACCGCCTCCGACCCGATCATCGGGCCGACGACATCCGCGCCCGGCTCATCCGGAACGCCCACACGTTCTGGCTCGAACCCTCGGACGACGAGGCTCGCTACTGGACCTCGCTCCCCTATGAGCGCGATGCATCCGGAGAGGGCGATCGCCACCCTCGGCGCGCCCATCCGGCGAGCCGACGTGGTCCCCATCGTCTCCGGCACCTGGCCCGGCCGCCAGTGGGTCGCCGGTTCCATTTCCATCTCACACCCGGCGACGAAGGGCCTCATCGGGGCCGCCTATCGCCTGCGCAAGCGGGGCCGCAGCTGACCTGCGCCCGCCCGGCCGGACGGCTCACCGGAGCCTCAGGAGCGACCACCTCGGGTAGCAGGCCACATCCAGGCGCCGTCGCGCCACCAACACCAGGGACAGGTTCCACGACAGCGGTGACCCCGGCTTGGGTCCAGGCCACGGCCTCGATTCCCCAGGCCGAGGCGGCGGCGAACCCGAGCGACGACCAGCGCGACGGCGTGGATCGACATGATCACCGCGTAGGCCCGCTCGTGGGGACCCAGCCCGACCACGTACCCCGACGGTCCCGTCAGCGCGTTGGTCACGTTGCCGATGAGGAGGATGACGAGCACCGGGCGCGCTGCGGTGTACTCGGATCCGAACAAGGAGAGGATCGGGTCGGCGGCCAGGATCGCCGCGAGGGCGAACCCGATCGTCGGCAGCGTCGACAGGCGGATCGTCTCGTCGACGGCGCGCTGGACCGCCGGCGTGTCACCGACCGAGTGAGCTCGGGCGATTCGGCCCGGAGACGACCGACTCGAGGCCGCTGTTGACGAGGCGGCCGAGGACGGCGATGCGGGTGGCCACCGCGTAGAGACCGGCTTCGGTCCGGCCGACCACCGCGGAGACGATCAGCACGTCGGACACGGTCAGGACGGCGATGGCCAACTGGGCGACGAACATGGTCCGAGCGGTCGAGACCCAGAGATGCCGGTCGAAGAGTGGAGAAGCACGACGGGCTTGTAGGGGCAGATTTCTGCGAACGAGGACGGTTTCGATGAAGGCGACCGACGCCATCGCCCCGGCCAGGATCAGCACCGCGACCTCGGCGGTCACCTCCCCCGCCACGATGAACGTCGCGCCGATGGAACCGGCGAGCACCAGCGGCAGCACCACGTCGAGCAGGGTCGTGGCGGCCACCACCTGATGGGAGCCCTGGAGCAGCGCCCGTCCCATGTAGACCCCCGAGAGGGCCGGGACGATCAGCATGCCCGCGATGATCGCCCCGTCCGGTCGATCGGCCAGGATCGCGTACCCCCCGGCAGCGGCGACGCCGAGCGCGAGTCCGAGCGACAGCGTCTCGAGCTGCGAGAGGCGGACGAATCCCCTGTAGTGACGCCAGTCGCGTTCCTGCTCGTACCTCGGGAGGAACCGGACCGCCGTGAGCTCGTACCCCCGGTTCGGCACCTTGGACAGGAGCTCTCCCCAACCACGACCGGTCACGAAGCGTCCGAACTCGGCGGCACCCATCCAGTTGGCCAGCGCGATCTGGATGACGAATCGGATCCCGGTTCCGGCAACGGAGGCGGCGAGCGTGGCGAGTCCCGTGACGGCGACGTTGCTGTCGGCGCCGGTCATCTGGCCGAACACGTTGCGCACGCGTCGACTGGCGCTGGACACGAACCCCATGCGCGAGATCAGCGAGCCAGCACGGAGCGGATCCGCCCGAGCTGCTCCTCGCGCCAGAAGCGAACGACGTCGTCCGGAGCCGTCCGGCTGCGGCCGGCGAGGCCGCGGAGATACCCGAGCGCTCGGGCGAGCGCGCCCACGGCGTAGGGACGCCAGGTCGTTCGCTTGAGGAGCTTGCCGATCTCGAAGAGCGGATGGGCGCCCATGTCGTAGTCCTGCCGACCCTTGCCGTACTCGGCTCGGATGGGATGCAGGTCCCCGCCGGTGCCCATGCGCCGGTTGTGGTCGACGATGAGGTCGGGTCGGCAACGGGTGGTCCAACCGTGCATCCGGGCGGCCGCGTTGGCGAGGGCGTCCTCGCCGCCGTGGGGCATGCCGTGGTAGCCGCCGATGTCCTCGTAGGTCGCCCGCCGGAAGACCTGCGCCGGGCCCGGCACCTGGTTCATCGGGGGTCGGTCGACCACCAGCTTGCTGCCGATGGGATGACGGTAGAGGCCACCGGTGACACCGAGCTCGGGGTCCAGGTCCAACCCGCGGACGATCTCCTCGATGTACCGCTCGGGCAACATGACGTCGGCGTCGAAGCACGCCAGGTAGTCGTAGGACACCCCTTGGAGCTGGCTGACGCCGTACGAGAAGGCGCCGACCTTGGACGCGAACGACCGGTCGGTGTGCTGTTCGCGTGACACGACCGTGACGAAGTCGAACGATTCGGTGGCTTCGATCGCACGCTCGCGCGTCCCGTCGGTGGAACCATCGTCGACGATGACCCAGCGAACCGGGAGCAGCGTCTGGCGCCCGATGCTCTTGCAGAGGGCGGGCAGGCGCTCAGCCTCGTTGAACGCCGGCGTCACCGCCGCCAGACTTCCGCTCACAGGGGGATCCTCGAATCGGGGACGGGTGGGCCAGAGCCCGAACCCTCGCGGAAAGGGTAACCGTCAGGACCGTGGCACGTCCTGCTCCCCCACGGGTCAGGACCGTGGCACGTCCTGCTCCCCCACGGGTCAGGACCGTGGCACGTCCTGCTCCCCCACGGGTCAGGACCGTGGCACGTCCTTCCAGGGCAGCACCTTGTCGGTCCGCGGTTCACCCGGCAGCCCGAGCACCCGCTCTCCCAGGATGTTGCGCTGGATCTCCGACGTGCCGCCCTCGATGGAGTTGGCCCGAGACCGGAGGAACATCTTCCGCGACGAGCCCGGGGGGCCGACCAGCCCGATGACATCGGCCCGCTTGTTTTCGATAGTCGAGCTCGATCTGACCGTGGGCCCCCTGCAGGTCGACGCAGAACTCGTAGATGTCCTGGTTGATCTCGGCAAACCCCAGCTTGGCGATCGACCCCTCGGGGCCCGGATTGCCGGCCCGCCGATTGGAACCGGCTCGGATGTTGGTCAGTCGCAGCACCTCGGCGTCGATCCACAGCTGCATCAGCCGGTCCTTGGTGGCCGCCGGCCGGTCGGCGTGCTCATTCCAGAGGCGGATCGCTTCGGCGATCGGACCGGTCCCGCGTGCCGGAGCGCCCGACCCGGCGCCGATGATGGTGCGCTCGTTCATCAAGGTGGTCATCGAGACCCGCCAGCCGTCGCCCACGTCGCCGATGCGGTCGGCGTCGGGGACGCGAACGTCGGTGAGGTACACCTCGTTGAACTCGGCCTCACCCGTGATCTGGCGCAGAGGTCGGACGTCGGTCCCGTCGGCGTGCATGTCGACCGCGAAGTAGGTCATGCCGCGGTGCTTCGGCACATCAGGATCGGTGCGGGTGACCAGCAGGCCGTAGTCGGCCAGGTGGGCCACGGTGTTCCACACCTTCTGTCCGGTGACGATCCATTCGTCGCCGTCGCGGGTCGCCTTGCACGCCAGGCTGGCCAGATCGGACCCGGCTCCGGGCTCGGAGAAGAGCTGGCACCACACGTGTTCGCCGGTGAACATGGGGCGGAGCAGCCGGTCGATCAGCTCGTCGGAACCATGGGTCACGACCGTCGGACCGGCCAGGGCGACTCCGAAGAACA
Organism: uncultured Acidimicrobiales bacterium; assembly: GCA_963793475.1. Taxonomy (GTDB): domain Bacteria; phylum Actinomycetota; class Acidimicrobiia; order Acidimicrobiales; family CAWCAL01; genus CAWCAL01. The sequence goes on from CAWCAL010000008.1 coordinate 53,059, forward strand.
CCGTCGGCGGTGGCGACGGGGCACCGGCTCGATGGAGCCGGACCTCGACCTCCTTCTGGAGCGACGGCCGCACCCCGAGGCCGCCCCGGCCCTCGGGAAAGTGGACCCAGGCGAGCCCTGCGTCGTAGCGGAGGCCCCGGAAGTGGATCGGGTCCATGCCGGTCACGTCGTGTTCGGCCAGGAACCGGTCGAGCGTCTCGGCGACCAGGGCGGTCTCGGCGTCGGTGTCCACGGCAGCGTCGGTCATCGGTCTCCCCCGGTCGGTGTCGGCGCCCACCCTGGCCGAGCCCACTGGCGGCAGGCAAGTCTCCGCCCCCCGGCGAAACCTCGGCATCCAACCCACACCGGTGCGGAGATCTGCCGAAATTTCGTCGATCCGAAAGTGAGCGGGACGGTCAGGCGACGGTGGCCGCCGGCCCGGACCGCAGCACGGCCGGATCGCCGGGATCGGGTTCCAGCTCGGAACGGCGGACGACGTCGCCGTCGTCGTGCCAGGCCACCAGGCGGAGCGACGGCTCTCCGTCGTGGTCGAGCCGGGCGCCGTCCCACTCGATGGCCGTCACGGACCGATGCAGAATGCCCGCGCCCGAGTTGACGTACCGGGCCCGAAGGGCGTTCGGCGGCGCCGTGGTGTCGGTGGGCCGCTTCAACGGCACGTGGGTGTGGCCCAGCACCAGCCAGACCCTTCCGACCGGCGTGTCCCGCAGGGCCTGGCAGAGCTTCACCTCGTCCAGGCTCTGGGCATCGAGATCGGCACCGATCAAGGGCAGCATCGCCAGCAGCTGGTTGGGGGCCCGACCTCCCAGCAGCGCCACCGTGGCCGATGGCGGCGGCATCCCCGGACTGGTCGGCACGACCGGAAGGTCGTGCAACGCCGAGCCCCAGGAGGTGAAGAGTTTGCCGATGCGGTCGCGTCCCGGAGCGTTCCAGGCGTCGGTCTGGTGGCCGTGGTTGATCAGCGCAACCGGAGCCTCGGGCCCGGTGAGCACGAGGTGGTCGACCACCGAGTGCCCGAGCTGGTCGGCCAGCGCCCGCCGTCCGTAGGGACGGCGCCACACGTCGTCGTGGTTACCGACGATCCGCACGTAGGCGTCGCGCTCGACGAACTCGCCGATGCGGTCGTAGATCGGGCGGTTGTTGGCGACCACCCGCTGGAGATGCTCCTCGTAGACCTCGGTCAGGACGGCGGCACGTCGGCCCTCGGGCAACGCGACGGCGGCGAGGCGGGCCAGCTCGTAGACCACGCCGTAGGTCGATCCACCCGCCAGCCAGAGATCCTCGACATCGCCGTTCTCGACCAGGGTCCAGGCGCCGTCCGCGTAATGGTCCAGCATGGCTCGGTAGACCCGGTCGGTGCCCTGCCGGGCCGGCCAGTCGGAGTGGCCCGCGTGGGCCCGGTGCAGGTCACTGGTGATCACGAACCGTCCCGCACCGTTGCGGCGCTCGACCGCCACTCCCTCGGGATGCTCGTTGGCCAGGACGCGGGCGAGAGACTCGGCGTAGTTGGGAAGCTGGCGATCGACGAGACGAGTGTTGTGGGCGGCGACGGCTCCGTACACGAGGAAGGTCACCGGCAGCGTCCCGCTGAGGCCGATCAGCTTGAGGGCCGCCCACGATCCGGCCACGGGCCCGGGCGCGGTCGTCGCCTCGTCGATCCGATCGGCCAGCCGAGAGAGCGATCGGAACGAGCGGGTGAACCATTCGTCGATCATCCGTGCCTCCCGACGCTCCGCCGGTGCCGGCCGGACGGCCGACATGGATGCAAGCTAGCAAGGGAGCTGCAACACTCGGCCGACGCAACCGAGGAGAGCCCGTGGCCACGCTGACCGCCGAATTCGCCGGAACGAAGGGGGCGACGATCGCCCTGGTGGACGACCGGGGAACGCGGACCTGGGCCGAGCTGGACGAGCGGGTGAACCGGTTGGCCAACGGCCTCCGGAGCCTTGGTCTGGGTGATGGCGACACCCTGGTGATCGTCACCGGCAACCGGTGCGAGTGGTTCGAGGTGACCCTGGCGTGCGCCCACATCGGTGTGACCTTCGTGCCGGTCAACTGGCATTGGGTGGCCGACGAGATCGCGTACGTGCTCGGCGACTCGGGAGCCATCGCCGTCGTGACCGACGACCGGTTCGCCGACGTGGTGCTCACCGCCCTGCGGGACCCACAGGCGGCCGCGGTCGGGGTCTCACTCATCACCGGACCCGACGGGCGGGGCCCGCTGGAGAGCCTCGAGGCCCTCATCGACCGCAGCTCGGCCGAACCACCGGACGACCCCACCCTGGGCGGACCGATGTTCTACACCTCGGGCACGACCGGCCACCCCAAGGGGGTGCGCACCTCGCTGTCGGGCGGAGGGGGCGCTCCGGTCGAGATCTACCAGCTGGTCGGCGCCAGTTTCGGCGACTACGTGCCGGTCCCGGGTGTCGGGGCCCTCTCCGGACCGGTGTACCACTCCGCCCAGTGGGCGTTCTCGTGGCTTCCGATGGTGGGCGGCTCGTCGGTGGTCATGCAACACACGTACGACAGCGCCCATCTGCTCGAGCTGATCGATCGCTGGGATGTGACCAACGTGCACCTGGTCCCGACGCAGTTCAAACGGCTCCTCGACCTGCCGGTCGCGACGCGAGCCGCGTTCGACGGCTCCTCGTTGGTGTCGGTGCTGCACGGCGCCGCACCCTGCCCGCCCGAGGTCAAGCGTCGGATGATCGACTGGTGGGGGCCGATCATCAGTGAGTACTACGGCTCGACCGAGGGCTCGGTCATCACCCTGATCTCGGCCGAGCAATGGCTGGAGAAGGGCGGCAGCGTGGGGCCGCCGCGGCCCACGATGGAGATCTACGTGGTCGGCGAGGACGGCACCCGCCTGGACACCGGCCAGGACGGCACCCTGTACTTCCGGAACACCATGGGCACCGACTTCGAGTACCACAACGCGCCGGACAAGACGCTCGAAGCCCATCTCGAACCCGGCGTGTTCACGACCGGCGATGTCGGCCACCTCGACGAGGACGGCTTCCTGTGGCTCAGCGATCGCAAGATCGACATGATCATCTCGGGCGGGGTCAACATCTATCCAGCCGAGATCGAAGGCGTGCTCGGCGGCCATCCGGACGTGGCCGACGTGGCCGTGATCGGCATTCCCGACGACGAGTTCGGCGAGGAGGTGAAGGCCGTGGTGGTGGCTGGCCCCGGGCTGACCGCCGACGCCGACGGGTCCGAGCGCCTGCTCGCTCACTGCCGGGAGCACCTGGCCGGCTACAAGACGCCGCGCTCGGTCGACTTCGTCACCGAGTTGCCACGGACCGGAACCGGCAAGGTCAAGAAGGCCGTCCTGCGCGAGCCCTACTGGGCGGACGTGGACCGGGTGATCTGAGCCGCCAGGGTGTCGAGCACCCGGTCCACCTGGTCGTCGGTGATCACCAGTGGCGGGCACATGGCCAGCGTGGCGTCGCCGATCGGGCGCACGATGACCCCGGCGTCGATCATGCCGTCGCGGACCGCAACGGCGTCGGCCCGACCCGGACGCGCCGGAAGGTCCACGGCCCACACCGCACCCTCTCCCCGCACCTCGGCCACCAGCCCGTCGGACCGCATCGCTCGCAACGCCGGTCCCATACGACCGGCCAGTTCCGACGCCCGGCCGAGGAGGTCGTCGCGTTCGGTCACCTCGAGGCAGGCGATGCCGGCGGCCGCCGCGGTCGGGTGGCCGGAGTACGTGAAGCCGGTCCGCAGGATGGCGTCCGGTGCAGCGTCGAGCGCAGCCTGGACCCGGGAACCCACGATGACGCCACCCATCGGGACGTAGCCGGATGTGACCGCCTTCGCGAAGACGATCAGATCCGGCTCGACCCCGTAGTGATCCGCGGCGAACCACGTTCCCAGGCGTCCGAACCCGGTCACCACCTCGTCGAAGATGAGCAACGCACCGTGCCGATCGCACAACCGGCGGAGTCCCTCGAGATAGCCGGGTTCGGGCGGATGGACGCCGCTGGCCCCCTGCAGCGGTTCGGTCAACACCGCCGCGATCCGCTCGCCCTGATCGGCGAAAAGCTCGGCAACCTCGTCGAGACCGTGCCGGCCGACGCGGGCGACGTCGGGCATCAGGGGACCGAACCCGGCGCGGTTCGCGTCGATGCCCTGGGTGGAGGTGCCGGCCAGCGCGGTGCCGTGGTAGCCGCCCTCGCGGCTGACGATCACGGTGCGGTCGGGCTCCCCCGACCTCACATGGGTCAGACGGGCGAATTTGACGGCGGTATCGATCGATTCGGATCCCGAGTTCGCGAAGAAGACCCTCGCCCCTTCGAGGGGCGCACGTTCCGCGATCAGCTCGGCGAGTCGGTCGGCGGGCTCGTTCGTCCAGATCTCGAAGGTGTTGTAGGTGGCCAGCGCCTGCATCTGCCGGTGGACCGCGTCGATGACCTCGGCGCGACCATGGCCCACGTTGACGTACCAGAGCGAGGCGATCGCGTCGATGTAGTCGCGACCGGCGTCGTCCCTCACGACGGCGCCGTCCCCCGCGACGAGGCGGATGAACTCGGTCCGTCCCGGCGCGGCGAACGGGTGAAGGAAGGCCGGCACCATCAGCGAGCCGCGCCCGCCCGATCCGAATCGAGCCGGGCGATGAGCCGGCACACCTCGTCGACGGACTCGGGTTCGGCCGAGGGGAGGACCGGATCGGCGTGGGCGCCGGAGGGTGACGTACCGGAGGTACATCGGCTCGACGGTCTCGCCGAACTGCCGCCGGACGTCGCCCGGATCCCGGCCGCGCTCGCGCTGGTCGCGCTCGATCCGCCGCCCGAGGCGTACCTCGGACGGCACGTCGAGGAAGATCGCGGCGTGCAGCATCTCCCGCACCCGTGGGAACGTCAGCAGGAGAATGCCCTCGGTCACGACGATCGGCCGGGGTTCGAGGACGACGGCGTCCCGCGAACGGGTGTGCGTGGCGAAGTCGTAGGCCGGGATCCCGATCTCGCGCCCGGCCACCAACGCCTCGAGGTCGCCCAAGAAGGCGTCGACGTCCAGGGCGTCGGGATGGTCGTAGTTGACCAGGCTCCGCTCGGTCGGTGTGAGGTGGGACTGGTCGCGGTAATACGCATCGAAGGGGAGGACCGCGACCCGGTCGTCGCCCAGCCGGTCGACCAACCGCCTGGCGAGGAGCGACTTGCCCGAACACGTTCCGCCCCCCAGCCCCAGCACCGTCTCGACGCGTGTCACACCCCCCGTCCTAGCATCGTCGGCCGTGGCAATCGAGCTGATCGACCGTGCGCCCGGCCCTCCTGCCCGTGATGCGCTGGCGCAGGTCGTGGCCCGGGCGAAGGCCTCGAACCCCTTGGCGCCCGTCACGATCGTCGTGGCCACCAACACCGTCGGTGTGGCGGCCCGCCGGTCCCTCGGTCGGTCGTCGGGCGGCATCGCCGGGCTCGACACGGTCACCGCCCTCCGGCTGGCCCAGCGCCTGGGCGCCGCCGCCCTGGCCCGATCGGGCCGCCGGCCGGTGTCCACCGCAGTGCTGACCGCGGCGGTCCGAGCCGCGCTGGGCTCCGATCCCGGCCTCTTCGCCGACATCGCCGAGCACCCGGCGACCGAGCGCAACATCGTCCGGGTGCACCGAGAGCTCAGCGACCTGGACGACGATCAGCTCGCCACCGTCGCGGCGCAGAGCCCCCGGTCGGCGGCCGTCGTGTCCATTCATCACTCGGTGCGCGACCGGCTCGGGACCGACTGGTACGGCGAGCACGACCTGGTCGACGCGGCGGTGGCCTCGCTGCACGGTCGGCCCGAGCAGGCCGCGTCGCTCGGAACGGTCGTCTGGTACCTCCCTGACCGGGTGTCCGTCGGCGAGGGCCTCCTCGGGCAGGCCATCGCCCAGGTGTGCCCGTCGTTCGTCATCGCGGCGCGCACGGATCAAGATGACGCCGACCGACCCGTGCTCACCACCCTTCGACGACTCGGCATCGCCGAGTCTGCCGAGCCGACGCCGGAGTCCGAGCACCCGCCGACCGAGGTGCGATCGATCTCGGTGACCGACCCCGACGAGGAGGTGCGCACCGCGTTGCGGTTGATCATCGCCCGGGCCGCCCAGGGGGCCCCGCTCGACCGCATGGCGCTGCTCTTCCCTCGCGACCTCCCGTACCAGCGGCTCATCCACGATCAGTTGAAGGCCGCCGGCGTCTCCTTCCACAGCACGCGGGGTCGACCGCTGGGCTCCACCGCACTGGCCCAGCGACTCCTTCGCTTCCTGACGCTGAAGGACGAGAACTACTCCCGCCCCGCCGTCCTGGGGATCCTGTGTGGTGATCCGACCGCGGGCCACGGCGCCGAGTGGCAAGCCGAGAGCCGCGCCGCCGGGATCGTCGAGGGCCTCGCCGACTGGTCCGACCGACTCGATGCCCACGTCGAGGCGCTGCGGTTGCGCGCCGACGCGGCCACCGAACCGCGCCTGAGCACCCTGCGACGGTCCGCCGGCCACGCCGAACAGCTCGGCGTGGCCGCCACGTCGCTCATCGCCGGTCTCGAATTCGGCATTGGCCTGGCACGATGGTCCGACCTGGCCGAGTGGTGCACCGACGCCATTCGCACCCACCTGGCATCCGACGCCGAACGCGCCTCGTGGCCCGAGCCCGAGGCCGTCGCGGCCGCCCAGCTGATCGCCGTCGTCCAACGGCTGGCCGCGCTGGACGCCATCGAGCCGGGTGCGTCCTTCCCTGCGTTCCGTCGCACGCTCGAGCTCGAGCTCGCCGAGCGACGTCTCCGGCACGGACGCATCGGCGAGGGCCTGCTGGTGGGACCGCTCGCCGCCGCTCTCGGCGTCGAGCTGGACCTCACCGTCGTGGTCGGCATGGCCGAAGGGATCGTCCCGTCGACACCGTCGGACGACTCGGTCATCCCCGACCACGAGCGGGCGTCGGTGGGCGAGGCACTGGTACGGCGCGCCGACGGAGCGCGTCGCCAGCGCCGCGACTTCCTCGTCGCCACGACCCAGTCGACCGAGACCGTCCTGATCCGCCCCAGAAGTGACCTTCGTCGGACACTGGACCTGCCGGCCTCCCGCTGGATCCCGACCGATGCCCCCGCCACCGATATCGGATCGTTCATCGCCGGGATCGCCGCCACGACCACGCCGGCCAACGGGCAGGACTGGGCGCTCCAGCGACTCCTTCTGGCGGGCGAGCCCGAGCCCGAACGAGACGCCGACCCACTCCCCGGCCTCCTGGACGACCCGCTGCTCCGGCGGGGAGCCACGCTGGTCGAGGCCCGTCACAGCGGCCGCTTCACTCGCTTCGACGGCAATCTCACCCATCTCGCCGTGCCCAGCCCGCGCCAGCAGATCCAGTCCGCCACCCGACTCGAAGCGTGGGCCGCCTGCCCGCATGCGTACCTGATGAAGCACGTCCTGCGAGTCACGCCGATCGAGGAGCCCGAGACCATCGAGGAGTTCTCGGCGCTCCGATCGGGGTCACTCGTCCACGAGGTCCTCGACCGATTCGTGCGGGCTCACCTGGACCGGGCCGCGGGTCGAGCCTGGCCCACGGACGCGCACGACGAGATCCAGAGCCTGGCCGACCAGGTGTTCGCCGAAGCCGAAGCCAGGGGAGGCACCGGTCGGACCGTGCACTGGGGCCGGCTCCAGGCCCGGATCCGACGCGAGCTCGACGAGTTCCTGCGCCACGACAGCGACCGGATGGTCGAACAGGGGCTGACCCCCGTCGCGGCCGAGCTGCCGTTCGGGCTCCCCGCCGCCGAGCTCCCACCGGTGCAGGTCACCCTCGGTCCCGGGCGCGAGTTGGCCGTGCGCGGGGCGATCGACCGGATCGATCGTGCCACCGACGGTCACCTGGTCGTGATCGACTACAAGACAGGTCGGAGGGACGACTACAAGGACCTCAGCGAGACGAACCCGCACGATCACGGCGAACACCTCCAGTTGCCGCTGTACGGGCTGGCGGCGCGGCGCTGGGACGACGATGACGGCCCGGTCTCCGTCGGCTACTGGTTCATCACCGAGAAGGGCGGCTTCAAGCCGGTCGGGTACCAGCTCACGGCCGGTGCCCTGGATGACTCCCTCGAGGCCATCGAGCGCATCGTCACCGGCATCGAGCAGGGCCTGTTCCCGGCCCACCCACAGGAGCCGGTGTCGTACCAACAGTATGTCCCCTGCGAGTTTTGTGATCCCGACGGGCTCGGCACCAAGGACGGGTACCAGCGCTGGCTCGCCATCAAGGATGAGGCCGGACTGGCCACCTATCTCGACCTGATCGACCCCCCCGAATTGGCGCTCGATGTCTGAGCGCAGCCAGCCGTCGTTGTTCGATCAGCCGGACCCCGCCGCGCTCGACCAGCAGGCCCGAGAGCGGGTCGCCGCCGACCTGGACACGACGTTGTTCGTGGAGGCGGGCGCCGGCTCGGGCAAGACCCGATCGCTGGTGGACCGCGTCGAGTCCCTGCTGGCGGCCGGCGTGCCGATGCGGCACATCGCAGCCATCACCTTCACCGAGCGGGCCGCCGCCGAGCTCCGGGATCGGATCCGGACCCGCATCATCGATCGGCGCGACGGTGGCGAGAACGCGACGATCTGGGCCGACGCGCTCGACGACCTGGACGGTGCGGCCGTGTCCACCCTTCACGCGTTCGCCCAACGGTTGCTGGGCGAGCACCCCATCGAGGCCGGCCTGCCTCCCAACGTCGAGGTGCTCGACGAGATCAGCTCACAGGTCGAATTCGACGTCCGCTGGCGTGCGATGGCCGATCGTCTCTTCGCGGACCCGGACTTGAACCGGACGCTCGAGCTCTCGCTGGCCCTGGGGGTCACCACCGCCCAGCTGCGCTCGGTCGCACTCGAGTTCACCAGCAACTGGGATCTGGTCGAAGCCCATCCACCCGGTGCGACCGACGAACCGCCCGCCATTCCGATCGAGCCGCTCCTCGACGCCTTCCGGGCATTGACCGCTCAGCGGTCGAACTGTCTGGCCGAGCGCGACCAGATGACCGACAAGCTCGACCGGATGCAGGAGCTCGCCGACCGCCTCGAGCGGGCCGGCGACGACGCCTCGGTCATCGAGCTGCTCCTCTCCAAACGAGCGCCCACGTTCAAGTCCAGGCTGGGGAGCGGGAAGAACTGGCCGGACGGTGTGCTCGAACACCTCCGCAACGATCTGTTCCCGGCCGCCGAAGAGGCGGTCGACCAGACCCTGGACCCGATCCGCGAGGCCTGCCTCCAGCGCCTGGTGCACGAGCTGGCGCGATTCGTCATCGACGACGCCGAGCGCCGCCGTACCGAGGGACGGCTCCGGTTCCACGACCTGCTCGTGCACGCCCGTCGCCTGCTCGCCGACCCCGAGCACGGGCCCGGCGTCCGGGCGGCGCTGTCGAGCCGCTACCAGCGGCTCCTCCTGGACGAGTTCCAGGACACCGACCCGCTCCAGATCGAGCTCGCCACCCTGCTCGCCGCCCCGCCCGACCAGCCCGCGGCACCCTGGGCGGAGATGGACACCCGCCCCGGACGGCTGTTCTTCGTCGGCGACCCCAAGCAGTCCATCTACCGCTTCCGGCGAGCCGACATTGCGCTGTACCTCGCCGCCCAACACCGTCACCAGGGTGAGAGCCCGGTCGAACTCAGCCGCAACTTCCGATCGACCCGACCCATCCTCGACTGGGTCAACCACACCTTCGGACGGCTGATCACCCACGTCGACGGCTGCCAGCCCGCCTACCGGCCGCTCCAGGCCGTCCGGGAGGCGCCCGCCGAGGGCCCCGGGGTCGTGCTGCTCGACGGAGAACACGAGGGCCTCAAGGCCGCCGCTCTCCGCGAGGCAGAGGCGGCCTCGGTGGCCACCACCATCCGCAGCGCACTCGACGAAGGGTGGACGGTGGGCGACGAGGACGGGCGGTCCCGACCCGCCCGGCCGAGCGACATCTGCGTGCTGCTCCCGGCCCGGACCTCGCTCCCGCAACTCGAGGCCGCCCTGACCCGAGCCGGTGTCCCGTTCCGGGTCGAGACCAGCACGCTGGTCTACGCCGCCGAGGACGTACGGGCCCTGATGGCCTGCCTCCGCGCCCTCGTCGACCCCGGCGACACCCTCTCGCTGGCGACGGCCCTGCGATCTCCCGCCTTCGGATGTGGCGACGACGACCTCTTCACGTGGCGCGTCGAGCACGACGGGCCGTGGGATCATCGAGCCGACGCACCAGCGGGGGTGCCGGCCGACCATCCCGTGGCCGAGTCCGTGGCCTACCTCCGGGCCCTCGCCGCCGACAGCCGCTGGTTGACGCCGCCGCAGGTGATCGATCGCTTGATCCAGGACCGCCGGCTGCTCGAGTCCGCCGCGTTCGCCCCGCACGCCTCCGACCGGTGGCGCCAGCTTCGGTTCGTCGCCGACCAGTCCCGAGCATGGGCCGACACCCATGGAGGCGACCTGCGCGACTACCTGGCCTGGGCGCAGCTCCAGTCCAGCGACTCGGCACGCGTGGCCGAGCCGGTGCTCGACGAACCCGATGCCGCGGCGGTACGGATCATGACGATCCACGCCTCCAAGGGGCTCGAGTTCCCCATCGCGGTGCTGTCCGGTCTCACGACCCGCCTCGGCCACGGCCCGCGCGGCCCGCTCGTCATCTTCCCGTCCGACGGCCCTGCCCAGGTGAGACTCAAGGCCGACGTGGCCACGAAGGACTTCGAACGGCTCCAGCCGGTCGACGAGCAGATGGACGAGTACGAACGAATCCGGCTGCTGTACGTCGGGTGCACGCGCGCTCGTGATCACCTCGTCGTCTCGTGTCACCGGCTCGCCGACGGCCCACCAACCGCAGCTCGGCTGCTCTGGGATGAGGGACACGACGGCGGAGCCACCACCCGGACCCCTCCCGACCGCGATCGGCCCGTCCCGACCGGTCCGCCCGAGGATCCGCCACCGCTCCGACCGCAGGTCAAGCCGACCGTCCCGGTTGCCCGGCCTGACGCACTCGACGCAACCCGCACCAGGGTCGCGTTCGAAACGGAACGTCTCGAGATGCTCCAGCGGGCCGCCGCACCGGCATCGCTCTCGGCCACGGCCGTCGCCGGTCGGCTCGGAGCGGCGGTGCCGTCTCCCGACGAGCAACCCGGCTGGTTCAAGGATCCCGTCGACGCCGACCTCCCGTCGTGGCAGAGGGGTCGTGACGGTGCTGCGTTGGGTCGCGCCGTGCACGCGACCCTGCAGGACGTCGATCTTGCGTCGGGCGCGGACCTGGCCGATCTGGCCCGGCACCACGCGGCGGCGGAGGGGATCGCGGACGATCACGCTGCGGTGCAGGACCGGGCTCGGGCCGCACTGTCGGCGCCGTCGGTCCGCGAGGCCCTTACAGGTGACCTCTGGCGTGAGATCTATGTCGCCGCGCCGGCCGGTCGCCACCTGGTCGAGGGATACATCGACCTGCTCTACCGAACCGAGGACGGATTCGTCGTCGTCGACTACAAGACGGACGCGGCAGCCGATGATGCACAGCGCCGACAACGGGCTGCCGGATACCGGTGGCAGCTCGCCACGTACGCCCACGCGGTCCAGGCCTCCACCGGTATCCCCGTGGTGCGGTCCGTGGTGTGCTTTCTTGATTCCGGCGGCGCTCACGAGGTCGAGATCGAGGAGCTGGGCGCGGCGATGGCGGAGATCGGTCGGCTGGCCGATTCGGCCTGACCACACGAGACCGTGACGAGGCGGACGGAGCAGCTGATGAACGGCAAGGACGAGAAGATCCGGGCGGATGAACTGCTGGGTGACCGCTGGAAACGCCACACGAAATCGCTCCACCGGCACCTACCGGCCTGCATCGAGGGCGACGACGGGCAGGACGCTCGGCACGCCGTCGACGCGATCGGTCGGCTCAGGTCCTGGATCGCCACCTGGGACCCGCTGGCCGACGACCCTCGGCTCGGGGCGGTCGACACACGCCTCGCCGCCGCCCAGTCGGCCGTCGCGCGGGTCGCCGACGTCGACGCCATCCGCATCACGGTCACGGATGCCGCGGATCGGGTGGCCTTCGCCCAGCTGGCCACCTCCTCGCTGCGGCGTGAGCTCGTGCACCGCAGGCACTCCGCTCTCGTCCAGGCTCGCACCACCATCAACACGGCTGAGTTGCTCGTCGACATCGAGATGATCAACGGCACCATCCAGTTCCGTCCCGAGGCCCGCAAGCGGGCGGTGCGGGTGTTGCCCCAGCTGGCCAAGGCCCAGTGGCGCAACCTGTTGCGACGGGTCGAGGAGCTCCCCGACCCCGTGGCCCCCGGCGCCTTCTCTCCGGTTGCGGCTGCGACCGCCCTGTGCCGGGACGGCGCGCAGGACCTGGCGGACGCGGTGGGCAAGCCGGCCCGGAAGTACGCCAAGGCCCTGACCCGACTCCACGATCACCTGGCCGCGGTGGATCGAGCCGTGCTGGCCGGCGACTTCCTGGACCACCGAGGTCGGGTGGGCGGTCCGACCAGCGCCACCAACGCCGGACTGCTCCGAGGCATCACGCTCACGTCCGTCGCGGACGGACTCGACCGGTGGCCCGATTGGTGGGCCGACGCCAACCGGAAGAAGCTGCGCACCTGGTGGTAGCTGCCGGTCAGCTCTGACGGACTACGCCGGCTCGGCCCCCGGGGCGCCGTACCGGACTCGCCAGGATCCGCCGTCGATCGTCGCCGGCGTCGCCGGATCCAGCGCGTCGACGAATCGGAAGTGGGCGGTGACCTGATCCGGGCCGATCTCGGCGACGAGGTAGCCCCGATGATCCGGGTCGTACCTCTTGACGTGCGGGTTGCCGAGCGCTCCAGCGACGGCCTCGGGCCGGATGATCTCCCGTGCGGAGATGGAGGGGGCGACGAATTCCGAGGCCACCACCGCACTGGTCGGATCGTCGTAGTCGGCGCGCACGTCGGTCACCACGCTGGTGTGGAGGTCCCCGGCCAGTGATATGACGTTGCCGCGACCAGCGGCCTCCGACGGCTCCAGGAGCCGCCGGCGCGATGCGACGTAGCCGTCCCACCCGTCCATCGAGAACCCGGCCCCGTCGTCGGCCGGGGCCCGGTCCAGCTCGGCGAGCGCGGTCTGGTGCACCAGGACCGACCAACGGACATCGTCGGCGGCCAGCAGCTCCGCGGCCCAGCCCTCCTGATCCGCTCCCAGCATCGTGGCCTCCTCGTCGAAGGCGGAGGGGAGCTGCGGACCGCCGCCGAAGCCTCGAGGGAGGTTCCCCGCACCGTCCCCCGATGGGATCGGGGTCCGGTACTGCCGGTTGTCCAACACCACGAGCCGGGCCACTCGGCCGAATCGCAGCTCGCGATGGATCGAGATCGCACCGTCGGGACCCGGAGGTCCGGTACGGACGGGCATGTGCTCCCACCAGGCGCGGTGACGCGGCGGTGCGCCGGGCGAGGAAGGTCTCGGGATCCGACAGGCCCGTGGTGACCCCCACGGCGCCGGGTCGGTCGGCGGCGTAGTTGTCCTCCACCTCGTGGTCGTCCCAGGTGACGATCCATGGGTGGGCGGCGTGGGCCGCCCTGAGGTCGGGGTCGGCATGGGTGATCGCATAGAGCTGCCGGTACTGCTCCAGCGTGGTGGGCACGCCGACGTCGTGCTGCCGCGCCGCCTGCGACGCCTCGAGCTCGTAGAGGTAGTCGCCGGTGAACAGGACCGCATCGAGCTCCTCCTCGGCGATGAACCGGTGCGCCGTGAAGAAACCGGATTGGTAGGCCTGGCAGTTCGCGACGGCGAACCGGAGCAGCGGTGGCGCGTCGTCCGGAGCGGGAGCCGTGCGCGTCCGACCGACCGGGCTGCGATGCTGGCCGACGGAGAACCGGTAGGCGTACGAGCGGCCGGGCTCGAGTCCGCCGACATCGACATGCACCGAGTGAGCGTCGTCCGGGGTGGCCACCGCCGCGCCCGCGGCCACGATCGATCCGAACCGGTCGTCGGGAGCCACCTCCCACCGCACCGGGATGTCGACATCGGGCGTTCCGCCGCCGACCGCGGTCGGATCGGTGGCGAGCCGGGTCCACAGCACGATGCGGTCCGGCAACGGGTCGCCCGATGCGACCCCCAGCGCGAAAGGCGGACCGTCGAACCGGGGCGTCGGGATCGACGAGGTCGTCGCCGGCACCGACGAGGAACCGGGCGCCGGGCCGACCACGCTCGTCGTCGTGGCCGACTGGCGGGACGGGTCGGAGCAGGCGACCAGGCCGCCCAGTGCAGCGAGTCGGATCAGTTCCCGCCGTGACAGCGCCATGATTCGGACCGTAGCGGCCCGAGACCAGTCGATAGGGTGCCCCGGTGGAATCGGACACCGATCAGGGGCGGCCGGACGCCCTGCGTCGCCTGTGGCATCAGGCCGCCGGGCATCGCCGGCAGGTGGTCTGGGCCGCCACCTGCTCGGTCCTCAACAAGTTGTTCGACCTGGCGCCGCCGCTGCTGATCGGGCTGGCCGTCGACGTGGTCGCCAACGGCTCCTCGTCGTTCCTCGCCAACTTCGGGGCCGAGACGGGGCGAGCCCAACTGGTCATCCTCTCGGTGCTCACGTTCATCGTCTGGGCCCTCGAGTCGCTCTTCGAGTACCTCTACGGCCTCGCCTGGCGGAACCTGGCCCAGGACCTCCAGCACGAACTTCGGACCGAGACCTATGACCACCTCCAGGGCCTGGAGAACGCCTGGTTCGAGGACAAGAGCACCGGCGATCTGCTCGCCGTGCTCAACGACGACGTGAACCAGTTGGAGCGTTTCCTCGACGTTGGCGCCAACGACATGATCCAGACCGCCACCACGGTCGTCGCCATCGGCGCCGTGTTCTTCTGGATCGCCCCCCAGGTCGCTTGGTGGGCGTTCCTTCCCATTCCGGTGATCATCTGGGGCTCGCTCTGGTTCCAGAAACGGCTCGAGCCCCGCTACGCCGAGGTCCGGAACCAGGCCGGGTTCCTCAACGCGCAGCTGGCCAACAACCTCCTGGGCATCTCCACGATCAAGAGCTTCGTCGCCGAGGACCGCGAGTCGGCGCGGGTGGCCGAGGAATCGGACCGGTACCGCACCCACAACGCGCGGGCCATCAAGCTGTCCTCCGCCTTCATCCCCCTCATTCGGATGGCCATCCTCTTCGGCTTCACCGGCACGCTGCTCTACGGCGGATTCCTCGCACTGGAGGGTGATGCGTTGACCGTCGGCGAGTACAGCGTCATGGTCTTCATGACCCAGCGTCTGCTCTGGCCGCTCACCGCGCTGGGAGAGACCTTCGACCTGTACCAGCGCGGCATGGCATCGACGAACCGGATCCTCGACGTGCTCGACACCGAACCGACCATCGTCGGCGGGACCAGCCGGCTGAACGTCGAGCGCGGCGAGGGAACCATCGTCTTCGACGCCATCGAATTCTCCTACGACGACCACGTCCACGCCATCGACGGTGTCACGCTGGACATCCCGGCCGCCCGCACCACCGCCATCGTCGGCCCGACCGGTTCGGGCAAGAGCACCCTGGTCAAGCTGCTGCTGCGTTTCCACGATCCCGACGCCGGCGAGATCAGACTCGAGGGCGTGCCCCTTCCCCAGCTGGACCTGCGCGACCTGCGCGCCGCCACCGGCCTGGTGAGCCAGGACGTCTACCTGTTCCACGGGACCGTGCGCGAGAACATCGCGTACCGGCGCGCCGGGTGCCTCGCTCGAGGACATCGTCGCCGCAGCCCGGGTCGCCGAAGCCGACGAGTTCATCAAGGGGCTCCCGCACGGCTACGAGACGATCGTCGGCGAGCGGGGGCAGAAGCTGTCGGGCGGCCAGCGCCAGCGGCTGTCGATCGCCCGCGCCGTCCTCAAGGACCCCCCGATCCTGCTGCTGGACGAGGCGACCAGCGCCGTCGACAACGAGACCGAGGCCGCGATCCAGCGGTCGCTCGAACGGCTGTCGACCAACCGCACCACGATCGTCATCGCTCACCGACTGTCGACGGTGCGTCATGCCGACCGCATCCACGTGCTGGTCGACGGGAAGATCGCGGAGAGCGGCACCCACGAGGAGCTGGTCCTCCACGATGCCGCCTACGCCGGACTCTGGAAGGTCCAGACCGGCGAGGCCGTCGCCCACCGCACCGACTGATCGCGGCGGGTTCGCCCACCGCACCGACTGATCGCGGCGGGTTCGCCCACCGCACCGACTGATCGCGGCGGGTTCGCCCACCGCACCGACTGATCGCGGCGGGTTCGCCCACCGCACCGACTGATCGTCAGCGCTCGAAGACGTTGGACAGGCCGCCCAGCAGCGAGCTCTCTCCTTCGTTCCCGCCGGAGTAGGCCGCAGTGCTGACCACCCGGTCGGCCAGTCGCGAGAACGGGAGCGACTGGAGCCAGACTCGGCCCGTTCCGGTCAGGGTGGCGAGGAACAGACCCTCACCGCCGAAGACCATCGACTTGAGGTTGCCGGCTCGTTCGATGTCGTAGTCGATGTGGCTCTCGAGGGCGACGAGGCACCCGGTGTCGACCCGCAGGGTCTCGTTCTCGAGCCGGCGCTCGACCACGGTGCCACCGGCCTGGAGGAAGACCAGCCCATCGCCCTGGATGTCCTGCAGGATGAAGCCCTCCCCACCGAAGAAGCCGGAGCCCAGCTTGCGGTTGAAGGCCACGCCGACCCGGGCCCCCTTGGCTGCGCAAAGGAAGGCGTCCTTCTGGCAGATCAGCCGACCCCCGACGTCGGACAGGTCGATCGGGACGATCTTGCCCGGGTAGGGCGCTGCGAACGCGGCCTTGGCCTTGGCCGCGCCGTCGTTGGTGAAGTGCGTCAGGAACAGCCCCTCGCCGGTGACCGCCCGCTTGCCCGCATCCTTGAGCTTGCCCATCAAGCCCTGCTCGGGCTGGGAGCCGTCGCCCATGACGGCCACGAAGCCGACACCGTCGGTCATGTACATCATCGTGCCGGCCTCACCGATGATGGTCTCGCCCGGGTCCAACTCGATCTCGACGAACTGCAGGTCGTCGCCGATGACCTCGTAGTCGACCACGTGTGCGGTCACACCGGTGGCCGACGCCGCCCCGAACTGACCGCCCGACGGAGCATCGGCCGGCGTCGGGGGCGGTGGGGGCGGAGGTGGAGGCGGCGTCGCCGTGGGAGGCGCCGGACGCACCTCGGTGCCCCACGCTCGGCCGTCCCAATACCGCTGCGTGTCGGGCGGGTCACTCTCAGCGTGGTACCAACCGGGCGTCGTCGTCATGCTCGCATGCTACGACGACCGACCTGACGATGTCGGCGACCCGCCCGGGCCGTCGGTCATGCCATGGGGTCGAAGTCCGCGTCGGCCTCGATGACCATGAACGCCGCCCCCTGAGGGTCGACCAGCGCCGCCATGCGGCCGGGAGGGGTGTCCATCGGCTCGGCCATCACCTGCGCCCCGAGCGAGCGGGCCTTGTCGACGACGGCGTCGGTGTCCTCCACGTTGATGTAGATCCCCCAGTGGGGAGACATGCCCTCCATCGGTGGGTTCATCGCCCCGGCGATCGCCTGACCGTCGAGCAGGTACATCGTGTAGTTCGCGTCCCCCATGGCCAGATCCTCGGCCTGCCATCCGAACACCTTCTCGTAGAACGCGCTGGCCGCGGCGGGGTCGGCGGTGATGAGCTCGTTCCAGCAGAGGGTGCCGGGTTCGTTGATGAGCTCGGCCCCGACGCCGGCCTTGGGCTCCCAGATGCAGATGACCCCACCGGTGGGGTCGGCGAGAACCGCCATGCGCCCTGCGCCCATGACGTCGAACGCCGGCTGCATGACGGAGCCGCCGGCCTCCTCGGCCCGCTTCACGGCCGCGTCGGCGTCGTCGACGGTCACGTAGGAGTTCCAGCACGGCGGCATGCCCATCTCGCGCATGTCGGCCGGTTGCTCCATCAAGCCGGCGGTGGCCTTCCCACCGAGGCGAGCGTTGATGTAGGTGGTGCCGGTATCGGTCGGCTCCTCGTCGAACTCCCACCCGAAGAGCTCGGCGTAGAACGACTGCGCTGCTGCGGGGTCGGTGGTGGACAGGTCGATGTAGCTGGGCATTCCCGGGGCGTGCTGGGTGACCTCTGGCATGGCGATGCGGCCTCTCTGGGGTCGACGGTTGTGGGACGACCGGGGGGCCGGCGGGATGCCTCGCGCCCTCACGCTAGCCCCCTCTCGCCCCACGTTCTCGTGAACTCAGGCGCCACCTACGCTCGCCTGAGTTCACGAGTTCGGGTGGGTTGGGGGCGATTGCCGGGAGCGGGCCGGCTCGGTAGGTTCGCAGCCCATGGGAACGCCGGTCATCGCCACCCACGACTCCCCGGGCGTGACGTCGATCTCGCGCTGGCTGTTCAACTGCTACGTCGTCCACGACGGCGGCGAGGGCGCACCGGTGGTGATCGACGCCGGCCTCCCCTCCAACGGCCGCGACGCCGCCACCCACATCCGGGACCTCTACGGTGCCGACACCGCCCCGGCCTGCGTGGTCAGCACGCACGGTCACTCCGACCACGTCGGCGGGATCCAGGAGGTGGTGGGCCGCACAGGCGGTCCCGTCCTCCTCCCCCAGCGGTGTGCGGACTACCTGGCGGGGGCCGCCGCCCCCACCCCCGGTCCGCGGGAGCTGGTCAAGATCCTGCCGGTGATGCGGGACCAGCCCTTCGACTTCGCGTCGCTGCGCGAGATGATCGGAGCAGCCCGCGTCGCCGGCTACGGCCAGCAGCGCATGCGGATGCCGTCGCGGCCCGACGGCTTCCTCTCAGACGGCGACCAACTGCTCGGCACGACCGGCTGGACCGTGCTGCACACGCCGGGCCACACCGAGGACTCGACCTGCCTGTACCACGCCGGGAGCGCCACCCTGTTCTCGGGCGACGCGGTCCTGACCGAAGGTGGCATCGCCTGGTTCAACCCCGAGATCACCGACGCCGGCGCCAGCTCGGAGACCGAGGACCGACTGCGCGAGGTCCCGGTCGAGCACCTGTTCCCCGGCCACGGGCTGCCGCTCCGCGGCACGGACCTCATGCGGACCGCCCGCTCCTACCGGGACACGCCCCGCCGCCACGGCTGGGCCGGACGCGCCGCCATCGCCCTCGGCCGCTGGTAGGGAGCCCGCCGCAGGCGGGCTCCCGCCGCGGCTGGAGTTCAGCTCGCTGAACTCCCAGGAGCCCGCCGCAGGCGGGCTCCCGTCAGCTGCCGATCAGGTTGATCTCGTACAGGACCTGGTCCAGCTTGGCCCCGGCCTCGATGGGGGCGAACCGCTGAGGATGGTCGTCGGTGATGCAGGACGCCAGCGGTGCCAGGGTCGTCCACGGCGTGGGGTGGGCGAACTGGACGACCGAATAGCGCTCGCCGCTCTGTTCCGGATCGGACACCACACGGTGGATACCCGACGGCACGAGTCCGTTGGTGATGTGCTCCAGCATGAGGCCGGTGTTGACGATGGCCAGTCCCGGCGGGGCGACGGCGTCGACCCATCCGTCGTCGGTCTGGACCTGGAGCCCCCGAGCGGTCGCACGGGGAAGCGCGGTGATGAGATTGATGTCGGCGTGGGCCGCTCCCCACACATGGGGCCCGTCGGGCGCGGCCTCCATCGGCGGGTAGCGGATGGCCCGGGTGAGGGTCGGCCCGTCCCTCAGGAGCAGATCGAAGTACTCCTCGTGGCACCCCAGCCCGATAGCGATGATCCGCAGGAAACGGCGCTGCACGTCGACCAGGCGGCGATGGAACGTCATCAACACCTCGGTGATGCCGGGGACGTCGTCCTCGGGGAGCACCGGCGGGTGGTACCGATGCGGATACCGATGCCGGAGCGGGTGATGCTCGGGGACCTCCTCACCCCAGTTGAGCATCTCCTTCCAGTCCGGCACGTCGGCCGTGGCCGCCGTCTCGACGAGGAGACCCGTGTAGCCCGTCTGACCGTACGACCCGGGCACCTTCCATCGTTCCTTGACCTCGTCGGAACGGGTGAAGAAGTCCGCGAGCGATGCATAGGCCCGGTCGATGACCTCTTCCGGGATGTCGTGCCGCGTGTAGACGAACCCGGTGACGAGGCTGCGCATCACCCCGTCGACGACGGCGGCTCGCTGCCGGCGGTCCCCCTGCTCGAAGGCCAGGAGGTCGACGTCCAGGATGGGGTCCACGCCGTGACGGTAGTCGCCCGGGTATCGGTACAGTCCAGGACTCGTGCCCACCTCCAGCGAGCAAGTCACGAGGACCTACTTCCTCCTCGCGGGGTTGTACACGCTGGCTGCCTCGATCATCTGGGGGGTCAACACCCTGTTCCTGCTCGACGCCGGGCTCGGCATCGGTGAGGTGTTCGTCGCCAACGCGGGGTATTCGATCGGCACGGTGCTGTTCGAGATCCCCACCGGTGTCATCGCCGACACCCTCGGCCGGCGCGTCTCGTTCCTCAGCAGCATCGCGATCCTGATCCTGACGACGGTGCTCTACGTGTCGCTGGCTCAGGCCGGGCTCGGAATCGTGCCCTTCTTCCTCACGTCGATCCTCATGGGGCTCGGATTCACGTTCTACTCCGGGGCGATGGAGGCCTGGCTGGTCGACGCGCTCGACGCCGCCGGCTACCAGGGCAACCTGGACCCGGTCTTCGCTCGGGGCCAGCAGATCACGGGGGCGGCGATGCTCGTGGGCACCGTCGGTGGTGGCCTGCTGGGTCAGATCGACCTGTCGCTGCCCTACCTGACCCGGGCGCTGATCCTCGGCTTCGTTCTGGCGCTGGCAGTGAGCCGGATGCGCGACGTCGGCTTCCAACCGAAACGGGTTCCGCTGGACGAATTGCCGCGAACGATTCGGTCCACGGCGGCCGCCGGGGTGCGGTTCGGCTGGAACAATCGGTCGCTGCGCGGCCTGATGATCGCCGGCGGCGTCCAGATGGGCTTCTTCAGCTGGGCCTGGTACGCCTGGCAGCCGTACCTGCTGGAGCTCCTCGATCGGGACCTCGTCTGGGTGAGTGGCCTGGTCTCGGCGCTGCTCGCGCTCTCGATGATCGGCGGCAATCAGGTCGTCGATGCACTGAGCCGTCGCTGCGGCTTCCGCACGACCCTCCTCGTGTGGGCCGGCGTCGTCTTCTCACTGGCCGGCGTGGTGGTCGGTGTGACCACCAGCTTCTGGATCGCCCTCCCCTTCCTGTGCCTGATGATGGCCACCGTCGGCGTGACCAGTCCCACCCGCCAGGCCTTCCTCCACGAAACGGTGGATTCGCAACAGCGCGCCACCGTCGTGTCGTTCGACTCCCTGGTGGCCGGCGTCGGCGGCGTCGCCGCCCAGCCGGCGCTGGGAGCCGTGGCCGCCGATCGCGGCTACGGCCCGGGCTTCCTCCTGGGATCGGCACTGACCGTGGTGGCCGTGCCGGTCCTGTGGGCGGTGCGGCGCCGCCACGCTCCCGCCGACCGGTTCGGGGCGGGCGACTGCGCCGTCGAACCGACGCAGGTCCCGCACGGCGTCCCGCGGATCGCCACCCTCGACCCGAAAGCCGCCAGCGTCACGTCCGACTGACCGCGCGCCAACTCACCCCGAGAAAGGGTCGGGACTCGACCCTTTCGGACGGAATTTCGGCCTGGGGGTGGGCGGATGGGACGAGCCGGGCGTCGGCTACAGGGTGGCGAGCGCCGCGTCCAGCACGTCCTGGGGGATCTCGCAGTCGAGCCCCGCCTGGATGACCATGTCCAGGATCGCCTGGTCACTCGCAGCGACGCCGGCCAGCACCTCGTCTTCGGGAATGCGGCTGATGAGCACCTCGTAGGCGCACACCGCGTTCTGGGCCTCACCGCCGTTGGTGGTGACCAGGGTGAAGATCGTCGAACCCACCACGCCGGAGGGTATCTCGGTGCCGAAGCTGGACACGTCGATCACGTCGATCTCGGCGACGGTCGTGCTGGTGGTGGTGGGGAGCGGTTGGGAGGCGTAGGCGACCGGCGACGCCTTCTCCTCGTCGACCTGCGAGCTGGCCCACAGACCGACCAGCGCAGCGACCGCGATGACCATGGCGCCGATCCAGGCGGCCATGGCGCCGCCGGCCGGCATTCTCTCGTCGGCGTCGATCCAGCCCCGGTTGTCCGACCAGACCACCAGCGTCGGGACGACGATCAACGCGCTGAGCAGCGCCACCACCACGTTGAGGGTGACGATGATGCCGAAGTCGCGCAGCAGCGGCATGGGCGAGGTGATCAGCACGGCGAAGCCGCCGACCGTGGTGAGCGCCGACGCCACGAAGGCCCGACCCGTGCGGGCCGACGCGAAGTCGGTGGCATCACGCGGCGCCAGACCGTTGCGGCGCTCCTCCAGGTATCTGAGCAGCATGAGGACGGAGAACTCACCGCAGGTGGCGATCACCAGCGGTCCGCTCACCGTCGTGAGTGGCGACAGAGTGATCCCCAGGACCGCCACGATCAGCGACGAGGTACCGACCGCGAGCACGACGGGCACCAGCGCCAGGAGCGCCTTGACCAGCGACCGGAAGCGGATGAGGAACCACAGCGCCACCAGCGCCAGCCCGATGTAGGTGAGCTGGGCCCGGTTCTGTTTCAGGTTCTCGAGCAGGCCGACGCCCACCACCGCGAGGCCCGACGGGATCGCGCGGACCGCTTCCTGACCCGGTGCGAGATCGACCAGCAGGATCGAGTCCTCGGGCAGGTCAGCGGCGGCGAGACGGGTCTCCAGATCGGCCTGCAGCTCATCGACGATCTCGGAGCGCTTCTCGAGGCTCGGCTCGTCGAGCCGCAGGTTGACCTGGGTGGCGGTGAGGTCGTCGTTGGCCAGGGCCAGCCGCACGTCGGGCGGCATCTCGTCGACCCCGTCGGAGAGCGTGGCCGACGACGGTGGCACCCGGTTGGCGCCCGGGATGTTGATGATCTTGGTGAACGTGTTGACGATGCTGGACGTGGTGGACACGTCCTCGCGCTCCTCGGACGCGTAGGTGAATTCGTGGACGACATCCGAGAGGGTCTGGTCGAGCACGTTGTTGGCCTGGATGTAGATCCCGAGCGTGCTGGTGAACCCGGCCTCCTCCTGGAGGACATCGAGGTCGGTGGCTGCGGCCGAGCTCTGGTCGATCCACTTCACCGGGTCCGACTCGATCTTGAAGCGGTCCTCGAGGAGGATGCCGGCCACGAAGATGACGACGGCGAGGAGGAGCAGGATCGGCGCCGCCGACAGCGGCAGCGAGCCCAGCCAGATGACCGATTTCTCGATGACCGGAGCGTCGGCCCGTTCGGTGGTGGGCTTCCGCCACTCGCGGATTCCGAGGAGCGACGTGGTCACGACGATGCCAACGATGCAGAGCATGACGATGCCGATGGCCAGCATCACGCCGAAGTCACGGATCATCGGCACCCGCGAGACCTGCAGTGCGACGAAGGCGAACACGGCGCCGATCGTGGCGGTCACCAGCGCCGGACCCAGGCTGGCCAGCGTCTCGGCCATGGGGTGGGACTCCTTGTCCTGCACCACTTCTTCTTCGACCCGGTTCTGGATCTGAATCGAGAAGTCGACGCCCATCCCGATCAGGATGGGTAGTCCGGAGATGGTGACCAGCGACAGGTCGATACCGATGAAACCGAGGATGGCGAAGGCCCAGATCACGCCGATCACGACCACGGCCAGCGAGACGAAACGCCACCGCACCCGGAAGGCGAAGAACAGCACGATGGCCATGACCACGATGGCGATGGCACCCAGGGTGAGCATGCCGCCCTGGAGGTAGTCGTTGATCTCCTTGAGGAACACGGGAGAGCCGGTGGTGATGAGCTCGAAGCCGTCGAGCTCGACGGTCTCCATGATCTCGAGCACCTCGTCGGTGCCGGCACTGAGCTCGTCGAGGGTGGCGTTGCCCTTGATGACGATGCCGCCGACCGCGGTCTCCTGGTCGGGGAAGGTCCCGGCCAGCGACTGCCGGATGCCGCGGTCTTCGTCGGCGGGCGGGACGGGGTTGCCGTCCTCGTCCAACGTGAACCCGGTGTTGTCGAACAGGAGCAGTTCCATCCACTCCTGGTTGTCGAAGGTGCCGGGGGTGCCGAACTCGACGGTCGGCTCGTCGCCGGCCTGACCGAGCCGGGCCAGGCTCAGCTGGACGTCGGCGTTGCGGAGCTCGACCGACTCGGGATCCTCGTCACGCTTCACTGCGTCGTTGAGCGCCTCGGTGGCCACGTTGTTGGCCAGCAGATTGTGGCTGTAGTGCATCGCGGTCAACGGCAGGATCACTGCGAACGACTCGTCGACCTCTCTCAGCTCCTGCTCGGCGCGGTACAGCTCGGCCCCGTTCTCTGGCGTGAACAGGTCCGTGATGTCGCTGCCTTCCTCGGCCTTGAACAACACGACGGCGATCTCGCCGCCGAAGAGGTCCTGGTATTCGACGTTGTCGGCCAGCACCTGGCTGTCGGAGTTGAGATAGCTGTCCTGGCCCGTGGCGAACTCCAGCCCGCTGAGGCCGACGCCCAACACGACCGTGATGAGCGCGACGGAGACGAAGACGACCACCCAACGCCGGCCCAGGAACACACCAGCATTTCGCCAGAAGCTGTCCATCGATCTCCCCCTCCTGTGGCCCGGTGCGGACCTGGATCGAAACCGTCAGCGAGCGTACCGCCCACAGCCCCATGACTCATGATCGGAGGCGGTAGCGTCGCGCCATGCCCACCGATCCCATCGGGATCATGATCGAGCTGAGCGCGCCGGGCGCCACCACGCTCGGCGTGGTCGTGAGCCAGCCACTCGTCATCGGACGAGAGGGAACCGGACTCCGGATTCCCGACGCCAAGGTCTCGCGACGCCACATCGAAGTCCGCCCCGACGGCGACGGCGTCATGGTGACCGACCTCGGCAGCACCAACGGCACCTACCTCAACGGCACCCGCATGACCGGCCAGGGTCGGGTGGGTCGCGGCGACAGCCTCCGGCTGGGTCGCACCGTGCTGCGCTGCATCGGGCCGGTCGAGCCCGTCGGTGCACGAGACGGAGACGACCTGGGCACCGAGCAGTCCGGTCTCGACAGCATGACCACGATCGACTCGCTGGCCCGGGAAGCCGCCGATGACCAGGACTCGCTGCGCCAGATGTTGCGCCGGGGCGGCACGATCACCGTCATGTTCAGTGACATCGCCGATTCCACGGCCCTCGCGACCGACATGGGCGACGAGGCCTGGTTTGCGGTGCTCCAGGACCACGAGGGGCTGGTCCGGGGCGCGGTCGCCGACGCCGACGGACGGGTGGTCAAGGCGCAGGGCGACGGGTTCATGGCCAGCTTCACCAGCGCCTCCGCAGCCGTGGTCTGCGCCATCCGCATCCAGCAGGCCGTCGAGGCCGACGACGACGGTCTGCGGGTTCGCATCGGGCTCCACACCGGCGACGCGATCGAACTGGACGACGGCGACTGGATCGGGCGGCACGTCATCACGGCGTCGCGGATCGCCGACAGCGCCGACGGCGGCGAGATCCACACCTCCGATCTGGTCTACGAGCTCACCCGGTCGCTGCCGGACATGCCGTTCGGCCCGCCGGTCGACACCGAGCTCAAGGGCCTCGGATCCGTGGTGATCCGGCCGGTCCTCTGGGCGGACTACACCGGATGACCACCACCGAAGAGCTCGACGGGGCGGTCGCGCGCCTGGACGGGTCGGCGCAGGCGCACCTCAAGCGTCTCACCCGCAACGCCGCCCTCCTCGCCGACATCTCGTTCGCCGACATCCTGATCTGCGTCCCGGTCGACGCGACCGGTGACCGGTTCGCCTTCAGTGCCCAGTTCCGACCGATCAACGCCCCGACCGTGTACCCGGCCGATCTGGTGGGCCGGGTGTGCGCGTCCACGGACCGGCCGCTGCTGGCGATGGCGTCGGACCGGGGTGAGCTCGTGGACGGCGGGCTCTACCTCCCCGAGACCGACCGCTGGGTGCGCACGCTGAACGTGCCGGTGCGCTTCCGCGATCAGACCATCGCGGTCCTGGCCCGCGAGTTCGAACCGCACCTTCAGCGTGCCGCCGGCGAGCTCGAGACCACCTACTTCTCCGTCTTCCGCCGGCTGGCCGCCATGGTGGCCGACGGTACCTACCCGTTCCCGGCGGAAGGGCGAGCGACCGATGTCTCGCCCCGCGTGGGCGACGGGATGATCCTGCTGGATCCCAACGGCATCATCGTCTACGCGTCACCCAACGCGCTGTCGACCCTGCACCGCCTGGAGTTCACCGCTCCCGTCCGTGGCCGCCGGTTGAGCGAGCTCGGTCTCGAGCAGCGCGCCGTCCGCTCGTCCTACGAGCAGCGCATCCCCTACCTGGAGGAGCTCGAATACGGCGATCGAAGCGTCGTCGTGCAGTCGCTTCCCCTCCTGGAGCACGGCCGGGCGGCCGGAGGGCTCGTCCTGTTGCGCGACGTCAGCGAGCTGCGCCGCCGCGACCGCCTCCTGCTGACCAAGGATGCGACGATCGCCGAGATCCACCACCGGGTGAAGAAC
Source organism: uncultured Acidimicrobiales bacterium (assembly GCA_963793475.1). Lineage (GTDB taxonomy): Bacteria > Actinomycetota > Acidimicrobiia > Acidimicrobiales > CAWCAL01 > CAWCAL01. Next base: position 79,469 of record CAWCAL010000008.1, read on the forward strand.
AACCTGCAGACGGTGTCGTCGTTGCTTCGACTCCAGAGCCGCCGCGTCGAGTCACCGGAGGCCCAGGCGGCCATTCTCGAGTCGGAGCAGCGCATCCGGTCGATCGCGATGGTCCACGAGATCCTGTCGCGCGAGGCGTCGGACGAGGCCCCGTTCGACGAGGTGGTCGTGTCGCTGGCCCGCTCGCTCGAGGATGCGGTCACCTCACCCGAGCGACCGGTGGAGATCACCGTGCAGGGAGACCCGGGGGCCCTCCCCTCGTACATGGCGACCTCGCTGGCGGTGGCGCTGGCCGAGCTCCTGCAGAACGCCATCCAGCACGGCGACGGCGCCGACGGCGTGCCGTGCCTGGTCGAGCTCCATCAGGACCACGACGCCGCCGAGGTCCGCTTCCGGATCGTCGACCATGGCGGTGGGTTGCCGGCCGGGTTCGAGCTGGCCCGAGATGCGGGCCTGGGCCTGACCATCGTGCAGACGCTGATCCGCGACGATCTGGGCGGATCGCTCGGGCTGGCGCCGGCCGAACGCGGCAGTGGCGCGGTCGCCACCCTGACCGCGCCACTTCCCCATCGACCGACGTCGACAACCTGAACCCTCTGGGGGTCAGGCACCCAGCGGGTTCAGGTCATCAGACCCAGCGACTCCAGCAGGACCGGGAGGCGTTCCACGGACGCGTCCCTTCACGCTCGAGCAGCACGATGCCAGCGGCGTCCTGCACCTCGGGGCGGGCCGCGCGCATGGACCCGACGGCCATCGCTTCCTGACGGAGCGATTCCCAGCCGTGGGCCTGCCAGGTGCTGGCGTAGGACCGGGACACGTAGCGCCAGGTCGAGTTCAGGAACTGGTACCGGCCCGATGCGGTCGAGCGGCTGTTCTTGGCGGTGTAGCTGAAGGCGCCGTAGCGGCCGGTGCCGCTCTCGCAGGACGAGATGGCGACCAGCACACGCGGCACCGTCGGGGTCAGGCGAGCCTTCTTCTCGGCTTCGGAGATGATCCAGTCGGAGACGGCACGGGCCTCCGCATCGGTGAGCTCGACCTCACCATCGGTCTGGATCACGAACCATTGCTGAACCTCGGCGGGCGTACACGCCGCCAGCGTCAGGGAGAGCCCCAACGCGATGAGGAGCAGTTTGATGGTCTTCACGGGATGTCCTTTCGGTCGGGAGCGCGCGCACGGCCGTCGGATGGGTGAGCCGACCCGGTCGTTCCGGATCGATCACGAGGCGCGGATCACCGCGACAACTCCGCCGGCCACCAAACTCGACGCGCTGCGCTCTCGGCTTCTTGGTGGTTGGATGACGATTATTACGGATATGTGACGGATGTGTGTATGACCGGTGTCACATTGCCATGGGGCAAGCACCGCGATGCCTGCAGCAAGCACCGTTGTCCAGCCCAACTGTGCCCGATGTCATAGGCCCGGTGGACCCGGAACCGGCCCGAACCGCGGCGATTCGGGGGTGGAACCGACCTGGATACGATTGGGCCGATGCCCGACCCCGCCCCGCCCGGACCGCTGATCCTCGCCATCGATCTCGGCACCGGTGGGCCGAAGGTGGCCCTGGTCGGCCTGGACGGCTCGGTCGTGGCCCACTCCGTTCGCTCCACCGATCTGCTCCTCACCGACGACGGCGGCGTCGAGCAGGATCCCGGCCAATGGTGGTCGACCATCTGCGATGCAGCACGGGAGGTCCTGCACGCCAGTGGCGCTGCTTCGGCGGTGCGGGCCGTCAGCGTCACCGCCCAGTGGATGGGCACCGTGCCGGTCGACGAGCACGGCCATCATCTGGCGAACGCCGTGATCTGGATGGACAGCCGCGGGGCCCCCGACGTCACCGCCCTCGTCGGGGGGCGACTGGCCATCTCGGGATACGAGCCCCGCAAGCTCCGAACCTGGCTGCGCTACACCGGTGGGGCGCCGTCGCCCACGGGGAAGGACTCCCTGGGCCACATCCTCTGGCTCCAACGGGCCCGACCCGATCTGTACGCCGAGGCCCATGCCTTCCTCGAGCCGATGGACTACCTCAACGCCCGGCTCTGCGGCCGCCAGGCGGCATCGTTCGACACCATCTCGGGCACCTGGGTGGCCGACATCCGCAACCTCCGGTCGGTCGCCTACGTCCCTGAGCTGATCGAGTTGGCCGGGATCGATCGGGCCAAGCTGCCCGACCTGGTCCCCACCGGGAGCCTCCTCGGCGAGGTCCTCCCCGAGGTGGCGGCGCAGCTCGGACTCCCGCCGGGAGTCACCGTCGTCACCGGCACCCCCGACACGGAATCCGCCGCGATCGGCTCCGGAGCGGTCGACGACTTCGCCGCCCACGTCTACATCGGGACCTCCTCGTGGGTCTCCTGCCACGTCCCGTTCAAGAAGACCGACATCATCCACACGATCGCCTCGCTCCCCTCCGGCATCCCCGACCGGTACCTCGCCGCGTGCGAGCAGGACTCGGCCGGGGCCTGCCTCACCCACCTGGTCGACAACCTGCTCTACCCCGACGACGGACTGGGGCCGGCCGTCCCCGACGACGTGTACGACCGACTCAACCGAGTGGCGGCCGATGTCGCCCCCGGCGCCAACGGGGTGATCTACACGCCGTGGCTCAACGGCGAGCGCACCCCGGTCGACGACCACTACGTCCGGGCCGGGTTCCACAACCTCGGACTCGGCACGACCCGGGCCGACCTGGTGCGCTCGGTGTTCGAGGGGGTGGCGTACAACACCCGGTGGATGCAGACCTACGTCGAACGGTTCGCCGGCAACCGATTCCCCTCGATCCGCTTCGTCGGCGGCGGCGCCCAGTCCGAGTTGTGGGCCCAGATCCTGGCCGACGTGATGGACCGACCCATCGAGCGGGTGGCCCAGCCTCGTCTGGCCAACGTCCGTGGTGCGGCGTTCGCCGCGTTCTCCGCCCTGGGCCTCCTGGCGTGGTCCGAGGTGCCCAAGCTGGTCGAGGTGGCCGGTCACCACCATCCCTCGCCCGTCAACCGGGCCGTCTACGACCACCACTACGCCGCGTTCGTCTCCCTGTACAAGCGAACCAAGCGGACCTACGCGAAGCTCAACAAGTGACCGATCCGACCCGGCAGGACGTCGACCACCCGGACCTCACGGCCATGCCGACCGACCTCCTGGCGTGGATCGCAGAACATCCGGACGCGTTCCAGCCGCCCGTCGCCAACCGCGTCCTGCACCAGGACGACGACTTCATCGTCATGTTGGTCCGCGGCCCCAACCGACGGAACGACTTCCACATCGATCCCCACCCCGAGGTGTTCTTCCAGCTCCGAGGCACGATCCAGGTGGACACGCACACCGCCGACGGTGAGACCGTCGCGCACCGGGTGCACGAGGGAGAGATGTTCGTCGTGCCCGGCAACGTGCCCCACTCGCCCCTGCGACCCGCCGACACGTGGGGCCTCGTCATCGAACGGCCCCGCACGGCCACCGAGCTCGATGCCATCACCTGGTTCTGCCGGGAGTGCGGCAACGAGGTGAACCGGTCGGACCTGAACGTCACCGAGATCGACACCCAGCTCCACCCCATCCTGGACGGATTCTCCCAGGACCGGGAGCGACGCACCTGCGACCGGTGCGGCACGGTGCATCCCGTGGCCACCGACTTCGTCCTCCCCGACGCCACCGACGCCGCCGCCTCCGACCGACCCGACCGTCCATGACCCCGCCGACGACGGTGGTCTTCGTGCACGGAGCATGGCACGGTCCGTGGTGTTGGTCGGAATGGGTCGAGGTCGCCGAGGCGAGGGGTCACGAGACCGTCGCCGTCACCCTGCCGGGACACGACCGGCCGGGTACGTCGGCCCGCATCTGGAACCGGATCGGCGAGATGATCACGGCGGTGGAGGACGCGCTCGACGCCCCCTCGGGGCCCACCGTGGTCGTCGCTCACTCCATGGGCGGCTACCCGGTCCAGCGCGCCATGGCGCCGGAGCACGATGCGATCTTCTCCGTCGCACAGCAGCGGGACCTGGCCGCGGAGCACGGCGTCGACCCGGTGGTGATCGAGGGAGCGGGCCACGACGTGATGCTCGAGGCCCAGAGTCCCGAGGCCGCAGCCATCGTGCTCGGTTGGGCGGAGCAACGCTTCGCCGAGGCGACCGCATGAGCGTCGGCATCCCACCGCTGACCTCCGCCGACGATGCCCGAGCCCGCGACCGGGCCGACGACGCCGAGCTCGCGTCGATCCGCGAGGGCTTCGCCGTGCCGGTCCACGACGGGACTCCGGTCACCTATCTCTGCGGCAACTCGCTCGGCCTGCTCCACCGGTCGGTCCGAGACGAGGTGGAACGGGTCCTCGACGACTGGGCCGCCCTGGCGGTGGAGGCGCACTTCGACGGCACCCCACCCTGGCTCCCGTATCACGAGCTGGTCCGCGACGACCTGGCCGGCATCGTGGGCGGACTGCCGCACGAGGTCGTCGCGATGAACGGCCTCACGGCCAACCTGCACCTCCTGATGGCGGCGTTCTACCGGCCCACCGCCGAACGGGCCGGCATTCTCATCGAGACCGACGCCTTCCCCAGCGACCGCTACGCCGTCGCCAGTCAGATTCGCTGGCACGGGGGCGACCCCGGTCGGCACCTGCACACGGTCGGCTCGCCCGGTCGGGCGTTCGACCCGGCCGAGCTCGAGGCCGTCCTCGACGCGCGAGGTGACGAGATCGCACTGATCCTGCTGGGTGGGGTCAACTACTTCACCGGGCAATCTCTGGATCTCGCCGCCATCACGCAACTCGGCCACCGCTTCGGCTGCATCGTCGGATTCGACCTGGCCCACGCCGCCGGCAACGTTCCCCTCTCGCTGCACGACGACCGGGTCGACTTCGCCGCCTGGTGCACCTACAAGTACCTCAACGCCGGGCCCGGCGCCGTCGCCGGCGCGTTCATCCACGAGCGGCACGACGAGGCCACCCGCGACCGTCGGCTCGTGGGGTGGTGGGGTCACCAGCCCGAGACCCGGTTCGCCATGGACCAGAACCGGGACTTCGTCGCCGGTCCGGGGGCCGACGGATGGCAGTTGTCCAATCCACCGATCCTGGCGCTGGCACCGGTCCGAGCGTCCGTTGCGCTGTTCGCCCGGTTGGGAATGCCGCGACTGCGATCACGGTCGCTGCAACTCACCGGCCTGCTCGAGGCCGGGATCGACCACCTCGGCGACGACCGCATCGAGATCCTCACACCGCGCGATCCCGATCGCCGGGGGGCTCAACTCTCCCTGCGGTTCCGGGGTGACGTCGACCGGTTCTTCGAAGGCCTCGCCGCTCGTGGCATCGTGGGCGACGTGCGCCGCCCCGACGTCATCCGTCTCGCCCCCGCCCCCATCTACAACACCCGCGTCGACGTCTGGCACGCCATCGAAGCCCTGCGTTCCACGATGGCCGAGATCCCGGACTGACCGTGGCGACCCGGTCCCCCGCCTGGAAGCACCCCCGACACTTCACGGTGGTCGGCGGCGGGTTGGCGGGCGCCGCTGTGGCGGTCCTGCTGGCCGATCAGGGCCACGACGTCGATCTTCTCGAGCGACGGGCCGATCCGCGCGGACGCCAGCTCGGCGAGGGCCGCTCGATCAATCTGGCCCTGTCGACCGCGCGGGTTCGCGACGCTCGAGGCGGTCGGCGTCGCCGACGAGGTTCGGGCGGCCTCGGTCGCCATGCCGGGTCGCATGATCCACGACGAGGACGGACCGACCCACTTCCAGCCCTACTCGGCCGACGGCCAGGCCATCTTCTCGGTCGAGCGTCGTCACCTCGCCCTGTCGCTCCTCGATCGGGCCGACGATCACCCCGACGTGACGCTGCGGTTCGGCCAGGAGGTCGAGTCGATCGACCTCGACGCCTCCGTCCTGACCCTGGCCCGACCCGACGGTACGACGGATCGGTTCGACGCCGGCACCATCGTCGGGGCCGACGGCGCCTGGTCCCAGGTTCGGACCGCCATCTCGCGCCAGGGCCGGTTCGACTTCTCCCAGGACCACCTCCACCACGGGTACAAGGAACTGACCCTGCCGGCGAGACCCGACGGCGGTCATGCCATCGAGCCCCACGCCCTGCACATCTGGCCCCGGGGCGATCGCATGATGATCGCCCTGCCCAACCCCGACGGGACCTTCACCGTCACCCTCTTCTGGCCGTTCGAGGGGCCGGGCGGATTCGACGCGATCGCGACGCCCGACCGGATCCGCCACGTCTTCGCGTCCACCTATCCCGACCTGGTCCCGCTGATCCCCGACCTGGGACCCCAGTACCAGGACGCTCCCACCGGGTCCCTGGTCACCATCCGGTGCCGGCCGTGGTGGCACGGGGACAAGGCCGTCCTGATCGGCGACGCCGCCCACGCCATCGTCCCCTTCTACGGCCAGGGAGCCAACGCCGCGCTGGAAGATGCTCTCCTGCTGGCGTGGCACCTCCAGCGGGTCCGGCCCAACGTGGGCGAGGCATTCGCCGGGTTCGCCACGGCTCGCAAACCCGACGCCGACGCGCTGGCCGACCTCACGCTCGACAACTTCGTCGAGATGCGCGACCACGTTGCCTCGCCCCTCTTCCGCGCCCGTCACGCCGTGGAGCGGGCGCTCGGCCGGTGGGCCCCGAGCCTGTTCCGGCCCCTGTACTCCATGGTCACGTTCAGCCGCACGCCCTACGCGGCCGCTCGGCGCCGGGCCCGGGTGCAGCGCCTCGCCATCGACGCCGCAATCGCCGGCGCCGCGGCCGGAACGCTGACGCTCCTCGCCGGCCGGTGGGCGTGGAAGACTCGCCCCCGGAGACGCCGGCGCCAGGGAGCGTGAGCCCGACATGAGCCAGCCACCCGTCAACTACTCGTCCTACCTCAAGGTTCCGCAGCTCATCTCGCTCCAGGACCCGCTCTCCGAGCCCGAGCAGCACGACGAGACGCTGTTCATCATCGTCCACCAGACCTACGAGCTCTGGTTCAAACAGATCCTCCACGAGCTGGACAAGACCAAGGTCGCACTGTCAGCGAACCGGCTGTTCAGCGCCATCCACACCTTCAAGCGGCTGCGATCGATCATGCGCACGCTGGTGGGGCAGGTGGACATCCTCGAGACGATGACCCCGAAGTCGTTCCTCGCCTTCCGGGGTCTGCTCGACCGATCGTCCGGGTTCGAGTCGATGCAGTTCCGCGAGATCGAGTGCGTGCTGGGCCACAAGCGGCCCGAGGTGCTCGAGAGCCTCCCGGCCGACTTCCCGGGTCTCGACCGGGTACGGCGACGGATCGGGGAACCCACCGTCGTCGACGCGTTCTACGAGATGCTGGCCCAACGGGGTGTGGCGGTGCCCGCCGAGCTGCTGGACCGGGACGTCACCCGACCCAACGAACCGAACGAGGTCGTGGCCGACGGCTGCTACGACCTGTTCATGACCACACCTCAGATGGCGGTGCTGTTCGAGCTGATGATGGACGTCGACGAAGGTCTGCAGGCGTGGCGATACCGGCATGTCCAGCTGACCCGGCGCGTGATCGGCAACAAGGCGGGCACGGGCGGCAGCGACGGTGCCGCCTTCCTCGCCTCGACCATGTTCCACCAGGTGTTCCCCGACCTCTGGTCGATTGCGGGGCGGATGTGATCCGGTACGACATTTCACCGCCCCTCTCCCCGACCACAGCGGTCTGGCCCGGCTCCCTGCCACTGGAGCGGCGGATGGAGAAGTCACTCGACGACGGCGACGGCTACGACCTCTCCACCGTGGTGTCCACGGTCCACATCGGAGCCCACGCCGACGCGCCCGGCCATTTCGGCGCGGGCCGAGCCGGCATCGACGAGGTCGACCCCAACCGGTATCTCGGCCCGTGTCGGGTGGTCCACGCCGACGTGGGGCGGCACGGCCTGATCCGGTCCGACGACCTGCCGGCTTCCATCGACGCGCCTCGCATCCTGTTCCGCACGGACACGTTCCCCGACCCCGACCGGTTCACCGACGACTTCGCTTCCTTCGCCCCCGACCTGGTCGACGCCGCCGCCGACGCCGGGGTGGTGCTGATGGGCATCGACACGCCCTCGATCGATCCCTTCGAGTCCACCGAGGTGCCCAGCCACCACCGCATGCTGGAACGCGACGTCGTGGGCCTCGAAGGGCTGGACCTGATTGCGGTGCCCGAAGGCAGGTACACACTCGTGGCCCTGCCGCTCCGGTTGGTCGGGTTCGACGCCAGCCCGGTCCGCGCCGTCCTGCTCGATCCGTGACCGAGGGGTCGCGCGCCGCTGACATCGTCCGGGTGGGCGGCGTACCCGAGCACTTCAACCTGCCGTGGCATCTCGCCGCGGAGCGCTCCGTGTTCGCCGACGTCGGTGTCGACGTCCGGTGGGTCGACCAGCCCGAGGGGACCGGCCAGATGGTGGCGTCGTTGGCGGACGGATCGGTCGATGCCATCGTTGCCCTGACCGAGGGGGTGGTCGCCGCATCCGCCGGCGGACTCGATGCTCGGATCATCGGGTGCTACACCGACTCGCCCCTGCAGTGGGGCGTCCACGTCGCCGCCGGGTCCTCCATCGGGAATGTGGGCGACCTGGCGGGGCGGCCGGTCGCCGTGTCCCGACCGGGTTCCGGATCCCACCTGATGGCCGCCGTCCTCGCCGCGCAGGAGGGATGGTCGTGGGATCCCGAGCTCATGGTGCCGGTCGGCGGGATCGACGCGCTGCGCGCCGCACTCGCCGACGGGTCGGCCGAGTGGTTCCTGTGGGACCGCTTCATGACCAGCCCGTACGTGGACGACGGCGAGCTCCGGCGCGTCGGAGTGATCCCCACGCGCGGCCGCGCCACGAGATTCGACGACCCGTGCCCTCGAGGCCGAGGAGCTGGCCGCCGTGCGCACCGCCCTGACCGACGCCGGCGTGCTCACAACCTGAACCCTCTCGGGGTCAGGCACCGACAGGGTTCAGGTTGCTCCGGCAACCCGGCGACGAGGGTGCGGACCACCCGTGAGTCGCTACAGTCGCCTTTCGCACGCGCCTCCGGGGGATCGTCGATGCAACAGCTCAGCGGGCTCGACGCCGGCTTCCTGTACGCCGAGACACCGGCAACGCCCATGCACGTCGGCAGCCTGGTCATCTACGACCCATCGACCTCCCCGACCGGCGCCATGGACTACGACGAGGTGGTCGAGCTGTTCGCCGCCCGGCTCCAGTACGCCCGCTGCTTCCGCCAGCGGCTGGTCAACGTTCCCCTCGGACTCGACCATCCGTACTGGATCGAGGACCCCGACTTCGACCTGGAGTTCCACCTCCGCCACCTGGCGCTCCCCCGGCCCGGAACCTGGACCCAGCTCATGGCGCAGGCCGGGCGCCTGTTCAGCCGCCCACTCGACATGACCCGACCTCTGTGGGAGGTCACCGTCATCGACGGGGTCGACGCGGTCGAGGGTGTCCCCGAGGGTTCGGTCGCCGTGGCCACGAAGATCCATCACTCGGCGATCGACGGGATGAGCGGGGCCGAGGTCTTCGCGGCGATCCACGACCTCGAGCCGACTCCACGGGAACCCGAACAGGATGGATGGGCACCCGAGCAGCCGCCCCCGACCACCGAGCTGCTCACCCGGGCCACCATCAACAACATCACCCGACCCTGGCGGTTCGTCCGCACCGTCGGCCGATCGGTCCCGATGCTGGCGCGCGCCATCGACCGCACCCGCAGGCACGAGATCGAGGGCCCGGTCGCCCAAGCTCCGCACACCCGGTTCAACGAGCCCGTGAGCCCCAACAAGGTGATGGACGGGCGGTACTTCCAACTGGACGACATCAAGCGCATCCGCAAGCAGGTCGACGGGGCGACGGTCAACGACGCCGTCATCACGATCGTCGGCGGCGCGCTGCGCACCTACCTCGAGAGCAAGGGCGAGCTGCCCGACGACTCGCTCGTGTCCTTCGCCCCGATCTCGGTGCGGGCCGAAGGGGACGCCGACGATGCCGGCAACAAGGTCTCCGGAATGTTCTCGCGACTCCACACCGAGATCGCCGATCCGCTCGAGCGGCTGGAGGCGGTCGCCGCGTCCTGTCGCGACGCGAAGTCGTTCCACCAGACCATCGGCGCGACGACTCTCACCGACTACACGGAGTTCGGCCCGATGCGTCTGGCCGGATTGGCCGCGAGAGTGTCGTCCCGCACCGGCCTGTTGGGCCAGATCGGCCTACCGGTCAACTGCGTCGTCACAAACGTGCCCGGCCCGCAGTTCCCGCTCTACCTGGCGGGAGCCAAGGCGGTCCGCTTGTACGGCACCGCGCCGATCGTGGACTACCTCGGGCTCATGCACGCCATCTTCTCCTACGACGGTGGGCTAACCGTCACGTTCACCGCCTGCCGTCGACAGATGCCCGATCCGTCGCACTACGCCGATTGCATCCAAGGCAGCTTCGACGAGCTGACCCACGCGTCGTAGCGCCGGCGCCCACCAACGACCACGACCTGTCCCGGTCGCGGGGCACGGAGGACCACCATGGCCAGCAACCCGACCGCCAAGTTCGCAGCGATGCGGGACGCGTCGCCCGAGGAGGCGAAGTTCTTCTGGAACGGCGGCCCCGTCGAGCTGGCCGAGCGCACCTGGTTCTCGTCGATGCTCAGCGGTGCCACCGCGTTCGAGACCGATGACGGCATCGTGCTGGTCGATGCCGGCACCGCGATCCTGGCTCCGCACATCGCCGGCGAGATCCGCGAGAAGACCGGGGCACCGGTCCACACGGCCATCTTCACCCACGGCCATGTCGATCACGCATACGGCCTGCCCTCGTTCCTGGTCGAGGGCCAGGACCCGCCGCGGGTGATCGCCCACTCCGCAATGCCCGCCCGCTTCGCCCGGTACGACGCCACCTCCGAGCACAACGCCGCGATCAACGCCCGCCAGTTCGGCGGAGCGGTCGACCGGCAGCAGGGGGTGGACTTCTCCTTTCCCGAGATCCTGCCCGACACCCTCTACGACGACGAGCTCACGATCGAGGTCGGCGGCGTGACCTTCGAGCTCTTCCACGCCCGCGGCGAGACCGACGACCACACCTGGGTGTACTGCCCGGACCGGGGGGTGCTGTGCCCGGGCGATCTCATCATCTGGGGCGTCCCCAACGCCGGCAACCCGCAGAAGGTCCAGCGGTACCCGTGGGACTGGGCGACGGCACTCCGGGCGATGGCCGAGAAGGCTCCGCGTTCGCTGGCTCCCGGCCACGGCGGTCCCGTCGTCGACGACCCGGCCACGGTCGACGCCATCCTGACCGAGACCGCCGACCTCCTGGAGACGATCGTCGACCGCACGCTCGCGCTGCTGAACGATGGCTCGCCCCTCACGTGGACATCGTGTCCGCCATCGACCTGCCGACCAGTGCCAGCCCCTGGCTCCAGCCGGTCTACGACGAGGCCGAGTTCATCGTCCGCAACGTGATCCGGTACTACGGCGGTTGGTTCACGGGCCGGCCCAGCGAGCTGAAGCCGGCGGGGCGCGATGCGCTGGCCGCCACCATCGCCGACCTGGCCGGTGGCACGGCCGCGCTGCTCGATCGGGCCGAAGCGCTCGGTGGCGAGGGTGACCTGCGCCAGGCCTGTCACCTGGCCGACTACGCGCTCGAGGCCGCACCCGACGACGCCACGGTCCAGGAGCGGGTGGCGGCCATCTACGACCGGCGAGCCGACGGGGAGACGGGGCTCATGTCGATCAACATCTTCAACTCCGCCGCCGCCTACGCCCGCAACGGGCGACCGTACCGGTAGGACCCGATGACGCTCGCGGTCGAGGCTCGCGCGCTGTGGGGCGAGGTGGACGGCCTGGAGGTCACGTCGCTCACCCACAACCGCGCCAACGGCGTCACGCAGTCGGTCGACCGGGTCCGGGCGGGTGACCGGACCGCCGTCGTCAAGGTCGTGGGGCGCCGCACCGAGGGCGTGCCGGCCCACTGGTTGCCGTCGGAGGACCCCGATCACTTCAACCATTGGCGCCGCGAAGCACGGGTCTACGAAGCCGAGCTGGGCGACGCCTACGCCGGGAGCGGCCTCACCTCGCCGGAACTGCTCGCCCTCCATCGGCGCGAGGACGGCTCGCTCGCCCTCTGGTTGGAGGACCTCGGGTCGGACCACGGGAACTGGACCGTCGGTGACGTCGTCGAAGCCGCCCGACGACTCGGCATCGCCCAGGGCCGGATCGCAGTGGAAGGCGGACCCGACCAGGCCTGGCTGTCGCAGCGCTTCCTGCGGCGCTACTCGTCGGCCAAACCGGTCGACTACGGCCTGCTGGATGACGGTGAGCGCTGGGCCCATCCGCTGATCGCCCGTCATGATCCCGGCACCCTGCGCGAAGGCACCCGACGGCTCCACGACGAGGCCGACTGGTTCTTCGCGCTGTCCGAGCGCCTCCCCCGAACGCTGTGCCACCTGGACTTCTGGCCCAACAACCTGCTGTGGCGGTCCGACGGAGCTCTCTCGCTGGTGGACTGGTCATTCGTGGGGGACGGCGCCCTGGGCGAGGACGTGAGCAACCTCATCGTCGACACGGTCTTCGACCACTTCCTCGGTGCCGAGGACCTGGCGGAGCTCGACCGCCGCGTGGTCACCGCCTATCTCGACGGCCTCGGAGACGCCGGCTGGTCCGGCAACGAGGAGCTCGTGCGGCTGGGCGTGTGGTCCGCCGCCGTGAAGTACCAGTGGTTGATGCCCCTGCAACTGGCCCAGCTCGATCAACCGACGGTCGCCTACGGCGGGGACGACGTGGTGGACCCGGACCGGCGCTACGCCGACCGCCTGGGGGGCCTGGCCCTGCTGGTCGAGTGGGCCGAGCGCGCCCGCGACCTCCACCGGTTCCTGGGCTGGTAGCGAGCATCGGGGGGTCAGACCTCGGACCCCGACCGACCACGGGTCAGACCCCGTGACACGTGCTCGTTCCGGACGACCAGGGGTCTGACCCCACGGTGTTCGCTACGCGGTTGCGGGGTCGGGCGGTGGGCCGAGACCGGCCCTCACGAAGACCAGCAGCCCGTCGATCAGGTCGTCGCGGTCCATCGTGCCGTGCGCCGACCAGCGATCCACCGCGGCGAACATCGCTCCGCCAACGGCGCCGGCGGTCTCGGGGTCGTCGTCGGGTCGATGCGGCGCCACCGCCGCGGCGATCCCAGCTCCGATCCGTTCGACCCGGTTCGACGACGCCCGCCGGTCGGCTCCGGGGCGCACGAGGTCGTACAGGTGCGGTTCGGCCTCGGCAAGGGCGACGAAGACCTCGATGGCGGCTCGGCCGCGCTGCGACTCGGTGCCGACCGACGACGCCTGCCCCAGACGGTCGCACCACTCGTCCGCTGCCGCGTCGCCGACGGCGGACAGGAGGCCGGCCCGGTCGGCGAAGTGGTTGTAGACCACGGACTTCGGGACCTGCGCCGCATCGGCCAGCTCGTCCATCGACGCGGTCGGCCCCACGGTCCGCACGGCCTCCAGCACCGCGCTGACGAGACCGGCCCGACGTCCCGCTCGGCCCGCTCGGGCTCCGTCCGCTGCCACGACCCGACCGTACCGGTCGCCGCGCCGCAGCGGCCCGGTTCCGGGTGCGACGGACCCCACAACGCCGCACTACCTTCTCCCTCATGCGGCTGGACGGCAAGGTAGCGATCATCACCGGGGCGGGTGGCGGTATCGGGCGGGCCACCGCTGTTCGCATGGCCGAGGAGGGCGCACGACTGGTCTGCGCCGACCTCGCCGCTGACGACAACGAGGCCACCGCCGCGCTGGTGCGGGAAGCCGGCGCCGAGGCGATCACCGTGCGCGCCGACGTCTCCCGGGCCGAGGACTGCTCGTCGATGGTGGACAGCGCCGAGTCGGCCTTCGGCCGCCTGGACGTCCTGTTCAACAATGCGGGGATCAGCCATTCGGCCGACGACGACGCCGTGAACACCACCGAGGACGTCTGGGATCTGACGATGGAGGTGAACGTGAAGGGGGTCTGGCTCGGCTGCAAGTACGGGATCCCCGCCATGCAGCGAGCCGGCGGCGGGAGCATCGTCAACACCGCCAGCTTCGTCGCACTGATGGGCGCTGCCACCCCGCAACTGGCCTACACGGCCAGCAAGGGGGCCGTGTTGTCGATGACCCGCGAGCTCGCCGTCATTCACGCTCGCGAGGGCATTCGCGTCAACGCCCTGTGTCCCGGACCGTTGCGGACCGAGCTGCTCATGAAGTACCTCGACACCGACGAGAAGCAGCACCGGCGGCTGGTCCACATCCCGATGGGCCGATTCGGCGAGGCCGCCGAGATGGCCGACGCGGTGGTCTACCTGGCCGCCGACGAGTCCTCGTTCGTCACCGGCACCGCATTCACGGTGGACGGGGGCATCACCGCCGCCTACGTCACACCGGAATGAGCGAGACCAGCGACGGCGGAGCCGAGACCCACGCCGTCATCGACATCGGCACCAACTCGATCCACCTGCTCATCGCCCGGCTGGACCACGACGGTGGGTTCGACGTCGTGCGCCCAGGAGAAGGAACCGGTCCGGTTGGGCTCCGGGGCGGGTGACCTGGACCAGCTCACCGACGACGCCATCGAACGGGGGATCGACGCCCTCGGCCGCTTCGTCCAGATCGCACAGATCTGGGACGCCGACGTGACCGCGGTGGCCACCAGCGCGGTGCGGGAGGCGAAGAACCGTCCGCGGTTCGTCGAGCGGGCGCCGGTTCGATGCCGGGGTCGAGGTCGACGTCATCACCGGGGTCGAGGAGGCCCGGCTGATCTACCTCGGCGTGCTGCAGGCGCTCCAGGTGATCGACCGCGACGTCATGCTGGTCGACATCGGCGGGGGCAGCACCGAGATCCTGGTCGGTCACGCCGGATCGGTGACGGCGGCCCGCAGTCTGAAGGTCGGTCACATCCGGTTGACCGACCGATTCTTCCCGGACGGCCGGGTGACCCGCGAGCGCGGTGGCCGAGTGCCGCAGGTACATCCGCTCGTTCCTCAGCCCCGCGGTGCACGAGATGAAGGGACTGCCCAGGGAGATCGCCGTCGGCTGCTCGGGCACCATCGAGGCGATTGCGAGGCTGATCCAGCAGAACGAGGGGCGATCGCCCCGAACGCTCAACAAGGTGAAGTTCACCCGGACCCAGCTGGATCGCGTCACCAAGCAGGTGCTGGCCGCCAAGACCACCGACCAGCGTCGTGCCCTCGAGGGCCTGGACCCCCGTCGGGCCGACGTCCTGCCGGCCGGGGTGCTCCTCCTGCAGCAGATCTTCGAGCTGCTGGAGATCAAGTCGATGACCGTGTCGGAGTACGCGCTGCGGGAGGGAGTCTTCCTGGACCGCTTCCGCGAGCGGATCGGTCCCGCGGCCTTCCATCACCTCTCGGACATCAGGCTCGACGGTGTGCTCCGGATGGCGGATCTCTTCCAGGAGGACCGGGACCATGTGACCCACGCAACCGATCTGGCGCTCCGGCTCTTCGACGACACCAGGGACGTGCACGGCCGCGGCCACAAGTGGCGCGACCTGCTCGAGGCCGCCGGCCTGCTCCACAACGTGGGTCGGTTCATCAGCCACGCCGCCCACCACAAGCACTCGTACTACGTCATCCGCAACAGCGATCACCTGGTCGGGTTCACCGACCGGGAGATCGAGCTGGTGGCGCAGGTGGCCCGGTACCACCGCAAGAGTGCGCCCAAGGAGACCCACCCGGAGTTCGCCGAGCTGCGCCGGAAGGACCAGCACGCCGTTCGGCTGCTGGCCGGACTCCTCCGGCTGGGCATCGCCCTCGACCGGGGGCGCGCCGCCGCGGTGCACGACGTCCGGTGCCGGGTCACCAAACACACGGTCGAGTTGGGCCTGACCGTCACCGGCGACGTCGAGCTCGAGCTCTACAGCGCCGACGAGCGCAAGGACCTGGTCGAGGAGGCCCTGGGCCGCACCATCGACATCGTGGTGGACGAGCGGACCTCCTCCCCCGAGCCGGCCCACCCGTCCTACTTCCCCGATTCGCACACCTGAACCCTCTGGGGGTCAGGCACCGAGCGGGTTCACGTCGTCGGTCGCAGCCCCGCCCAGAGTTGCGGCGGCCAGCGCGGTCACCCGGCGGCCGATCATCCGCAGCTGCTCACCGTCGCGCCGCGTACGGGCGAGGATGAACCCTCCTCCAGCGCGGCGACGACGGTGGTGGCCAGCTCGACGGCATCGCTTCGCGCCAGCCCCTCCTGCTCGAACATCTCGCTCGCGGCCTCGACCCAGCTGTCGAAGACCGCTTCGGCGGCACTGCGGAGTCGGTCGTTGGTGCTGGCCACCTCTCGGGCGACGGTGCCGATGGGACAGGGATCGATGTAGTCGGTCTCCTCGAGCACGGCGGCGGCGCCCTCGAAGAAGTCGGCCACCGCGGTGGTGGCGTCGGGAGCCGCGTCGGCGATCAGCTCGAACAGCTCCCGGTAGCCGGCGCCCGACTCGGTGAGCACCGCGGCGGCCAGATCGTCCTTGCCGCCGGGGAAGAAGTGGTAGAGCGAGCCGGTCGGCGATCCCGAGGCCTTCGTGATCTCGCTCATCGACGTGCCGTTGAAACCCTGGCGACGGAACAGCTCGTTGGTCGCCGCCATGAGTCGGTCGCGTGTCGTGGCCATGGGTTGAGTCTAGAACGCTCGCTCTACTAGAGTGATCGTTCTAGACGCCGAAGGAGCACCTCCCATGTACAAGGCCGCGGTTCGGAAGCTGGTACGCCACGGGATGGCGAGGCTCAACGCCGGTGATCCGGACTTCCTCCTGCGCCTGGCCGCTCCCGACATCGAGCTGATGTTCGCCGGCGACAATTCGTGGTCCGCCATGCATCGCCCGGTCCGGAAGGGCCGGACGGCGTTCGTGACCCATCGGGGCGTCGACGAGGCCCGATCGTTCGCCGAACGGTTCGCCGCAGAGGGGCTCCAGGTCGAGATCGAGGACATCCTGGTCAACGGGCCGCCGTGGCACACCCGGGTCGCCATCCGGGCCCACGACCACATCACCGGCCCCGCCGGGACCGACACCTACAGCAACCGATTCGTGGACTTCCTGCAGATCCGGTGGGGGCGCATCCAGCGGTTCGAGGTCTACGAGGACACCGAGCGCGTCGCCGAGTGGGACGAAGAGAGCGCGTCGTGGCGGGATAACGCCGACCCGCTGCCAGACTGGCCCGATGCGCCAGTCCACACCCATCCCCTTTCGGGGCTGGCACATCCTCGGATGGTCCACGCTCCTGCTGGCGCTGACCGCCCCCGGCCAGACCATCGGGGTCTCGTCGTTCATCGACCACATGATCGAGGACCTCGACATCGGCCGCTCGACCCTGTCCGCCGCGTACCTCATCGCCACCCTGACCGGGTCGGCTGCCCTGCCGTCCATCGGGCGGTGGGTCGATCGACGGGGTGTTCGCCACGCCACGACCGTGGTCGGAGCGGCGTTCGCGGTGGCGATCGCACTGCTCGGCGTTGCGCAGAACATCGTGATGCTCGCGGTCGCGTTCGTGGGCGTCCGCATGCTGGGCCAGGGGTCGCTCTCCCTCATCGGCGACACCTCGATCTCCCTCTGGTTCCAGGCTCGGCGCGGCCGGGCGTTTGCCATCGCCATGACGGTCTCGGCGGGGCTCATGGCCCTCAGCCCCCTGCTCTTCACCGCGTTGATCGGGGCCGTCGGCTGGCGTGAGGCCTGGCTCGTCACCGCCGCCGGCATCGCGCTGACCGTGCCGCTGATCGGCCGGTTCGGCATGGTCGATCGGCCGTCGGCGATCGGACAGGTGCCCGACGGGATTCCCGGCGTCACCACCGAGACCTTCGTGCCCCAACCCTCGCTCACCGTGCGCGAGGCCGTGAGGACGCCGGCGTTCCTCAGCCTGATGAGCATCGTCGCGTCGTCCGCCGCGTTGATCACCGGTCTGACCTTCCACAACGTCTCGGTCATGGGCGAGGGTGGGCTCACCGAGACCGAGGCCGCGGCGATCTTCGTTCCCCAGATGGTCGGGGTGGTCTCGGCCAGTTTCGTCGTGGGGTGGTTGACCGATCGGATACGGGCCCAGATTCTGGTTCCGTTCGCGGGGCTCGCGCTGGCGTCGGCCGTCGCCCTGGCCGGCGTGGTGAGCCCGGGCGCGGCCGCAATCGTCTACGGACTCGTCTCCGGAATCGCCGGCGGTTCGATCCGGGCGCTCGGCAGCCGCGCTGCTTCCCAAGTGGTTCGGCACCGACCACATCGGCGCCATCCGCGGCATCAGCCACACCGTCGCGGTCGCCGCCTCCGCCACCGGGCCGCTGATCCTGTCGGTCGGCAACGACCTGGCCGACACCTATCAGCCGGTGTTGATGATCAGCGCTGCGATGATCGCTGCGGTCGCCGTCTCGACCGCGACGGTCAAGGACCCGGTGGCCCCCGACCCCCACCGCGAACTCGCGGCCTGAGAGCCCAGTTCCGGGCCTGGTGGTCGCGAGATCGGACGCGGGCCGACCGTGGCCGCCGGTCACCGGAAGTGAGCACGCTGGGTGCCTGACCCCCAGCGTGCTCAGTTGATGCGGCGGGTGTGGCCGTGCCAGTTGCCCTCGCGCAGCACGAACTTCTGGACCTTGCCGGTCGAGGTCTTGGGCAGCTCGTCCAGGATCTCGACCTCGTCGGGCACCTTGAACCCGGCCAGCCGGTCCCTTACGTGCGCCTTGAGCTCGTCCGGGGTGACCGACTCGTCCGCCTTCAGCACGGCGTACGCCTTCGGTCGCTCGCCCCAGGTCTCGTGGGGGACGGCGACCACGGCCGACTCGAGCACGGCGTCGTGGCTGTCCACCGCCTGCTCCACCTCGATCGTCGAGATGTTCTCGCCGCCCGAGATGATGATGTCCTTGGCTCGATCCCGCAGCTCGATGTAGCCGTCGGGATGCCACACGGCCAGGTCACCCGAATGGAACCACCCGCCGGCGAACGCGGCCGCAGTGGCATCCGCATCCCGGTAGTAGCCCTTCATCACGTTGTTGCCCCGCATGACGACCTCACCCATGGTCTCGCCGTCCTTCGGCACGTCGTGCATCTCCTCGTCGACGACCCGGGTCGGATCCGCGATGAAGAACGACACTCCCTGGCGAGCCTGGAGCTCCGCCTGCTGATCAGGCGTCTCGTCCTCCCATGCGGGCTGCACCTCGCAGACGGTGTGCGGCCCGTAGGTCTCGGTCAGTCCGTAGACGTGGACCAGCTGGGCGCCCAACCCGGTCATGTCGGAGATGACGGTGGGACTGGGGGGCCCCCGCGGTGGTGACCACCAGAGGTCGCTCCAACGGGGCCGCAGCCGGCGAGTTGGCCAGCGAGATCAGCACCGTGGGCGCGCCGTTCAGGTGGGTGACCCCCTCGGACCGGATCAGGCTCCAGATCTCCTCGGGATCGACCCCGCGCAATGCCACATGGGTGCCGCCGAGCGCCGTGGCCGCCCAGGTCGTGCACCAGCCGTTGCAGTGGAACATGGGGAGGGTCCAGAGGTACACGGTCTCGGGGCTGAACCGGCTGTGCGTCAGCTCGGCGATGGCGTTGAGGTACGCGCCGCGGTGCGAGTACATCACCCCCTTCGGCCGGCCGGTCGTCCCCGACGTGTAGTTGATCGAGATCATCCCCTGCTCGTCGTCGACGGCCCACGGCAGCGGCTCGTCGGAGCCCCGGGCCAGCAGGTCGGCGTACGACGTCGTGGCGAACTCGAGTTCGCCGGGTGCGCCGTCGGCCTGGTCGTCGACGATGGCGACGACCTCCTCCAGGTCGCCCGCGAGCAGGTCCGTGACCACCTCGGTCAGCGGAGCCAGGAGCTCGCTGTCGCCCACCAGGACCCGCGCTCCCGAGTGCTCGAGGATGTAGCGGATCTCCTCGGGGGCGAGCCGGGTGTTGATCGCCACCAGGACGGCGCCGGCGAGCGGAACCCCGAAGTGGGCGATCAACATCTCGGGAAGGTTCGGACAGAGGTAGGCGACCCGATCGCCCGGCGCGATCCCACCGGCCCGCAGCGCCTGCGCCAGGCGGGTGGCGCGGCCGGCCATCTCCGCGTAGGTCACGGTCCGCTCCCGGTAGCGGATCGCCGAGCGGTCCGGAAAGACCATCGCCGACCGCTCCAGGAACGAGAGCGGGGTGAGCGCGGTGTCGCTGACGTCGGTCATGAGCCCTCCTGACGGGTTGGGTTGGGCCATCATGGTCCATCGACCCGCGAAACGAGGAAGCTGGATATGGTCTCGCCGGTGGAAGAGGACCGAGAGGCGATCGTCCCCCTCCGGGTCGGCATCCTGGCCGGGACGGCGCTGGGCTCCATCGTCCTCAGTCCGATCCTGGTCTTCTTCGAGGCCCTGATCGGGCTGATCGCGCTGGTGGCGGGTGGTGCGATGGGTGCCGGCCCGACCCGGACGCCCGGCCGGCAAGCGCGCGGCGGGGACCATCATCTCGATCGCCATCGGCCTGCTGGCGGGACCGGTGTTCTACCTGGCAGCGTTGGCCATCACCGGACTCCTCGGTTGAGGCCGTGCCGATGACGAGCGGGAGCCGCTGACCTGAGCACCCGGACCCGTATCCTGGCCGCCTTCGCTGCCGTCGTGGCGGCCGGACTGTTCCTGTTGCTGGGCGGCTGGGACCTCCTGAGCGACCCGGACCGTGTCATCGACCTGTTGCGCGACTCCGGTTGGATCGGCCCGGTGGTCTTCGTCCTGTCGATGTGGATCATCCAGCCGTTCGGCCTGCCCGGGGTGTTCTTCGTGCTGCCGGCGGCCGTGGTGTGGCCCTGGCCGGCTGCGGTCGCCCTCTCGTGGGTGGGCAACATGGGGGCCAGCACCATCGCGTTCCTGTTCGCTCGATGGTTCGCCCGCGACTGGGTCAACTCGCGCATTCCACCGCGGATCGCGCACTGGGACGTCCGTCTGGCCGAGGGCGGCGTCGGGCCGGTGATCCTGCTCCGGATCGTGACGGGTCAGCTCCCCCCGGCCGACTGGTTCCTCGGGGTCAGCAAGATCCCGTTCCGCACGTTCTTCGTCGGCACGGCGATCGGGATCGTCCCCGGCATCATCATGGCCGTGGTGGTCGGTGGGAGCGCCCTCACCTGGGCGCTGGATCGTCCCGCCGTGTTGGCGGTCGGCGTGGTGGTCGCAGGTCTGGCGGGAGCGCTCTGGTGGACCCGGCGCTCGCCGGCGGAGAATCCCGAGCGGTCCGACCCGTCGGGGGCCTGATCACCGCGGGCCACCGCGCCGGTCAGCCCAGCGCCTCCAGGGCGCGCTCCTTGGCCCAGACGTAGTCCTGCTTGCCGACGTTGGTGCGCCGCACCGGGCCGACCACGATGGACCGGGGCAGCTTGTAGCCGGCGATCTCCTGGCGACAGTGCTCCTGGAGTTGCTCCAGGGTCAGCTCCTGCGCCTCGTCACGCAGCTCCACCAGGGCGACCACCTTGGAGCCGAAGCGCTCGTCCGGCACGCCGGTCACGATGGCGTCGTAGACGTCGGGATGGGCCCGGCACACGGCCTCGACCTCCTCGGGAAAGATCTTCTCGCCCCCCGAGTTGATGCACTGCGATCCCCGGCCGTAGAGCACGAGCATGCCGTCGGCGTCGATCTCGGCCAGGTCGCCCGGGACCACCCAGCGGGTCCCGTGGGGGTCCGTGACGAAGGTCTCGGCGGTCTTGACCGGGTCCTTGTAGTACCCCAGCGGGATGTGGCCCGTGCGGGCCAGCATGCCCTTGCGACCCGAGCCGGCCGGGATCCGCTCGAGATCGTCGTCCAGGACGGAGGTGTTGGCATCGACGGTGAACTTGACGGCCTCCATGTCGTTGTCGTTGTCGATTCCGACCGCAGCCGACCCGGTCTCCGAGGCGCCGTAGCCGTCGGTGATGATCACACCGGGGAACGCCTCGCGCAGCTGATCCTTGACCGGCTTGGTGAGCATCGCTCCCCCGCTGCCGACGTTCATCAGGAACGGCAGCTCGTACGACCCGGCCAACTTGGCCTCGGCCAGCGGACGCGCCATCGCATCGCCGACCAGGGACAGCGTCATGACGTCCTCGTCGCGGCAGAGCTGCAGCACCTTGTCGGCGTCGTAGGACCGTTCGGTGTAGATGACCGACTTCCCTCCGCTGTAGAGCCCGATGAAGGTGGGCCACTGACCGCCGCCGTGCATCAGCGGGGCGATGGCCAGCGGGTTCATCGGGAGCCCCGGTTCGGTGGCGTTGATGACGATGTCGTCGGCGCTGGCGATGGGGTCGTAGTAGTTGCCGCCCCCCATGCAGCCGTAGAAGACGTCCTCGTGGCGCCACTCGACGCCCTTCGGCATGCCGGTGGTGCCACCGGTGTACAGCAGGTAGCGGTCGTCGTCGGACCGTTCGATGCCGAAGTCCCGCGTCGTGGGCTGCCCGGCCAGGGCCGCCTCGTACTCCACGACCTCGAGGTTGGTGGGCTCGTGGTCGGTTCCGTCCTCCAGCACCACGATGTGCTGCACCGACGGGAAGTCCGGTGCGATCTCCCCGAAGACCGGCAGGTACTTGCGCTCGATGACCATGGCCGCCAGGTCGGCGTTGTCGACGACGTAGTGCAGCTCCTTGGCCACGTACCGCCAGTTGATGTTGATGGGCACGGCGGCGAGCTTCCAGCAGGCCAGCATGGCTTCGACGAACTCGACACGGTTGAGGCTGTAGACCCCGACCTTGTCGTTGCGGCCGATGCCGTTGGCCCGGAGCTCGTGGGCCAGCTGCGACGCCCGGTCGTCGAGCTGGCGCCGGGTCCGGCGCTGGTCGCCCGCGACCAGACACTCGGCGTCGGGCCCCGCGTCGGTGAGGACCTCCCACAGCTCGGCCAGATTGAACGTGGTCATGACACTCCCCGATACGGCAGGAAGCGATCATGGCACACCGGACCTGCCAGAATCGCCCTCGTGGACGCCTCAGACTGGAACGCCCGATACGACACCGACGAGCTGATCTGGCACGCGGAGCCCAACCAGTTCGTCCGAGCCGAATTGGCCGGGCTCCGCCCGGGGACGGGACTGGACCTGGCCTGCGGTGAAGGCCGCAACGCGGTGTGGCTCGCCACCCAGGGGTGGCGGATGACGGCCATCGATTTCGCCGGTCGCGCCATCGAGAAGGGTCGGGAGCTGGCCGCCGGCAACGAGGTGGACGTCTCCTTCGAGGTGGCCGATGCCACCACCTACCACCCGACCGACCCGTTCGACCTGGTGCTGTCGTGCTACCTCCAGCTCGCCGAGCCGGAACGGACCGCGGCGCTGGAGCACGGTCGCGACGCGGTCGCCCCCGGGGGGACGTTCCTCCTCGTGGCCCACGATCGATCCAACCTGGACGAGGGCTGCGGCGGCCCGCAGGATCCCGGGGTCCTCCCGGTACCCGACGAGATCGTCGCCGCGCTGGACGGATTCGTGATCGAACGGGCCGAGGTGGCGGACCGTGTCGTCACCACCGACGACGGTCAGCGCGTGGCGAAGGACACCGTGGTGCGGGCCCGCCGCCCTGGCTGACGCCGGCGGGATTCAGTTCCCGTTGGTGCTCCAGTGCCACGGTTCGCTGGGCAGGTTGTAGAGCCCGAAGCGCGAAGCGTTGGACGCGAGCCACCGGTAGCCCGGGTTGGATCGGCTGCCGATGGTGCCGCCGCCGTAGGTGAAGTCGATGGCCAGCCCGCGTTCGTGGTTGGACGACCCCGGCCGGGCCGTGGGCGGCGAGCAGGACGACGAGGGCGCCTGGTAGATGGCGTAGTCGGACGAGCCGCAGTTCTGCCGCCGCAGCTGGACCTGGCGGGCCGACGAGCGGTAGCCCCAGCCCGAGAGCGGGACCCCGTCGGCCGACGCAGCGGAGAGCAGGGCGGAGACGTTGCCGGCGATGGAGCGATGCACCTGGATGCCGCCCACGTTGACGATCTCGCCCGAGCCCACGACGGTCACGCTGCCACCCCCGCCACCGCCGGAGGACGACGAGGAAGACGAAGACGAGGATGAGGAGGCCGATTGCTGGGCGGCCGGCGGCGGCGCTCGGCGTCGGCGGCGAGCCGGCGGGCGATGGCGGCCTCCTCCTCGCTGATCTGGCGGGAGAGGTCGGCGTCGGCGTCGGCCAGCACCGCTGCCTCGGCCAGGCGGGCGTTGAGCCGGATCTCGGCTTCCTCCACCAGTGCCGACTGTGCGGTGCGGGCGGCGTCGAGCTCACCCAGGACCCGGGCCTCGGTCTCGCGCTGTTCCTGGGCCTCGGCCTCGGCGTCCTCGCGGAGCGCCAGCGTGTCGGCGGCGTCTTCCTCGATGGCGCGCAACTGGTCACGGAGATCGTCGAGGTTGCCGAAGCGGGCGTCGACATACGCCAGCTCGGTCTCGACGGTGCCGAGGTCGTCGAATGACAGCAGGGAGCGACCCGAGGCGTCGCCACCCACATAGGCCTCGACCATGAGTCCCTGCATGGCGGTGATGGTGGCGTCGCGTTCGGACTCGATCTCGGTGAGCCGGGCGTCGGCCGCGGCGACCTCGGCCTCGGCGTCGGCCAGCGCCTGGCTGGCGACCGCCAGCGCGTCCTGCTGGCTGGCGACGTTGGCCTGCAGCACATCGAGGGCGTCGGACAGCTCGGCCACGTCGGCCTTCCCGGCGTCGACCTGGGAGGCGGCGGCGGCGGCCTCGGCCCGGACCCGACTGCGCTCGTCCTTCAGTTCATCGAGGTCCTGCGCGCCCAACGGGGCGGCCAGGAGCATCACGGCCAGCAGCGCGATGCCGAGCAGTCGAAGGGAGCCGAGCCGGCTCATGGGGGGTCTCCGTAACATAACCGCAATATTCTTGCACATCCCGCTCACCGACACGACGCGACGGTCTCCGAGCGCAGCCAGTCGATGACGGCACGACCGGCCTCGTCCTCGTCGGCGCCGGCGTCGATGGCGCCCCGGTAGACCTCCAGTTGGCGATGGGCGCTGGTCCCGCGGTCCAGGATGGTCCGCAGCTGCGCGAGCTCGCGGCGACAGTCCAGCGCGTCGGCGTCCTCGTCGAGCAGCTCGACGACCTCGTCGATCAGCGTCGGGAACCCCACGATGGACCCGCGACCGAAGTCGATCATGCCCTCGTCGGTGCCGTAGCGCTGGGCCCGCCAGCGGTTCTCGTTGAGCAGCCAGGGCTCGTAGGACCGCCACCGCTGGTTCTGCCGGCGCAGTCGCCACAACATGTGGACCCAGCAGCGCAGGAGCGCGGCGATCGCCACCGCGTCCTCGACGGTGGTGCACACGTCGCAGATCCGGGCCTCGATCGTGGGGAATCGCCAGCTGGGCCGCAGATCCCACCAGATCATCGTCCCGTCGGGGATCACCCCCGCCCGGACCAGGACGTCGACGTGGCGCTCGTACTCGCCGAAGCTCTCGAAGTTGGGGGGAAGCCCCGTGCGGGGCATCTCGTCCCACACCGAGATCCGGTAGGACTTGAGCCCGGTGTCGTTGCCCCGCCAGAACGGCGAGGACGTGGACAGCGCCAGCAGGTGGGGAAGGATGTAGGTGGTCTGGCTCATGAAGTCGAGCCGCAGGTCCTCGTCGTCGATGCCCACGTGGATGTGCATCCCGCAGATGACCAGCCGTCGGACCACCTCCTGGAGGTCCTCGGCCAGCACCCGGTAGCGCTCCTTCTTGGTCCGGCGGGCGGCGTCCCGACCGGCCGTGGGGTGGGTGGACGACGCCACCAGAGCGAGGCCGTGGTCGTCGGCGACGGCAGCGACCGCCGATCGGAGGCCGATCAGCTCGTCCGACAGCTCGGTCATCGAACTGCAGACCTTGGTGCCCACCTCGATCTGGCACTGGAGGAACTCGGTGGTGAACTGCGGACCGATCGCCGTCTGGAAGGCCGTGAGCAGCGCCGCAGGTGCCTCCTGCAGGAGCTCACCCGTCTCCCGGTCGACCAGGAGGAACTCCTCTTCCACCCCCACGGTCAATGCCGGTTCGTCAGCCATCGTGTGCCCCCTGTCAGGCCGGCGGGTCTCGTTCGGCCACCAGTTTGCCCCGCGCGACGTCCAGCGCACCGGACAGGCGGTCGACCCACTCCTCGACGCCGCCGTCGGTGGCCAGCTGATCGTCGCGGACCTCGAGCAGGACGTGGGCCAGTCCGGGGTGCTCGGCGTGGTGCGGGAGGGTGTAACCCTCGTGGATGTGGCCGGAGTACGGCTCGTTGTCCCCCACCGCCAGCCCCGGTTCGGCGTGCAGGTGCTCCTGCAGCGGTGTGACGAGCCGGTCGTCGTGGCGCCACAGGAGCCCGATCTGCCACGGCCGGTGGACGCCGTCGGCCAGGGCCGGGGTGAACGAGTGGACGTTGACCACCGCCGGCGTGACCCCCTCGGACCGCGCCCGGTCCAGCGCTGCCGCGACGGCAAGGTGGTACGGGTCGAACAGTTCGGTCCGGCGGGCTCGACGGTGGGCATCGTCGAGCCCCTGGTTCCCCGGCACCGGGATGCCGTCCGACTCGGCCGGGATGGAGTGGGCGCTGGACGGCGATCGGTTGAGATCGATGACCAGGCGGGAGAACCCCCCGAGCACCGCTGGGGCGTCGAGCCGCTGGGACAGCCCGGCGGCCAGGGATCGGGCGCCGCGGTCGTACGCCACGTGGTGGGACAGGACGTCGTCGGAGAGCCCCAGGCGATCCAGGGCCGAGGGCACCCGATTGCTGGCGTGATCGCAGACCAGGAGGAGGCGCCGATCGTGGCCGTCGAGCACGTCGGCCGGTGGCGGATCGTCGGGGGTGAGGAGGGGAGGCGACATCGGTCTGGACCGTACCGGCGCGATGGGCCTCCTTCTCAAAGCGGAAGCGGCAACGCCTCCGCCCGGTCGACGACCAGCGGCGCGCCCGCCTCGGCCAGCCGGCGACCCAGTGAGGGTCGGGCATGACCGCCGGCGACGAACCCGACGACCGACATCCCGGCGGCGAGCGCGGCCGAGACACCGCTGGGGCTGTCCTCGACGACCAGGCAGGAATCCGGCGCTACCTCCAGCGAGGCGGCGGCGTGGAGGAACAGGTCCGGTGCGGGTTTGCCGTTGGCGACCATCGTCGCCGAGAAGAGGTGGGCCGGGTCGAAGTGGTGGTCCAGCCCGGTCAGCTCGAGGGACCGGGCGATCCGCTGGGGGTTGCTGCTGGAGGCGACACATCGGGGCCCGCGATGACGGGCCAGGAGCTCGGGGATCCCCGGCACCGGCTGGAGCCGACCCTCGAAGGCCGGATGGGCCTGGTCCTGCACCTCCTCGGTCGAGCGAACTCGGCACCGGCCGCCCGAACTGGACCTGGAGGCCCCGCATCATGTCGGGATAGCTCAGTCCCACATAACGCTCGGCGATCTCGTCGGCGGTGATCGGGAAACCGCCCTCGGTGAGGAGCTCGGATTCGATCTCGATCACGATCGCCTCGCTGTCGACGAGGACGCCGTCGCAGTCGAAGACGATCACCGAGGGAGCCATCGCCGCACCCTAGGAGTCCAGCGGTTGGGAGTTCAGCGGGTAGGTACAGCGCGAAGCTCGAATTCGCTGAACTCCCAACCTCCGCGCAGCGGAGGCGCTCAGTCGGGCAGGCGGGGCATCTCGAGCGCCGGACCCTGGCCGAGGAGCGCCGCTGGCTTGACCAGGTCGTGGCCGAATCGCTCTCGCACGGCGTCGACGGCGCTGTCCAGTTCCTGGCGGTCGGTCTGCATGGCCAAGGGCTCGTCGGCGGTGCCGGGCAGGGTCAGCTGGACCGCGTCGGACGGGCCGAGGCCGCTGCACGCCACTCCGATGAGCGTCAGGCCGCGGCGGGACAGCTCGGTCCGGCCGTCCTCGTCGGCGCGGGTCCCGAGCAGGTCGACGGTGAGCTGGTCGGCCACCTCGTGCAGCGCGGCGGTGGTGGCGGTGGGCATGGCCATGGTGTGGGACCGGGTGGCCCGGGCCATGTCGGCGAAGCGGAACCGGACCGTCACCGTCCGCGTCACCCAGTCCTTGGCGCGGAGCCGTTGGGCGACCCGGTCGACCAGGCCGAGCACGATGGCCCGGACGTCCTCGAGGGTTCGATCGTTGCGATTTCCCAAGGCTCGCTGCGCGCTGATCGAGCGCCGGCCCCGCTGCGTGTCGACGACGCGTGGGTCCCGGTTGTGGGCGAGAGCATGGAGGTGGTGGCCGGCCCCGGCGCCCACCACTCCCGCCAGGGTGTCGCGGTCGAGGGCGGCGATCTGGCCGACCGTGGCGAACCCGGCCTCGCGCAGCTTGCGCGAGGTCACCGGGCCGACCCCCCAGAGGCACTCGACCGGTCGGGGATGGAGGAAGTCCAGCTCGCCTCCTGCCGGCACCTCGATGAGGCCGTCGGGTTTGGCCGCGGCACTGGCCACCTTGGCCAGGAACTTGGTGGTGGCGATCCCGACCGACAACGGCAACCGGACCTCGGCGGCCACCCGCGCTCGCAGCTCCTGCGCGATCTCACGGGGTGACCCCAGGAGGCGCTGCGCGCCGCTGACGTCGAGGAACGCCTCGTCCACCGAGAGCGGTTCGACCAGCGGCGTCACGTCGTCGAAGCAGGCCATCACCAGCTTGGAGGCCGCTGAGTAGGCCTTCATCCGCGGTGGAATGATGATGGCGTTGGGACAGCGACGTCGGCGTTCGGCCCCGTTCATCCCCGACCGTACGCCGACGACCCTGGCCTCGTACGAGGCCGCCAGGACCACGCCGGTTCCCACCACTACCGGCTTGCCTCTCAGCGTCGGATCGTCCCGCTGCTCGACCGAGGCGTAGAAGGCGTCGAGGTCGGCATGCAGGATGGTGGCTCGCCCGCCGGGCGGAGGTGGGTCCACTCCCCCATCATGACCGCTCACGGGCGCCCTGTCGAACGCGTGTTCGACCAGAGTTGCGCGCCGGGGACGAAGCGCGGGACACCCGTCGCGTACGCGGCGTAGTCCGGGTACTGCTCGCGCAGTCTGCCCTCCTCCCACCGCGCCTTCAGCATGAAGAGGACCACGAGCCCGACGGCGCAGGCCAGACGGATCGGGTTGCCCGATGGCACCGCTCCACCCAGGGTCAGTGCCATCACGCCGGTGTAGATCGGATGCCGCATCCAGCGGTAGAGCCCGCCGGTGCGCAGCTCGCCGTGCGGCACCGGTGTGGGCAGGGCGGTCAGCGACCGCCCCAGGTTGACCGCCCCGATCACGAGGATGCCCAGCCCGACGTATTGCACCACCTTGCAGACGCTCCGGAGCCACTCGGGAACCGTCCAGGCCGAACCGGCGCCGCCCACGATGGCCCCCGCCATCAGCGCCACCTGGATGAGCACGAGCGACCAGGCGATGGCGGTCTCGGCCGGGGTCCTGCCCCCGAACATGCTCGGCTCGCTCACCCGGCGAATGTACCGGTCACCGATCGGGCGCTTCGGGACCCGGTCCGACCCTGCGACGTAGGGTGCTCGGGTGAGCGACGACGCCGGACCCGAAGGCAACCCACCGGTCGACGCCGACATCGACGAGGCGGTCGCCGCGGCCGCGGACGCGAAACCCGACCGGAAGAAGGCGCTGATGACCGGTCGCAAGCTCTTCGGGGGCGGGGCGACCGCCGAACCCGCCACCTGACGATCGCCCTCCGGCAACGACTCAGGCGCTCCGCCCGGTCAGCTCCCTGATCTCGCTGCGGTACTGGTCGTCGGTCAGCTCACCGCGTTGATGCCGCTCGGCCACGCTCACGATCCGCGCCGCGACCTCGACGTTCTCGTCGACGAGGGGACGTTGTCGGCGGTCGGGGGGAGGGCGGGTGAGCAGGTACGCCGCCAGCGCGATGACGGGCAGGAGGAGGAGCGCGACCAGCCAGACCACCCGGCGCCAGCCCGACAGGTCGTGCCGCGACCGGGCGACGTCCCACAACCCCCAGGCCCACAGCACGAAGAGCGGAACGGCCAGCACCAGGATCACCAGCAGGTCGCTCACAGCGCCAGCACCGCCTCGACCACCGCGGTGCGTTCCCGGTCGAGCTGCCGCTCGACGTTGCGGGTCTTGCCACCGGCCCGCCAACGACGGATCAGCCGCCAGATCAGGGCCAGCCGCTCGGCCAGCACGATGACCGCGGCCAGATACACCGGCAGCAGGATGACGGCCGCCGCCGCTCCGCCGACACCGAGCCACTGGAATCCGGCCCACACCACCAGGCCCCACGTGATGCCGAACGCCAGGATCGCGGCAGCCGGTTTCACCGTGGCCTGCATGGACGGCGACAGCCGAGCCAGACTCACGGCCTTGACGATCAGCGCGGGCACCGCGTTGATCACCGCGCCGACGACGGCGAACGGCAGCACGAGCACAGCGGCGACCACTTGCAGGACCAGCGACACCATCAGGCCGCCGGTCGAGAGCCGGGCCTGAACATCGGCATCGCTGACGCCCAGCGCATCGAGATCGGACCGGTAGTCCTCGACGGCTTCGATGATGCGGGCCCGGCGCTCCGGCGATCGATCGGCCAGCACGTTCGCCAGGCGATCTCGCAGAGCGATCGGGACCGGCTTGCGAGGGTCGTCCAGCTGGTCCCGCAACGCGATCTCGGCCCCGGCCGTGAGGGTGCGCGCCTCGTGCCAATCGGCGTAGTCGGGCGCCGCCTGACGCAGCATGGTGTCGATCCCGTCGGTCAGGCCGCGGACCGCGGCCCGGTTGTCGGCGTCGAGGTCGTCCGCAGTGACAGACGCGTCCGAGCCGATGGACTCCTCGACGGCCTCGTCGAGGTCGAGCGGCACGCCGACGTTGACCACGACCCGGCTGCGCAGCGCCGCCTTGTCCTCGTAGTGGATGCCGACCGGAGCCACCACGAGCCCCTCGGCCCCGCTGGCCCGCGCCCCGAGGGCGATACGGGCCGCTCCGGTCTTGACCGGGGCGATCGACGGCTCGTTGCGGGTGACCCCTTCGGGGAAGATCAGGAGGTGGCCCCCGTCGCGCAGAGCCTCGTAGCACGAGCCGAACATCTGGTCGTTGGCGCTGGCGACCGCACCGTCCTCGGGCTTGTGCACCGGGATCCCCCCGATCCACGTCATGAGCCGACCGACCAGCGGGACCTTCCAGATCAGGTCGCGGGCTACGATGCCCGGCCGCCGGGGCAGCGCGTAGAGCAGGACCAGTCCATCGGAGAACCCGCCGAAGTGGTTCGCCACGGTCAGCTGGGGTCCGTCGACCGGTGGCGGCACCGGCCAGGTGACCTGCACGTCCCGGTAGATGGCCCGCACGAGCACGTCGACGAGTTTGGCGATGAATCGATCCTTGCCGGTGGCCGGCATCCGCCCTTCGTCGGTCATGGGCACGAGGTCAACCTACAAGGCTGAATCGGCCCCATGCGGCTGCCGCCGGTCGGCTTCGGACGGGGCCTGGGACCCGATGGCGAGCCACCACCACAGCCCGAAGATCAGCGATGACACCACGTGCCAGACGCCGTGGAACTGGACGAGCCCGTCGGGATCACACAGCGGACCGTCGGTTCGGCCCAGCAGCCAGGAAGCGCCGGCCAGGAGCGCCACCCCGGCGATCACCCACGTCAGCACCGGTTGACCGGACTCGCCGTCGGACCTCAGACCTCGGCGGTGAATCAGGATCTCGGCCGCGCCGACCGCGACGAGAACGGCGCCGGTGGCGACGATCCCGGCGTCGGGACTGACGAGGGTCAGCGCCGCAGCGGCGACCGCTCCCCCGGCGAAGACGGGAAGGACGGGGAATCGCGGCACGAACAGACCCAGGTCGTGGCAGAGGATGAAGAGCGCCGTGATGAGGATGGGCAGGTCGTGCATCAAGCGGGAGCCGGCCGGTTGCGGCCCGTGGAACGCCACGCTGCCCAGCCCGATCGCGGCGAGGCTGATCGCGTACACGTACGACGGCAGGGGTCGGTCGACCCGCCGGGAGGCGACGACGGCGACCGCGATCCCCACCGCCACGTAGGCGAAACTCGAGAGCGCGTTGATCGGCTGGACGAGGAAGCCGTCGCCCAGCTCCTCGCAGTCGGACTCGCCGATGCGGGCCAGAGCCAGTCCGATGATGACCACGGCGGGCAAGGGTAGCCTCCCCCCGATGTCCGACCACGGCGACGAGCCCACACCGAGCGCCTCCGCGGACCCCGAGGAGTCGGCGCTCAACCAGGCCGTCGCCGACGCGCCGGGGTTCTCGGTGAAGACCGTGCTACGCGTCGGGTGGCGGATCGCCTTCGCCGTGATCGCGGTCGGGATCGCCGGCGTCGTGCTGTTCAACATCTTCGAAGACCTCGACTTCGACGAGATCCGCAAAGCGATCGATCGGCTCTCCGACGCCGAGTGGCTCGCCCTGGGGTTCGGCTGGCTGATCTGGATCGGCACCCAGGGTCTGCAGACCGCCTCGCTGGTCCACCATCTCCCGGCCAGACGAGGCGTGCTGGCCTACCTCGGTCCGAGCGCGATCTCCTCGCTGATTCCCGGCCCGAGCGACCTCCCGGTGCGCTATTCGATGTACCAGTCCTGGGGGGTGGGCCCGAACGAGGCTGCCACCGCGGTCGCCGCCAGCGGGATCTTCTCCGTCGGCTCCCAGCTCATGCTTCCGGCCGTCGCCGGCGTGCTGATCTTCCTCGCCGACATCCCGCTCGAGGGGTTCGGCGCGATCAT
Source organism: uncultured Acidimicrobiales bacterium (assembly GCA_963793475.1). Lineage (GTDB taxonomy): Bacteria > Actinomycetota > Acidimicrobiia > Acidimicrobiales > CAWCAL01 > CAWCAL01. The sequence goes on from CAWCAL010000008.1 coordinate 111,986, forward strand.
CGTCGGTACCACGCTGGCGTTGGCCTTCATCATCGTCTTCGCCGCCTTCGTGCTCGGATCGGAACAGCGGACGGCTCGCGCCGGGCAGATCCTCGAACCGCTGTGGAGATGGGTCCTCCGCGTCCTGCGGCGACCGGCACCGGAGGACCAGCATCTGGACGAGCTGCTGACCACCCAGCGGGCCACGTCGCTGGACTACATCAGCGACAAGTGGGTTCTCACGTCGGGTGCCACCGTCCTGACCATCTTCGGCAAGTGCTCGCTTCTGGTCATGTCAATGCGGTTCGTCGGCATCCCCGAGGACGACCTGGGCTGGGCCGCGATTTTCGCGGTCTTTGCGTTGGTGGCCGGGTTGACGATGATCCCGATCACACCGGGGGCGGCCGGCGTCGCCGAGGTGGGACTGGTCGGCATGCTGACGCCCCTGGCCGGATCGGAGTTCGTGAACGAGGTCGCCGCGGGCGTGCTGATCTACCGCCTGCTCACGTGGATCCTGCTGATCCCCACCGGATTCGCCGCGCTCCTGGCGTGGCGCCTCAGACGCCCGAAGCCCCCCGCCTGACCCCTCCCAACTCGTGAACTCGGGCGACCCAGACGCTCGCCCGGGTTCACGGGTTCAGGCGTCGTCGTCGGCCTCGGCGATGGCGTCGACCTCTTCGTTGCCCTTGCGCAGCCAGCGCGGACCCGACGCCTTCTGGGTCTGCATCGGGATGGCGCCGTGGAACGCGTCCTCGGGCAGTCGCGCTGCGGAGGCGATGGGGGCCTCGTGCTCGGCCTCGGCCTTGATGCGCTCCTTGCGCTCCAGGTCGAGCTGGATCAGCCGCTCGTCGATGCGCCGGGTGGTCTCCTCGTCGGTGGCGGGGAAGTGGTAGGCGTCCCGGACGAACCGAGCGGTGTCGCCGCGGTAGTCATGCCCGAACGAGCCGAACTGTCCGGGCACGGTCACCATGGCGTTGGCGGCGTCGATGGCGACCTGCCACAGCGTCACGAGGGGGATCCAGTCCATGTCGTCGGGGACGTTGCGGCCCCGCTCGTCGCGCAGCCAGTGCGGCCGCCGGATGGCCAGCTCTGGCCGGAGCGCGGCGATGGGGTCGTTGTCGTGCGACAGGATCACGGCCCGCAACCGGTCGCGGGATTCCTCGTCGAGCTCGGCCAGTTGCTCGTGGCGGTCGAAGACGCTGACCGTGCCGTCGGGGATCAGCTCGCTCGAACCCGTCGCCATGCCGTTGCGCGACCACTTGGCCAGCGCCGGGAGGCCGACCCACAGGGCACGGTCGATGCCGTAGTGGTCGAATCCGTGGATGCCCTGACCCATCACCACGTCGCTCGACGTCCAGGCGCCCAGGCTCTCGCCGAACACCAGGACCTTGGGGCGCTCCTCCTCGGGACGCTCGAGCAGCCGCTGACGAATGCTCCACAGCAGGAGCCGGAACTGGATCCGACCCAGTCCCACCTTCTGGACGCAGAGGAACGACGGGAACCGTCCGTACTGGATGGCACAGCTGGCGATGTCCCCCCGGGCGAAGAACTCGGCCGCCTCGACCACGGTCTGGTCGACCCATCCCGTGCCGGTCGGGGAGATGAGCAGGAGGTACTTGCGATCGAAGGCACCGCTGCGCTCGAGCTCGGCCATCGCCAGCTCGGCCCGTCCCGTGGAGTAGAGGGGGGCGGAGTTGAATCCGACGTAGGTGCGGATGGGGTGGGCCGCTGCCGGTTCGCCGACGACCTCCTCGATCATGTCGGGCGTGACGACGTCCGAAACGTAGCGGCGACCCTGCTGACCCAGCTCGGGGAACGGCGACTCACTCTCGGGGCTGCCCGAGAGCAGCTCGCTGTGAGGTGGACGGCTGTAGGCCGGTTCCATCTTCTCGTTGGCCCGACCGATGTAGCCGATCCCGGCGTTGTAGGCGGCGGTGAGTCCGCCGGCCCACAAGCCGGCGTTGGCGGTGCGGGCGATCACGTTCTTGGTGACACCGGGCCCGAAGTACCGGATGAGGCCTCGACGCGAGGCGGTGAATCCCTTCCCCAGGCCCGTGCCGATGACGCTGACCGCGGCGCCGACCCCGACGGCCCCCATCGTCGTCGCCTGCTGATCGACCGGCCAACGTTTGATCTCGGACTTGCGCACCGCCAACCGTCGTGACGCCCAGACCAACACGCCGGTGGTCAGGATCGAGCCGGTGAGCAGGGGTCGGAGAGGGCTGTGGGCCGGAAAACGGTCCCGGAGGTGCTGCACCACGTCGTGGGCCGCTCCGCCGACGGCGACGGCGGTGAGCACGCTGCCGCCGGTCCTGGCCCCGGCGCGCCACAGGTTCTCGTCCTGCACCTCGGGCAGGGCGGCGAGCCCGCGACCGGCGCCGATCTCGAGGGCGCGCAGTCCGAGCTTGGGGCCCAGGCCGGCACTCGCGGGCAACACACTGTCGTTGAGCGCCTCGACCCCGCCGGCGACGAATCGGGCGGTCAGGACGTTGAGCCCGGCGGCGAGCCCCTGGTGCACCGAGGCGCGCGGCATCAGCGACGGCAGGAAGGAATCGAGGAACCCCGACGTCTCCAGGGGGGTCGTCGGTCCCGCTGCGACGTCGAGCTGCTTGAGCAGGAACTGGCCCGGGGCGGTGGCGAGGGCCCTGCTGGTGAGATCGAGGGCGGCGGCGGTGTCGAGGGGCATGGGCTCGGCGACGATGCGCTCGTCGGCAGCGGCAGGCGGCGGGAGGCATCCCATGGTGGCAGCTCGGGCTCGGTGATGGCACCACCCGATCGGGACGACTTGGGCGGTACCGTCCCGGGGATGCGCCTCCTGGTCACCAACGACGACGGCATCGACGCCGTCGGCCTCCACGTGCTCACCGCCCACGTCGCCGAGCTGGGCGACGTCGTGGTCGTCGCCCCCGACGGGGAGTACTCGGGTTCGGGCGCCGCGTTGGGTGCCATCCACGGGGCCCGCCCCGAGGTGCATCGCGCTGCGGTCGAAGGCGCCGACGATGCGTGGTCGGTGGCCGGTCGCCCGCGTTGTGCGTCCTGTACGCCCGCCTCGGTGCGTTCGGGCCCGCCCCCGATCTGGTGGTCTCCGGGATCAACCCCGGGAGCAACGTTGGTCGCGCCATCTACCACTCGGGAACGGTGGGGGCGGCGCTCACCGCTCGACAGGGTGGCATCACCGGACTCGCCGTGAGCCAGGCGGTGGCGGGGTTCGGCGTCGAGGGTCAGGCCCCCGAAGCAGCGTTGGAGGGCCAGCACTGGGAAACCGCCGGACGGGTCGCCGCCCTGGCCGCTCGTGCGTTGCTCGACGCTCCACCGCCCGACCCGATCGCCCTCAATCTGAACGTCCCCAACCGGCCGTGGGCCGACCTCAAGGGGTGGCAGAGCACCCGCCCCGGCGGCCCACCGCCCCGGTCGGTCGCCCGAGCCCGGCTGGTCGAGCGCCCCGGCCACGAGGACAGCTACCGAGTCGAGGCGTCCTGGTCCGACGCCCACGAGCTGCCGGAAGGGACCGACGGCGGAGCGGTCCTGCGCGGCTTCGTGTCGTCGACCGTGCTGGGCACGTTGGGCCGGGCCGCCGACGAGCCCCCCGAAGTAGCCGCCGCCCTCGACCGCATCCAAACCTGAACCCGCTCGGGGTCAGGCACCGAGAGGGTTCAGGTTCATCTCATGCGGCTGCGTCGATCGCCGCTCGGCATCGGTCAAGCAGCGCGGCCACCGCAGGATCGCCGGTGGCCCGCTTACGGGTCCGCTTGACTGCCGACCAAACGCTGTCGCGGCCGGCCAGACCGTGGTGCTGAGCAAGCTCGGCCGGCGTGACCGTGCCCCCGTCGACCGCCAGCACGAGGGCGAGGTCCCGGCGCAGCCTGGGCCGGATCCACGCCGAGACCGGTAGGTCGTCGGTACCGGAGAGCGCGGCCATCACCGCCTCGTCGATCCGCATGAGCTCGAGCCGACCTGGTCCTTCGCCATCGCCGGGTCCGTCACCCGGCCGGTCGGACTCGACGTGGGCTCGGTACGTGCCCATTCCGCCCCCGACCAACTCGGCGACCGTCGAGCAGGTGAGCCAGCGCGGGATCGCGGCCGACCCCACGTAGGCGGGATAGCTCGACCACCGGTACGTAGCGAGTTCGCTCCCGGCGACCGCCTCGAGCGGATTGCGGTGCACGTATCGCACGGCGCTGACGAGATACTCGTCGGTGGTGATCGGCTTGGACCGGAAGCGACCACGGAACAGCGGGCCGTCGAGGCCATGGCGAGCATTGAACCGTTGGGCGTGGCGAGCCCCGAGGCAGCGCATCGCCGTCGACAGGTTCCCCTCCGGGCAATGGACGACGAGGTGGTAGTGGTTGCCCATCAGGCAATAGGCGTGGACATCCAGCCGTTCGTCACGGTGCACATCGTCGAGGATTCCCAGGAAGGCGATCCGGTCGTGATCATCACGGAAGATCGATCTTCGACCGGCCCCGCGGTTCATCACGTGATGCCAGCCGCCGGCGTGGTTCTGTCTCGGTGCTCGTGCCATGGGAAGAACCTACGGATGACGTGTGACAGCCAAAGGTGAACCCTCTGGTGCCTGACCCCAAGAGGGTTCAGGTTCTTGGCGGCGATCCGACGGACGACGCGACGTACACGTCCAGCTCCTGGGCGCCCGGAATGGGCAGCAGGTCGTTGACCAGCACGGTCGGGACGGCGGTGACCATGTGGTCCATCGCCGCGGCGTGCTCCTGGCGCACCTGCACCGCAGCGCCTCGCCGTCCTCCGCCAGCCGGCGGGCGAACTCATCGCTGTCCAGCCCGCACTCCCCCACGACGTCGACCTGGACCTCGGTCTCGCTGATCGTGCGGTTGTCCGTGAAGTACGCCCGCATCAGCGCCAGGTGGTAGCGGTCCCACGCCTCCGGCCCGAACGATGCCGCCACCTTGCCGGCCACCGCCGACGGCAGGCTGTGGCTGGGCTGCGCGTCGTGGGATTCGCCCAGGGCACGAAGCTCACCCTGGGCGCCATCGACCCCCGGGCGCAGCCAGCTCTGGGTGTAGGCCCGGAACTTCTCCAGGGAGACTCGCGCGGCTCGGGCCGCGACAGGTACGACCGCCATTACGACGACCTGGTCGCCCACCTCTTCGCTGAGCTGGTCGAGGCGCACGGCCGCGACGTAGCACCACAGGTAGAGGAAGTCGGACCAGACCGTGAACCGCACCGGAAGGGGCTGGACCGCGGAGCGGTCGCCGACCGGCTCGGTCATGCCGACGCCGCGTGGACGGGAGGGCGCCGGCCGGACCACGGCAGCGCCTGCTCGAGCTGAGCCACGACCCGCAGCAACAGTTCTTCGCGCCCGTAGGCGCCGGCCAGCTGGATCCCGACCGGGAGCCCCTCGGCCGACTGATGGGTCGGCACGGCGATGGCCGGCTGGCCCGTCGTGTTGAACATCGACGTGAACGTCGCATAGGGGATGGAGGAGTAGAGCCCCCGCATCGGGTCGTCGTCGGTCGGCGTCAGCTGGCCCAGCGGCGGTGCGGGCGTTCGCGGTCGCCGGTGTGAGCAGCAGGTCGAATCCCTCGGCCCACCAGCCCGCCATCACACGCCCGGAACTGGCCGGCCTGGGCCTGCGCCGCCAGGACGTCGCTCCCACTGAA